>CADAJF010000008.1 GCA_902788175.1 uncultured Bacteroidia bacterium
TGCTTGGCGGCCTGTCCGTTGTGGTCCAGCTGTCCGGTAAAGAGGGTGTGCTCCGCGGTGCTGAAGTTGGTGGCGGGATTGTTGAAGCTGTACTGCTCAAAGCCCTTGAAAGGCGACTGCTGCATCTTGCGCAGGGTCATCTGGGCACGGACGTGGCAGTCGTCGGCGGCGCTACCGGCAAGCCAGGAGGCGTCGGTGCGCAGGGTGACACTCTTGCCGCCTTCCAGGACGGAAGGATAGAAGGTGTTGATTTTGAGACGGTTGGGCTTGATGGTCTCTATGTGCACCGTCTTGTGGAAGGTGCTGCCGCCCACCTTGAAATAGGCGTTCCAGTAGCCGGTGGGGTCATCGGCCTTGGTGGGGACGCTGTAGCTGTAGAAGCCGTCCACGCCCTTGCGGCTGAGGCGGGTGTAGAACTGGCCTTCGGGGGTGTAAAGCTCCAGGGTGGCAGGATGGCCTTCCGGCAGTGCCTTGCCGCGGTCGTTGACCAGGAGCGTCAGGTGCACCGTGTCTCCGGGACGCCAGACGCCGCGCTCGCCGTACACGAAGCCCTTGAGGCCCTTTTGCAGGACCTCTCCGCCCACATCGAAGCGGCTGAGGGAACGCTCGCCTTCACCGCTGATTTTTAGGTAAGCTACGCTGCCGCCGGCCTTGGCCACGATGGCAAAGGGCCTGTGCGCTACGGAAATCTCTGCGAAGCCCTTGCCGTCCGTCTTGCCGGAGCCGATGCTTTGCAGCTGGTAGTCAAATACTTCCAGGCTGGCTCCGCTCACGGGCTTGGCGCTGATAAGGTCCGTTGCGGCTATCCAGATTTTCTTGCCGCCCTCTGCGTACTCGGCCACAAGACCCAGGTCGCTGGCCAGCAGCTGAACGGCCGGGAAGCGGTCGCTGTCCATGTAGAAGGAAGGCTTGGTGGGGTCGCCTGCCTCGTCCCAGTTGTAGGCATCCCAGTCGTAGTCGTTGTCCCAGTAATAGGGGGCAGGGATATCCCAGGCAGCCTCGTCTTCCTCTGACGGCTTGCCGCTCAGGGCCGATGTACTGAGCATCGGGCGTTTGCCGCCGTACAGGCTCTGGTCCATGCGGAAGCTGAGGCGGATGCGGTAGATGGCGCCGGGCTCCCTCTTGAGCAGCCCGCTAAGGTCTATGCTGTGCCTGTTCCACTTGTGCAGGTCCTTGGAAGCGTCCAGGGGGACGTCTCCGCGGTACACCAGACGGCCGCTTCGGCGCAGTGACCCATTTTCTCCCAAATCATTGTCCTGCAGGTACATGAGCACGTTTTTCTCATAGATTTTCACTATGCGCACTTCTACGGCTGACAGGTTCACGGCATCGAAGGGCAGGATGAGCTGGTCCTTGTCCGGGAGGATGCAGCCCTGGAGCGGGATGCTCACGGCGGGCACTTCCTCGTTCAGGGGGAAGATGCGGGTATAGGCCGCAGGAAGGCTTTCACCCTCGGCGCTCTTGATGCCCTGGTCCAGGCGGAGCTCCAGGTCTGCGCTCTGGCCTTCGAAGTGTACGCGCAGCAGGCTGTCCTGCACCTGCACGTAGCTGCGGGCCACGCCGCCCAGCTCCACCAGGCCTTTCTTGGTGGCATTCACCGGATTCTTGCTCAGGATAACGTCAATGTGGTCTCCTTCCAGCGTGGCCTTGAGCACGCGGAAGCCGGTGCCGCTCTGGCCCTCATCCGCGTCATTGACGGCCCCGCCGGGGACCTCTGACTTTCTCACGGTAAGGCCAAAGTCGAAGCTTTCAGGCGCGCCTTCCTGCACTTTGGAAAGGAAGAAGCGCACGGCATAGGTCTGGCCGGGCTTGAGGGCTCCCTCGGCGGGAACAAAGCTCACCGATGAGGGGGAGTTCCAAAGAACCTCACCTTTGACGGACGGGACAAAAGCGAACAGTCCCTCGGTGAAGCGGCTGCTTTCGGCCACTTCTTCCGTAAGGTCTATCCGGATGGGATTCTCATCCCCCACGATACCGCCGGTATAGGCTTTGACATAGTCGGCGAATAATTCGGCCGACGGGGTTTCAACGCGTTTGCGCGGTCCACAGGACTGCGCAAACACAAAGGAGAGGGCGAGCAGGAGAATGCCGCAACTCTTAAGGGTAGTGAAAAAACGACTCATATTTATTAGTTGTATTCGTAAGCACCAATGTCAACGGCTGCGCCGCTTTCCGTGTCGTCGGCAAAGAGCTTGAGGCCTTCGCAGAGCCGGAGTACGGTAAGGGCCGATGTAAGGGTAGGGGTGTCATCCAGGCTGGAAGCGTTTCCCATCAGTGGATCCAGACTTCCCAAGCCGTCCACGGTGCCCGTCTGGCTGCCCAGCAGCATGGCCCAGACGCCTTCGGCGGAAGCTTCGCGGTAAGGGTAGCAGACAGTGAAGGGCGTAGCATCCGGAAGCAGGCTGCCGGGGTTGGCAAAAGTGGCCGATGTGCTGCCTTCACCGCCGGAGAGGGTGGCTGCAATAACGGCAGCAGCAAAGAGAAACTTTCTCATACTACCAGTCGTTATCTTTTTTGCTCTGGGTAGAAATATTGCCTTCTGCGATGATTCCTTTCAGTTGGAAGTCGATAACCTCACAGCAGGGAGCCGTGTAAGAGGTCTCGGAGTGGGGGTTGGTCAGCATTATTTCTATTTCATTTGTGGTTTCGGGCTGTAAAGATAGGAAAAAAACCTATTTCTGAAAACGGTAGCTCTCGAAACCGGCAATAAAGCGTTGCATGCCGTCCAGCAGCCTGGAACGGGGGCAGGCAATGTTTACGCGCATAAATCCTTCACCGGCAGCGCCATAGATGGAGCCGTTGCTGAGGGTAAGTTTTACCTTCTCCTGCAGGTGCTTCCCGAAGCGCTCACTGAAGCCCTCCAGCGGCTCTCCATCCTGCAGGGCGGCGCGGCAGTTCAGCCACATCAGGTAGGTTCCCTCCAGGGGCAGGACCGTCACCTGCGGAAGTTCGTCTTCCAGGAAGCAGGCTACGGTACGGGCGTTGTGGAAGAGGTACTCGCGCAGCTGGTCCAGCCAGGGGCCTCCCTCGTTGTAGGCGGCCTTGAGGGCGGTGACGCCGAAGATATTGACGTCGCAGCACTCGTTGTCGTTGATGGCGCGGTCCATCTTGGCCAGTATCTGCGGGTCCTTGGCAAAGATGTTGGCGATCTGGATGCCGGCAATGTTGAAGGCCTTGGTGGGGGAGATGCAGGAAACGGAATTCAGGACATACTCCTGAGGCAGGGTGGCCCAGGGGGTGTAGTCGTGGCCGGGGTAGGTGAGCTCGCAGTGAATCTCGTCCGAGATGACAAAGACGCCGTGGCGCTGGCAGATGCCGGCTATCAGCAGCAGTTCTTCCCTGGTCCAGACGCGTCCGGCCGGGTTGTGGGGGTTGCAAAGCAGCAGGACGCGGGCATCGGCGGCCTTTTTCTCAAAGTCGTCCCAGTCCACAATGTAGGACTTGCCGTCGTAATGGAGGGGATTGTCCAGCTGGATGCACTTGTTGTTGCGGATAGCGGGGAAAAAGGCGTTGTAGCAGGGTGTCATCACCATCACTTTGTCGCCGGGGACCGTCATGGCCTTGATGGCGGCGCTGTAGGCGGCAATGACGCCGGTGGTGGGGACAATATTCTCCCGGGAAATGCCTTCCCATCCGTGTCGGGTGGCGAACCATCGGCCCATAGCCTGGAAATAATCGTCCGGGATAAGTTCATAGCCGAAGACGCCGTGGTCCAGGCGCCGCTGAAGGGCATGCCGGATTTCCGGGGCCACCTTAAAGTCCATGTCGGCCACCCAAAGGGGCAGCGTACCGGGATACAGGTCCCATTTTACACTCTCCGATCCTCTGCGGTCCGGGCAAGATTCGAAATCGTATGTCATGCTACTCGGGGTTTGTGCTAATCTGGCAATTGGCGGGTGCCTTGATGTTCTGGTCCAGGATAATCTCGCCGATACTACCGGCCTTGATGAAACCGGAACTGGGGTTCTTGACGGAGGTGATGTGGCCGCGCACGGTGGCCTGGACGCTGCTGTACTCGAAGGCCAGGTCTGCGTCCGGCTCAAAACTGCAGTCTTCCAGGATAAGGTTCTCGCAGTAGCACAGGGGCTGGGTTCCGCCGATATGGCAGCGCACCAGTCTCAGGTTCTTGGCATACCAGCCCAGGAATTCACCCTGGATGCGGGAGTCATAGACGGTGATGTTCTCGCTCTCCCAGAAGGCGTCCTTGGTGTCCAGGATGGAGTTGTGGATTTCCACGTTGCGCGCGTATTGGAAAGAGTAGTTGCCCTGCAGCTTGTAATTGTCTATGCGGATGTTGTCCGTGTGCATGAAAATGTAGTCCGCCTTGGATGTTTCCACGTGGCGCAGCGTGACGTCCTTGCAGTCCCAGAAAGTTTCCAGGGCGTTGGGCATGCGCACGTTCTCCAGATACACGTCGCTGATGCGGCGAAACATCTTGGGGGCTTCCACCAGGGTGTCGTACATCTTGCAGCCGCGGCTGTACCAGAGGGCGGCGCGGGCGCCTTCGCGGAAGATGCAGTTGCGAACGGTAAAGCCGTCACACTCCCAGAACGGGTATTTTCCATTGAATTCACAGTGGACGGCCTCTATGTCCGCGCCCTCTTTCAGGGAAGATTCCCCGGGACCGATAGTAACGTTCTCCAGACGCAAACCGTCCTTTTTGTGGTACAGAGGGCGTTCACCCTCCAGATAAAGGTCTTGAATGTATTCCATAGCCTACAAATATAAGGATATTTTTTGATTTAGCCCCGGAGCCGCACCAAAGATGGCCGGTCGGGGCCGGCCATGACGGGGAGGGCTGTGCCGGGGGGCACTGGGGGCCGATTTTGCCCCCGGAGGCGCGGAATTATCTGGCCGGGGGGCACCGGAGCCCGTTTTTGCCCCCGGAGCCACGGAATTGTCCCGTCGGGGGGCACCGGAGCCCTGTTTTGCCCCCGGAGCCGCACCAAAGATGGCCGGTCGGGGCCGGCCATGATGGGGAGAGGTGACGGCGCTGCCGCAGTTACAGTGCGAGGCGGAGGCCGAAGGTGTCTTTTTTCTGGGTGGGGGCCATGCGCTGCTTGTTGGAGACGCGACAGGCGGTGTTGAGGGACAGGCGGCTGCCGCCCCGCTGGATGCAGGAGCCATCCTCCGAGACGCCCTGAACCCACTCCCAGACGCCGCCGGACATGTCGTACAGGCCCAGCTCGTTGGGAAGTTTGGAGGCTACGTCGGCCGGCTGGGGACGGACGGCCTCTCCGTCCTTGTTGCGGGTGGTGCAGACGGCTACATCGGCGGAATGATTGCTGCCGGAGAAGACGTAGCCCAACGAGCGGTGTCCGCCTCTGGCGGCATACTCCCACTCATCTTCCGTGGGAAGGCGGAAGGGCTTGCCCGTCAGTTCCCGCAGCCGAAGCAGGAATTCCTGGGCATCGAACCAGCTCACATTGGCAAGCGGCCGACGGGGATTGGAAAGGTGGTTCCCCACAGGAACATAGCCCATCACGGCATTCCAAAGCTCTGTGGTCACTTCCGTCTGGGCTATCTTGAAATCTTGCAGCGTGGCTTCGTGGAGGGGGTTTTCGTCGTCCTCGGCGTACCTGGTCTGCTCCTCAGTAGCGCCTAAAACCATGGTGCCTCCCCGGACAGGGATCATGGTAAAATGCACGTCCCCGACTGTCACCACTTCCTTCTTCCCGTCAGAGGGGGCGGGCTGTTCCACAGTAGCGGTATTGAACCTTTCCAGCAGTATTTCAGGCAGGGTATCGGCCGATTTCATGGCGATGAAAAAGCGGTTTACTCCGCGGGAGCGGAAGCGCTCGATGGCCTTTTTCTCAAACTCGCTGCGGGCGGTTACCATGGAACCTTCGCTGGGCACTTCCCAGGCAATGCAGAGCTGCTCGCCCGCGGGCTGCTCCATCCAGGCGTCGCTGACCAGGTAGCTTAGCTTGGTATCGGCCTTGATTTCTCCGCCCAGGAGGGCCGACTCGAACATGGCCTCCGTGGGCATCAGCACGGGAAGGGCGGTTTTTCCGTAGAATTTGTCCAGGAAAAGGTTGGCATCGTCGTAGCTGAATCCGTTTTTGGGCAGTTTGCCCATGAAGGCTTCGTAGGTGGCGGCCGATACCGGCTCCTTCGAGATCCAGAAAGCCGGCTGGATAACCTGGAACGAGGCACTTGCCCCGTCTATGAGCCGTCCGGCCTGCGTCTCGTTGAAGGTGAACGCCCTGGCCGGGACCTTCACAAACTCCACCCCTTCTACCGGGGCCGGAGCGGTATTTTCTTTATATTCCAGGCTTGTCCTGGCGGGTTGCTTGCTTTTGCAGCCGGTTATCAGTACAAGGGAGAGGGCTGCCAATAGGATACGCGTTTTCATGCTATTTGAGCGCTTTGATTACTTCCTGGTTAATCTTCTTAAGTTCTTCTGCTGGCATTTTGGTGACGGCGCGGTCATAGGTCATGAGGCCGTTCACTTCTATCTCTACGTCGGTGGTCTGGGTATAGACCGCAGCGCTTACGCCGGTAGCGATGCTCTCCTTAAGCTGCATGGCATATTCGCGGTACTTGTCAAGAACCTCCTCACTGGAGTGGAACTGCACATAGCCCCAGTTGCGGTCCGGCTGCCAGAGGTGGCCCTCCACCGGCCAGCCAATGCCGCCGTACTCGCCCAGAACGTCAATCTGGGTGCCTCCGGAGCGGAATTTCATCTGGGCATCCGGATAGTTGTGGCTGTCAAAGATGTCTCCGGCGCCCGGGTAGGAATTGCCGCCGGAGGCCGAGTTGATGAGCCGGGTGGGGTCCTTCTCCCGGGTGAACTCCACTACCTTATAAGTGTCAAACTGGGCCCAGGCCTCGTTGAAAGGCACCCACACCACAATGCACGGGAACACCTGCACCTGGTCCATGATCTCTGCCCATTCCTTATAATAATTGGCTTTGGCCGATTCCGTCAGCCGCGAATCGTATTCCGGCAGGGCCCATTTCCACTGCTCCCACTTGCCGTGACGGCTGTCGGTGGGGCAGGGCATGTCCTGCCATACCAGGACACCCAGTTTGTCGCACCAGTAATACCAGCGGTCCGGCTCTACCTTGATGTGCTTGCGGATCATGTTGTAACCAAAAGCCTTGGTTTGCTCGATATCGTAGCGGAGAGCCTCGTCCGTGGGGGCGGTGTACAGGCCGTCCGGCCACCAGCCCTGGTCCAGCGGGCCGTAGTGGAAATAAGGTTTGCCATTGAGGCCCAAACGTTTATGACCTGCCTTGTCCACTACTTCCTGCACCTCACGCAAGGCTCCGTAGCCTGCAACGCGGTCCAGCTCTTTGCCATCCCGCTCCAGGGTGAAGGTGATGTCGTAGAGATAAGGGTCCTCCGGGGTCCACTGGTGAGGATTTTCCGGGGACAGCAGCACGGGCGTACCCACCGGCACGCTCTCCTGCGCCAAGGTCTTTTCCCCGGCATGCAGCCTGACGTTTACAAGGTCTCCGGGCTGTGCCCCTTCCACCCAGGCAAAGAGCTTGAAAGCCGTAGCGTCCTGGCAGGCAAGCGCCTGATAGCGGGTAATCCGGGCCTGGCTGGGCGTGGGCTCCAGCCACACGCTTTGCCAGATACCGCTCACGGGCGTATACCAGATACCGGAAGGGTTGGAGACCTGCTTGCCGCGCGGCTGCTCGTCGTTGTCAGTGGCGTCCAGCACCTTCACCACCAGCTCCTGCTTCCCCTTTTTCAGGAAGGGCGTAATATTGAAGCTGAAGGCCGTGTAGCCGCCGGTATGCAGCCCGGCCCGCTGGCCGTTCACCCAAACCTCTGCACTCCAGTCCACCGCCTGGAAGTTGAGCCAGATTTGCTCTCCCTTCCACTTTTTAGGGACGGTGAAGGTGGTGCTGTACCAGAGGGCATCATCGGCCGTAATGTGCTTACCAACGCCGGAGAGGGCGCTTTCGATGGCAAAAGGCACCAGGATTTTCCCCTCTGCCTCCGGCTGTTCACCTTCCTTGGGGCCGATGGCATAGTTCCACAGGCCGTTAAGCGAGACCCAGCGCTCGCGCGCCATCTGCGGACGGGGGTATTCCGCCAGGGGATTCTGCGGGTCCACCTCTGCTGCCCAACGGGTTAAAATATGGTCCTGGAGCGGTGCCCATGCGCCTTTTTCCTCTTTGGCGGTGCAGGCTGCCAGCACGCCCGCCAGGCAAAAAAACAATGCTATCTTTCTCATAACGACAAAGATAGCATTATTTCTGGAAAAAAAGCTGGGGGGCGACACTACATCATGCCACCTGCAGGCATGGCGGGAGCGGCGGGAGCGGGTTCGGGGATGTCCACGATACCGCATTCGGTGGTGAGGAGCATGCCGGCTACGGAAGCGGCGTTCTCCAGGGCCACGCGGGCCACCTTGGTGGGGTCGATGACACCGGCCTCGTACATCTTGACGTACTCGTCGGTGCGGGCGTTGTAGCCGAAGTCACCCTTGCCCTCGCGAATCTTGTTGATGATGACGGAAGCCTCCACGCCGGCATTTTCGGCGATCTGGCGGAGGGGTTCCTCGATGGCGCGCTCGATGATGCGGACACCGGTGGTCTCGTCGTCGTTCTCACCCTTGAGGCCCTTGAGGGCTTCTGCGGCACGGATGTAGGCTACGCCGCCGCCGGGGAGGTAACCCTCTTCCACGGCTGCACGGGTGGCGTTGAGGGCGTCGTCCACGCGGTCTTTCTTTTCCTTCATTTCCACCTCGGTGGTGGCACCTACGTAGATGACAGCCACGCCGCCGGCCAGCTTGCCCAGGCGCTCCTGGAGCTTCTCACGGTCGTAGTCGCTCTTGGTGGTCTCTATCTGGGCACGGATTTGGTCGGCCCGGTCCTTGATGGCGGCCTGGTCGCCGGCACCGCCCACGATGGTGGTGTTCTCCTTGGTGATGGTCACCTTCTCTGCCTTGCCCAGCATCTGGACGTTGGCGTTCTGGAGGGTGAAGCCGCGCTCTTCGCTGATGACTACTGCACCGGTGAGGGTGGCAATGTCCTGAAGCATTTCCTTGCGGCGGTCGCCGAAGCCGGGAGCCTTGACGGCGGCCACCTTCAGGGTACCGCGCAAACGGTTCACTACCAGTGTGGTAAGAGCCTGACCTTCCACGTCTTCTGCAATGATGAGGAGGCTGCGGCCTTCACGGGCGACGGGCTCCAGCAGGGGCATCAGGTCTTCCATGTTGGAGATTTTCTTGTCCGTGAGGAGGACGTAGGTGTCGTCCAGGACAGCTTCCATCTTGTCGCCGTTGGTCATGAAGTAGGGGCTGATGTAGCCGCGGTCGAACTGCATGCCTTCCACCACCTTCACTTCCGTCTCGGTGCCCTTGGCTTCCTCTACGGTGATGACGCCGTCCTTGCCCACCTTGGCCATGGCATCGGCGATGAGCTTGCCGATCAGGGCGTCATTGTTGGCGCTCACGGTGCCCACCTGCTCCACCTTGGAGTAGTCTTCGCCCACGGGCTGGCTCTGGGCCTTGAGTTCCTTCACCACGGCGGCGACTGCCTTGTCGATGCCCCGCTTGAGGTCCATCGGGTTGGCGCCGGCGGCTACGTTCTTGAGGCCCACGTTGATGATGGCCTGGGCCAGCACCGTGGCGGTGGTGGTACCGTCACCGGCCTGGTCGTTGGTCTTGGAGGCAACCTCCTTCACCATCTGGGCGCCCATGTTCTGGAACTGGTCTTCCAGCTCCACTTCCTTGGCTACGGTAACGCCGTCCTTGGTGATCTGGGGAGCGCCGAATTTCTTGGAAATCACAACATTACGTCCCTTGGGGCCCAGAGTGACCTTCACTGCATTGGCCAGGGCATCCGCACCTTCCTTCATAGCGGTGCGAACATCGGTATTGAATTTAATCTCTTTTGCCATGATTTAGAGGATTGCTAAAATGTCCGACTGTTTAACGATGAGGTACTTTTTGTTATCCACGGTGACCTCCGTACCGGCGTACTTGCCGTAAAGGACCACGTCCCCCACTTTCACTTCCATGGGTTCGTCCTTGGAGCCGGGGCCCACTGCAACGATGGCACCCTGCTGCGGTTTCTCTTTGGCATTGTCCGGGATGTAGAGGCCCCCGGCGGTCATGGTTTCGGCCTCTTTGGGCTCGATCACCACTCTTGTTCCTAAAGGTTTGAGCATGATATTGTGTTTTTTAGTGTGTTCTGCGGCGCCTTCCCGCTAAGGAAAGGCCTCCATGGAACATCAACTGCCGTGCCAGCACCCCGCTACTGACAATTTGGCAGGACACCCCCGGCACAGTCATCCCGTCACGGCTCTCCCCGACACTCCCCCCGTCATGCCCGGCCCCGACCGGCCATCTTTGGCATGCCTCCGGGGGCAAAACCGGGCTCTGGCGCCCCCCGACGTGACAATTCCGCGGCTCCGGGGGCAAAATCGGCCCTCAGTGCCCCCCGACACAGCCCTCCTCCCCGTCATGGCCGGCGCTGACCAGCCCGAAGCCACACGCGCTGATACGTAAACAATTGAGAATGAGACCGTTCTGGAAATCAATCGGCGCAAAATGCAACGATTGATTTGTGGAAACGGCTGTGGTTCAGGGGGTTAGGTGTTGCGGGCGGTTGGCTGATTTTGCGTACGGTCGGGCCCTGGTTGTGCCGTTCGTCGGGGGGAGGGGGCGGCTGGTCGGGAAAAAAGGGGCATGGCGTTGGAAATGCGCGGGATTTTTCGTACAATTGTAAGATTTAAAACGCGCAACATGAAACGTATTCTTTTTACCCTTATGGTGGTGGCAGGAGTGCTCTCCTGCAGCAAGAAGCCTGAGCAGTATCATCCGGAGTGGACCTACAACTCCGTGGTATATGAAGTGAACGTGCGGCAGTTCTCGCCGGAAGGCTCGTTCAAAGGGGTGGAAGCCCAGCTTCCCCGCCTCAAGGACCTGGGCGTGGACATTCTCTGGCTGATGCCCATGTATGAGATTGGAGTAGAGGAACGTAAAGGCACCCTGGGCTCCTATTACGCCATCTCGGATTACACAAAGGTGAATCCGGAGTTCGGTACCATGGAGGACTTTGAGCAGCTGCTCAAGGCCGCCCATGCCATGGGCTTCAAGGTCATCCTGGACTGGGTGGCCAACCAGACCGCCCCGGACCATGTGTGGATGCGGGAAAAGCCTGCGGACTTCTATGAGCGTGACGCCAACGGCAACGCCATCTGGGAATACGACTGGACAGATACCCGCAGCCTCAACTATGAGAACCAGGCCGTGTGGGCTGCGCAGGACCAGGCCATGCGCTTCTGGCTGGAAAAAGGCGTGGACGGCTTCCGCTGCGACGCCGCCGGTGAGGTCCCCGCAGATTTCTGGTACGGGATTCTTCCCAAGATGAACGAAGACTATCCGGACATCTACCTGCTGGCAGAGGCAGAACGCGACAACCTGGCCAATCCGCAGGAAACCTTCGACGCCAACTACGCCTGGGAGCTGCATCACCTGCTCAACGGTCTGGCCCAGGGCAGCAAAACTGTAGATGACCTCAAGGACTACGTAGCCCGCGACGCCGCCCGTTTCCCCAAGGAAGCCTTCCGCCTCACCTTCACCTCCAACCACGACGAAAACTCCTGGTCCGGCACGGAATTCGAGCGGCAGGGCGCAGCCGCGGATGCCTGCGCCGTCCTGTGCTTCACGCTCCCCAACTCCCAGCCCATGATTTATACCGGGCAGGAGATTGGCCTGAGCCGCCGGCTGGCTTTCTTCGAGAAAGACCCCATCACGGACTGGAGCCCCAACGAGTACACCGCCTTCTGGAAAAAACTGGTAGAACTCAAGCACAACAATCCCGCTCTCCTAGCCGGTGAGCGCGGCGGAGACATTGTGTGGTGGGATGCCCCGGAAGGCTGGGTGGCCTTCCACCGTGAAGTGAAAGGCAATATGGTCATTGTAATAGCCAGTTTTGGCCAGGCACAGCCGCAGGAGGCCGTTTCCGCTGCATCTGAAGCCGACGGCAACCGCCCTGCCGGCGAAACGGTGGCAGAACCGTTCCGCAACCTCCAGGCCGCCCCCATTACCATGACCCTTAACCTCCTGGGAGAGTACACAGACGTTTTCAAGGGCACCGACGTAACCATCCCTGCCCAGATTACCCTGGCTCCCGGAGAGTATATGGTGCTAGTCAAGAAATAAAGAATGAAACAGTCAGCGATTGCTTTGCTACTGCTTATGTGCGCATGCAGCCAGCCCAAAGCCTTGAGTCCGGATACCATAGAGGAAGCTACCGCCCAGATTACCCGCGTGGAGCCCCTCAGCTGGTGGACGGGCATGAAAACGGATTTGCAACTGCTGGTGCAGGGGCCTGCCATCGGCTCGTATGATGTAAGCGTATCGGGCAAAGGCCTCAGCATCAAGCAAATTCATCCCGCCGAAAGCCCCAATTACCTGCTGGTGGACATAGAGGTGGCGGCGGATGCCCGCCCCGGCACTTACTACCTGATATTCAGCAAGGAAGGACAGGCCTTCAAGTACCCCTACCTCATCCGCGAAAGGGAAAAGGGAAGCGCAGGGCGAGGCAGTTTCACCACGGCCGATATGCTCTACCTTATCATGCCGGACCGCTTTGCATCGGCCAGCGCAGAGAACGACCAAGGCTGGGCGGGGGGAAGGTATGAGGATGGGTCGGCACGGGAATGGGCGGCGCCGCAAACACCGGACATCGTGGACAGGCAAAACGCAGTGGCCCGTCACGGCGGGGACCTGCAGGGCATCATCGACCACCTGGATTACATAGCAGACCTTGGCGCCACGGCCATCTGGTGTACACCGCTGCTGCTGGACAACCAGCCGCGGGAAAGCTACCACGGCTATGCCTGCAGCGACTACTATCACATAGACCCCCGCTTCGGGGACAACGCCCTGTACAAGGAGTTTGTGCAAAAGGCCCACGAAAAAGGCATCAAGGTGGTGATGGACATAGTCACCAACCACTGCGGCACCGCCCACTGGTGGATGGAAGACCCTCCGTTCAAGGACTGGTACCACGTGAACGAGCCCTACATGCAAATGAACGCCCTCTTTTCCGTGTACATGGACCCGCACGCCTCCCAGCGGGACCGGGAGCGGCAGGAGAGTGGCTGGTTTGTGCCCTCCATGCCGGACATGAACCTGGACAATCCCTTTGTACTCAATTATTTCCAGCAGTGGGCCGTGTGGTGGATAGAGTACGCCGGACTGGACGGTCTTCGCGTAGATACCTACCCATACAATGAGCCGGAGCCCATGAGCCGCTGGTGCAAGGCCATTACTGAAGAGTATCCCGCCATGAATATCGTAGGAGAGTGCTGGGACATGAACATCCCGCAGGTAGCCTATTGGCAAAAGGACAATCCCAACCGCAACGGCTTCAACTCCAACCTGCCGTCCATCATGGATTTCCCTCTGCAGCAGGCCCTCCTGCGCGCCCTCAATGAGGAGCAGGTTTTCTGGGACGAGGGCCTCACCCGCGTCTATAGCGTCCTGGCGCAGGATTTTGCCTACCAGGACCTCACGCACATCCTTACCTTCTTTGCCAACCACGACCACGCCCGCACCGGCGACATCCTGGGCCAGGACCCCCGCAAGATGAAACTGGCCCTGGCGCTCCTGGCCACCCTTCGCGGCATTCCGCAGCTTTATTACGGCGACGAAATGATGTTCCTGGAGCGCAAGGACTGCCCCCCGCACGACGGTGCCAAACGCATTGACTTCCCGGGCGGCTGGGCAGGTGACCCGTGCAATCTTTTCACGGCCGAAGGGCGGGCATCGGCCCCGGAAATGTATGCCACGGCGGCAGAGCTCCACGACTATACCCGTGCGCTTTTCCGCTGGCGAAAAAGCTGCAAGGCGGTGCAGGAGGGAAAGACGCTGCATTTTTTGTCCCGCCGCAACGACGGTCCGCACAATATTACGGACAATACCTATTCCTTCTTCCGCTACACGGACACGGAAGCCGTCTTTGTCTATATCAACAACACGCAGGAGCCCCGCACCCTGGACTGGCAGCATTACCGGGAGTTTGTGGAAGGCCCTGTCACTGGTACTGAAGTACTTAGCGGAGAGCAAGTTACACTGCGTGACGGCTTTTCCGTAGCCCCTAAAAGCGCCCTGATAGTCCAGTTCCCCCGCAATAATGAATAAACCTATGGATACAATTACCATCTACTGTGTCAACGACGGCAAGGAATACTCCCTGCCCGAAGGATCGCGCCTGTCAAGCATTGCCCCTAAAACCATCATGGGCAAGGACGGGAAGGAATATCCCGTACTCGCGGCCCTGGCGGACCATGAGCTCAAGGACCTTAACTTCCCGCTCTTTTATCCCCATAGGGTGGAGTTTATCGGCTACTGTCATCCGGAGGGCCGGCGCTGCTACCTTCGCTCGCTCAGCTTCCTGCTGCAGCGGGCCGTGCGTAAGCTTTTCCCGGAGAAGACCCTGAAAATCAACCATTCACTGCCCAGCGGCTACTATTGCAAGTTCCGCGGAGAGCACGTGGCCGATGAAGACATCATGCGCCTCCGGGAAGAAATGCGCCGCCTGGTGGCGCTGGATCTGCCTTTTACGCGAGAGAAAATGCGCTCGGAGGAGGCTACGGCCATCTTCCGGGCCCAGGGCCAGCCGCTGAAGGCAGCCCTGCAGGAGTCCCTGGGCTCCTACTTCTGCTCCGTCTATTACCTGGACGGTGTGGCCGACGATTTCTACGGCCCCCTGGTCCCCTCTACCGGCTACCTGAAGGTCTTTGACCTGATGCCTTTCCACCATGGTTTCTGCCTGCAGTACCCCTCGGACGACGACATTTCGCGCACCATCCCGCGCCAGAAGCAGAAAAAACTCACGGTCACGCTCAAGGAGTACGGCTACTGGTGCAAGGCTACCGGCGTGGTGAGCGTAGGCGCCCTGAACAAGCTGCTGCTCTCCGGAGGGGCCGTGCAGCTTATCAACCTCTGCGAGGCCCGTCAGGAGCGTTTCTACGCAGAACTGGCCAACAAAGTGGCCGCGGTGAAAGACCATGTGAAGATAGTCTTTCTGGCCGGGCCGTCTTCCAGCGGCAAGACTTCCTCCTCCCTGCGCGTGGCCCAGCAGTTGAAAGTGCTGGAGATGAACCCCAAAGTGATAGAGCTGGACAATTACTTCGTATCACGGGAGCGTACGCCCAAGGATGCCAACGGAAACTATGACTTCGAGGCCCTGGAGGCCATGGACCTGGAACTGCTGGGTAACCACCTCAATACCTTGCTTGCAGGCGGGGAAGTGGAACTGCCCCGCTATGACTTCAAGCAGGGCAAGCCTTTCTTCGAGGGCAAGATGATGCGCCTGGAAGAGAATGACATCCTGGTGATGGAGGGCATCCATGCGCTGGATCCTGCCATGGTTCCTTCGGTGGACCAGAGCCGCATTTACAGGATTTATGCATCGGCCCTTACCTCCCTGAAACTGGACGAGAACTGCTGCATTTCCACCACGGACAACCGCCTGCTGCGGCGCATGGTGCGCGACAACCGCGTACGGGGCATAACCCCGGAGGAGACCCTCCAGCGCTGGCCGTCGGTCAGAAGGGGAGAGAACCACTACATCTTCCCTTTCCAGGAAAACGCCGATTCCCAGTTCAACACGGCCCTGCTGTATGAACTGCCGATGCTGCGCTACTATGCCGAACCCCTGCTGCGCCGCATCCAGCCCTCCTCGCCGGCCTACGCAGAGGCGGTGCGCCTCCTGAAGTTCCTTTCCTACATCGTCCCGCTGCAGCCGGAAGAAATTGCCGCTATCCCTCCCACCTCCATCCTCCGCGAGTTTATCGGCGGCCAAACCCTGTAGGGCATGAACGTAGGCATCATCGCAACGGGGCATATCGCCGAGAAAGCGGCTACCACGCTGGCGGCCATGGAAGGCATGCAGTGTCTGGCGGTAGGGTCCCGCAGCCAGGAGAAGGCACAGGCTTTTGCCGCCCGTTTCGGTATACCGCGGGCCTATGGATCGTATGCACAACTTCTGGCGGATCCTGACATCCAGCTGGTGTATGTGGCTACACCCCACTCGGCCCACTTTGAAGTGACGCGGGATGCCATTCTGGCCGGGAAACCCTGCCTGGTGGAAAAGAGTTTCATGCTTAATGCCACGGAGGCGGCCACCATTCTGGCCCTCTCGCGCGAGAAAGGCGTTTTTGTGGCAGAGGCCATGTGGCCGCGCTATATGCCGGTAAGGAAGATGGGACGGGAGCTGCTGGAATCCGGCATTATCGGGGAACCGCGCATGATCAGCGCCACCATTACCTACAATGTCTCGGACAAGGAAAGGGTGCAGAAGCCGGAGCTGGGGGGCGGTGCCCTGCTGGATTTGGGCGTGTACGTGCTCAACTTCGTGCGCATGTATGCCGATTCCCCCATCGAGCGCATCAACACCACCTGCATCCGCGCCAATACGGGCGTGGATGCCACGGAAGTCATCACCATGGTGCTGGCGGACGGGACCGTGGCTTCCGTACAGGCATCGGCCTGGTGCCAGGGGGACAATGTAGGTGTGATTGCCGGTACAACGGGCTACCTCTGCTTCGACGACCTGATCCACCCTACGCACATCCGCGTGTGCCGCAAACGGCATGTGGTGGAAAAGGAGATTCCCGTTCCGCCGGAGTTCAATGGCTTTGAGCATCAGTTCCTTGCGTGCAAGGAGGCCATAGAGGCAGGGCTCATCGAAGCCCCGCAGATGTCCCACGCAGAGACCCTTTACATCATGCACCTGATGGACCGTCTCCGCGCCGAGTGGGGCGTCCGCTTCCCGGGGGAATAGCTACAGCACCTCGCGGAGGAAGGGACCGGTGACGGAGGCGGGGTCCGCGGCCACATGCTCCGGCGTGCCGTGGGCCACGATAAAGCCGCCCTTCCGGCCGCCTTCGGGACCCATGTCAAAGATGTAATCCACGCTTTTAAGGACGTCCAGATTGTGCTCGATAACGATGACGGTGTTTCCGGCATCTACCAGCCGCTGCAGAACGCCCAGCAGCACGCTGATGTCCTCGAAGTGGAGGCCGGTAGTGGGCTCGTCCAGGATGTAGAGCGTTTTTCCGGTAGAGGGGCGGGAGAGTTCCGCGGCCAGTTTCATGCGCTGGCTTTCCCCGCCGGAAAGGGTGACGGCACTCTGTCCCAGGTGGATATAACCCAGGCCCACATCTACCAGCGCCTTCAGCTTGGCGGCAATGCGGGGCACGGGTTTGAAAAACTCGTAGGCTTCGCTGATGGGCATTTCCAGCACGTCATTGATGTTTTTTCCCTTGTAGCGCACCGCCAGGGTATCTTCCTTGTAGCGCTTGCCGCCGCACACCTCGCAGGGAACGTGCACGGATGGCAGGAAATTCATCTCTATCACTTTAATACCCGCACCCTTGCACTCTTCGCAGCGGCCGCCGGCCACGTTGAAGGAGAATCGGCCCGCCTTGAAGCCGCGGACTTTGGCGTCCTGGGTTTGCTCGAAGAGCTGGCGGATGTCATTGAACACCCCCGTAAAGGTGGCCGGATTGGAGCGCGGCGTACGGCCAATCGGGCTCTGGTCTATCTCGATGAGCTTGTCCAGATGCTCCACGCCCTCGATGTTCCCGTAGGGCAGCGGCTTTTCCTTGCCCCGGTAAAACTTCTGTTTGAGGATGGGCATGAGCGTCTCGTTCACCAGCGAGCTTTTGCCGGAGCCGGACAGCCCCGCCACGCCAATGAGGCAACCCAGCGGGAAGGAGACTTCCACGTTTTTCAGATTATTGCCCGTTGCTCCCCTCAGCGTGAGGAACTTACCGTTTCCGGGGCGCCGGGCCGAAGGGACGGGAATACTCCGCCGTCCCTGCAGGTACTCCAGCGTGACGGAAGGGCCGATGAGCGCGTGTGCGGCAGTATCGGCATCCAATTTCCCGCCCTCGAGAAGGGCGCTCAAGGGGGCGTTCAGGCAGATGCGGCCGCCATTTTCACCGGCGCCGGGGCCCACATCCACCAGCCAGTCTGCGCTGAGCATGGTCTCTGCGTCGTGCTCTACCACCATCACGGAATTGCCCTCGTCGCGGAGGGTTTTGAGCGAGGCTATGAGCTTGCGGTTGTCCTTCTGGTGCAGGCCGATGGAAGGCTCGTCCAGGATATACAGCACGTTCACCAGCTTGGATCCTATCTGCGTAGCCAGGCGGATGCGCTGGCTTTCCCCGCCGGAAAGCGAGCCGGTGGGCCTGTCCAGCGAAAGGTAGTCCAGTCCCACGTCCAGCATGAACTGCACCCGCTCGCGGAGCTCTTTGAGGATATCCCGCGCAACGTTCTGCTCCCGCTGGTTGAAGCCCTCCGGGATGGCATCCAGCCAGCGCCGGAGCTCTGTCATTTCCATGGCAGCCACCTCCGAGATGGTTTTTCCGTCCACGCGGAAGCACAGGGCCTCTGCATTGAGGCGCGTTCCGCCGCACACCGGGCAGGTGACGGTGTCCTCGATATTGTCTATCACGCCGCTCCAGCTTTCCATCTCGCTCAGGTTGCCCTCCCCTACGCGGAAAAGGTCTTCCGAGCCAAAGACCAGCAGGCTCACTGCCTCGTCCGGGAGGGCGGCTATGGGGTCATACAGGCTGAATCCGTACTGGCGGGCAATGGCGCGGATAATCTCGAATTTGCGGTTTTCCCGCACCTTGCCCAGCGGGGCTATGCCTCCGTCGGCCACGGACTTGCTGCGGTCCGGGATAATGCTGTCCAGGTTAACGTCCACTATGGTGCCCAGCCCCTTGCAGTGCGGGCAGTAGCCCTGCGGCGAATTGAAGGAAAAGCTGTGCGGCTGGGGCTCCTGCAGGGAGAGGCCGCTCTCAGGGTCCACCAAGTGCTTGGAGTAGTGGGAAAGCTCCTGCGTCTCGCTGTCCAGGATGGCTACGGAGCCCTTTCCCAGGTTCAGGGCGCGGCCCACCGACTCCCGGATACGGCGGTCGTCGCCGGCCTCTGGCTTGAGCCTGTCCACCACCAGTTCTATAAAATGCGGCTTGTAGCGGTCCAGGGCCTGCACCTGCTGCAGCTCCAGGATTTCCCCGTCTATGCGGATTTCCGTGTAGCCGCGCTTTCTCATTTGCTCCAGCAGCTCCTTGTAATGGCCCTTGCGACCCCGGATGATGGGAGCAAGCAGGTAGCATTTGCGGCCGCTGTAGCGGCGCATGATCAGGTCCACTATCTGGGCGTCCGTGTAGCGGACCATCTCTTTCCCGCTGTCCGGGGAGAAGGCCCGCGAACCCTTGGCGTACAAAAGGCGCAGGAAGTCGTAAATCTCGGTGATGGTACCCACCGTGGAGCGCGGGTTGTTGCCGGTGGTCTTCTGCTCTATGGCGATGATGGGGCTGAGTCCGCTGATATCCTCCACCTGAGGCTTTTCCAGGATGCCCATGAAGTGCTTGGCGTAGGTGGAGAGGGTGTCCATGTAGCGGCGCTGCCCTTCGGCATAAATAGTGTCGAAGGCAAGGGAACTCTTGCCGCTGCCGCTAAGGCCCGTCACCACTACAAATTCCCCTCTGGGGATATCTACGTTGACGTTTTGCAGGTTGTTAGCCCGCGCACCCATGATCCGGATATACTCCCGCTTTGCCATAGAGTACCCGCTATTCCCCCTCTTTGGGGTCGGGGCCCCATTCGTTCTCGCAGCGCTGGCCTTCCGTGCAGTACCAGACCAGCAGGATGATGCTGCCGATGACAGGAATTAGGCCAATGAGTATCCACCAGCCGCTTTTTCCGATATCGTGCAGGCGACGGACGCTGACGGTGAAGGAAGGGATAAGGATAAAGAGGCCGTAAAGGAGATAAAGGACCATAGGGATATACGACGCAAAGGAGTCAGATCCGATCTCCGTGCCAATGGCCTCAAGCGCGGCCAGGAACATGATAATCACAACGTTCCACAGGGTGAACATCCAGTACTCTTTCCGGCGCGCGCGTCCCCAGAAATCGATGTACTGTTTCAAACATTTCAGATACCAATTCATAGCAAAAAAGTGTTTACATAATAACCCGCTGGTAGGCGAGGCGGGGGGCTCCGCTCAGGAGATAGATAACGCCGCAATAGGTGAAACCGTGCCGGGCCAGGAGGTGCTGCATGATGCGGTTGTCCCGGTGGGTGTCAATGCGGATATTGTTGGTAAGGCCGGAGACAAAGTCTATGATACCGGCAAAGATACCGTGCACGTGGGGGTAGCTGGCTATGCGGTGAACGACGTAGTAGGGGAGCGTGTCGTCCAGCCAGGCGCCGCCTTCGATGTACCCGTAGGTGGGGTCCGGTCCGGGGATGCAGGCGAAGTAGCCGGCCACGGTGCCGTTGGCCTCCAAGACGTGGCCTACGCCGCGGGAAAGGTCCCCTTCAATCATGGAAAGGGTGGGGTACCCGTCCGGCCACTGGGAAGGGTTACCCGAGGCGCGCATAATGCCCCGGGCCGCCTCCAGGACGGCCATAATGGCGGGAATATCCACCGCGGCGGCCTGCCGGACTATCATTTGTCCAGCGCCTTAAGGTTGAGCGGATTGTACAGGTCCTTGCCTTCCGTGGTGTAGAGGTAATCCAGCAGGGTGGCGTAGTGCTCCTCCACCTTGCCGCGGACAATTTTCATGGTAGAGTTCATCATCTTGTTGGCGATGGTGAATTCCTCGTCGCAAATGCCCAGGGCAGAGGGGAGCCAGCGCTCAGGGAACATGCCCTCGTGGTGGCCGCCCTTCTTGTAGCTGTCCACGTCGGCCTGGATGAGACCCAGCATGTAGCGTTTGCCTTCTTCCGTAGAAGGGTCCAGGCCGTGGGCTGTGCAGGCCTCCCCGAGGGCGGTCTTGTCCGGCACCAGCAGCGCCACACAGTAGGGATTCTGGTTGTTGTGCAGCACGCAGGCGCTTACCCATCTGGAGGTTTCGGTGAGGTTGTCCTCGAAACCTTCGGGAGAGTATTTTTCCCCGTCAGAGGAGATGAGAAGGCTCTTGAAACGGCCCACGACGTACAGGTAGTCAGGGTCTTCCGGGCAAATATAGCCCATGTCTCCGGTGTGGAGCCAGCCATCCACCACGGTATCTTCCGTGGCTTTGGGATTTTTCCAGTAGCCGGCCATCACGTTCTCTCCGCGAATCACAATTTCTCCGCGGGTGCCGTGCGGGACCTCTTTACCTTCGGAATCCAGGATGACGCAGTCCATGGGCTTTACGATACGGCCCGATGAGCCGAAGCGGGCATGGCCCTCCGAGTTGGCGCAAATGATGGGCGTTGCTTCCGTGAGGCCGTAGCCCTGGAACATGGGCATGCCCACGGCGCAGAAAAAGCGCTGCAGCTCAATGTCCAGCAGGGCGCCGCCGCCCACGAAAAAGCGCATGCGGCCACCGAAACTCTCCCGCACCTGCTTGAAGAGAATCTTGTCAAAGAGCCTTACCAGGGGTTTGCGCCAGGCCGTCCCGCCGGTGCCGCGGTTGTAGTATTCGCGGTTGTAGGCAATGGCGTTGCGAACGGCAAAGTTGAAGAGGCGTTCCACCTTGGGCCCCTTTTTCTTGATACCCGTTTCAATGTTTTTCTTGAAATTGCGCGCCAGGGCGGGGACCGAGAGCATTACGTGCGGACGTACCTCTGCAATGGCGGCGGGCACGTTGCGCAGCGTTGCCAGGGCATTCTTGCCGATAGGGACAAAGCCGATGGAACCGCCCAGGCTCATCATGGTGTACATGCCGGCCACATGGGCAAAGCAGTGGTCCAGCGGAAGGATGATGAGCATGACGGCGTTTTCCTCGATGCTGATGACGGAACTGCCCTGCTCTACGTTGGCCGTGTAGTTGCGGTGCGTGAGGAGAATGCCCTTAGGGTCTGCCGTGGTGCCGGAAGTATAGGAGATGTTGGCATAGTCTTCCGGGCCCACGGAACGGAAGCGGGCCTCGAACTCTGCCTTGTGGGCCTTGAGGAACTCGTCTCCCATCTTCTGGATCTCGCTCATGCGTATCTCTTTGGCTTCCAGGTTCTCATAGTCGAAGGCGTTGTCGTCGAAGACGATGACTTTTTCTACGTCCGGGCACTGCGGAAGGATGGCGCGAATCTTGGGCAGGTGGTTGCCGGAGACCAGGATCCACTTGGAATCCGAGTGGTTGATGCGGAAAACCAGGTCCTTCCCTTCTCCCAGGTTTACGGACAGGGGAACGTCCGTGGCGCCGGCATACAGGGCGCCCAGTTCTGCAATCACCCACATGGCGCGGCTCTCCGACAGGAGGGCTATCTTGTCCCCCTTCCTGAGGCCCAGCGACATGAGGCCGGCGCCAACCCGGTAGGCTTCCAGGCGGGTCTCCTCCTGGGTGATTTCTTTCCACTTTCCGTCAATCTTTTCGCGGAGATAGGTGTGCTGGGGGAACTTTCTGGAGTAATGCTCTACAAAGTCGATGATGGTAGGTCTTTGTGTCATACGCATGGGGTTGATTAGGACTGTTCTGCCGGGAAAAGACCGTAGAGCTCTGCGTCTATCTTGTCCGTAATGAACTGGAAGTCTTCCGCTTTGTTCTCGAATTTGATATTGTCCACATCTACAATGAGCAGGCGAGACTTATAGCTGCCTATCCAGTCTTCGTAGCGCTGGTTGAGGCCGGCGATATAGTCTATGCGGATGGAGCGCTCATACTCACGGCCGCGCTTCTGGATTTGGGCAATGAGGTTGGGGATGCTGGAGCGCAGGTAGATGAGGAGGTCCGGCGGGTTCACCAGGGACATCATGAGGTCAAAGAGGTCCGTGTAGTTCTCGAAGTCCCGGGTGGACATAAGGCCCATGGCGTGGAGGTTGGGGGCGAAGATGCGGGCATCCTCGTAGATGGTGCGGTCCTGGATAATGACCTCCTGATGCTTGGAAATCTCCACTACGTCCTGGAAGCGTTTGTTCAGGAAGTAGATCTGGAGGTTGAAGGACCAGCGTTCCATGTCCTCGTAGAAATCTGCCAGGTAAGGGTTGAAATCTACGGATTCGAATTTGGGTGTCCAGCCGTAATGGGCGGCCAGCATTTTGGTAAGGGTGGTTTTTCCACTGCCGATATTTCCGGCAATCGCAATATGCATAATGACTATAACTTTGTTTCGTTAAAACAGGCCGAACAGTTCTGCGTCTATGCGGTCCGTGATGGTGGCGAAGTCTTCCGGGCGGTTCAGGAAATCCATCTTGTCCGTATCCACGATGATAAGCTTGCCCGTGTAGCCGGCAATCCATTTTTCGTAGCGCTCATTCAGGCCGCCCAAGTATTCGATGGAGATGCTTTGTTCATAGTCCCGGCCGCGTTTTTGGATCTGGGCCACCAGGTGCTCTATGCTGGAGCGCAGGTAAATCATCAAATCCGGCTGCTTCACCACTTCCATCATGACGTTGTAGGTGTCCATGTAGGTGTTGTAGTCCCTTTCCGAGAGGTTGCCCTGGGCGTAGTTGTTGGCCACGAAAATGTGGACGCCCTCAAAAAGGGTACGGTCCTGGATCACTACCTCCTTGGACTGGGCTATTTCCAGTACATCGTGCAGGCGCTGCTGGAGGAAATACATCTCCAGGGCAAAGGACCAGCGCTTGATGTCTGCGTAATAATCTGCCAGGTAGGGGTTATAGGTGACGGATTCGAATTTGGGCGTCCAGCCGTAATGGTGGGCCAGAAGCGTGGTGAGCGTGGTTTTTCCGCTGCCGATATTCCCTGCGATTCCGATGTGCATGCTGGAGAGGTCTTGGTTCTACAAAGTTGGTAAAATTATCGTAAATTTGCAAAGCGAAAAACCAAAACGCCTATGCTACATACCAGAATATTTTCTTTCAACCCGCTGGGAACCAATTGCGTGCTTTGCTGGGAGGACGGCTCCCGCACCTGTACGGTGGTGGACCCCGGCATGTCTTCGCCCGAAGGCCTGGATCAGCTGAAGGAGTTCTTTGAGCGTAACGGCATCGTGCCGGATGCCATCCTCCTCACCCACGGGCACTTTGACCATGTGTGGGGCGTGGACCGGCTGCTGGCCGAGTATCCCGTTCCCGTGTACCTGCATCCCCTGGATGTAGATATCATGAAGCACATATCGGCCGGCTTTCCCGGGATGGAAGATTTCTCCTTCCTCAAGCACAGTTTCATTCCCACGGATGTGGCCGACGGGCAGCTTCTTACCAGCGGCGGAACGGAGTGGAAGGTGCTGCACACGCCGGGTCACACGCCGGGCGGGGTTTGCTATTACTCGGCCCGTAACAACCTGCTGCTCAGCGGGGATACGCTCTTTGCAGGGAGTATCGGCCGCACGGACCTCAAGGGCGGGGACTATGATCTCCTGATGGCCTCCATCAAGGGGAAACTGCTGAACCTCCCCGGGGAAACAGACGTCATACCCGGTCACGGACAGCCCACCTCCATTGCGCGCGAAGGGATGTACAACCCCTTCCTGGAACCCTTCAACGAGCCCCTGGGGGACATGGAATGAAACTTATCCGGCTCCTCAGCATAGACTCCACCAACTCGGAGGCCCAGAGGCGGCTTCCGGAGCTCTCTTCGGGCACGGTTCTCGCCGCCCGGGAGCAGACTGCCGGCAGGGGCCAGCGGGGCAACAGCTGGTTCTCGGAGCCGGGCGCCAACCTTACCTTTTCCATTGTCCTTAAGTTTGCGCAAGGGGAATTGCCGGCCAGAAATGCCCACTGGCTCAATTATTTAATCTCCAATGTAGTGGTCGCTTTCCTGCAGGATTGCGGCGTGGACAGCCAGGTAAAATGGCCCAATGACATCTACGTGGGGCGCCGCAAGATTTGCGGTATCCTGATAGAGAATACACTCCGCGGAGACAGCCTGGAGGCATCCGTAATAGGGGTGGGTATCAATATTAACCAGCAGGCGTTCCCGCAGCTGGCCAGTGCCACTTCCGTTCGTCTGTGCACGGGGCGGAAAATGGACCTGGATGCCTGCCTGGAAGCCCTTCTGGCCCTGTTTGAGCAGGCGTTGCCGCAGCTGAAGGAAGAGCCTTCGGCCCTTTTGGAAGCCTATACTGCGCGGCTTTTCCAAAAGGGGGAACAGGCCAGTTACCATGACTGCCTGAAGGAAGAACAGATTACCGGCGTGATTGAAGGCGTGGCGCCGGACGGTAGGCTGCAAATCCGGGACAGCGCCGGGATGCTGCGCCTTTACCAATTCAAAGAAGTAAGTTATATCCTATGAAAAGAGAAGTCTGGCTGGATTTTTTGCGGGTGATGGCCTGCCTGATGGTGATGCTGGTCCACAGTACGGAACCGTTTTACCTGGGCGGGGAGGGTGCGCTCATCCTTAGCCCCACGGATGCTTATTGGGTGGCCATTTTTGAAGGCCTTAGCCGCGCCTGCGTCCCCCTGTTCCTGATAGCTTCCAGTTTCCTTCTGTTCCCGCTGCGCTATTCCACCGGGGAGTTTTTCAAGCGGCGGGCTGTCCGTATCCTGGTCCCCATGTTTGTCTGGACCCTGGTCTATGCCCTGGTCTGGGGGCGGCCTGTGGCCAACTTTAAGGGTTTGCTGCTCAATTTCAATTATGCCGCCGGCCACCTGTGGTTTGTGTATATGCTGGTGGGTGTGTACCTGATGATGCCGCTGCTCTCTCCCTGGGCAGAGAAAGTGTCCCGCCGGGAATTGGAAGTATATCTGGGTATCTGGCTGGTAACTACGCTCATTCCTTTTGTGCGGGAAGCGGCAGGCGGTGTGGCACCCATTATCCAGGCGGCCGACGGCCTTCCCGCCCCGGCCCTCTTCCCGCTGTGGGGGGAGGCTTCCTGGAATCCCTTCGGCACGTTTTATTACCTGAGCGGTTTTATCGGCTTTTTGCTGGTGGGGCTCTACTTCCGTCGTTTCCTGCTTCCCGGCCGATGGACCCGCCTCTTGGGCTGGACACTCTTCCTGATGGGTTTTGTGGCCATGGTAAGCGGTCTTTTGAGCCGATTCTCCGCTACCTCGCCGGACGGCAGCTTCCCTCTAAGCGGGGATCTGGCCGTGGCGGTGGCCTGGGAAACGCCCATCGGCTTCTGCAGCCTTCCGGTAGTGCTTGCCGCGGTGGGGCTGATGCTGGTGTTCAGGTCGGCCCGGTTCCGGGAGGAGAGCTGGCTGTACCGCCGGGTGGTGCTGCCCCTTTCCAAGGCCGGTTACGGGATGTACCTGATACACATGCTGGTACTGGCTAAGTTCAGCGGATGGTTCCGGGATTGGCTGGGCTTGGGCGATGCCGGCACCCTGGGCGCCTGGACCACGCCTGTCCAGATTCTATGTACCGCCCTTTGCAGCTTTGTGGTGGTTGCGCTTGTGAGCGTCCTTCTCCAACGCATTCCCCGGGTAGGGAAATACCTGATGGGGTAAGCTGCGCCGAAGCCATGAAGATCGTCATTGCGCCGGATTCTTTTAAGGAGTGCCTGACTGCTGCGGAAGTGGCGGAAACGCTGGCCGCGGCTCTCCGGGAAGTGCTTCCCGGGGCCCAGCTGGTGCTTCTTCCCCTGGCCGATGGCGGCGAAGGAACGCTGGACGTACTGTCCAGGGCAGGGGACATTTCCCGCTGCGAGGTCAGCGTCCAGGATCCGCTGGGTCGCCCTGCCCTTGCCAGTTATGGCGTGCGGGGCGAAACGGCATTCATAGAGGTGGCCCAGGCCTGTGGCATGCAGCTACTGAAAAAAGAAGAGCGCAACCCGCTGGTGGCCCACACCAAAGGGCTGGGGGAACTCTTGCTGGCGGCCCGGAAGAAAGGCTGCTCCCATTTTGTCATGGCGTTGGGCGGCACCGTCACCTGCGACGGCGGGGCCGGTATGCTGTCTGTTCCCGGTGTCAAGGAGCTTTTAGGCAGCGTTACGGTAGAGCTTCTCTGTGACGTAAAGACTCCTTTCCTGGGCCCGGAGGGTGCCGTACGCGTGTTTGCCCCCCAAAAGGGTGCCTCCCCTCAGGACCTGGACGTGCTGGAACTGCGGATGGCTACGCTGGCCCGTGAATACCGGCAGGAAACAGGCGTGGATATGGCCTTCCAGGCGGGCGCCGGTGCCGCAGGAGGCCTGGCCGGCGCTTTTATGGCCTACGCCCATGCGGAATATCGGCCTGGAGCGCAGCGGGTCATGGAACTGCTGGGTTTTGAGCGGGCCATCGAGGGGGCAGGCCTGATTATCACCGGAGAAGGAAAATCCGACAGCCAGACCCTGCTGGGCAAGGTCCCGCATGCTGTTCTGCAGCGCGCAAAAGGGATTCCGGTGGCCTTGTTGTCGGGACGGATAGAAGACAGGGCTTTGTTGGAGGAGGCCGGTTTCCAGCCTGTTCTGGAAGTGTCTCCGCGGGACCTTCCGCTCCCGGAGGCCCTGCATCCGGAGACGGCAAAAAGCCATCTCCAAAAGGCTGTTTCTAGATTAGCTCGTCCCGTTCACGGATGTCTTTGAGCCTTAGCTGTACCGTGGAGGACCCGCGGTAGAAATTCTCTACAATGGAATAGCAGATGTCGATGGGGTTGCCGGCCTTGATGTGGTCATAATAATCTGCCATGTTGAAGCCGATAGCAGCGATTTGCCGATAAGGCTGGCTTTCCTGCATCAGGTCCAGCTTGAGGTGAACGCCGCCGGCGCCTACCTTGCGGCCGTTGCCGGCATCATACACATCCTCCGTGAGGAAGACGGGGTTGTTGTTCCCGGGGCCGAAAGGCTGGAACTGCTTGAGGATGCGGGTGAATTTGGGCGTTATCTGGGAAAAGTCCAGCTGGGCGTCTATTTCTACCACGGGGGTGAGTTCTTCCCGGGTGATATTGCCGGAGACGAAGCTGTCCATCTGGGCGCAGAAGGCCTCCAGGTTTTCTTCCTTCATGGTAAGGCCGGCCGCATACATGTGACCGCCGAAGTTCTCCAGCAGGGCCGCGCAGCTTTCGATGGAAGCGTAAAGGTCAAAGCCCTGTACGCTGCGGGCGCTGCCGGTAACAAAGCCGTTGCTCTTGGTGAGCACCACGGTGGGTTTGTAATAGGCCTCTACCAGGCGGGAAGCGACAATACCCACAACGCCTTTGTTCCAAGTGGGATTATAGACGATGGTGACATTCTCCGTGGCCAGGGCGCGGCCGCTGCGGACCATCTCCAGAGCTTCCTGGGTGATTTCCCGGTCTATGGATTTGCGCTCGTTGTTGTTCTCGTTGATCTGGTCCCCTATGCGGAAGGCGGTGCGGTCGTCCGTGGCCGTGAGCAGTTCTACGGCCAGGCGGCCGCTTTCCATGCGCCCTGCGGCATTGATGCGCGGACCAATCTTGAAGACAATGTCGTCGATGCCGATGTGCCCGGGCTCCAGCTTGGCCAGGTTGATCATGGCCAGCAGGCCCTTGCGGGGGTTCTCATTGAGCCGCTTGAGGCCGAAGTGGGCCAGGATGCGGTTTTCTCCGGTCATGGACACCAGGTCCGAGGCGATGGAGACCACCTGCAGGTCCAGCAGGGGTTCCAGCAGGGAGAAGTCCAGGCCATAGCGCTGGACATAGCCCTGAGCCAGCTTGAAGCCTACGCCGCAGCCGCAAAGGTCATCGAAGGGGTAGTGGCAGTCTTCGCGTTTGGGGTCCAGGATGGCCACGGCGGCGGGCAGTTCGCTTTCCGGGAGGTGGTGGTCACAGATAATGACTTCTATGCCCTTGGAGCGGGCATATTCCACTTTGTCTATGGCCTTGATGCCGCAGTCCAGGGTGATGAGCAGGCCAATCCCGTTGTCTCCGGCCCAGTCCAGGGCCTTGTAGGAGAGGCCGTAGCCTTCGTCGTAGCGGTCCGGGATGTAGAACTGCACCTTGGCGGTGAAACTCTTGACAAAGGAGTAGAGCTGGGCCACCGCAGTGGTGCCATCTACGTCATAGTCCCCGTACACCAGGATTTTTTCTCCGGAGGTGATGGCCTTGTGCAGGCGTTCCACGGCCTTGTCCATGTCTGTCATGAGGAAAGGATCGTGGAGGTCCTCCAGGCGGGGGCGGAAGAAGGCGCGGGCCTGCTCAAAGCTGCACACACCGCGCTGGATAAGTAAATTCGCCAGAACCCGGTCTATGCCAAGTTCCGTTGCCAGTTGTTCGGTTTTATCCTCACTGGCCGGCGTTTTTACTGTCCATTGTCTCTCCGAGATGCCCATAGTCCCACAAAGATAGGCAATCTGCGGCACAATTACAAGCAGCTGATAATAATCTCGTCGGTAAGTTCTTCGGGAGTGAGTCCGTCTGCCGGCAGCGTAATGTGGGCGGCCTGCCTGTACAGAGGCTCTCGGGCAGCCAATAAGGCGGGCAGGTCTTCACTGGCCATCGGCCGCTCCCCAGTCTGTCCTTCCAGACGGGAGAGTAAAGTCTCCAAAGAGGCTTCCAGATAGATGCAGAGCGTTTTTTCCTGCAGCAGGTCCACGGCTCCCGGAAGGGTGACGCTGCCCCCGCCAAGGGAGAGGATGGCGGTAGTTTCCGCGTATTTTTTTACGGTCTGTTCCAGCACCTGCTTTTCCAGGCGGCGGAAGCCTTTCTCACCATCGGCCGCAAAGATGGCGGGGATGCTGCGGCCGGCTTTTTTCTCAATGAGCTGGTCCAGGTCCAGGAATGGGCAGCCCAGGGCATCGGCCACCAGGCGGCCTACGGTGGTCTTTCCCGACCCCATGAATCCTGTCAGGGTGATTAGCATAACGGAGGATTCCTATAACTCTTAGGTACAATTGTTTACGCTATTTGGCCGCCGGTCCCCTGTTAAAACAATGTGGGTTCCCAGTCGCCCAGATCTACGGGGTCTTCGGGGCTGGCTTTGAGAAGGTCTGCGGCCTGGCCGGACTGCTCGATGGGGGTGTCCTCTTCCGGCAGAAGGTCCATGTCGATGGGCTCCTCATCGGCCTCTGAGACTACGCCTGTGACGGCGGGGGTTTCTGCCTGGTCTTCGGGCTTGTGGAGGGGCTCGCCGAAGGCTACGGACTTGAGGTCATAGGGAGAGCACTTCTTGCCCTTGGCGGTGACGCCCTTCTTGGCGATAAACTCCTCTGCATCAATGAGTTCCGGCTCCCTGTGCTTGAACTTCCCGCCAAAGGTGAGAAGAATCTGAGGGTGAAGGTCCGCCGATATGTCCACCAGCTTGGAGCCGCGGCTGTCAGAGATGAACAGCACCGGGGAATTGTTGCTTTCCGTGAAGCTGAAACGCTTGACATAGAAAGCTTTGGCGGTATTGTCCCAGTACAGGACGGTATAGATCCGGGCGGGGTCCAACTTCTCCAGGCGCACCACGTCTCCCTGGTATTTGTTCACCAGGTCATAGGTGGTGGTGTAGTAGGAGCCGTCGGCGAAGATGGCCAGTACGCGGTCTTCTCCCGCGAACTTGCCCAGGTGCTCTCCGCGGCCGTCCTCGTTCAGGCGCTGGATGTCCGGATCCCACCAGATATCCTTGCCTTCCAGGGTGGTAATGCCCTTGGATTTGAGCTGGATGCGCGAGACGGCATTCTTGGTGACCAGGTTGCCGCGCGAGCCGCGTCCCTTGATGGCCAGGTTCGAAAAATCCCACTCCATGGAGGTTTTTTTGAGCCCTTTCTTGGGCCTTAGCTGGATGCGGACGGTCTCTGCCTCGCCGTTGTGGTTCACGGTGAACCAGAGGATGCGGGAGGAATCTGCGCCAGTAGTGATGTCGTAGTCTTTGTCGCGCGTTACAGAGGTGATGGCGAAGCGTTTAGCATAGTGTGCCGGCCCCTTCCCCTCTCGGTAGATGACGTTGTAGATGGTGCGCTCGTCGCCGCGGTTGAATACGCCGGCATACAGGAGATCTTTCCAGAAGAAGGCCTTGTCCGATACCTTGGTGACGCGGAATTTTCCGTCGCGGGCAATGACGATGACCTCGCTCAGGTCTGAGCAGTCGCAGACATACTCGCCTTCGTCGCGGCGCAGGCCGATTCCCACGAATCCCTCCTCCAGGTTGGCGTAGAGCTTGGCGTTGTTGGAGACCACCTTGGTGACGGTGATGTTCTCCAGCGAGGAAATCTCCGTCAGGCGGGACCACTGTTTTCCGTATTTGCGCTTGAGTTCCTTGAACCAGTCGATGGTATACTCCGTGATGTGGGCAAGGTGGTCGCGGACTTCCTTCATCTGGTCTTCCAGGGCATAGATTTTCTCGTCCAGGACCTTGGTGTCGAACTTGGAAATCTTGCGCACCGGTTTTTCCACCAGCTTGAGGATGTCTTCCATGACAATCTCCCGGTGGAGGAGGTCCTCATAGTGCTTCATGCGGGAGAGGATGTCTTCCAGCTGCTCCTCCCAGCTCATCTGGTCCTGTTCCAGCATCTTGTAGATGCGGTTTTCGAAGAAGATGCGCTCCAGGGAGGTATAGTGCCAGTCTTCCTCCAGCTCTGAGAGCCTGTATTCCAGCTGGGAGAGGAGGATATCCCGCGTGTGGAAGGTGTCGTATTCCAGGATTTCGTCCACGGTGAGGAACACCGGCTTGTTGTCGCGGATTACGCAGGCGTTGGGGGCAATCTTGGTTTCGCACTCTGTGAAGGCGTAGAGCGCGTCTATGGTCTTGTCCGGGGAGACATCGGCGGGAAGATGGATGACAATCTCCACTTTGTCGGTGGTCATGTCTTCTATCTTCTTGATATTGATTTTCTTCTTGTCCTTGGCCTTGAGGATGCTGTCGATGATGGCGTGCGAGGTTTTGCCGAAGGGAATCTCCGTGATGGTGATGGTGCTCTTGTCCACCTTGTTGATGCGGGCGCGCACCTTCACCATGCCCCCGCGCTTGCCCTTGTTGTACTTGGAGCAGTCTGCGATGCCTCCGGTGGGGAAGTCCGGGAGAATCTCGAAGGGCTGTCCCTTGAGGATGGCGATGGAGGCGTCGATGAGCTCGTTGAAATTATGGGGCAGGATCTTGGAGCTGAGACCGGCGGCAATGCCTTCCGTTCCCTGGGCCAGCAGCAGCGGAAAACGCACCGGAAGTTCAACGGGTTCCTGGTTGCGGCCATCGTAGGAGGTCATCCAGGAGGTGACTTTCTTGTCAAAGACCACTTCTTTGGCAAACTTGGAAAGACGGGCCTCGATGTACCTGGGGGCGGCGTTGGAGTCTCCGGTGAGGATGTTTCCCCAGTTTCCCTGGCAGTCTATCAGAAGGCCTTTCTGCCCCAGGGTTACCAGGGCGCCCAGGATGGAGGCGTCTCCGTGCGGATGGTACTGCATGGCCTGGCCCACGATGTTGGCCACCTTGGTGTATCGGCCGTCATCCATGGTGAACATGGTGTGCAGCACGCGCCGCTGGACGGGCTTGAAGCCGTCCACGATATGCGGCACGGCACGGTCCAGGATGGTATAGGACGCATAATCCAGGTACCATTCCCGGAACATGCCGGACAGTTTGAAGCGGTTGCTGTCACTGCCCAGCAGTTTGTCGAATTTCCCCGACGCAGCAGCGTCTTCGCCCAATTCTTCTTCCTGCTCCTGTCCTTCAATATCTTCCCAATCTTCTGCCATAAATAGTTCGGTTTTAGATTCCCGGTGGGGCCGGGAAGTCATGGCCGGCCCCACCGGCCAGACCTAATATTCATACCCGAAACGGCGCAGTTCCTTGCGGCTTTCGCGCCAGTCGGGGTCCACTTTTACGAAGGTGCTCAGGAAGACTTTCTTCTGGAAGAAGTCTTCCATCTCCAGGCGGGCCTCGGTGCCCACTTTCTTGAGCATGCGGCCGCCTTTGCCAATAATGATGCCTTTCTGCGAGTCCCGCATCACATAGATGACGGCCGATATCTCATAGCGCTCCTCTCCCTCCTGGAAAGCTTCAATCTCCACCTGGCAGGAGTAGGGGATTTCCTCCCCGTAATTGAGGAAAATCTTCTCCCGCAGGATTTCCGAGGCAAAAAAGCGCAGGTTCTTGTCCGTGAACTGCTCTTTGTCAAACCAGGCCGGCGCCTCCGGCAAACGGCTGGAAACCGCCTCCAGGATGCTCTCCAGGTTAAATTTTTCCTGGGCCGATGCCGGAATAACCTCCGCCTTGGGGAGCTGCTCCCGCCACCACTGCATGAGTTCCACCACCTTTTCCTGCGAGGACAGGTCTATCTTGTTGACCACTACCACCACGGGGCATTCCACCTGGCGCAGTTTCTCAATATAGGCCTCGTTCTTGTCCCCTTTTTCCACTACGTCGGTGACGTAGAGGATGATGTCGGCGTCCCCGATGGCGGTGTCCACGAAGCCCAGCATGTTCTGCTGCAGGCGGTAGCCAGGCTTGAGGATGCCGGGGGTGTCGGAGTACACAATCTGGTAGTCCTCACCGCTTACGATGCCCATGATGCGGTGCCGCGTGGTTTGCGCCTTGGCCGTCACGATGGAGAGTTTTTCCCCCACCAGTGCGTTCATCAGGGTGCTTTTCCCCACATTGGGGTTGCCTATGATATTGACGAATCCTGCCCTGTGCATAACTAAACGTAGGCCCCCATTTTGAGGATATTCACTTCTCCTTCAGTGAGATAGCGCCAGTCGCTCTTCTTGAGGCCTTTCTTGGTGAGGCCCGCAAAATAGACGCGGTCCAGGGCGCGTACTTCATAACCCAGGGACTCGAAGATGCGGCGCACGATGCGGTTCTTGCCGGAGTGGATTTCAATGCCCAGCTGGCGGTGGTCGTGGGCGTCGATGAATTCCAGTTCATCGGCCGAGATGACCCCGTCCGTGAGCTCTACGCCGGCGAGTATCTGCTGCTGGTGCTCTTCGCTGAGCGGGGCGTCCAGTACCACCTGGTAAATCTTTTTCTTGTTGTAAGAGGGGTGGGTGAGGCGTTCGGCCATTTCTCCGTCGTTGGTGAACATAAGGACACCGGTGGTGTTCTTGTCCAGCCGGCCCACGGGGAAAACGCGCGTGGGGCAGCCTCTCAGGAGGTCCATGACGGTTTTCTCTGCATGGGGATCGCTGGCGGTGGTGACATAGCCCTTGGGCTTGTTCATCACAATGTACACTTTCTCCTCTCCTTTGAGGCGCTCTCCGTTGAAGCGGATATCGTCCGTGAGGACATTCACCTTGGTGCCCAGTTCGGTCACCACTTCTCCGTTCACGGTCACTACGCCGCTTTGGATCAAGGTGTCGGCCTCCCTGCGGGAGCACACGCCGGAATTGGCGATGTATTTGTTCAGGCGCACCACTTCCTTGATTTCGGTCTTGACGGTGTCGTCGTCGCTGTATCGGCCGCTTACCTGGGGCTTGCGGCTGAGCATGGCCTTCATGCCTTCATCGGCCTGGTTGCGTTTGGGCATGCCGAATCCGCTCTTGCGCGGGGCGCCGCCACCCTTGCCGCTAAAGCTCTTGCGCTCTCCGTAAGGGCGCTGGCCGTCTTCCGTGCGGCGGGGCCTGTCTCCGTAGAAGGAGGACTTGCGTTCGCCGTAGCTCTTGCGCTCGCCGAATTCCTTGCGCTCGCCGTAACTCTTGCGTTCACCGAATTCCTTGCGCTCGCCGTAACTCTTGCGTTCACCATAGGGTTTACGGTCCCCGTAGGACGGACGGTCCCCCTGGTAACGGCGGGGCGGGCGGTCCTCCGAGTCAAAACTGCGGCTGGTGCTGTAATCTACTTTTTCTGCGTGGCCTTCCTGGGGCCTTCTGCTGATACGTTTTCTCGTACCTTTTTTGAACTGTTCCATAAATGCTTACCCTCACGGGCTTGTTTTTGGTTCTTATTTCAGCTTAAAGATATAAGTGATGGTTCCGGTTTGCAGGGCGGGGGCGCTGGCGTCCGTGTTGAAATGAGCCTTGAGGGCGGCGTTACGGGCGGCTGTCCATAAGGTTTTGTCCGTTACGGTGGTGCCCTCCGCGCCCGCGATGGCTTCCGTTACGTTTCCGTACTGGTCCACCTTTACCTGCACAACTACGGTGCCCTCCAGCTGGGAATTGTAGGAGGGACGGGGGAGCGAGCCCACCACATTGCGGCCCTTGACATGGGCGTTGGCCTTGCCTTCGGTTTTGCCCTCACGGGTGTTGCCGTCCGGCTGGCCGGCCTTGAAGCCTTCCGATGCCTCCGATGCGCTGTGCGGGGTGGTGGAATTGTTGTCTTTTTGGCTCATGCCGGGGAAGGAAGCCCGGGGGTCCAGCTTGGGCTCTTCCACCTTGGGTGCGGGGACTTCCACGTCTCCGTGTGTGTTCTGTTTGGTGGCGGGCGTTACGTTGGGCTTGTCATTCACCTGGGGTGATTCGGCCTTTTGCACCAGGTCCACGTCCCGCGTAAGGTCCACTTCCTCTGCCTGGGGCTCCCGGCCCACCTGGGTTTCCAGGGGCTTGACCTCCTGCACCTCGTCCTCGAATTCTATCAGCAGGGAGGTGCGCTCCGGCGGCGGAGGGTCCAGGTAGCTGAGGCCGCTGGTGAGGAGTACCACCAGCGCGGCGGCATGGATGCCCAGCGTGGCCAGTATGCCGGTCACGTTGGCGCTGTGTTCCCTTTTTTCCTGCGTGCGCTGGTATGGTTGCATGCTTTATTCCGCTTGGGTTGCCAGAATCACTTTGTAGTGGTTCCTTTTGGCTATATTCATCATCTGTACCACTTCTCCCACGGGGACGCTCTGGTCGCTGAAAATGGAGAAAGTGGGGTCCTCTTCCTGGGAAAGGAGGCCGATAAGCTCCAGCTCCACCTCATCGAAGGGAAGCGGGTCCTTGGCGCCGTTCACGTGGTAGGTATAGGTGTCGTCCCCCCAGTCCTTGATGCTGACGCTCACGGTGGCCTTGGCATTTACCTGACCCGTGCTCTTGGGGAGCAGGAGTTTCAGGGCGTTGGGGTTGATGAGCGTGGAGGTCACCAGGAAGAAGATAAGGAGCAGGAACACGATGTCCGTCATGCTGGACAGCGCGAACTGGGCATCCACCTTGGTGTTTCTCTTGAGTGCCATAAGCTAGAGTTCGCTGTTGGTTTTTTCCTCGTTGAGGGCAATGTCCAGGAACTCCATGGTGGAGCTTTCCATCTTGTACACAAGGTCTCCCACGCGGGAGGTGAGCCAGTTGTAGCCGAAGTAAGCGATAATACCCACGATGAGACCGCCCACGGTGGTGAGCATGGCGGTGTAGATACCGCCGCTGAGGAGGGTGATGTCAATGTTGTTGCCGGCCTTGGACATGTTGAAGAAGGCCTGTACCATACCCATCACGGTGCCCAGGAAACCAATCATGGGCGCGCCGCCGGCGATGGTGGCCAGCAGCGGAAGTCCCTTCTCCAGGCGGGCCACTTCCACGTTGCCGATATTCTCGATGGCGCTCTGGATATCTGCCAGGGGACGGCCCATGCGGCCTATGCCGGTCTCTATCATGCGGGCTACGGGATTGTCGTACTTCTGGCACAGGGTGACGGCGCTTTTGGTTTTGCCGTCCGTCAGATAGTCCCGGATGTCCTTCATGAAGTGCGGGTCAATCTTGGAGGCGTTCTTGATGGTCCACCATTTGCGGCCAATCAGGTAGATGGCGAGGATGCTCAGGGCCAGCAGCACCCACATCAGGGGACCGCCCATGGTAAAGAGCGACCAGAGGCTCTCGTTCATCTGCGTGGGCTGGATGGGGGCCACGGCCTGGACGGCCTGTTCCAGGCTGTCGGCGACATTAGTCTGTGCAAGAGGGAATACCATAGTTTATCTTTGTTTTTACATTTTTTGCTTCAATCTGCAAATATACAAAAAAAGCCGCGAATAACCTATCCCAATACGCAGAATTGCGCCCCGTAGCCTAACAGCTTGACTCACAGCTAATTACAGAAATCAATCGTTGCAATTTGCAACGATTGATTTTTATAACACACTTAGGATGAGGCGTTTAAGCATCTGAAACTGGCTCTGCCAGAGGTGATCAGATGACCTCCATGTCGGCGGTGGGGAGCCAGCCTTGGCGGCCGTCGGCGAGTTCTATCTGGGAGTAGCCGGAGACGTTGTCAAGGACCTTTACGCGGGTGCCTTCGTGGAGGATGAAAAGGTCCTTGGCACTGCCTTCGGAGGGGGAGCTTTTCACCGACGAGACGGGTCTCAGGACGATGGCCATATCTTGCCGAAGGGCCTCCTGCCGCTGCCACTGGGCAAAATCCCAGCCCAGGAAAGCCATCACCAGGCAGGCGATACCGGCAAAAAAGCCCAGCCGCCGCCTGCCGGAAGTGGAACCCAGCAGGTACAGCAGTACGCAGGCTACCAGCAGTGCAAAAGCCACCAGGCCCATAACCGCCCAGGTGTCGGAGGGCAGCAGGTAGCACATGGCATGGCCCCACTGCTCGAAGAAAATCTCCGGGACTTCTTCAATTTTGTCCTGCGTCTGGCTGCGGGCAAACTCCAGGTTGTAGCGGACATCGGCGTCCGAAGGGTCCAGGCGGAGGGCGCGCTCATACCAGAGGATGGCGGGGCCCAGCTCTCCGGTCTTGAAATAGGCGTTGCCCAGGTTATAGAAGAGTTCTCGGGAGGTGAGGCCTGTCTCGCGTACGCCTTCCCAGTCCCGGAGGGCCTGGGAAAAGTTACCGTCGGTGTAGGCCTGCACCCCGGCATACCAGAGGGAGTCCGGGTAGGAAGGCTGCGCCGCTTGCGCGGCTACAGGAAGGCCCAGGAGTAGCAGTATAGCCAGCGCAGTGGCCTTGACGGGCGTTTTTTTCATGGATGCATCGATGGCTGTGATAAGGCGCAGGGCCTCGTCGTAGTGGGCGTTCATGGCGTCGTGGCCGGCGTCTGGGGAGTAGCGGGCCAGTTCGCAGGCTTCCAGCAGGGCTGCAAAGCCGCCCGCCGTTTCCTCCGGTACGCCGCGGGCGATAAGGCCGGCGGTGATGTTCTCTTTGCTTTGCTCGGCCATGTCCATGGACAGTTTGTCCCCTACGAAGCCCACCAGGGAACGGTGCAGCTCCTCATAGAAGGCCGTGTAGAGGTTCTTGCCCAGGAATTCGCGGGCGGTGGAAAGCCGCTTCAGCGCCATGCGGGTGGCTTTGCGCTTGCGGGTGCCGGAAACATCGGCCCGGCGGGCGGCAGCTTTCCTCATGCCCAGCCAGCACAGTGCCCCGGCCAGCAGCAGTGCCAGCAGCGTACCCCACCAGAGCGGGGAATACACCAGGAAGCCCTTGTTACCGGAAAGGTGCGTCTTGCTGCGGATAAAGCGGATGTCCTCTCCCAGGTTCCTTACGCCCTGGCGGTCCACTACCAGCGTGGAGCCGGGGTCTGCCGATGCTACGCCGGAAGAAGTGCTGCGGGCCACCTTCAGCTCCAGGGCGGGCGTCTGGGCCGTCTCATAGCGACGCTGCCTGACATCGTAGTAGCTGTAATTGAGCGGGCCGATGGTAAAGTCCCCGGGGCTGCGGGGAATGAAAGGGTACTCGAAGGTTTTGGAGCCGGAAGTGCCGCTGCGGTCCGTGTTGACGGTGGTCTTGACGTCATAGGCTTCGAAGTCTGGCGGGAAGTTGAGCTTGGGAGCTTCCAGCAGGGCTATATTGCCCTTGCCGGACACGGTGACAAAGAGCGAGGCGGCGTCGTGCGTCTTGAGGGAATCCTTGCTGAGGCGTGCCTGGACGGTGAATTCGCCCACGCCTCCGCCGAAGGAAGCCGGCGCCCCGGCAGGGAGGCTTTGCACATGCAGTGTGGCGCCGCGGGTGGTAACTCGCTGACGGGTGGTGACGTAGTCGCTGCCAAAGAACTCGTCGAAGATGGAGCCGGAACCCGAGCGGCGGCGCTGGACATTCACCAGGCACACAATCTCTGCGGGTTCGATACTTTGCTCGCCGGCCTTCTGGGGAATCAGCACCCAGCGGCGCAGGACGGCGGCGTTGTACATGGTTCCGTCCACCTGCTCACGCTGGAACTCGATATTGGAGGGGGATTCCACCTCCTGGCTCCAGAAGCCCTTGAAACTGGGGAACTTAGCGTTTTCGAAGCCCACCAGGTTGCTGCGGTGGTAAATCTTGAGAGTAGCGGTGACGGGCTCTCCCACCACCACGGAGCTGCGGCTCAGGCTAAGGCGCATGAATACATCGGCGTTAGAGCTTGCCGATGCCTGCCCTCCAGCTTGTGCCCCTGCCTGCTGCCCCTGCTGGGCCTGCTGGCCCGATCCCTGGGAGCTGTTTTGCTGGGCACTGCCGCCCTGCTGGGAGCCGCCGTCCACTACCTGGACTGTGGCGGAGCGGGAGCGGATCTGCGTGCCTTTTACCGTAGCTACGGCGGGCTGCAGGGTGAAGGTGCCGGTCTTTTTGGCCTGCAGGATGTAAGTATAGGAGGTCTGGGCAGATCGGGTGGTTTTCCCGTTCACTATCTGGATGCTGGTGGAAGAGCCCTTCTGCGGGCCCCAGACCACGGAAAAGTCATCGCCGGCTTCCCACTGGAAGTCTGAGGGGCTGTGCTCGCCTTCTACCACGAACACCACGTTGAAGCGCTCCTGCACCTCTACGATATTGTGTACCTCTACGCGGATGCTGGGCTGGGCCCAGGCGGCGAGGGCAAGAAGCCATGCGGCCGCTGCTGCAAACACTTTTTTCATAGGCTACCAATTCTTTTCCTTCTGGCGGGACTTCAGGGCCTGGGCCTTTTTCTCGTCAACTTTCTCCTGGGTTTGTTTCTCTTTCTCCCGGATGGCCTGGAGCAGCTGCTGGGCCTGCTGGGGACTCAGCTGGTCCGGCTGGGGCTGCTGTTGTTGCTGCTGCTGGTCCCCCTGGTCCTGCTGGTCTTGGTTCTGGTTCTGGTCTTGCTGCTGATCCTGGTTCTGATCCTGATTTTGATCCTGATTCTGGTCCTGATCCTGGTTTTGGTCCTGGTTCTGCTGCTGCTCCATCAGTTTGTTCCGGGCATAGATGTAGTTCTCCTTGGCATCCAGGTCCGCGGGGGAGCGCCTGAGACATTCCTTGAACATGTTCACGGCTGTTTGCCAGTCCTCCTGGGCTATGGCTACGTCTCCCCGATTATAGTAGTAGTCGGCGGCAAAAGCTTCTTCTCCGGCAGTCAGCTGCACGGCCTCCAGTTGCTTAGCCGCCTCCTCCATGTTCTGCTGGCGGTACAGGTTGCCGGCCAGGTTGTAGTGCGCCGCCACGCTGGACGTGTCCTTCATCAGCGCCTTGCGGTAGCTGATATCGGCCGCGGCGTATTCCCCTTTGCGGAACTGGCGGTTTCCCCTGCGAAGGTCCGCCTTCTGGGCAAAGGCTGTCAGGCAGCTGAACAAGAGCAATATGCAAAGAAACTTCCTTCTCATACTTCAAACAGTTTGCGGCGGGGTTTTCGCTCCCCGATCAGCATTTCCAGAGCCAGCAGCAGCAGGGCGGCGCCAAAGAAGTACATGAACTGCTCGTCGTACTCCTCGAAGACGATGCTGCCAAATTCCTCGTCCTCCATGCGGCGGATATCCTGGATAATGGGATTCAGGCCGAACTCCTCCCCGCCGGCATGGATGTAGGCCCCGCCGCCGGCTTTGGCTACCTGGCGAAGGGTTTCCTCGTCCAGGCGGGTCACTACTATCTCGCCGTCCTTGTCCCGCAGCAGGCCGCCTTCTACGGGGATGGGCTGGCCTTCGGCCGATCCTACGCCAATCGCGTACACTTTGATCCCTAGCTCGGCAGCCTGACGGGCGGCTTCCACGGGGTCGTCCTCATGGTTTTCGCCGTCGGAGATGACCACTATGACGCGGCTTTTCTCACTCTGGGCGCTGAAGCTCTTGATACAGAGGCGGATAGCGTCTCCTATGGCCGTACCCTGTACGGGGATGGAACCGGTGTCTATGCTGCTGAGGAACATCTTGGCGCTCACATAGTCCGTGGTAACCGGCAGCTGGACAAAAGAAGTCCCGGCAAAGATGACCAGGCCTATCCGGTCTTCCTGCAGTTTGTCCGTGAGGCGGGAAATGGAGAGTTTGGCCCGCTCCAGGCGGCTGGGGGAGTAATCCTGCGCCAGCATGGAATTGGAGACGTCCAGCGCCACGATGATTTCCGCCCCTTTGGTGCTGCGTTCTGCCAGGCGGGCTCCGGTGCGCGGACGTGCCAGGCCCAGCACAAAAAAGAAGAAGGCCAGGCAGAAGAGCACCATCCGCACCCATCCCTTGGAACGGGAACGGGACGGCATCAGGGCTTCCACCAGGGCCGGGTCTCCGAAGGCCCTGACTCTGAGGCGCCTGAGGTAGCGCAGAAGGGCATATCCCAGCAGGAATACCGGAATCAGCAGCAGCAGGTACAGGTACTTATGGTCTGCGAACATGAGCATTACGGCATCCTCCTTAAGAAAGCGCCCAGCAGCAGCTCCAGCAGTAGGCAAAGCAGGGCTGCAAGGGCATAGGGCTTGAACAAATCTTTGTACACGGGGAAGGAATCCACCGTGGTGCGTGTCTTTTCCATCTGGCCGATCTCTGCATAAATCTCGGCCAGTTTGGTATTGTCGGTGGCGCGGAAATAGCGGCCTTCGGTCTCTGAGGAGATGCTTTTGAGAAGGGCTTCGTCAATCTCTACCTGCAGGTTTTGCAGCTCGATGCCCCAGGGGGTCTGGACGGGGTAGGGGGCCGTTCCGTTGGCACCCACGCCGATGGTATAGACGCGTATCCCGTAGGTTTTGGCAATCTCCGTGGCCATGGTGGGGTCTATCTCGCCCATGTTGTTCACGCCGTCCGTGAGAAGGATTACTACGCGGCTTTTGGCGTCCGAGTCCTTGAGGCGCGCCACGGCGGTGGCCAGGCCGTTGCCGATGGCGGTGCCGTCCTCGATGAGGTCTGTCTGCACTTCCTTCATCAGGTTGATGAGGGTGGCGCGGTCCGTGGTGAGCGGGCACTGCGTATAGCTTTCTCCGGCGAATACCACAATGCCCATGCGGTCGCTGGGCCGCTGGGCAATGAACTCGATGGCAATGTCCTTGGCGGCGCTCAGGCGGTCCGGGGTGAAGTCCCGGGCCAGCATACTGGTACTGACATCCATCGCGAAGATGATGTCAATGCCCTCGGTGTCCACCTTTTCTATCTGGGTGGAGGAACGCGGCCGGGCAATGGCCACCACCAGCAGGCACAGCGCGGAGAGGCGCAGCGCAAAAGGAAGGTGGCGCACCACTTCCAGGGCCGACCTCCCGCCAGCCTTCCAGGCATCCAGCCTGGAGACCCGCAGGTGCACCCGGCGGTCCTTCCACTCTATCCACAGATAGCGCAGAAGCAGCAGGGCCGGTATGGCCATCAGCCAAAGCAGGTATGGATACTCAAAGTACATCGTTCGCTCCTCCTGTCTGAGTTGCCTGGTCATTGCCGGCTTGACCGGCAATCTCCTGCTGGTAGGTGCTTGTCACAAAGCGGATGGCCTGGGGGAGGACGGTGGCGTTCTCCTCCGGTGTGGCGGTGAACTTGGCGAATTTCACGAAATCGGCGCGTTCGAAGAGGGTTTTCATTTCCTGGTACAGGTCCTGGGGGATGTCGCTGCCCTGGAGGTCCCGGAAAATCTCTGCGGTGGTCATTTCCAGGGCGCTGACACCGTAGCGGGAGGCGATGTATTCCCGCAGGGCGTCCGTGACACCGGAATAGAAGCCTTTCTGCTGCTCCGGTTTCCAGAATTTGTCTCCGCGGTATTTGTCCAGCTTGCGAAGGGCGCGGATATGCGCGGGTTCATCTGCCTGCTCCTGCTCTTTGGCCTTGCGGCGGCTAAGGAGCCAGCGCAGCAAAAGGGCCACGAGGGCTATGAGGGCAAGGCCTCCCAGCGCCCAGGGCGCCACTTCCTGGAAAGTATAGGGGAACTTGACCTGCGGTTTGATGTCATGCACCTGGAAAGTCTCCATGTCTATGGGCATTTCCTTCACTTCCAGCGGCTGGGCGGGCGCCTTGAAAACCAGGGTGTCGCCGGCAAGCAGAACGGGAAGGTCCGGCAGCTGATACTGGCCGCCCATCCAGGTGGTGAGGGTAAGGAAAGCCCGGATGTTGTAACGGGCAGGCGTTTCCTTGCGGCGGCTTACCCGTACGGAGTCCAGCTTCCAGCCGCCCACAAATTCCAGCGGGGCGTCGTTTTCTGTCTTGAGCTCCGGAAGGGCCAGGGGGGTACCTTCCGTTACGTCCACCAGTTCCAGGCCGTAGCGGAATTGGTCTGCCACCAAGATGGAATCCCTTTTTTGCAGGGGTTCCAGGAAGGCCTCTCCGGCCTCACGGCGCAGCCCTTCCGCGCTGGCGGCAAAGGCCAGTACAGCCAGCAGAAAGCCTATGATACTCAAGCGTTTCATCTTCCTTGGAATAAAGTCATCAGGCCGCGGACGTAGTCTTCGTTGGTGGCTATGTCCACCCGGTCCACCTGGTATTTGCGCAGCAGGCGGTCTGCGTCAGCGGTGGCGCTGCGGAACCAGTTTTCATAGGCGCTGCGAACGCTCCTGGATCCGGTGTTGATCCAGCGCGAAGCGCCGCTTTCCGCATCCTTGGCATGCACCAGGCCCAGGTTGGGAAGGCTCTTTTCCCGGGGGTCGCTTACGCGGATAACGGAGATGTCATGCCGGTTCACGGCCACTTTGAGGGCGTCCTCGTAGCGGGGAGAACCATCGGCGCGGACATCCAGCATGTCGCTAAGGAGAAAGGCGGTGCACTTTTTCTTGATGGCGCCCGTGAGGTAGCGCAGGGCCTCGCCGATATCCGTCCCCTCGTGCCGGGGCTCATATTCCAGGATTTCCCGGATGATGTGCAGGAAGTGCGTACGGCCCTTCCCCGGCGGGATAAACTTTTCCACCCGGTCGCTGAAGAGCAGGCAGCCCACTTTGTCGTTGTTGAGGATGGCGCTGAAGGCCAGGGTGGCGGCAATCTCTGCCAGTTGCTCCCGCTTGGTCTTGACGGCGGTGCCGAACAGGCCGCTGCGGGAAATGTCCACCAGGAGGACTACCGTGAGCTCACGCTCTTCCTCGAAGACCTTTACGTAGGGGGCGCTCATGCGGGCTGTTACGTTCCAGTCCATGGTGCGGACGTCGTCCCCCCACTGGTATTCGCGTACCTCGCTGAACGCCATTCCACGCCCCTTGAAGGCCGAATGGTATTCACCGGCGAAGATCTGGTGGCTCAGCGCCTTGGTCCGGATTTCTATCTTGCGGACCTTCCTTATGAGCTGTTCTGCTGTCATTACGGCACGTTGACCGCGTTGATAATCTTCTCAATCAACTGCTCGGGGGTGACATTCTCCGCCTCTGCCTCATAGGTGAGGCCCAGGCGATGGCGCAGGACCTCGTTGCAGACGGCGCGGACATCCTCCGGAATCACGTAACCGCGGCGCTTGATGAAGGCATAGGCCTTGGATGCCATGGCCAGCGAGATGCTGGCGCGCGGGGAGCCGCCGTAGGAGATGAGCTGTTCCAGCTCCTTGAGACCGTACTCTGCGGGGGTGCGGCTGGCATATACGATGTCCACGATGTAGCGCTCGATTTTTTCGTCCATATAGACGTCTTTCACTACCTCGCGGGCGCGGATGATGTCTTCCGGGCGCACCACGGCCTGGGCCTTGGGGAACTCTCCGGCGTTGTTCATGCGGATGATCAGGCGCTCTTCTTCCTTCTTGGGGTATGAGACCACCACCTTGAGCATGAAGCGGTCCACCTGGGCCTCCGGCAGGGGATAGGTGCCCTCCTGCTCGATGGGGTTCTGGGTGGCCATCACCAGGAAAGGTTCCGGCAGCGGGAAGGTATGGTCGCCGATAGTGACCTGGTGCTCCTGCATGGCTTCCAGCAGGGCGCTCTGGACCTTGGCGGGGGAGCGGTTGATTTCATCGGCCAGGATGAAGTTGGCGAAGATGGGGCCTTTGTGGACCTCGAAGCTCTCGTTTTTCTGGGAGTAGATGAGCGTGCCCACTACGTCTGCGGGCAGCAGGTCCGGGGTGAACTGGATGCGGCTGAACTTGGCGTCTACGGCGCGGGATAAAGTGTTGATGGCCAGGGTTTTGGCAAGGCCGGGCACGCCTTCCAGGAGGATGTGGCCGCCGCTTAGCAGGCCAATCAGGAGATTGTCTATCAGTTGTTTCTGCCCCACAATCACCTTGCCCATTTCCAGGGTGAGCAGGTCCACGAAGGAGCTTTCCTGCTGGATGCGCTCGTTGAGCTCGCGAATGTTTACGCTTTCCATATATTTTAATTACATTTGCACATGCGTTACTGTTTGAGCCTCTCATACGACGGCTGCGCCTTCTGCGGCTGGCAAATCCAACCCAATGCGCCCTCCGTGCAGGCCAGCCTGGAAGGGGTGCTTTCCCGCTTGCTGGGCTGCGGAGTGGCGGTTACGGGAGCCGGCCGCACAGACACTGCCGTTCATGCCGTGAACTACATTGCCCACTTTGACTACTACGGCATTTTACCCTTCGAGGCAGCAGACTTTACCTACAAATTAAATGCCATGCTGCCGCGGGAGGTAGTGGTCCATTCGGTAACTCCCGTGGCCGATGATTTCCACGCCCGTTTCAGCGCCCGCCGCCGGGAATACACCTACTTCATCCACAGGCGGAAAGACCCTTTCCTTCGCAGCTATTCCTGGCAATGCGGCTACCCTTCCCTGGACTTTGAGGCCATGAACGAGGCCTGCCGGCACCTGCTGGGCACGCACGACTTTTCCTGCTTCGAAAAAACCGGCGGGGACAACAAAACCTCCATCTGCACCGTCTTCGAAGCCTCCTGGCACCCCTACACCCCTTCCCATATCCAATTACTGAATACGGAGGAAGGTACTGTGTTGCAAATCCATGGCCACCCTCGGCCGTGTAAGAGGGAGGGGCCCGCTGCCGCAGGCAGTGGGAGGGGCCGAAGCGAAGCGAAGGCGATTTGCGATACAGTACCTTCCGCAGTATCAGATTATTGGTTTTTTCGGATTGCTGCGGATCGGTTCCTGCGGAACATGGTTCGGGCTACGGTGGGGACGTTGATTGAAGTGGGACGGGGGAAACATGGACCGGAATGGGTGGCGGAACTTATCGAGAGCGGCACCCGCGGTGACGCCGGGGAATCCGTCCCGGGCCATGCTCTCTTTCTGAACAAGGTGGAATACTGACATGCCGCGCTTTCTGGTGAAATATCGGAAGGTTCTCTTCGCGCTGATGACGGTGCTGGCCATAACGGCTGCGCTGGCGGTCCCGCATATCAGTATCAACACGGACATGACCCGGTACATGCCGGACTCCTACCCCATGAAACAGGGCCTGGATCTGATGGAAGCGCAGCTTCCCGCCCTCCAGGGCCAGATGCAGGAATTCGGCTCCACCATGTTTGCCGACGGAAGCGACCTCATGCCCACGGACCTGCCCCGGACGCTGGCCATCGGCGTGAGCCTTCTGTTCCTGGTGCTTCTGGTGATGTGCTCGTCGGTGATGGAGGTGGTCCTGTTCCTTCTTACCACCGGTTTTGCCGTGGTGCTGAACATGGGAACCAACGCCCTCTTCCCCAGTGTTTCCATGATAACGAACACCCTCACGCCAGTTCTCCAGATGGTGCTTTCCATGGATTACAGCATTATCCTGATGAACTGGTACCGGCAGGAAAAAGCGGCGGGAAAAGCGCCGGAAGCGGCCATGCAGGGGGCTGTGGGCGGGGCGGCATCGTCCATCCTCAGCAGCGCCTTCACCACCATCGTGAGCCTGATGATGCTGTGCTTCATCAAATTCAAGATTGGGGCCGACCTTGGCCTGGTCCTTTCCAAAGGCGTAGCTTTCTCGCTCCTTTGCAATTTCACTGTCCTTCCGTTTCTGATTCTGGCGGCCGACAAGGCCGTGGAAGCCACGCGAAAGAAGGTGCCCGTTTTTCCGGCGGAATCGCTGTCTCGCTTAGCCTACCGCTTCCGCTATCCGCTCACGGCGGTTTTCCTTCTGGTTTTCGCCACGTTCGCTTACCTGCAGCGCCGTACCCCGCTCACCTTTGAGCCTCAGTGGGAAAGCGTCGCCACGGACGAGCCCGTGGGCGAAAACGCCCTCCTCCTCATCTACCCCAACAGCCTGGCAGAAGCCATTCCGGCCCTGATGGATACCCTCACCTCCCTTCCCGGCGTGCACCAGGGCATCAGCTATCCTTCCCTGGTGCAGCGCCGGCGCACTCCGGCGCAGATGTCGGCCCTCTTCAGGGAGTTTTCGCACGGGGAGGCATCGGCCTTTCCGGAAGAGATGCTTTCGCTGCTTTATTATGCGCGTTTCCATCCCCAGCGAACGGAACGGCTCAGTTTCCGGGAAATGATGGATCTGGTGGAAGAGCTTGAGCAGAAAGGGCTTATCCCGGCGGGCTTCGAAAGCGGCCTGGACATGGACGCCCTCCTCGTGCAGCCGGGACCTCCCGTGGAGGCAGTTCCGGCAGATACGATGGCCGTGGTGGAAGTCCCTTTGCCAGCGGCCGATACCCTCGCCGCCGCTCCGGCCGACACCCTTTCCCCGGCCGCGCCCGCCCCGCCGCCGGAGCGCCCCAACCTTTACGAGCAATATACCCGCTCCTACACGGCCCCGGAAATGGCTAAGCTGCTGCAGTTTAACGAGCGGCAGCTGACCATGCTCTACCGCATGGCCGGCCGGCGCAACCAAAGCATGACCCCCGGGGAGATGATCAGTTTTGTGAAGGAGAAAATCCTTCCGAACAAGCGCTATGCCGCTTTTATGCCCAAGGGCGCCGGGGAGCAGCTGGCCGCTTTCGAGGCGCAGCTGGACTCGGTGCTCTCCGCCGGCCCGTCGCCGGCCGCCCCTCCGGTGGTGACAGACACCCTTCCGGAGCGCCCGCTGGTGGCACAGGCCCTGCCCGCCCCGGCCGACACCCTGCCTCCCGCCCCGCAGCCGGTGGAGGTGCTGGAGGTAGTGGCTCCTCCCACCCCCATCGAGGTACTGGCCCAGATGGCCTTCTCGTCCATGCATTACTCTTCTTCCCGCGTCCATTCGGCCCTTTCGGCCGCGGGCATTTCCGTCCCGAAGGAGCAGCTGGACCTGCTTTTCTTTTATTCCGGCGCCCGCAAAGGCACAGACCCGGAGTGGAAGATGTCGCCGGAAGAGCTGCTTACCTTTGTGGCCGATACCCTTTTGCTTGACCCTGCTTTTTCCGGCTTTGTTCCCGACAGTACCCGCGCCCTGGTTACGGAAGCTCGGGAGGAACTGCTTTCCGGCGTGGGGAAACTGCGTGGCGCGGAGTATTCCGGTGCTGTGCTGTTGAGTGAGTATCCTATGGAGTCTGACAGTACCTTTGTCTTTATAGACCGCATCCGCGCCCTTTCCGACGAATACCTGCCCGGGACGCACTACTGGATCGGTGAGTCGGAGATGTACAAGGAAATGAAGGAGGCTTTCCCGAAAGAACTGCTGCTCCTCACGCTTCTCACAGTTTTGTCCATCTTCCTTATCGTGGCCCTTACCTTCCGCTCGGTCTTTATCCCCATCCCGCTTGTAATGACCGTCCTTTCAGGTATTTACGTGAATGTTTGGGCCAGCGGCCTGGGCGGGAGCGAGATGTACTACCTGTCCTATCTCATCATCCAGAGCATCCTGATGGGCGCTACCATCGACTATACCATTCTCTTTACGCATTACTATCTTGAGGGGCGTCGCGAAAGCGGTGTCGCAGAGGCGCTGGCCGGGGCCTACCGGGGGTCTTCGCACTCCATCCTCACCTCGGGCCTCATCCTGGTGGTGGTTCCGTACGTGATGTTCCTGGTGATGACAGACCCCATGATTGCGTCCATTCTTCGCAGCCTTTCCGTGGGCGCGCTGGCCATCCTGGTGCTGGTGCTCTTTGTGCTCCCGGGCGTTGTCGCCGCCCTGGACCGCCTCATGGGCCGGAGGGAGTAAAGAGAACCCGCGCCTCCGTTTTGCGGAAACGCGGGTTAACTTTTGCTGAAAGCTCTCTAGTAGCGGTTCAGGGGACGGCCGGCGGTCATCATCTGCACCTTGCGACGGACCTCGTCCAGCACCTGCTTGTGGGCGGCCAGTTCTGCCTTCTGCTCCTCGGTGGGTTCCTTGGCAGTGAGGGCGGCAAAATGCTTGTTGGCCGATGAAAGCACGGCGTCAATCAGGTTCACGATATCCACCATGTCCTTCTGCTCGAAGCCGCGGGAGGTGATGGCGGGGGTACCCACGCGAAGGCCGCTGGTGGCGAAGGCGCTGCGACTGTCGAAGGGCACCATGTTCTTGTTCACGGTGATGTCTGCGCGCACCAGCTCCTTCTCTGCCACACGACCGGTCAGATCCGGGAATTTGGGACGGAGGTCGATGAGCATGAGGTGGTTGTCCGTGCCGTCGGAGATAATCTTGTAGCCATTCTCCAGGAAGCACTTGCACATGGCGGCGGCGTTGGCTACCACCTGCTTCTGGTACTGCACGTACTCAGGCTGGGCGGCCTCGAAGAAGGCCACGGCCTTGGCGGCAATCACGTGTTCCAGCGGACCTCCCTGGATGCCGGGGAACACGCTGGAATTGAGGATGGCGCTCATCATCTTGACCTCGCCCTTGGGCGTAGTGAGGCCCCAGGGGTTGGGGAAGTCCTTGCCCATGAGGATGATACCGCCGCGGGGACCGCGAAGGGTCTTGTGGGTGGTGGAGGTGACGATGTGGGCGTATTTGACGGGGTTCTTCAGGAGGCCCGCGGCGATGAGGCCGGCGGTGTGGGCCATGTCAATCCAGAGGATGGCGCCCACTTTGTCTGCGATGGCGCGCATGCGCTCATAGTCCCATTCGCGGGAGTAGGCCGATGCACCGCCGATGATGAGCTTGGGCTTGCACTCCAGGGCCTTGCGCTCCATGTCGTCGTAATCTACGCGGCCGGTCTCCGGATTCAGGCCATAGGCCACGGGCTTGTAGAGGATACCGGAAGCGTTGACGGGGGAACCGTGGGTGAGGTGGCCGCCCATGGAGAGGTCCAGTCCCATGAAGGTGTCTCCGGGGCGGAGGATGGCCATGGTCACGGCCATGTTGGCCTGGGCGCCGGAGTGCGGCTGCACGTTGGCGTACTCTGCCTCATACAGGGCGCAGAGGCGGTCGATGGCCAGCTGTTCAATCTGGTCCACTACCTCGCAGCCGCCGTAGTAGCGCTTGCCGGGATAGCCTTCTGCGTACTTGTTGGTGCAGATGGAACCCATGGATTCCATTACTTGGTCGGTGACGTAGTTTTCGGAGGCGATGAGTTCCAGGCCGGAAGACTGGCGCTCCTGTTCCTGCTTGATCAGTTCAAAAAGTTGAAGGTCTCTTTTCATATAATGTGGTTATTAGAATTATCTATCCTGCAAATTTAACGGAAAAGCTTTACCTTTGCAAGCATGAAAGACAGAAAACTGCTGAATATTGAGCTGGGCCGGATGTCGGCCGGTGAGTATCGGCAAAAAAGCGAAAGCGGCGTGGTGCTGGTGCTGGACAATGTGCGAAGTGCCCACAATACGGGCAGTGCCTTCCGCACGGCCGATGCCTTTGGCGTGGACAAGATATACCTGGGCGGCATCTGTCCCGTTCCCCCTTCCCCGGAGCTGCGAAAAGTGGCCCTGGGCGCGGAAGAGGTGGTCCCCTTCGAGCATGTGGCCGATGTCCCCGCCCTGGTGCGCCGCCTGCAGGCCGAAGGTTACACCGTGGTAGCCGTGGAGCAAACCGTCCATTCCGTCAAGCTGGACACTTTCCGTCGCTCACCCGCTGCCAGGTACGCCCTGGTCTTCGGCAACGAAGTCAGCGGCGTACAACAGGAAGTTGTAGACGCCGCTGACTTTTCGCTCGAAATCCCTCAACAGGGGACGAAGCACTCACTGAATGTTTCCGTGAGCATAGGTGTTGTCCTCTGGAGTTTAGTCCAGGCTGTGGATGGCTAAGCCGCTGCGGAGCTTGGGCTCGAACCAGGTGGTCTTGGGGGGCATGATATTGCCGGTGTCGGCGATGTTGATGAGCTGCTGCATGGAGACGGGATAGAGGGCAAAGGCTACCTTCATCTCGCCGGAATCCACGCGGCGGGACAGCTCCCCGAGACCGCGGATACCGCCCACGAAGTCAATGCGCTTGCTGGTGCGGAGGTCCTTGATGCCCAGGATCTTGTCCAGGACCAGGTTGCTCAGGATGGTCACGTCCAGCACGCCGATAGGATCTTCATCGTTGTAACGGCCGGGCTTGGCGGTGAGGCTGTACCACACACCTTCAATATACATGGAGAAGTTGTGCAGGCCGCTGGGGTGGTAAATCTCCGAGCACTGGCAGTGGCAGGGATACTCGCAGGAGCACTCGCCGCCATCCTTGGTGCAGTCGCACTTGCACTCTATTACGAAATCCTCTTCCAGGGCCTTGAAGAACTCCTTGGTGCTGAGCCCGTTGAGGTCCTTCACCACACGGTTGTAGTCGATGATGGCGAGGTGGCTCTCCGGGAAGCAGACGGCCATGAAGTAGTTGTACTCTTCCTTGCCGGTATGGCCAGGGTTCTGGGCACGCTTCTCTGCGCCAACGCGGGCGGCGGCGGCGGTACGGTGGTGACCGTCGGCCACGTAGAAGGCGTCGATGTCCTTGGTGAAGATTTCCGTGATACGGGCGATGGTGGCATCCTCGTCGATAACCCAGAAGGTGTGGGTGAAGTTGTTCTCGTCCACGAACTTGTATTCCGGCTCACCGGCTGCAGCCTTGGCAATGATGCCGTTGAGCTCCTGGTTGTCCTTGTAGGCGAAGAAGACGGGCTCGATGTTGGCGTTCTGGATGCGGACATGGACCATGCGGTCGTCTTCTTTGTCCTTGCGGGTCAGTTCGTGCTTTTTGATGATGCCTTCGGCGTAGTCGTCGGTGTGGGCGCACAGGACCAGGCCGTACTGGGTACGGTCTCCCATGGTCTGGGCATAGACGTAGTATTTCTCTTTCTCTTCCCGTACCAGCCAGCCTTTCTGCTTCCAGGCCTTGAAGTTCTCTACGGCTTTGTCGTAGGTGCGCTGCTCGTGTTCATCGGCGATGGGAGTGAAGTCAATCTCCGGCTTGGTGATGTGCAGGAGGCTCTTTTCCCCGGCCATCTGGCGGGCTTCATCGCTGTTAAGGACATCGTACGGCGGGGCGGCCACCTCGGTGACCAGGTTCTTGGGAGGGCGGATAGCCGCAAAGGGTTTTACTCTTACCATGGTCTATTTGTTAACTTGGAATTTGCAGTTGCCGGTGGCGAAGAAGTCCACAATCTGGCGGGCGGCGGCAAGGCCGGCGTTCACGTTGGCCTCTGCGGTCTGGGCACCCATCTTCTTGGGGGTGGCAAACACGCGGGTGCCGAACTTCTCCTGAAGGGCGGCGTAGTTGTCGGGCATCACGTCCGCGGCGTACTTGAGGTCCGGGCGGTCTTCCAGGGCCTTCATGAGGCCTTCCTCATCAATGACTTCCTTGCGGGCGGTATTGATGATGGTGGCACCCTTGGGCATGCGGGTGATGAGGTCATAATTGATGCTGCCGATGGTGGAAGGAAGGGCGGGGATGTGGATGGAGAGGTAGTCCGAGGCGGCGTAGAGCTCTTCCACGCTGTGGACGGGCTGGGCACCGCCGTCAATGATCTGCTGGTCCGTGAGGAAGGGATCCAGGGCGCAGATTTCCATGCCCATGGCCTTGGCCTTCTGGCCCACCAGACGACCTACGTTGCCGTAGGCCTGGACGCCCAGGCGCTTGCCCTGTACTTCGGAGCCGGTAGCGGGGGTGAACTGGGTGCGGGCCATGAAAATCATCAGGGCCAGGGCCAGTTCCGCCACGGCGTTGGAGTTCTGGCCGGGGGTGTTCATCACCACCACGCCACGGGCGGTGGCGGCAGCCAGGTCCACGTTGTCGAAGCCGGCGCCGGCGCGCACCACAATCTTGAGCTTGGGGGCGGCGGCCATCACTTCCTCGGTCACTTTGTCCGAGCGGATGATGATGGCTTCAACGTCCTTCACGGCATTGACAAAATCTGCCTGGGCTTCATATTTTTCAAGCTTAACTACCTCGTGGCCAGCCTCTTGGAGGATGGAAACGATACCTTCCACGGCCTTGGCGGCGAAAGGCTTCTGGGTTGCGAGCAGTACCTTCATTGCATGAAAATTTAATGATTAACGTTACCTCCTCCCGAAAGCCCTCCCCCCGGGGGGAGGGACTTTGGGAAGGACTTCCTTACTTTTTCAGTGCTTCAAATTCTTTCATGCAATCTACCAGGGCCTGGACGTCCTCTACGGTGCAGGCGTTGTACAGGGAGGCGCGGAAACCGCCTACGCTGCGGTGACCCTTGATACCCATCATGCCGCGCTCCTTGGCGAAGGCGAAGAACTCGTCCTGAAGGGTTTCGTAGCCGGGGGCCATCACAAAGCAGACGTTCATCAGGGAACGGTCTTCCTTGGCGGCGGTGCCGACAAAGAGGCTGTTGCGGTCAATCTCGTCGTACAGGAGGCCGGCCTTCTTCTGGTTGATCTTCTGGATGGCCTCTACGCCGCCCATGCTCTTGATCCACTTGAGGGTCTCGTTCATGACAAAGATGTTGAACACGGGAGGAGTGTTGAACATGGAGAGTTTGTCGATGTGGGTCTGGTACTTGAGCATGGTGGGGATGTGACGGGTCACGCGGCCCAGGGACTCCTTCTTGATGATGGCGAAGATGACGCCGGCAGGGCCTACGTTCTTCTGGGCGCCGCCGTAAATGAGGTCATACTTGCTCACGTCCACGGGACGGGACATGATGTCGGAGGACATGTCTGCGATGAGGGGGCAGGGGACGTCGTAGTCCTCGTGGATTTCCGTGCCGTAGATGGTGTTGTTGGTGGTGATGTGCAGGTAATCCAGGTCTGCGGGGACCTCATAGCCCTTGGGGATGTAGGTGTAGTTCTTGTCCTTGGAGCAGGCAATTGCATAGGCCTCGCCGATTCCCTGGGCTTCTACCAGGGCCTTGTGGGCCCATACGCCGGTATCCAGGTAAGCGGCCTTCTTCTCCAGGTAGTTCATGGCTACATAGAGGAACTGGAGGGAGGCACCGCCGCCCAGGAACACCACTTCGTGGGTGTCGGGGATGTTGAGGAGTTCTTTCCACAGGGCGCGGCATTCATCCATGACGGCGTCCCACTCCTTGGTGCGGTGGGAGATGCAGAGGAGGGAAATACCGGTTCCGCTGAAGTCTTTGATGGCTTCGATGGCGTTGTCGAGGGCTACCTGCGGCAGAAGGCAGGGTCCTGCATTGAAAACATGAACTTTTTTGGACATGATGGTTATAAGTGTTTGGTTATAATATGATATCAATTAAGGGCTGCTAAGTTACGGATTTTTATTTATAAAACCTATATTTCTTCCAGATTTGCATGATTTTGCAGCTTTTCACGGAAAATTTCCACGGCCGAGAGGCGCACGCGCACTTCCAGCGCGCAGCTTTCCCCGAAATCCTGGCCCGTGGGGGACAGGTCCATCTCCTTGAGTACCTTCATCACGGCGTTCGTGCTCAGGTAGTCAAAGCTGAGGCGGAAGTTTTTCCCGGCTATCTTTTCGATGACGGTGGCGGCCGACAGGGCATCGGCGGTAGAAGTTTTGTAGGCGCGGATAAGCCCCGGGATGCCCAGCTTGATGCCGCCGAAGTAGCGCACTACCACCACCAGGACATCGCTCAGGCCCAGCGAATCTATCTGGCCCAGGATGGGGCGGCCGGCGCTGCCGGAAGGTTCTCCGTCGTCGCTGGCGCGGAAAACGTCCCCCTTGTATCCCAGCCGATAAGCGTAGCAGTGGTGGCGGGCATCGTGGTACTCCTTGCGCAGCGAGGCCACGATTTCCTTCACCTGCGCCTCCGTTTCCACCGGATAGGCCAGCGCAATGAAGCGGGAGCCGTTGTCCTTGAACAACCCCTCTGAGGGGGCCGCGACAGAACGGTATGCGTCAAAAGCTTCCATCGTCACGAAAGTAGTGTTTTTTCTGATATTTTGCAATGGAACCGGAAAAAAGCGCTATATTTGAAATTGGAAAAGAAAGGATTATATGGTAATTCAGCTACGCGTCACCCTCACGGGCATCAAAGGTTTTTTCAGGGTATATCATGTGCACGGCGCCACCACGCTGTACACCCTTCATAAGCAAATCCGCTCGGACCTGGAATTCCCCCAGGACCAGCTCATCATGTTCAAGGCCCTGGACCCTACCGGGGCAGTGGTGGGCCGTTACGGCCTCTTTGACCTGGGCAGCGGAACGGTGGACCAGACCTCCCTGGAAAAGGCGGTGAAGGCCGGCACCACGGACTTTGTGTATTTCTACGATGTCACCAACCGCAAAAGCGTGAACATAACGGTGGAAGGGGAAGTGGAGGGGGTCCGCGTAAATCCGGATTTCCCGGTCCTTGCCCAGAGCAAAGGCCCCAACCCCATCGAGTTCGAGAACGGTTACGTAGCTTTCGAAGACCTGCCGGACAAGCAGCGCCACCTCCCCGGTGAAGAAGACGAAGAGGACTTCGACGAGGAAGAAGACGCAGAAGAAGAGACGGACGACGAAGACGGCAAGGAGATTTACGACGAAAGCGAGTGAGCCGCCGCCTGGAAATCATACTGGGCCCCACGGCCGTGGGAAAGACCGGCTACGCCATCCGGCGTGCCCTGGAGCTGGGTTCCCCCGTCATTTCCTGCGACTCCCGCCAAATATACAAGGAACTGAAAATCGGCACCGCAGTGCCCTCTGAGGAGGAGCTTTCTGCGGTGCAGCATTATTTTATCCGCTGCGAACCGGTCACCCGTAACTACACGGCCGGTATCTATGAGGCAGAGGCGCTGGAACTGGTGAACCGCCTGTTCGCCGAAGGCCACGAGACCCTGGTCATGTGCGGCGGCTCCATGCTCTATATAGATGCTTTCTGCCATGGCCTGGACGATTTCCCGGAAGTTCCCCTGCAACTTAGGGAGCACCTGATGGAATGTCTCCAAAGCGAGGGCGTGGAAGTCCTTGCCCAGCATCTCAAGGAACTGGATCCGGTCTCCTATGAGGAGCTGGACCTTTCCAACGGGCAGCGCGTCATCCGTGCCCTGGAGGTGAGCATGTACACGGGCCAGCCTTTCTCCTCCTTCAAGACCAGAAGCTTCAAGCAGCGGGACTTCGAGATGGTGAAAATCGGCCTGGAGCGGCCCCGGGAGCAGCTTTATGAGCGCATCAATGCCCGGGTGCTGCAGATGATGGACCAGGGACTGGAGGAGGAAGCCCGCGCCATGCTGCCCTACAGGGACCTGCCGGCCCTGCAGACGGTTGGCTACCGGGAGCTCTTCGAATACTTTGACGGTGCGTGTACGCTGGAGCAGGCCGTACGCCATATCCAGTCCAGCACACGTCACTATGCCAAGCGCCAGCTAACCTGGTGGCGCCGGGATGCAGATATCCGCTGGATACCCGCTTAGCTATTTACCCAGATTGATGAACGGCAGGGCGTTGGAGCCGTTGTAGGTGGGCAGTTTCCCATCCCACTTTTCAATGGCGTACTGCTGGACCAGCAGGGCGTTCAGGGAAGCGGCCACTACGCGGTTGTAATAGGCTTCACCGTCGCCCTGGATGCGCTGGGCCTCGGCCTGACCTTTGGCTTTGGCGATGGCTATTTTCGCTTCGGCTTCTGCCTCTTTCACCTTATTCTCTGCCTTGAGGGCGTTCTGGACGGCTTCGTTCTTGGCGTTGATGGCCTCGGTGAGCGATGCCGGGGGATCAATCTTGGTGGTGAATTCCCGCACGATAAAGCCTTCCTGGTTCATGGACTCGTCCAGGCGGGCGCGGACCTCGTTCTCGAATTTGGCCCGGTTGGCCATCAGTTCGTCCGAGGTGTAATTGTTGGCGCAGGTGCGGTAAGCCTCGAAGATACAGGTGTTGATGTAGCCCATCTCCAGTTCGCGTACCGGTTTGCGGTATTTGACAAAGATATCTACGGCCTTGGATTCGTCGATCTGGTAAGCCAGGGTGGGGGTCATGGAGAAGATGGCGGCATCCTTGGGGTTTACGGTAAAGGGTTCGTAGGTGACCCGCTGGATATAGGTGGGGTATTCGAAAATCCTTTCCGTGATGGGATTGTACCATACCCATCCCCGGCAGGTTCCTTCCACGCCGCCCTTGAGAGCCGCGTTGGAGCTCCATTTCTTGAACTTGATGCCCACCGATGCGGAATCGATGGTGGTGCAGCAGGAAGCCATGCCAAAGATCACCAGAACGGTAACAAGGAGGGCAATCCAGGAAGTTTTAGCTATACTCATAAGACGTCTATTTTAGTGAAAAACATGTTCTAACCAATCTGTGCGCCGTTGTTGAGGGCTTCCTCAGGGGTGATGAAGCGCATCTTTCCGTCGCCTTGCTTGGCCATCAGGATCATGCCCCTGGACTCGATGCCGCGGATTACACGCGGGGCCAGGTTGGCCAGGATGCAGATTTGCTTGCCCAGCATGTCTTCCGGGCTGTAGTACTCTGCAATGCCGGAAACGATGGTGCGCTGGTCCAGGCCGGTGTCGATGGTGAGTTTGAGGAGTTTGTCCGTTTTGGGGACGCGCTCTGCCGCCAGCACCGTTGCCGTGCGGATGTCCATGGCGCCAAACTGCTCGAAGCTCACCTCCGCCTTCTGGGGTTCTATCTTGGCGGCGGCTTCCTCTGCTTCCTTGGCTTTCCGGGCCGACTCACGGGCCTCCTTGATACCCTCCAGGCGGGCCATCTGGGCCTCGATGGTGCTGTCCTCTATCTTCTGGAACAGCAGTACGGCCTCTCCCAGCATGTGTCCGGCGGGCAGCAGCTCTGCCTGTCCCAGCATCTCCCAGTTCAGGACCAGGTCACCGCCGGGGCATCCGGTGTGCACGGCCTTGCCCTCGCCGGGCTTGTAGAAGTTCTCCGTGGGATTGCCTTCACCGGCGCGGTAGTCCTTGCCGGCCTCTACGCCCACTTGCAGGATCCCCCGCAGTTTCTCCGCGCTGAAAGGCGTGAAGGGCTCGAAGGCAATGGCCAGGTCTGCGCACAGCTGCAGGCAGGTATAAAGGATGCTGGCGCAGCGGTCCATGTCCTCTTTGGCCACCTTCCAGGGCTCCATGTCGGAGATATACTTGTTGCCGATACGCGCGATGTTCATGGCCTCTTTCAGTGCCTCGCGGAAGTGGAAGGTCTCTACGTATTTCTCCAGGGCCTCTCTGCAGGGCTTGACGGAGGCAAGTGTCTGGGCGTCAATGTCCATCGGCTTGAGGTTCTGGGGAACAGCGCCGCCAAAGTACTTGTGCGTGAGCACCACGGCGCGGTTCACGAAGTTGCCGAAGATGGCCACCAGCTCGCTGTTGTTGCGGCCCTGGAAATCCTTCCAGGTAAAGTCGTTGTCCTTGGTCTCCGGGGCGTTGGCCGTGAGCACGTAACGCAGTACGTCCTCCTGTCCGGGGAAGTCTTTCTCATACTCGTGCACCCAAACGGCCCAGCCCTTGGAGGTGGAAATCTTGTCGCCTTCCAGGTTCAGGAACTCATTGGCGGGAACGTTCTCCGGCAGCACGTACTCCCCGTAGGCCTTGAGCATGGAGGGGAAAACAATGCAGTGGAACACAATATTGTCTTTGCCGATAAAATGCACCAGGCGCGTCTGCGGGTCCTTCCACCATTTTTCCCAGCTCTGGGGCAGCAGCTCCTGCGTGTTGGAAATATAGCCGATAGGAGCGTCGAACCAAACGTAGAGCACTTTTCCTTCGGCGCCTTCCACTGGGACGGGCACGCCCCAGTCCAGGTCCCGCGTGACGGCGCGGGGCTGCAGGCCGCCGTCCAGCCAGCTCTTGCACTGGCCGTACACGTTGGTCTTCCACTCCTTGTGCCGCTCCAGGATCCACTCCCGCAGCCAGGGCTCGTAGCGGTCCAGCGGCAGGTACCAGTGTTTGGTCTTCTTCTTGACTGGCGTAGAACCGCTTAGCTTGGAACGCGGATCCAGCAGTTCCTCGGGGGAGAGGGTGGAGCCGCATTTCTCGCACTGGTCCCCGTAGGCGTCCGGGTTGCCGCACTTGGGGCAGGTGCCCTCGATGAGGCGGTCCGTGAGGAACATCTGGGCTTTCTCGTCGTAGAGCTGCTCTGTCTCCCGGGTTATGAAGTTGTCTTGGTAATAGAGCTTGCGGAAAAACTGCGATGCATTGTGCCTGTGCACCTGGGAGGAGGTGCGGGAATAGATGTCAAAGTTGATGCCCAGGCCCGTGAAGGCATCTTTCATCACCTTGTGGTAGCGGTCCACGATATCCTGGGGCGTGACGCCCTGTTCGCGGGCTTTGATGGTGATGGGGACGCCGTGCTCGTCGCTGCCGCAGATGAATACCACATCTTCCCCGCGCATGCGCAGGTAACGGACATAGATGTCTCCGGGAATATAGGCACCGGCCAAGTGGCCGATATGGACAGGACCGTTGGCATAAGGGAGCGCGCAGGTCACGAGGGTTCTTTTGTGGTTCATTTTTTCAGTCTTCCGAGTTTGATGTTAATCGTTTTCTTCATTTCGGCCAGGCGTTGCAGGCTGGTCATCAGCTCCAGCGTCTGGTCCGGGGAGGAGGTTTCATGGAGCTGGCGGTAGATGTCCTTCTGCCGGGCCGTGATGCGTTTGTCATGGTACACCAGGATGGCACGGGGGACAAAGGTCACCAGCCAGGAATCCGTGGTTGTGAGGGCGTTGGAGAAGTTGTGGACGGTGAGTTCGTATTTTTCCGTGGACAGGTTGGCGGTTACTTCCGCTACCAGCCTGTCCTCGCCGTTGAGCAGGGTGCGTATGGTCTCGTCCTGCCCTACGCCTTGGTCATAGAGGCCGAAGTAGGCCTGGTAGGTGGCTTCGTAGGCGGGGTTGGCCAGGTGGATGTCGTCGGCGGCAAGGGCGGCGTCGATGAATTCCGCCACCGTCTGGTTGCCTTCCGGGTCATGGAACTCCGAGTCGGACTCGAACTTGAGTTCCGTGTGCCCGTGCTGGAGGATAAAGCCCAGCAGCTCCCGCTCCGAGGGTTCCAGGATCTGCTCTTCGCGGCTGGGTAAAGTCTGTCCGGGAGATGGCCGATCAGTGTCGGCCATGACCTTCTGCCCCTCCTGCCCGGCGGGACCTCTTCCCTCCTGCCCGGCTTGACCGGGCATCTGCCGGGAGCGCTGGCTTTCGCGGGTCTTGCGTACGCGGTCCTGGATAATATCGGCCTCTATCCCGAACTGGCGGGCTACGGTATCTACATAGACCTGGCGCTTGATGGCATCCGGGATATCGGCCACTGTGTCTGCGATTTCATTGATGAGGCCGGCTTTTTTGATGGGGTCCTCCCCGGCCTCCGAGAGCAGCAGCTGCGTCTTGAAGGCGATGCCGTCCTGCTCATGCTCCCGGATAAAGTCCTGGATTTCTTCCAGCGTGTGCTTGCGGGAGAAGGAGTCGGGGTCGTCTCCGTCCGGGAGGAACACCACGCGCGCGTTCATCCCTTCTTTCAGGATCAGGCTGATGGCCCGGACGGCGGCGTGGATGCCGGCTTTGTCGCCGTCGTACATGATGGTGATGTTCTCCGTGAAGCGCTTGATCAGGCGCACTTGCTCTTCCGTGAGGGAGGTGCCACAGGAAGCCACCACGTTGGTGATGCCCATCTGGTGCATCATCACCACGTCCACGTTGCCTTCTACCAGGATGCAGCGGTCTTGCCGGGCTATCTCGCTCTTTGCCAGGTAGATACCCAGCAGGTTGCGGCTTTTGATGTAGATTTCCGTTTCCGGGGAGTTGACGTATTTGGCGGGGTTGTCGGCTTTGAGGGTGCGGCCGCTGTAGGCGATTACGCGTCCGCTTACAGAGTGGATGGGGAACATCACCCTTTCGCGGAACTTGTCCGTGAGGGCGCCGCCTTCCTGCTGGATGGCCAGGCCGGCGGCTACCAGAAACTCGTCCTTGTAACCGGCTGCGTGGGCGGCATCTACCAGTGCGGTGCGGCCGGAAGGTGCCCAGCCAAGGCTCCACTGGCTGATTGTAGCGTCCTCGATGCCCCGCTCCCGGAAATAGCGGTAGCCCACTGCGCGTCCTTCGCCGTCCTGGAGCTGGTCGCAGAAGAATTTGCGGGCAAATTCGCTCACGGCCATCAGGCTCTCCGTGCGCTGGCGGGCGGCAATCTGCTCGGCCGTTTCCTCCTCTTCCTGTACCTCTATATGGTACTTTTTGGCCAGGTAGCGGAGAGCCTCCGGGTAAGTCAGGTGTTCGTATTCCATGACAAAGCCCACGGCGCTGCCTGCCTTGCCGCAGCCAAAGCACTTGTAAATACCTTTGGAAGGAGTTACGTGAAAAGAGGGCGTTTTCTCATGGTGAAAGGGACAGCAGGCCACGTAGCTGGACCCGCGGCGCTTGAGCGTCACGAAATCCCCCACCACCTCTTCGATGCGGGCGGTGTCCAGGATCTGGTCAACTGTCGCTTTGGGAATCATGGGGTTTCCTATTCCTTGGTAAACTCTGCGTCTTTGGCGTTGGAAAGGTCTGTGATGGTGATTTTTCCGTCATCGGCCGGTGTTTCCGTAGTGGGCCTTTGCGGAGCACCGGTGCTGCCGGGTTCCGGGCCCCGGTAGTTATTCTCCTGCCGGATGGCCTTCAGCTGGAACCAGGCGTCCCGCCCGTACCAATAGGCAAAAAGCAGTCCCAGGATAAAGCCCAGCGTCCTGCCCCTGGCCATGATAAACAAGGCAATGGCTACAAACACCACATCCTTTGCAAGCCGTATAAGGCGTCTCTTTTTCTCTGTTTCTATCATAATTTACAAATATACAAAGAAAGTGGGAAATATAAAAAGTGCCGGGTGTGCAAAAAGCGACCCCTCGCAGGAGCCGCTTTTGTGTTATGATGCCTTGCCGGTTAGAACGGGAGGTCGTCGGCGGGGTCTTCCCCGGGGAGGTCGTCCAGGCTGGGGGCCGGGGCCTGCTGGTATGCCGGAGCTTCGCTCGCGGGAGCAGCGGGTGCCGGAGCTGCCTGCGCCGCACCGGCAGGGGAGATGCGCCAGATCTGGAGGTCGTTGTACCATCGGCCGTTATACTCGCGGCTTTTGAGGTTGAAGGCCACCTTGACGGCGTCTCCCACCTGGTACTTTTCCAGTTCCTGGACTTTGTCCTGTCCCCATGCGGTGAAGCAGGCCTGGGCGGTATAGTGCCCGTCCGGGTACTCCAGGATGAATTCCTGCTTGGCCCATGCACCCCGGGCCGACGTGCCGGACTGCACGCCCAGCTTCTGGCGGATGGTGCCTTCCAGTTCCAGTGCCATAGGCTTGATTACTTGACCCGGATGGGCTTTTTGGCAGTTTCCTCTTCCTCTTTCACGGGCTCTACGTAAGGATGTACCTCCAGCAGATCCACGTCAAAAATGAGGGTGGAGTTGGGGCCAATCTCACGGGAAGCGCCTCTCTGGCCATAAGCCAGCTCAGAGGGGATCACGAGGGTGATCTTGCCGCCTTCGCCGATGAGCTTCATGCCCTCGGTCCAGCCACGGATAACACCGTTGAGGGGGAAGGTGGTGTCCTCGCCTTTGTCGAATTCCTTACCGTCGATGGTGGTGCCGCGGTAGTTCACCTTCACGGTGTCGCGGTCGTCGGTGGCGCGAACCTCGCTGCCGGAATCCTGGATCAGGTAAACGATACCGGAGGCGGTGGAGTCTGCGCTGTTCTTGGCGTAGAAGTCACGGCGGAACTTGTCACCTTTTTCCAGGGCCAGGGCGCCTTCGTAGGCCATGCGCTTGGAGAGGTAGCCGTTGATGATCTCGTTCATCCCGCTGGGGTCAATCTTGAACTGGGAGCAGAAGATGGAGTCCATGGGCTGGCCTTCCTTTGCCTTGAGGGCGTCGTTCATGCCACGGCGGAGCTCTGCCAGGTTCAGGTCACCGAAGTTGTTCTGGGTAATGACCAGGCCGAAGTTTACGCCCAGCATGTAAGAGGTGCTGTCAATCTCTCCTTTGGCGGGATGGAGGTCACGCACTTCCTTGGAGCCCTCCACCTTGGGGGCACCGCAAGCTATCACCAGCGCGGCGGCGGTAGCAATGGCAAAAAATTTTGCGATTTTCATATTGTTGGTTTTTTAAATGTTAGTTCTGCTTTGTGTGCGTGCGCACATAATTTAAGCCTGCAAATATACGGATAATTATTTACAATAAAAAATTTGCACAGGTCGCCGAAAATGACTATATTGCCGTGTAAAATTTGGTTTTTTTATGGGTGTAGATGCAGCCACTATCCAGTCTAAACTGAAAACCTTTTTCGGATACGACGCATTCAAAGGAGACCAGGAGCAGATTATCCGGCACCTCATGGGCGGGAACAATGCCTTCGTCCTCATGCCCACAGGCGGCGGCAAGTCGCTCTGTTACCAGCTACCGGCCCTCCTGATGGAGGGAACCGCCATCGTGATTTCGCCCCTTATCGCCTTAATGAAAAACCAGGTGGACGTGATCCGTGGCTTCCAGGCCGGGGATGGCGGCATCGCCCATTTCCTCAACTCCTCGCTCAACAAAAACCAGATCGCGGAGGTAAGGGAAGACCTTCTTCGCGGCGTCACCAAACTGCTGTACGTGGCTCCGGAATCCCTCACCAAGGAAGAAAACATTGCCCTCCTCAAGGAAATCCACATCTCTTTCTATGCCGTGGACGAGGCCCACTGCATCTCCGAGTGGGGCCATGACTTCAGGCCGGAATACCGGAAAATCCGCGCCATCATAGAGGAAATCCAGTCGGCCCCGGTGATTGCCCTCACCGCCACGGCCACCCCCAAGGTGCAGAGTGACATCCTCAAAAACCTCCGCATCCAGGATGCCCGGGTGTTCAAGTCCTCCTTCAACCGCCCCAATCTCTACTATGAAGTCAGGGACAAAGTGGACCCTGAAAAAGACATTATCCGCTTCATCCGGCAAAACCCCGGCAAGTCCGGCATCATCTACTGCCTCAGCCGCAAAAAGGTGGAGGAAATGGCCCAGATGCTCTCCATCAACGGCATCAAGGCCCTCCCTTACCACGCCGGCCTGGATGCCAAAACCCGCGCAGAGAACCAGGACAAATTCCTCATGGAGGAGATAGACGTCATCGTGGCCACCATTGCATTCGGCATGGGCATAGACAAGCCGGACGTGCGCTTTGTCATCCACTTTGACATACCCAAGAGTATTGAGGGCTATTACCAGGAAACCGGCCGCGCCGGGCGCGACGGGCAGGAAGGCCAGTGCATAACCTATTACAGCTACAAGGATATCCAAAAGCTGGAAAAATTCATGCAGGGCAAGCCAGTGGCAGAGCAGGAAATCGGCAAGCAGCTCCTGCGGGAAACCGTAGCCTACGCAGAGTCCAGCCAGTGCCGCAGGAAACTGCTCCTCAATTACTTCGGGGAGGACTACCTCTCAGACAACTGCGGCGCCTGCGACAACTGCCTCCACCCCAAAACCCGCTTCGATGCCCAGGAAGAGCTATGCCTGGTGATAGAGCTCATAGAGTCCCTGCCGGAGCACTTCAAGCTGGAGCACCTGGCCGGCATTCTTTCCGGGGTCAGCAATGCCCTTATCAAGTCCTATCACCATGACACCCTGCCCCTTTTTGGCGCAGGAAGTGACCATGACACCCGCTTCTGGGGGGCGGTCATCCACCAGGCCCTCATCCTCCATTACCTGGGGAAAGACATTGAAAATTACGGCCTTATCTACGTCACAGAGGAAGGAAAGGCCTTCATCGAGCACCCCCATCAGGTGATGATGGTAGAGGACCGCACCTTCTCGGAAGGCGTAGATGAGGAAGACGAAGACAGCGCAGCGGCCGCCCACGGCGGTGGCGGCGGGGACCAAGTCCTGCTGGCCATGCTCAAGGACCTTCGCAAGGATCTTTCCCGCAAGCTGGGCCTTCAGCCCTGGGTCCTTTTCTCAGACCCATCCCTGGAGGATATGACCATTGTTTATCCGCTCACCATCAAGGAGTTGTCGGAAAAGTGCCAGGGCGTAGGGGAGGGCAAGGCCTCCAAGTTCGGCGCGCCCTTCGTGGAGCTGATCGGCAAGTATGTCCAGGAGAACGAGATAGACCGCCCGGACGATTTTGTCGTCAAATCCGTCGCTCCCAAGTCCGGCAACAAGGTGTACATCATCCAGTCCATAGACCGCAAGCTGGACCTTCGGGACATAGCCGCCTCCAAGGGCCTGGAGATGGACGCCCTTTTTTCGGAGATAGAAGCCATCGTTGCCAGCGGCACGCGCGTGAACCTCAACTACTACATCAACCAGGAACTGGACCCGGAAGTAGTGGAAGAACTCTACGATTGGTTCAAGACAGAAGCCACCTCAGACTCTCTCCAGGAGGCCCTCACCGCCCTTCAGGAGGACTACGAGGAAGAGGAAATCCGCCTGGTCCGCATCAAATTCCTCTGCGAGGTCGCAAACTGAGTTTGCAACCATTTTGCCCTACGTTACCCCCACCCGAAACCCCTCCCCTCGGGGGAGGGACTTGTTTTGCAACCATTTTGCCTTGCGTTACCCTCACCTTAACCCGGGCCGTGTACGAGCAGGCACTTCCCCCTTTTGCCCCGCCGGAAACGCAAGTACCTGAATATCAGTGACTTCTAGAAATCAATCGTTGCAATTTGCAACGATTGATTTCTGGAAATAGCTATGAATCAATTGGTTACGTTACGGGAAGGGTGGCGCCATGGGAAGTGTTTTCGGCGCCCGTGAACAAAAAAGGCCGAATTTGCGCACGGCCTCCGGAGACCCCCTCAGGGGAATTGGGCGCCAGCTTAGCGGTAAATGAGGGAGGAGAGGGAGTCGGGGGAGAAGAGGCGGCGGGCCATGTCCTGGAGCTGGGCGGGGGTGATGGCCTCCAGGGCGGCGCGGGTTTGATCCGGAGTCATGATGTGCCCCCAGGCCAGCATACTTTTCCCCATGGACAGGCACTGGGCCTCTCCGGATTCGGAGCCGATAGCAAGCTGCCCCAGCAGCTGTTTGCGGTAGGCCTTGAGCTGCCTTTCGGTGAGCGGCACCTGCTGCAAGCGGTTCAGGATGCGGTGGATGGCCTCCAGGCAGGCTTCCAGGTTGGGACGGTCGCAGCCGAAACTGATGGCCAGGATGCCGGTATCTGCGTACTGGGTGTAAGAACACTCGATACCATATACCCAGCCGCGTTTTTCCCGCAGTTCCTTGTTCAGGAGGGAGTTGGAAGCAGGCCCCCCGAGGATGCCTGCCAGCATGGCGCAGACCAGTCGCTCGGGCGTCTCGAAAAGCGAAGGCGCCCGGCAACCCAGCACGGCGTTCACCTCATGGTTGCGCTTGTCTATGACCTTATGAAAAGACATGGCCAATCAGTTTGAGTACCTCTTTTTCCAATTGCTCTTCCGGGATGTCGGCCACTACCGTGAGGACCATCTTTTCCGGGGTAAAGTGCTCTGCTACAAAGCGGCGCAGCATTTCTGGGGTAATCTTCCGGACCGATGCAGCCGTTCCCAGGATGGGCGTCTGCAAAGGGTGTCCCTCAAAGAGCAGGCCTTCGAAGCAGTCGTAGATATCCTCTGCGGGATTGTCCTTGTAGGAGCTGATCTCGTCCAGGACAACGCCGCGCTCCGTCTCCACCTCCTTGTCCGGGAAAGTGGCCTCCGTAGCCAGCTCGAACAGCAGGCGGGCGGCTTTTCGCCAGTCTTCCTTGAGGACGGTGGCGTGCAGCACAATCTCTTCCTTGGTGGTGTAGGCGTTTAGCTCCCCGCCCAGGCGGTCCAGGTATCCATTGATGACGGCGGCGCTTTTATGGGCCGTACCGCGGAAAAGGGTATGCTCCACAAAATGGGCTATGCCAGCAGGGTAAGCGCCCTCGTCGCGGGTGCCGCAGCCGATGGTGAGGGCGCAGTAAGCAACCGCGCGCCCGCTTTGCCGGACCGCATAGCGCAGCCGGGTAGGGGAAACGCCGCTTCTCATCTTTTCTTTGCCAGGCGTTTGAGGTCATCGGCCGTAAAGCCGATACCCGACTTTTGGGTGATCTTGTGCTTCTGGATGTAGTAGAGCTCCCGGGTGTGGGCCTCGAAGAGCAGCTTGTAGCAGTAGGAGGCGCCGTTTTCCGGAATCAGGGGGGCCACCACATAGCCCACCAGGGTGTTGTAGGTGCCGTCCAGGTATGCCTGGTCTGCTTCTTCGCTGGTATCCGTGATGTGGAAATCCTCGTCCACGTAACGCTCCAGGTCCTTTTCCTGCACGGTAGCCGACAAGTCTTCCCGGGCCAGGAAAATTTGTTTCATCTTCCCGTTTTTCTCAAAGTTCTTGTTCACCCATGCCTCCATGCCATAGGCCACTTTTTCGCTTTCCATGGCCGCCAGGGTGAAAGACTGGACCGTCTGTACCAACGTACTGAGGTACACCAGTTCCCGCCCGCTGCCCCCGTGGGCCGATGTAAACGGCAAGGAAATGACCTCCGTCATGGCGCCCACTCCCTCCGTTGCTTCCGCTCCGCCCTTAACCAGCGTGAGGAAGGTGATGCCGGGGTTCTCTTCCCCCTTGAAGCGGCTTTCCGCCGTAAGGAGAAAGTAGTAGCGGTCCTGGGTTTTGAGGCTCTCGAAGCGTTCCGGGGTGCAGAACTCGAAGGGGGAGGAGGTCCATGCGTCCACCACCGACTGCCGAAGCTCGCTGTCCAGTACCTCGTTCCCGGTAAGGACCACCTGGGTTACCTTGTCCGTGAAGTCGTTGAGGATGTATTTGCGGGTGCTCACGCGCCCCTGCGCCAGCAGCGAAACCGCCGCCAGCAGGGCACAGGCCAATGAGAAGAGTCTTTTCATAACAGTTGCAAAGTTACAAATAGATTTCCAAAATGATGCCATCCCAAGGAAATCTGACAAGGATTTATTAACTTTGTAGAATGGGAATCCTGTCCAGAGACGCATAAAGTAAGCTGTCTTTATGCAAAAATACCAGGATTTTTACGCTTTATTTGTCCCTCAGGTGCAAATGTTTTTCCACTTGTCCAATATAATCATTAACTTTGAAGGACATACGCGTAAAATAACCCTCTAATACCTCCATACCGCCATGCAAAGAAGAGATTTCCTCCGTTATTCCGCCCTCGGGGCAGCGGCCGTCACCCTGGCCCCGGTTCCGGCCATGAGTGCCGGCGCCAAAAAGACTGTTTCCAAAAATGACTGCGTCCGGATGGGCTTTATCGGCCTGGGACAGCAGGCCATGTACCTCCTGAACGGCTTCATGTCCATGCCGGATGTGCGGGTAGTGGCCGGCTGCGACGTGTACGATGTCAAGCGGGACCGCTTTGCACGCCGCGTGAAGGATTACTACACGGGCAAAGGGGAGCGCAAGGTAAAAGTGGACCTCTATGAAGATTACCAGGACCTTCTTGCCCGCCCGGATATCGACGCCGTGGTGATAGCCTCGCCGGACCACCAGCACGCTGTGATGGCCATCGCCGCCTGCAAGGCCGGAAAAGACATCTACCTGGAAAAACCCGCCACGCTCACGGTGTATGAGGGGCAGCAGTTGGTAAAGGCCGTCAGAAAGTATGGACGTATTCTCCAGATGGGCTCCCAGCAGCGCTCCAGCGAGGAATTCATCCATGCCGCCACCCTGGCCCGCGAAGGAGAGCTGGGCCGCATAGAGAAGATGAAAGTGTATGTGGGCCGCAATGACGTCAATCCCCGCACTGCGGCTCCCGCTGCGTACAACCTGCCCCGCATGGCTGTCCCGGCAGGTTTGAACTGGGACAAGTGGCTGGGCCCGCTGCCGGAGTCGGTGTATTACCACCCGGATCTGAATCCTGTTGTTACCCCGGAACACGACGAGAAACTCTGGGGCGCATGGCGCTGGTACAAACCCTGCGGCGGCGGCCTCATGACTGACTGGGGCGCCCATATGTTCGACGTGGCCCAGTGGGCCCTTGGCAAGGACGGCAGCGGTCCCGTGGAGGTGATTCCTCCGGGCTGGAGTTTCTACGACCACCTTACTTTCAAGTACGACAACGGCGTGGTGCTCTCCGAGGAAGCGTTCGACGGCAGCACCCCCGGCGTACAGATTTACGGCGAGAAAGGCTGGATCAAGGTAAGCCGCGGCCAGTTTGCCGCCTCCAGGCCCGAATGGGAAATGCAGGTGGCCGGCTCCGACGTCCCCTATGAAACCAAGGTGGGGCATCACCGCGCCTTCATAGATGCGGTCCTCAGCCGCATAGATCCAAACGTTCCCATCGAGGTGGGCCACTCTTCCTGCACGGTGTGCAACATAGGCAACATAGCCATGGAACTGGGCCGGCCCGTGGTCTGGAATCCCATTGTGCAAAAGTTCATGCAGGACCCTGAAGCCACGGCACTGCTCCATTACCAGTACAGGAAAGACTACGAACATTTGCTGGATGTATAAAACAATATGGTCATGAAAATCAAATATTTGCTTTTAGCCCTGCTGGCGGTGGCCGCTTGCGGGCGCAAAACCCCTGCCGCAGGGGAGCTCAAGCTCTGCGAAGCTTTGGAAAACGAGGCCTGGGAAGCCTCCGAGTGGATTTCAGTGGTGGATGCCCCGGTGGCAAAAGGTCCCCGGCTGGGGAACCAGAAAAGCGCCCCCGGCTCCAACTGGTTCCTTTCTGTCGTTACCAACGGCAAGAAAGTGAAAAAAGCAGTGTGGATGACCGCCGGCCTTGGCGTGTACGACCTCTTCCTGAACGGCGCGCTGGTAGGGGAGGAGGTGCTCAAACCTGGCTTTACGCACTATGCCAAAACCAAGTATTCCTTCACCTATGACCTTACCCCCGTTTACAATAAAGACAAAGGCGCGCAGAACATCCTTTCCGCGCAGGTGACCCCCGGCTGGTGGGCCGACAGGATAGTCACCGCCGGCGGCATGGAAACCATGCAGGGCCTTAAATGCGCTTTCCGGGGCGTGCTGGAGCTCACCTACGCGGACGGCACCCGGGAGCTCCTGGGCACGGATACGGAGCACTGGAGCGCTGGAATAGCCGGTCCCGTCCAGCATGCCGGCATCTTTGACGGAGAGGAGTACGATGCCCGCATCCCCATGGGCTTCGAGACCCCGGAGCTGCTCAAAACCCCGGAGGTGAACACGGAATTCCAAGGAGAGATACTTCCTACATCCGGCGCGGAAATCTATCAGCGCCGGGACATTGCGCTCCACCCCGTTCAGATTTACGTCTGGGAGGGCACTACAGGCGCCGTGGAGGCCGACAAGAAGGAAGAAGTGCAGTACGGCAAGGTGGTTATCAAGCGTACCTACAAGGATGGAGAGCCGGTGGAGCTGAATCCCGGCGAAACCCTGGTAGTGGACTTTGGCCAGAATGCCGCCGCCGTCCCTTCCTTTACCTTCAAAGCCCCCGAAGGCACCCGCCTTGTCTGCCGTCCCTCGGAGATACTCAACGACGGCAACGGCGCGGAGAAACGCGGCATGGACGGCCCGGAAGGCAGTACGCACAGGCGGAACCTCCGAGTGCCGGAGGACGAAATCTGGCTCACCTATATCTTCGGCCCGGAAGGAGATTTTACCACCTACACTCCCCGCTGCTCTTTCTGGGGCTATCGCTACATTGCGGTAACGGCCGATGCCCCTGTCCAGTTTGCCTCCCTCTCCTCCATCCCCGTCACCTCCATCAGCCAGGAGATGGAAACGGGCACGCTCACAACTGGCCATGAAGCTGTTAACCAGCTCATATCCAATACGGTTTGGGGCATGCGTTCCAATTACCTCTCCGTCCCCACGGACTGCCCGCAGCGCAACGAGCGCCTGGGCTGGATGGCGGATACCCAGGTGTTTACCCAGACCGGCAGCTTTTTTGCCAACACCGGCCGTTTCTTCCACAAATGGACCCGNNCACGGGCGGCTACCCCGGCGTGGCGCCTACCTCTCAGTACGGCAGCGAGATGATGCGCCTGGGCTGGGCTGATGCCGGCATCATCGTCCCCTGGACCATCTGGAGACAGTTCGGAGACCGGGAGATAGTGGAACAGAACTGGGACTCCATGGAAAGGTTCATGGCCCACGTGAACGAGACCAAGTATGACCATGAGGCCCTTAGCGCGGAAAACGGGAACTACAACTGGGCGGACTGGCTCAGCTACGAGGACCTGGAAAACTGCAGCGGAAGGGCTTTCCTGCCGGGCGGCGGCCCCAGGCCGGAAACCAAGGTGTACTGGAGCTACCTGGGCGCCTGCTACTGGGCCCTGGACGCAGACATGATGCGCGACATGGCCACCGCAACAGGCCGCCACGAGGACGCCGTCCGCTATGAAGAAATGGCCCTGACAGCGCGGGAGTACATTGCCGATACTTTCCTGACACCCGACGGCGCTTTCCGCCTGGATTTACTGAACACCATGCAGACCCCCACCCTCTTTGCCCTCAAGCTGGGCCTTTTCACCGAGGAGGCCGGGGAGGTGGCGGTGGAACGCCTTCGCCGCAACTTCGAGGAGCATGACAACTGCCTGCAAACGGGCTTCCTGGGCACTTCCATCCTCATGGAAACGCTCACGGAGTGCGGCTTGGAAGACGTGGCATATGAGCTTCTTTTCCAGCGCCGCAACCCCAGCTGGCTGTATTCCGTGGACAACGGCGCCACCACCATCTGGGAGCGCTGGAACAGCTATATGAAAGACGAGGGCATGGGCCCCAGGGGCATGAACAGCTTCAACCACTACGCCTACGGCTGTGTTGGCGCCTGGCTCTGGGAAAGGGCCGCCGGCATCATGGCCGATACCTCGGAACCCGCTTATCGGCACTTTTACCTGAACCCGCTGCCGGATAAGCGCTTAGGGCACCTGGAGGCGGAGTTCAAGAGCCCTGCCGGCACCATCCGGAGCGCCTGGAAGTACGAAGGGGACCTCTGGAGCTGGACTTTCACCGTCCCGGAGGGAACAACCGCCTTTGTTACTTTGCCCGGTGAGGAGGCCGAAGGAACTGACTATGGCCCCGGCACTTACACCGTTCAGCAGGACATGGCGGAATGATTCGCACAAAACTTTTTGATTTTTATTAATAATTGCGTAATTTTGCGAAATAATAGAAAATCAAGGTTAGAATAGTACTCAAAAGAGACAGGAAAGCGTGAGAGTCAGAGTTGCTGCGATAGGTGTTGGGAACCGGACCGGGAAGTACTTGCAGTATTTCCAGTCCAACCCGGATAAAGTGGAACTGGTAGCGGTGGTGGAACCCAATGCCGTGCGCCGGGAGAACTGCCGCAAGCAGTTCTCGCTGCCGGAAGAGCTTTGCTTTGAATCCGCCCAGGCGTTCTTTGAAAAAGGAGTTGCGTGTGACGGCGTCATCATCGGCTCGCCGGACCGTTGCCATTATGCCCAGGCCCTGGAGGCCATTGAGCGGGGCATGCATATCCTGCTGGAAAAACCCATTGCCCAGAATTATGAGCAGTGCCGGGAGATAGCGGATGCAGCGGCCCGCAAGGGCGTGAAAGTGGGCGTTTGTTATGTGCTTCGCTTCATGCCGCTGTACCGCAAGGTCAAAGAGCTCATTGATGCCGGCGCCATAGGCCGCGTCACGGGTGTCTCCCACCAGGAATACGTGGGGATAGACCGCATGCTGCACACCTATGTGCGGGGCTTTTGGAACAAGGCTTCGGCCTCCACACCCTCGTTCATCTCCAAGTGCTGTCACGACGTTGACATGCTCCTCTGGGTAACCGGTGCACAGATCAAGTCTGTCCAAAGCGCCGGCAGCCTGGAGTGGTACCGCCCGGAGAATGCCCCGGCGGGCAGTGCAGAGCGCTGCACGGAGTGCCCGCTGGAGGAGAAGTGCTCTTACTCGGCCGTGGACATGTACCTTCGCCGCGGGGTCTGGACCAACAACTTCCCCGTGCCGGCAGGCAAGAGCAAGGAGGAGGTGGTGGAGGAAGAAGTCCGCTCCGGCCGCTTCGGCCGTTGCGCCTTCCACTGCGACAACGACGTGGCGGACCGCCAGATGGTCACCCTCACGGCCCGCGACGGCATCCTCATCACCATCGAGATGAATGCCCTCACGCGGCGGGAAGGCCGCCGGACGGTCTTTTCAGGCTCCCAAGGGGAACTCATCGCAACGGATGAACTTATTGAACTGAGAGATCATCACGGCGCGCTGGTAAGCTCACTGGATTTTTCAAAGGATGCAGCCACTCCGCTGCATGCCCACGCAGACCTGGACATCGTGGAAGACTTCATACAGGCCCTCTCCGGGCCGGAACATCCCGTGGCCATACCCATCGGGGAGGCACTGGAGAGCCACAGGATTTGCTTCCTGGCAGGATAGAAACACAACTAACACACAAAACACAGATACGCTATGTCAAAAGAAATCTCAAGAAGGTCGTTCCTGAAAGCCGGAACCGCCGCCGCCATCGGCCTTTCCGTGGCACCCAAGACTGTTTTTGCCAAGGCGAAGGACGTTCCCCCGCCGCCCATGGACCGCAAACTGAAAGTGCTGGCTGTCGGTATCGGCGGCCGCGGCGCAGCCGTTATCGCGGAAGTTGCCAAGACGGAAGAAATCATTGGCCTGTGCGACGTTGACTGGAAGTACGCCGACCATATCTTCAAGACCTACCCCCAGGCCAAGAAGTACAGCGACTACCGCGTCATGTTCAAGGAACTGCTCCCGGAAGCAGATGCAGTGATTGTTGCCACCGCAGACCACACCCACGCCATCATTGCTGCAGAGGCCATCCAGGCCGGCAAGCACGTGTACTGCGAGAAACCCCTCACCCGCACCGTGTATGAGAGCCGTCTCCTCACCAAACTGGCCAAGAAGCACCGCGTGGCCACCCAGATGGGTAACCAGGGCGCTTCGGACTGGGGCGTGCGCAAGGTGTGCGAATGGATCTGGAACGGAGAAATCGGCGAGGTAACCCGCGTGGATGCCTTCACGGACCGTCCCATCTGGCCCCAGGGCCTGGAGCGTCCCGCCAAATCGGAGAAAGTGCCCAAGACCATGAACTGGGACTGCTTCCTGGGTCCCGCCCCGTACCGTCCGTACCATTCCATCTATACCCCGTGGAATTTCCGCGGCTGGTGGGACTTCGGCACCGGCGCCCTGGGCGACATGGCCTGCCACATCCTCCATCCCGTCTTTGCCGCCCTCAAGCTGGGTTATCCCACCAAGGTACAGGGCAGTTCCACCGCCCTCCTTACAGAGTCCTGCCCGCAGGCAGAGAAAGTGCGCTTTGTCTTCCCCGCCCGTGACAACATGCCCAAGGTGGCCATGCCGGAAGTGGTGGTGAACTGGACCGACGGCGGCATCCTCCCGGACCGCCCCGAAGGCCTTCCTGCCGGCAAGAACCTCAACGACGGCGGCGGCTGCCTGATTTTCTACGGCACCAAGGACACCCTCATCTGCGGTTGCTATGGCCGCAATCCTTACCTTCTCAGCGGTCGCAACCCGGAAGTTCCCAAGGTGCTGCGTGAGGTGAAAACCTCCCACCAGGCAGACTGGATCCGCGCTTGCAAGGAAGACCCGGATTACCGCGTTCCCAGCGTGTCGGACTTCGCCCAGGCCGGTCCCTTCAACGAGATGGTTGCCATGGGTGTGGTGGCTGTACGCCTCCAGAGCCTGAACATGGAGCTGGAATGGGACGGAGAGGCCATGCGCTTCACCAACATCCCCAAGGATGCCACCATCCGCACCATGATCCACGACGGCTTCTCCATCCACGACGGTCACCCCACCTTCGAGAACGTGTACACGGATCCCGTAGATGCCAACCAGTTTGCCGCAGAGCTCATCAAACCCGTGTACCGCGAAGGCTGGGAGCTCCCTGCAATGCCCAAGGACTAATCATTTAACTCTTTTTGCAATATGAAAAAAGCTATTCTTATGATGTCGCTGGCAGCCCTCGTTCTGGGTGCCGTTTCCTGCAAGGAAAAAGACAAGGGCGGTGTTCCCCCCTATAAAGTAGTGGACGCAGCCCAGGTGGACCTGGCCACTTTCCCCGTGGATGAGGAAGGTTACATTGTGCTCTTTGACGGCAGCTCCACCAATGGCTGGCGCGGTTACGGCAAGGAGGCCCTTCCCGCCCGCTGGACCATCGACGAGGATGCCATCAAGTTCAACGGCACCGGTTCCGGCGAAGGCCAGACCGGCGAAGGCGGGGACATCATCTTCGCCCACCAGTTCAAGAACTTCACCCTGGAGCTGGAATGGAAGGTCTCCAAGGGCGGCAATTCCGGTATCTTCTACCTGGCCAAGGAAGTCACCACCAAGGACGAAAACGGCGCAGAGCGCTACGAGCCCATCTACATCTCCGCCCCCGAGTATCAGGTGCTGGACAACGCCAACCATCCGGATGCCCTCCTGGGCGTGGACGGCAACCGCCAGAGTGCCTCCCTCTACGACATGATTCCCGCCAAGCCCCAGAACCAGAACCCTTACGGTGAGTGGAACAAGACCAAGATCCTGGTGTACAAGGGCACTGTGGTCCATTTCCAGAACGACGAAAAAGTCCTGGAGTACCACCTCTGGACCCAGCAGTGGACGGACATGCTCCAGGCCAGCAAGTTCAGCCAGAAGGACTGGCCCCTCGCATTCGAGCTGCTCAACAACTGCGGCGGCGAGGAGCATGAAGGCTATATCGGCCTGCAGGACCACGGCGACGATGTCTGGTACCGCAACATCCGCATTAAACTGATGGACTAGCATGAAAAGGCTACTTTTTTGGGCCTTTGCCTTCGTTGCCATGGCAGCATGTGCTCCCAAAGAGGCGGCTCCCGTGAAAAAGGATATGTGCGTGCAGATGTACTCTGCACGCAGTATCCTCAATAACGGAAACTACGCGGAGCTCCTGAAAACCATTGCCCAGATGGGCTATACCGCCGTGGAAACGGCCAGCTACGATGATGGCCTCATCTACGGGGACACCCCGGAAGTATTCAAGGAGAAGGTGGAGGCTGCCGGCATGAAGCCGCTCAGCGCCCACGTCTCCCGCTCCCTTACCCGCGAGGAAATGGATAAGGGGGACTTCACCGCAGCCCTGGAGTGGTGGGACAAGTGCATCGATACCCATGTAAAAGCCGGCATGAAGTACCTGGTAACGCCCTGGATAGGCCTCCAGCAGTCCTTGCAGGACCTTCAGGTTTACTGCGACTACCTCAACGAGGTAGGCCGCCGCTGCAAGGCCGCGGGCCTTCAGTACGGCTACCACAACCACGCCTATGAATTCGAGAAAGTGGAGGGAAAGGTCATGTTTGACTACATGCTGGAAAACACGGACCCGGAACTGGTTTTCTTCCAGATGGACGTGTACTGGGCGGTTATCGGCAAGGCTTCCCCGGTGGATTACTTCCATCGCTATCCCGGCCGCTTCCGCATGCTCCATATCAAGGACGAATGGGAAGTGGGCCAGAGCGGCATGGTAGGCTTCGACGCCATCTTCAAGAACGCGGAAAAAGCCGGCTTGCAGGACTTTGTGGTGGAGATCGAGCGCTACAAGCACGATGACATCCTTGTCAGCTTCCGTGAAAGCGCGGACTACCTCCTCCAGGCCCCCTTCGTGGCCCCCAGCTATTCCAAATAGAAGCTTCTGAGGCCCAGCCATCCAATCCCCGCCCGGACTTGACTCCGAGCGGGGATTATTCGCAGAATCTGCATTGCGAAAGTGCGGAATATTCACTAACTTTGCAGAATATGGGAAAACGTTTTACCATTGCTGCCGTAGCCGCTTTGGCCCTCCTTCTGGCGGGCATCGTATTCGCTGTCATCCGCCTCTACCGCACCTCGCCGTCGGAGCCTTCCGCCACCGCCCTCGCGCCCGCCGGGTGGTCTGTCCTGAAGGCCGTCCCCTCGGATGCCAATGCCGTGCTGGTGTTTGACGGATCGGCTAAGGCTGCCCGTATTCTGGCAGATTCCAGCGGCTTCGTGCGCGGCTTCGTGGAACCGGAGAATCCTGCGCTGGTGCGTTTTCTCTCGTCAGTGGGCCGCAAGCGCATTGCGGTTTCCCTGCACAACAGCGGCTCGCTGGTTCCCCTGGTAGCCGTAGAAACCCCGGAGGATTCCCTGGCCCGGGAAATGGCCCTCAAGGCCGGTCTCAAGGTCCTTTACAGCAACGGCTTCCTGCTGGCTTCCCGCTCGGAAACCTTCCTCAAGGCCTCCGTGCGCCACATGGAGGAGGAAACCTCCATCCTGGGCGCCCGTCGCCTGCAGGAGCTGGTCCGCACCGTATCCGGCCCTGCAGTGCTCTTCCTTTCCCATTCCCAGGCCGGCAAATTGGTCCAGGTGTATGGCTCCACGGCCAGCCGCCAGTATGCCTCCTTCGTCAAGGACCTCACCCCCTGGAGCGCCTGGAGCGTCCAGGATATGGAGAAGGAGCAGCTATTCCTGAAGGGAACGGCCCTTCCCGGAGAAGCCCCGGCCAGCTTCCTGTCCGCCTTTGCCGGTACAGGGGCTGAACGCCCGGAATTCCCGGAAGTGCTGCCTTATCATACCTGCTCGGCCCTTTCGCTTCCGGTGACGGACCCTGCCGCCACGCTGGCCGCCCGCCGCAAATTCGAAGACGGAAACGGCCGCCTTACCCCTTACAACAAGGCTCTCAAGGCACGGGAAGGCCGGCCCCTCTCGCCGGAGGAGTGGTTCGTGAGCCTCCAGCCCCGGGAAGTGGTGCGCGCCTCCTTCCGCGGCGCGGACGGCATCCTGCGGGAAGCCCTGCTGCTTCGCTCGGCCAAGGACCTGAAGCTGGGTGCGGAAACGCCCAACCAGTACAAGGGCTGCCTGGCTACCCTGCTGGGAGATTCCTTTGCCGTCAATGACACCCTCTGCGCCGCTGTGGGCTCCCGCTGGAGCGTATTCGCAGACCTTCCCACCGTTCGTGCGTTCACGGACAAAGCTTTTCTGGATTACAGCCTCAAAAACCGCCTCTCGGATGCTTCCGTGGATATTCCGGGCGGAATAGTGTCCTACACCTCCCTCTCGGATGCGCCGGAAAAGGCTGGAGAACTGCTGTCGGCGGCCCTGTCAACACCGCTCACGGGCTTTGTGCGCGGCGCCGGGTATGCGCCGGCTTTTGTTTCACTGGACCTTGAGGAAGAATATCCTTCCCTGAAGGTTAGCGTTTACACCCGGGCGCTCAAGGGCAGCAAGGTGCAAGTGCTGGAGCGGGACACCACCGTGGTGGTCCCCACCGGCCTTTTCCCGGTCACCAACTACACCACCGGCCAAACCAATTACCTGTACCAGAACGCCCACAAGTCCATCTGCCTCAACGATGAAAAAGGCAAGGGCGTCTGGGGCATCCCCTTCAAGGAAGACTTGTGCGGCCGGGTACAGAGCATAGACTATTACAACAACAAAAAAATACAGTTCCTCTTCTGCGCCGGGGACAAACTCTACCTGCTGGACCGTCTGGGCCACTGGGTAAACGGCTTCCCCGCCAAGCTTCCCAAGAGCGTACTTCTGGGCCCGGATGCCTATGACTTTACCGGCGCGGGGGGCTACACCGTCATGGTCCTGCACACGGATAACAGCCTGGAGCGCTATAACCTCCATGGCCGGAAACCGGAAGGCTGGAAGGGCATCCGCGCCCCGGAAACCGTGAAGAACCTGCCGGAACTGCTGGAGGTCAGGGGCAAGCGCTACTGGGTAGTGCGCACCTCCGTCCGCACCCTCATCTATCCCTTCGAAGGCGGGGAGAACCTCATCCGCGAAGAAGGCGGCAAGATGATCAAACCGGACGCCGTCCTCAAAACCATTTCAAAGGGTGTATCGGCCGAATGCTACGATGGCCGCACCCGGGACTTCAAACTCAATTAACAAGCGTTTATGGAATTCAGATCCGTCAATAAAATCCTGCAGGATAGTTTTATCCGCAACTGGGACCGTCCCGCCCTCACCAACTACCAGGGCATGACACTGGCCTACAGGGACGTAGCCCGCCGCATTGCCAAGCTGCACATCGCCTTCGAGCAGTGCGGCCTGCAAAAAGGGGACAAGGTGGCCATCTGCTCGCGCAACCAGGCCAACTGGGGCGTCAGCTTCATGGCAGCCATCACCTACGGGGCCGTGGCCGTTCCCATCCTGCATGAGTTCAAGGCAGGCAATATCCACTACCTGGTCAACCACTCGGAGGCCCGCGTCCTCTTTGTGGACAATGTCATCTGGGAGGGCCTGAACCCGGACGAGATGCCGGACCTTTCCGTAGTGGTACAGATCAACAACTTCAAGTTCCTGTTCGTGGATTCGGAGGAACGTGCCCGCGTGCGGGAGCACCTCAACGAGGAATTCGGCCACCGCTATCCCAACAACTTCGAGCCCCAGGACCTTAATTACTATGAGGACCAGCCCGAAGAACTGGCCATCATCAACTACACTTCCGGTACGTCGGGCTTCTCCAAGGGCGTGATGATTCCCTTCAGGGCGCTCTATTCCAATATCGAGTTTGCCAGCAAGGATGCCTGTCCCATGCTCAAGGCGGGTATGAACGTAGTTTCCGTGCTGCCCACCGCCCACATGTACGGCATGATGTTCGAGTTCCTCTTCGAGGTTTCCATCGGCATGCACGTGCATTTTCTCAGCCGTGTTCCCAGCCCCAAGATCATCATGCAGGCGTTCGGAGAGATACAACCGGACATCATCATCGCCGTGCCGCTGGTGATGGAAAAGGTGTACAAGAGCAAGCTCAAGCCCGTGGTGGACAAAACCAAGTTCTACCGCCGCATCCCCGTGCTGGACAAAGTGATCGAGAACCGCATCTGCACGGAGCTCACCAATGCCTTCGGCGGCAAATTCGAGGAAGTGATCCTGGGCGGCGCGGCCATCAACCCGGAAGTAGAGAAATTCCTGCACAAGATAGGCTTCCGCTACACGGTTGGCTATGGCATGACGGAGTGTGCGCCCATCATCTGCTATGCCCACTGGGACAAAGTGAAGGTGGGAAGCGCCGGCAGGCCGGCCATGAACATGCAGATCCGCATCGATTCCCCGGATCCCCAGAACATCCCCGGAGAGGTGCAGGTGAAAGGCCCCAACGTGTGCCTGGGTTATTTCAAGAACCCGGATGCCACCCGGGACAGTTTCACGGAAGACGGCTGGTTCCGCACCGGCGACATGGGCGTAGTGGACCAGGACGGCTACCTTTTCCTTCGCGGCCGCTCCAAGTGCATGGTCCTGGGTCCTTCCGGGCAGAATATCTATCCGGAAGAAGTGGAGGCCACCATCAACAACTTCAACTACGTGGTGGATTCCCTGGTAGTGGAGGATGGCGGCGGCCTCACTGCCCTCATCTACCCGGACTGGCATCAGGGAGAACTGGACGGCATGACCCGCTCGGAGTTCACCAGCCGTATCCGCGGCATGCTCCCCGCCATCAATGACGTCCTTCCCAAGTATGCGCAAATCAAGAAGATAGAGCTGATGCCGGAAGACTTCGAACGCACTCCCAAGAAGAGTATCAAACGTTACCTGTACCAGAGAAACTAATGAAATTCGATCGCAGCTACCTGGCCATGGCCGAGGTCTGGGCCCAGAACTCCTACTGCAAGCGCCGTAAAGTGGGCGCCCTGCTGGTCAAGGACCGCACCATCATATCGGACGGCTACAACGGCACGCCCTCCGGCTTCGAGAACATCTGCGAAGACGAGGACGGCGTCACCAAGCCCTACGTCCTGCACGCGGAAGCCAACGCCATCACCAAGGTGGCCAAAAGCGGCAACTCATCGGAAGGCGCCACCCTTTATGTGACGGCTTCCCCCTGCGCGGAGTGCGCCAAACTCATCATCCAGTCCGGCATCAAGCGCGTGGTTTACCGGGACGCCTACCGTCTCACGGACGGGATAGATCTCCTTCAACGAGCCGGCATAGAAGTGGAACAAGTGCAATGAACAAGACCTTATCTCAAATCCTTCAGCTGCTGCTGGGAATCGTGATAGGCGTACTGATTACGCTCATCGCCGTGCGTTACCGGGAAAGCCGCCACATGAACAGAATCAGCAAAGTGGACTGGGCCAAGCTCAACCTTATCCTTGGCATAGTCCAGAAGAACTACGTGGATACCCTGGACTATGAGGGTATGACGGAAGCCGCCGTGGACGCCGCCCTTTCCAAGCTGGATCCTCATTCGGTGTACCTGCCGCCTGTGCAGCTCACTGCCTCGGAAGAGGAACTGGCGGGTAAATTCGACGGTATCGGCATCCAGTTCAACGTGCCCAACGATACCGCCATTGTCCTGGAAGTGATTCCCGGCGGTCCCTCGGAGAAAGTGGGCCTGATGACCGGAGACCGCCTCCTGAAAGTGGACGACACCGTGATTGCGGGCGTCAAATTCCCGCAGGACAGCATGGTGCGGCGCCTCAAGGGCCCTTCCGGCACCAAGGTCACCGTCACGGTCAAGCGCGGCAAGGAAGAAATCCCCTTCGAGATAACCCGCGGAAAAATCCCCGTGCACAGCGTGGATGCCGCCTTTATAGTCCAAGACACCGTAGGCTACATGAGGGTGGCCAAGTTCTCGCGCACCACCTTCAAGGAGTGCCGGGAAGCTGTGCAAAAGCTCAAGGAAGAGGGGATGAAGCACCTGGTGATGGACCTCCGGGACAACACCGGCGGTTACATGGACCAGGCACTGCTCCTTACCAACGACTACCTCTCCCGCGGGGATACCATCGTCTATATGGAAGGCCTGCACCGCGCAAAGGAAGTTTACAGAGCCGATGGCAAGGGCCTCTTCCAGGACATGGGCCTGACGGTCCTTATCAGCGAGAACTCGGCATCGGCCAGTGAAATCTTTGCCGGGGCCATCCAGGACAACGACAGGGGTACCCTGGTGGGGCGCCGCTCCTTTGGCAAGGGGCTGGTGCAGGAGCCCTTCCTTTTCACCGACGATTCAGGCATCCGCCTCACGGTGGCCCGTTATTACACCCCTTCGGGCCGATGCATCCAGAAGCCCTACACCAGCGGCGGCAAGGATTACGCCTACGACATCTACAACCGCTACGCGGACGGGGAGGTCTTCAGCGCGGACAGCGTACGCCTGGATACTACGGATGTGCACAAAACGCGCAGCGGACGCATCGTTTACGGCGGCGGCGGTATCATGCCGGATGTATTCGTGCCCGTGGATACCACCCGGGCAACGGCCTTCTATGTGGCCTGCAACAAGAAAGCCACGCAGATGCGCTATGCCTCGTACGTCTTTGACAAGCACAGGGGAACGCTCATGGGCATAGACAGCTATGAGGCCATGGACGGCTTCCTTGGGAAACTGAACCTGAAGGTGGATTTCCCGGCCTTCGCCAGCCGCCAGGACGCCATTCCCTGCACAGAGGCCGAGTGGGACCAGACCGCCCCCTACCTGCTACCGCAGCTGAAAGCACTTATAGCGCGCTATTCCAAACTGGGAGAGAATGCCTTCTACAAGTATTACCTGCCAGTAGATAACACTGTGGAGCAAGCGCTCTCAAGGCTACAGTAAAACAAGAGGGGCAACCATCACGGCTGCCCCTTACTTGTCCTATTATTAACTAAACCAACTTTGATAAACTAACCGGTTTAGTATAATGCAAGAGCTGTGCCAAACTTATTCCTCCTGCGAAATACGGGTAACTTCGGCGCGTGCCCTTTCCACGGATTTGGAGCGTTTGAGCACAAAGCCGGAACCCAGGTATTTGGTGCGTACGTCTTCGTCGGCGGCCAGTTGTTCCGGTGTTCCGGCCTGCAGGATTACGCCTTCGTAGAGCAGGTATGCGCGGTCTGTGATGGCCAGGGTTTCACCTACGTTATGGTCCGTGATAATGACGCCGATATTCCGGTACTTGAGCTTGGCAATGATGTACTGGATGTCTTCCACGGCAATGGGGTCCACGCCAGCAAAGGGTTCGTCCAGGAGGATGAACTTGGGATCCACGGCCAGGGCGCGGGCAATCTCGCAGCGGCGGCGCTCACCGCCACTTAGCTGGATTCCCAGGGATTTGCGCACCTTGGAGAGGTTGAACTCGTCAATCAGGCGCTCCATCCTTTCCAGGCGCTGGGCTTTGGTCATGTTTTCCGTGCTTTTGGAAAGCTCCATCACGGAGAGGATGTTGTCCTCTACGCTCATTTTCCGGAAAACGGAAGCTTCCTGCGGCAGGTAGCCAATTCCCTGCTGTGCCCGCTGGTACATGGGAAGTTTGGTGATCTCCGTGGAGTTGCCGTTGTCGTCGTCCAGGAAGATGCGGCCGCCGTTGGGCTTGACCTGCCCGGTGATCATGTAGAAGCTGGTGGTTTTGCCGGCACCGTTAGGCCCCAGGAAGCCCACAATCTCTCCCTGCTCCACTTCCATGGAAACGCCCTTTACCACGGTGCGGACGCCATATTTCTTGATCAGTTTTTCTGCTCTGAGACGCATATCACTTTGTATCTAGGCCGAGGTCTGCGACAAGGGCGCGAACCTCAGGGTTCTTTTCCATCAAATCCCGGGCCTTTTCTTCCGGCATGTAGGGCACTTTCTCTCCTTCCTCCACGGGTGTGACTGAGATGAGGATGTTTACCTTGGGGCAGCCCACCAGCTCCCGCAGCTTGTTTTCCAGCTCCCGCAGCATCTTTTCCTCTATCCACTGCTTCTGGGCCTGGTTGGTGACAAAGAATTCCACCACCTTGACGCCGCCCTCTTCGCTGAGGGTGATGTTGCCGCTGGAAAGCATGCTGGCAAGGCGCGGTTTGTCGCTGTAATCCCCGGCCAGCTCCTTCCACTGGAGCCGGATGGTTTCGTCCTCCGGAAGGGCACCCTGTAAAGCCGGCGCCTGCGGAGCCTCCTCTTCCTTCTTCTCCTGAATGATGGAACTCATGGAAAGCGCCGATCCCTTAAGAGGCCGCCGCCCCTCCCTCCTTCCGTCATTGCCGGCTTGATCGGCAATCTGCTGCTTCCCGTCATTGCCGGTCTGTTTCCCGTCATTGCCGATTTGATCAACAATCTGCTGCCCCCCGTCATTGCCGGCTTGACCGGCAATCTGTGCGGGCGCCTTCGGAGAATCGGCCGGTTTCCCCACCAGGTAGCTGAGCTTCATGAGGGCAAACTCTATGTGCAGGCGGGGATTCACCGCTGCCTTGTAGCCTGTCTCGCAGGCGGTGGTAACGGCCAGGGCCTCATAGAGGAACTGATGAGGGCAGCGGGCTGCCTGCTCCGTGTAGCTCTTTTTCAGGGAATCCGGCAGTTCCAGCAGCGGCTCCAGCCCGCCCGTTTTGGCTACCACCAGGTTGCGCAGGTGGGCCGACAGCGAGCTCACAAAATGCAGCGCATTGAAACCCTTGGCCAGAATTTCGTCCAGGGTAAGGAAGGCCGCGCCATAATTGCCGGAAAGAAAGTTATCTACCAGGGAAAAACTGTATTCAGTGTCCAGTACGTTCAAGTTGCGGATAACATCCTGGTACTTGACTTCCTTCCCGCAGAAAGCCACTGTCTGGTCAAAGATGGTGAGGGCGTCGCGCATGGCCCCGTCCGCTTTGGCGGCAATCACGTGGAGGGATTCCTCATCAATGCTCACGCCTTCCTTGGCGGCTATCTCCTGCAGGTTGCGCACCATGTCCGCGGTGCCTATCCGGTTAAAATCGTAGGTTTGGCAGCGGCTCAGGATGGTGGGAAGGATTTTGTGCTTTTCCGTAGTGGCCAGGATGAAAATGGCGTGTGCAGGCGGCTCCTCCAGCGTTTTCAGGAAAGCATTGAAGGCCGACTGGGTGAGCATGTGTACCTCGTCGATGATATAGACGCTGTACTTTCCCACCTGCGGCGGCACCTGCACCTGCTCCATGAGGGTTTTGATATCCTCCACGGAGTTGTTGGAGGCGGCATCCAGCTCATGGATGCAGTAAGAGCGGCCCTCCCGGAAGCTTACGCAGGACTCGCACTCCCCGCAGGGCTGCATGTCCGGCCCCGGCTGGGCGCAGTTGATCATTTTGGCGAAGATGCGGGCCGTAGTGGTCTTTCCCACGCCGCGCGGACCGCAGAAAAGGTATGCATGGGCCAGCTGCCCCCTCCGGATGGCATTGGAAAGGGTTCGGGCTATGGTATCCTGGCCAATCAGGCTCTCAAAAGAATCCGGCCTGTACTTCCGGGCCGACACAATGTACTCACTCATAGTAGGTACAAAGATAAGAAAAAAGAATCAGAAAACGCGCCTGGCTAGGCGTTTGCCAGCAGTTCCAGGAAACGCTCCATCCCCTTGGTGGCCACATCCTGGATAAAGTGTACGCGGGGGTCTGCGAGGGGGACTGGCTTGGGGTCAATCACGTAGATGGGGCAGTCATGGGGCGCGTAGCGGTAAAGGCCGGCGGCGGGATACACCTGTAGGGAGGAACCCACTATCAGGAGGATATCGGCCTGCTCTACCAGGTCTATGGCTTTGCCCATGTTGGGCACGGCTTCCCCGAAGAAGACAATGTGCGGGCGCAGCTGGCTGCCGTTGGGAGCCAGGTCTCCCAGGTGTACGGGCTCGAAGCCCACGTCGATGACTTCCGCCAGGGACTCCGTGCGGTCATACACGCCGTTTTCCGGGCGCATTTTGGTCAGTTCCCCGTGAAGGTGCAGCACACGGGTAGAGCCGGCCCTCTCATGCAGGTTGTCCACGTTCTGGGTAATCACGTCCACCTTGTACTGCCCTTCCAGGCGGGCAATGGCAAGATGCGCGTCGTTGGGCCGGGCGTCTTTTAACTGCGAGCGGCGCTGGTTGTAAAAGTCCAGCACCAGCTTCCGGTTACGGTACCAGCCCTCGATGGAGGCTACATCCTGCACGTTGTACTGCTCCCACAGGCCGCCTGTGTCGCGGAAGGTGGCAAAGCCGCTCTCGGCCGATACCCCGGCCCCGGTCAGGACCACAAGATTCTTTTTCATACCTTCAAATCAAAATAATACTTCTTTAACCAGTACTCGAAAAGGGGGTCCTGGAGGGAAGGAGTGTCGCTGTCGTCGAACAGGAGGATTTCCTTTTTCATGAGGGCGTCCTTCACGCGCTTGACATTGGCCGAAGAATTGAGCCCGTAGCTGCGGATAACGTCCGCGGCGCTGAAACGCGTGATGCCGCACAGGGTGGCCTGCAGCAAGTTTACCTGGTGCGTAGTAAGGCCTGTGACCATCTCCGTGAAACGGGGCTGGTGGATGGAAATCAGGCAGCCCAGGGCATCCACAAATACCGGCTCCATGATATAGCCGCGGCTCATGGAATTGCAGATGGCTGCAAAGTGGTTGACGTACCAGGGGTGGCAGCGAAGCAGGCGGCAGGCGCCCAGGATAAGGTCCTGGTTCACCACTTTTCCGCCCGAAAGGAATCCCCGCTGCATGTGGTCCGACAGTTCCTGTTCCCCCAGGGCAGAGAGGCGCACGCGTTCCACCACCCGGTGAAACAGGAGGCTGGTCTCGAAGATGGCTTTCATGGCATTCACGCCCGCCCCGCAGAGAATGAGGTTGAACAGCCGCCCGTCCAGCTGCTGCTCCCTGAGGACAGCATCCAGCGGACGCAGGATCAGGTCCGGGTCCGGCAGCTGCCCCAGGCAGTGGAACTGGTCCACTATCAGGATCAGGCGTTCCTTTCTGTCTGCGGCAAGCCGGAAAGGCAGGCGCAGCATGGCCAGTACATCCTCCCGGTCCAGTTCCCAGCCAAGGGAAAGGACCTGCCCCCCGTCTGCGTAAGAGCGGGGGTCGAAGACAAAATGCGTGCCCTCCAGGTAGCGTCCGGTAAGGCTCAGATACTCGTCGGGGGTAGAGGCTACGGTTCTTAGGACCGTGGAGCCAAAACGCAGCAGAAAGGCCTCCGGCGTGTGGATATTCAGGGCCGACATCTGCCCCACGGAGAAGGCCTTTCCGCCCAGGCGCATGTCAAAGAGCGCCTGCTGGATGAGGGACGTGATGCCGCTTTTTGGGGGCTCGTACAGGCATATATGCTCCCCTTGGGAAAGCAGGTTTCCCATTAGCTTCACGTCCCCCTTCCGGCCCACGAACTGCTTGCCGGTCACATGCTGGGAATACGGAAAGGGCGTATCCATCAGAAGAGCGGGCTTCTAAGGCCTAAGGGCAGCAGGATGTTGCACAGCCAAAGGCCCAGGCAGGCAAGGATCAGAACCACGCACAGCCAGCACCAGAAGCGGCGGCGGGCAGTCTTTTTGCGGGCTTCGGGATCTACATCGGCCAGTTTGGGATACTGGGCCAGCGAGGTGAGCGTTTTTCCGAACTTGATGCTTACCAGCGATGCGGCGTTCATGGCCCAGCCGTTGGCGTTGAGCACCGGGCCCAGGTCGCGCCTGCGGAGCTTGCGCCAGGCAATGAAGACGGACGGCAGGGAAATGATGAGCATGACTGCCGCAATGAGGATGAGCCACTGCCACCAGCTAAGGGACTTCAGGAAGGCAAAGATGCCCACCAGCAGGCCGGCAACCGCCGTTACGGCAATGGTAATGACGGCAATCTTGCCGACGTCGAAGCCGGGCTTGACAGCGCCGGCGGCCTCTGCGCCGTTTCCGTCCGTGGCTTTGTCGGCGGCGGCGGTGAGGTTCCCCATGGACTGTTCGTCCTTGGCCGCGGCACTTCTGTCTATCTTGTCGCTGACCCAGCGGGCGGCCTTCTTGTAAGGCGCCCAGAAGGCCTGGCGGAGGCTGAGCGGGTTCTCCACGATGGAAGTGACCTTGGCGGTGTAGTCGTTGCCGTCACGGTCATAGAATACGGCGTTTTTGCCTTCCCGCAGGCCGTCCACGTCACCGGCCGTCAGGACGGCGGCAATGTTGAAGCTCTTGCCCAGTTTCTCGCTTACGCAGTGGCAGTAGAGGATGTACATGCCGCTGAGCGATGAGATTTCCGGGGCGGGACCGGCTACTTTTACGCACAGGTCCGTGCTGCGCTGGTCAATGTACAGGCGGCCGGCCTGGAAAATGGCCTTGAGCTCCGGATCATAAAAGTCTTTCAGCACCGCGTAGTTGTTCAGGAAGCGGTAGAAGTTTTTGTTCAGGCGCAGGAGTTTGTCCACCTCCTCGATGGAAAGGGCGTTGGCTTCCTCTGCCTTGTCCTTTTCCAGGAGTTCCAGCAGGAGGGCCTTCTTGTCTTCTTTCAGGATGGCTTTCACGGCGTCCAGGCCCAGGCCTTCCACGGCTGCACCCTTCTTGGCATCCATCCAGGCAGTATAAGGGCCGAATTCCCCCACCAGGGCGTTCCAGTCCTCTTCCTTCAGGCTTTCCTCCTTGATACCGGCAAGGGCCACCAGGGCACCGATGGCCTCCTTCCAGGCGGGGTTCACGGCCTTCAGGGGCAGGAGACCCTCCGGATTGGGCTTGGCCAGCGGCTGCAGGCCGATTTCCTCTCCTGCGCCCACCAGGCTGCCCTCTATGGCAGCAATCCGCTCCACGTTCACATCTACGGCAGGGGCGGTGGCAGCGTCAAAGCCAATGAGCTTGCAGCGCATGAAAAAGTCTTCCACCTTCTCTTTGACGGCATTCACGGCAGCAAGGGCATCGGGGGTTTTGTCGCCGAAGGGGAAGACCTCTGCCGTGCCTTCTGCCTGCCACTGGGCGTAGTCTGCGCACGCCGCGAAGAAGTTTTCCACCTGCTCCGTGGTTACGCCGGGAACGCCGCTGCGGTCCATCTCCGATGCAATCCCGGCAATGGTTTCAATGAGCCCGGCCGTTTCTTTGTCGGGGGCGCTGGCGGGGGTGATGATGCCGTCCCCGTTGAACTGGGTGTCCGCGAAAATCTTCACATTGTCTGCGGTGTCCTCCAGGCCGATACTGTCCTTCTCCAGCTTCAAGTTACTGAGAATCTGGCGGGCCGATCCCAGCAGGCGGGCACCGTCAGGGTCTTCCGCGTTGAACTGGTCGAAGGACATGGAGTCCTGCTCCAGCAGGAGGTTGTCCGGGTTTTTCACTACGCGGGTGAGCCACTGCGCGGTTTTGATGACATCGTCCACGCGTACTTGGCCGTCTGCATCCGAGTCAATGTAGCGGAGGGTTTTCCCGTCAAATTCCAGGCCCTCTGCGGGGCAGCTCAGGACGGTCCAGAGCTTGCGGTCCAGTTCTCCCAGGTGGCGGATGTCTTCTCCGCTCTGGATGTTCACGCGGACAGCGCCGCCCACGGACGTAAACTGCCAGGGATAGGTTTCAGTAGTCTTTTTCATATGGGATGTGTTTTGGTTTTAATAACATTCTTGTTACTACAAATATAGTAAATAATTTTGTGCATATCCAATTTTTTTCTACCTTTGCAGTCCATTTAGAAAAAGGAGGTGTAAAAGCAATGATCATCGTACCCATCAAAGAAGGCGAAAACATCGAAAGGGCCCTGAAAAAGTTCAAGCGCAAGTTCGAGAAAACCGGAGCCGTCCGCGAGATGCGTTCCCGCAAAAACTTCGAGAAGCCTTCCGTCAAAAAGCGCATGGCGCTCCAGAAGGCTATCTATGTTCAGCAGCTTCGTCTTAGGGAAGAGCAGTAAGCTTTTTACACTTAAACAAATAAAGGTGGTAACTCGCACACGGGTTACCACCTTTTTATTTGAGTTGCCCCCAGCCGTGCACAGAACCACCCCTTTTGCGTGCACGGCCCGCCCCAAAAAGCCGTTCGGTGAACAAAAACACCCCTTTTGCGTACACGGCTTGCCCAAAAAAGCCATTCGGTGCGCAAAAACGACTGTTTTTGCGCACCGAATGCTGCTCCTGGAGCAGTTAGTCTATGCGGTCGAAGCCGGTGTAGGGGCGAAGGACCTCCGGAATCTCTATGTAGCCGTCTTTCTGGTTGTCTTCCAGAAGGGCTGCCACTACGCGGGGGAGGGCCAGGGAGCTGCCGTTCAGGGTGTGGACCAGCTGGGGCTTTCCGTTTTCGTCCTTGTAACGGCACTTGAGGCGGTTGGCCTGGTAGCTCTCGAAGTTGGAGACGGAGGAGATTTCCAGCCATCGGCCCTGGGCGGCGCTCCAGAGCTCGAAGTCATAGGTGATGGCGCTGGTGAAACTCATGTCCCCGCCGCAGAGGCGGAGGATGCGGTAGCGAAGGCCCAGTTCCTTAACCAGGCTTTCCACGTGGGCTATCATCTCTTCCAGGGCGGCGTAGCTGTTTTCCGGCTTCTCGATGCGCACAATCTCCACTTTGTCAAACTGGTGCAGGCGGTTAAGGCCGCGTACGTCCTTGCCGTAAGAGCCGGCCTCGCGGCGGAAGCAGGGGGTATAGGCCGTGAGCATCTGGGGGAATTGGTCCGCCCCCAGAATAACGTCCCGGAAAAGATTGGTGACGGGTACCTCCGCGGTGGGCACCAGGTAGAAACCGTCCTCTCCGCAGAAATACATCTGGCCTTCCTTGTCCGGCAGCTGACCGGTGCCGAACCCCGAGGCTGCGTTCACCAGCACGGGCGGCTCCACTTCCTTGTAGCCGGCCGCGGTATTGCGGTCCAGGAAGTAGTTGATGAGGGCGCGCTGCAGGCGGGCTCCCTTGCCTTTATAGACAGGGAAACCGGCGCCTGTAATCTTGACGCCCAGGTCGAAGTCTATGATGTCGTACTTCCTGGCAAGGTCCCAGTGGGGGAGGGCTCCCTGGGGAAGGGAGGGCTCCTGCCCGCCGGTGCGGACCACTACGTTATCCTCTGCGCCTTTTCCCTCGGGGACTTGCTCGCAGGGGATGTTGGGAAGGAGGACGAGGAGTTCCTGCAGGCGGGCATTGACCGTATCCGCCGTTTCCAGCAGTTGGTTGGAGCGGGCCTTGAGGGCCGCTACCTGCTCCTTAGCCGCAGCCGCCTCTTCCTTGCGTCCGGCCTTCATCAGCTCCCCGATAGCCGCAGCAGCCTTTTTCTGCTCCGACAGTAGGGCGTCGTTCTGGGTCTGGAGGGACTTGCGCTGGTCATCCAGGCCGATGATTTCCTGGACAAGCGCGGCGGCATCGAAGTTTTTAACGGCAAGTCTCCGGATGACATAATCCGGAGACTCGCGCAACAATTTCAGGGTAAGCATTGCTTAATTCTCGAAGGGAAGGACGGAAACGTAAGATTTGTCTTCGCGCTTGCGGGTGAATTTTACCGTACCGTCGATGAGGGCGTACAGGGTGTGGTCCTTGCCCATGCCTACGTTCAGGCCGGGGTTGTGGGCCGTGCCGCGCTGACGCACGATGATGTTGCCGGCCTTGACGACCTGCTCGCCGAACTTCTTGATGCCCAGTCGTTTGGAATGTGATTCACGACCGTTCTTGGAACTGGATTGACCTTTCTTGTGTGCCATAATCTTTCAGTCTTTTAAAGTTAAGCGATAGCGTCGATGTGGATTTTGGTGAGCTTCTGGCGGTGGCCATTGAGCGTCTGGAATCCTTTACGGCGGATTTTCTTGAATACGAGCACTTTCTTTGCTTTGGCGTCATCGTCCACGACGGTTGCCTTCACAACGGCTCCCTCTACATAAGGAGTTCCAACGGTTACGGCGCCCTCATTGTCCAGAAGGAGCACTTTGTTGAACTCTACGGATTCTCCGTTCTTGGCCGTGAGGCGGTTCACGAAGATGTCCATGCCGGCTTCTACCTTAAACTGCTGGCTGGCAATGTCTACAATAGCGTACATTGTACTAAAACTTGTTTAAAGTTTGGACCGTAAGCGCCTGCCCTTGTGGCAGGTCTTTCCAGGGCTTGGCGGTCATCTCAAAAAAATGGACTGCAAAGATACAAATAATTCTCAGAAACACAAATTTTCCCGACGAAAAAACTAGCGTGCCTGTCCCGGGTGGCAGCCGAAGAGTTCCTTGTAGCATTTGGAGAAGTACGAGGGTGTCCCGAAGCCCACTTCATAGGCGATTTCCGATACGGTCTTATCGCTGGTCTTGAGCAGGAGGTCGGCGGCTTTCAGGCGGGTGATGCGGATGAGCTCCACGGGGGTGTATCCGGTCAGGGCCTTGGCCTTCCGATACAGTTGGACGCGGCTCAGGCCCAGTTCGGCCCCAATCTGTTCCACGCTCAGGTTTTCGTCTCCCAGATGCTCCTGCACCTTCCCCCTCAGGCGGGACAGGAAGTCATTTTCCCTGGGCTGGCTGGCGCTTTCCCCGGTTTCCAGATAATGCTCTTTCAGGAGGATGCGGCTCTTGAGAAGATTGCCGATACGCGACAGCAGCACTTTCTCGCTGAAAGGTTTGGAGATGTAGGCGTCGGCCCCGGAATCGTAGCCCTCGGCGCGCTGCTCTTCCATTGACTTGGCGGTAAGGAGGATGACGGGGATGTGGCTGGTGGCCAGCTGTTCCTTGAGCGTGCGGCAGAATTGGAGTCCGTCCATCACGGGCATCATCACGTCGCAGACCACCAGGTCCGGCAGTTCCCGGCCGGCCTTTTCCAATGCTTCCTTGCCGTCACAGGCCAGCAGGATGCGGTAATCTCCCTCCAGGAGGGTGCCGATGAATTTACGGAGGTCGGCATTGTCGTCCACAATCAGCACGGTGGGGCGGTCTCCGCTTTGGGTAACGCGGTCGGCGGCTTCTTCCAGGCTGTAGTCGGAGGGCGTGAGCACATCCTGGTACTCTTCCGTATAGGCCGATGCATCCTTTCCTTCGCTCACGCTCGCACCCTTTTGCACCAGCGGCAGGCGAAGGGTGAAAGAGGCGCCCTCGCCCAGGGAACTGTCCACGCTGACGCTGCCCTTGTGCAGCTCGGCGACGGCTTTCACCAGCGCCAGGCCGATGCCCGTTCCGTTGCTGGATTCGGAGGCCTTGTAGAATTCCTCGAAGATGAAGGGAAGCTTTTCCTTCGGGATGCCGTCACCGTCGTCGGTAATGGACAGGATGGCCGAAGGACCCTCCCGATGCACGGAAACCGTGATGTGCCCGTCCGGGCGGGTGTGCTTGATGGAATTGCCCAGCAGGTTGAACAGCGCCCTCTCCACCAGGCGCATGTCGGCTTCCACAGTGAGGCTTTCCAGGCCCTCGTAAGTGAGGGTGCGGGAGGTGCTGCTGAATCCGCGCATCCATTCCTGCACGGCGGCGGGAAGGTCGAAGCGGGAGACACTCAGCGGCATTCCTCCGCTTTCGATTTTGCGAAAATCCAGGATGTTGTTCACCAGTTGCTGCAGGACCACCACATTGCGGGCAGCCAGGGACAGCGTCTGTTTCTGCTGCGGCGACAGGGGACCTTCCAGCACGTGTTCCAGCGGACCAACGACCAGGGAAAGGGGCGTGCGGAGGTCGTGGCTGACCTGGGTGAAGAAAGCCAGCTTGGCGGCCGTGGTCTCTTCCAGTTTCCGCTGGAGTTCCCGCGTTTTTATATAGCTCCAGTAGGCCTGGGCGGCAATCATCACCAGCAGGAGCGCGAAGCCGATCACCAGCCACATCACCAGCCGCTGGTTGTTGTATTGAAGGAGGAAGCGGTCCAGTTTGCCGTTCATATCCTCCACCATACTGCGCTGGGTGGAGACTTCGGCTTCCTGCATTTTGAGGATGCCGGCGTTGTGGCTGTCCACCAGGGCACTTTCCAGGATGGTTTCCCGCTGGAAAGGCTTTCCGGAAAGAATCTTCATCGCCAGTTCCATCACCAGGTCTCCGCGGGTAGGGTAGAGGTATGAAGCGGTAAGTCTTCCGTCCATCACATCCTGTAGACCGCCGTCCGGCAGGGCGTCCACCCCGAAGAAGGGAATGCCGGAAGGCTCTCCCATCGCTTTTCGGGCGCCGATGGCCATCCGGTCGTTCTGCCCGAATACGGCATCCGGACGGATGCCCTGCTCCAGCAGGGAGGTCATCGCCGCATATCCGCCTTCCTCCAGCCATCCCCCGTAAGGGGCTGCGAGAAGACGCAGGCCGGGATGCTCCTGAAGGGCCTGGACAAATCCCCTGTGGCGGTCATCGGCCGGAGAAGATCCCTCCAGGCCCTGGATTTCCACCACCGTTCCTTCCCCTTCCAGCACATCGGCCAGGAGGCTGCCCATGATGCGGCCGATTTCCACGTTGTCGGCCCCGATGAAGGCCGTGTATTTGTCCGAATCGATTTTCCGGTCGAAGAGAATGACCGGAATGCCGGCGTCGAAGGCTTCTTCCACGGCGGGGGTGATGGTGTGGGACTGGTTGGGAGAGACCACCAGGAGATCCACGCCGTCGGCCACGAAACGGTGGATCTGCTCCATCTGCCGGCGGCTGTCGTCATCGGCAGATGAAAAACGGATGTCCAACCCGCCTGTGCGGGCAGCCAGCGAAAGTTCTTCGTTGAGCTTGGTGCGCCAGATATCGTCGCTGCACTGTGAAACGCCAATAACCAGCGACTTCTTCCTCCCGCCGCAAGCGGAAAGAAGAAGTACGGCTGATATGAGCAGAAAGAGCCTTTTAACCATTCATTTTACTTTAAAGAGTCCGGAATCACCGGCATGGCCCCGCTCCGGGTGCACACGAAAGCCGATACCTTGACGGCCGTCTCGTGTGCCTCGGGGACCGTTTTACCGTTGAGGAGAGAGCCCACGAAGGCTCCGGTAAAAGAGTCTCCGGCACCCACCGTGTCGGCCACGGTCACTTTGGGCGTGTCCAGGAAGGAAATGCCGCCTTCGTAGAAGACATAGCTGCCGTTGACCCCGCAGGTGAGGATGAGCATCCGGAGGTCGTAATCCTTCATCAGATGCTTGCACTTTTCTTCCAGCGCCAGGCCCGGAAGTTCCAGCATCCGGGCCATCACCACCAGTTCCTCATCGTTGATCTTGAGAATGTTGCAGCGGTGGAAAGAGGCCTCCAGCACTTCTTTTGTGTAGAAGTCCTGCCGCAGGTTGATGTCGAACACCTTCAGGCAGTCCTGAGGAACGGCATCCAGGAACAGGCCGATGCTTTCACGGGAGACGGCGTTGCGCTGGGCCAGGGATCCGAAGCAGACAGCCTTGCAGCGGGTGGCCAGGGCGGCCAGCTCCGCGGTATAGGGAATATTGTCCCAGGCCACGTCGGTCTTGATTTCATACTGCGGAACGCCCTGGGCGTCCAGGCTCACCTGCACGGTGCCGGTGGGGTAGGGCACGCGGTCCAGGTGATAGGGCAGCCGGTGCTCTTCCAGGGCCTCCACAATCTCTTCCCCCAGCGGGTCCTGGCCGATGGCGCTCACCGCCATGGCCTCATGGCCGAACTGGGAGGCGTGATAGGCGAAGTTGGCGGGAGCGCCACCCAGTTTCTTTCCCTCGGGAAGCATATCCCAAAGCGCCTCCCCTATGCCGATGACTAAATGCTTATCCATCATTTTTCAGTCTTAATGGTAGTGAAATAGTAGAAAAGGTAGGCGACGCCGATGGCCATCACGGCCACGGCACCGGCCTGGCCTGCCGCGTCGGAGGCAAAGCCCATCAGGAGCGGGAATACGGTGCCGCCGAACAGGCCCATGATCATCAGTCCGCTCACCTCGTTCTGTTTCTCAGGAACGGCCAGCAGGGCCTGCGAGAACACGATGGAGAAGATGTTGGAGTTGCCGAATCCCACCAGGGCGATGGCGATGTAAAGGATGGCCTTGGATCCGCCCACGAACATTCCGCACATGGAAAGGGCCATCATCACTACGCTCACCAGGAAGAACTTCCGGTGGCTGAACCTGGAGAGAATGAACGAACCGCTGAGGCAGCCGATGGTACGGAAGATAAAATACAGGCTGGTGGCGAAGCCGGCCTCGGTGAGGCTCATTCCCACCCGTTCCATCAGGAGCTTGGGAGCGGTGGTGTTGGTGCCCACGTCAATGCCCACGTGGCACATGATTCCCAGGAAACTGAGCAGCACGACGGGCTTTCCCAGCAGCTTGAAGCAATCCACGAAGCCGGAAGCTTTGTCGGCCACCTGCTCCCGCTCGATGGGGGAGATGCCCAGCAGCAGGGCAGCCAGGATGCCGATGGCGCCGTAAACGGGGAAGAGCACCCGCCAGCCCAGGCCGAAGGACGGCATGGCGGCGGTGGCGCCCCACATCGCGATGTACGGAGCCATGAAAGAGGCGATGGCCTTCACGAACTGGCCGAAGGTCATCGTACTGGCCAGTTTGTCACCCTTGATGATGTTGGTGATAAGGGGGTTCAGCGAAGTCTGCATGAGGGCGTTGCCGATTCCCAGCAGCGAGAAAGCAGCCAGCATGAGGCCGTAGCTCTTTCCGAAGATGGGGAGGACAAGGGATACCATCGTGACCACCAGCGAAAGCAGCACGGTGTTCTTGCGGCCGATGCGGTTCATCAGGATGCCCGTGGGAACGGAGAAGATGAGGAACCAGAAAAACACCAGCGAGGGGAAGATGTTGGCGGCCGAGTCGGAGAGGTCCAGGTCGGCCTGCACATAGTTGGAGGCGATGCCCACGAGGTCCACGAACCCCATGGCGAAAAAGCACAGCATCACCGGTATGAGTTGTATCTTTTTGTTCATTGTTTGGCGAGAGGATAAAGGGTTACATCGGCCTTGACGTTGCCGTACATTTTGAGAAGGTTGTAAGGGGAGGACGGGAACACCAGGTTGGTCATGGCGAAGTCCTCGCCGAAGGCCTCGACGCTGGCGCTGTCCACCAGAAGGCGCAGCTCCATCCGGCCGCCCACCTGGGTGGGGGCGGTGGTCACGGCCGCGAAGGATTTGGAGAACTTGACGTTCCCGCTTCCGCGGCGGTCCATCGAGAAGGTCTGGGAATCCGATTCATAGGAGAAGACCACCTGTTCACCGGTTTCGTTGGAAAGGACGAAGGTGAGGTCTTCTTTCCGGGACAGCTGGAAACTGAGGACCAGTTCATAGGCCTTCTGCGGCGTGTCGAACAGCTCCTTCGGGGCGGTGGAAAGCTGGAAGCAGACCGGTGTTCCGCGGAGCGCTTTCATTTCCGGGGAAGGCGTGCTTTTGAGAATCACTTCCTTCCCTTTGCGGACCAGGCTGAGGTCCCGCGGAATGGAGTTGGCGCTGCGGAACTGCCGGGTGGGCACCGAATTGGCATATTGCCAGTTGCTCATCCAGGCGATGGCCACGGTGCGCGCGTCGGGGGCGTTGCTCCAGGTGACGGCAGCGTAATGGTCCTTTCCGTAGTCCATCCAGCGGGTGACGGTGGGAAGATCGTCGCATTTGAACGTCTTTCCGTCATAGCTTCCCACGAAATACTGCGTGGCGCTGCCGCCGTAGGGACCGCCGGGGTTGATGTTCAGCAGAAGCACCCACTTGTCCTTTCCCTCGAAGGGAAGCCGGATCAGGTCCGGGCACTCCCACACACCGTTGTGGTTGCCGTAGGACAGGCCGAAGCTGCTGTCATACGTCCAGTCCTTCAGGTTGTCGGAGCTGTAGAACTGCACCTCCTGGCCGGCTGCCAGCACCACTTTCCACTGGCGGGTCTGCTCGTCCCAGAACATTTTGGGATCCCGGAAATCGGGGGTGTCCTCGGCCATGATGACCGGATTGCCGGGATATTTGGTGAAAGTGCGGCCGTTGTCGGTGCTGTAGGCGAGGCTTTGTGTCTGGTTGTCCCCGTCGGAAGTATACATCGCAACGATGGCACCCCGGCCGAAACCGGCGGTATTGTTTTCATCCACGACGGCGCTGCCGCTGAAGATGGCGCCCAGATCGTCCGGGGCCAGGGCAACGTCCAGGTGTTCCCAGTTCACGAGGTCCTTGGAAACGGCGTGTCCCCAGTGCATATTGCCCCAGAAACTGCCGTAGGGATTATACTGATAGAACAAATGCCATTCCCCGTCCTTGTAGACCATTCCGTTGGGGTCGTTCATCCAGCCCCACTGGGGGGAGAAATGATAGGTGGGACGGTAAAGCTTTTCCCTGTTGGCAGGGTCCAGGACGGGCGCAGTAACCATTTCGCTCCAGCAGACATCGTCGGTGGGATCCCGGCGCACGCCGCGTCCCTGGGTCATCTTGATATCCAGCAGGATGCTGCTACCGGCCCATTTCCCCAGGTCCAGCGGGACCAGGTAATCCGTCTTGTCTATGGCCAGGGAAACGTTGGCCTTCAGGACGGCCTGCCCGTTGGAGAGCACTTTCACGGTGGCTTCCTGGGCCGTTTCCTG
>CADAJF010000009.1 GCA_902788175.1 uncultured Bacteroidia bacterium
CCGGGAGCGAAGAGGATGCCGTTGTGCTGGAAGAAGTGGATGGCGCCGGGCTGGCAACCCATGTTGGAGACCTCGCAGCAGCACCAGCAGCCGTTGGCCTTCAGTTCCTTGGCGTCGTCCTCGGAAAGCTCGTTCTGGAAAGCGCAGGGGAGGGCGATGTCGCAGGGGACGCTCCAGGCCTTCTTGCCAGGGGTGAACTTGGCGGCGGCGGGGAACTGGGTAGCCATGTCTTCCACCTTGTTGCGGTTGGAGGCACGCATGACCAGCATGTAGTCAATCATTTCCGGGGTGATGCCGGCGGGGATTTCGCAGACACCGTCCGGGCCGGAGATGGCAACTACCTTGGCGCCCAGCTCGGTGGCCTTGATGGCGGCGCCCCAAGCTACGTTACCGAAGCCGGATAGGGCCACTTTCTTGCCCTTGATGTCCTTGCCAGCCTTCTCCAGGAGGTGCTGGGTGAAATAGAGGGCGCCGAAACCGGTGGCTTCCGGACGGAGGATGGAACCGCCCCAGGTGCTGCCCTTACCGGTGAGAACGCCGGTATTGTACTCACGGGCCAGTTTCTTGTACATGCCGTACATGTAACCGATCTCACGGCCGCCTACGCCCACGTCGCCGGCAGGGATGTCCTGGTCCGGGCCGATGCAGTTCCACAGCTCCAGCATGAAAGCCTGGCAGAAACGCATGATTTCCTCATTGGACTTGCCCACGGGGTCGAAGTCAGAGCCGCCCTTGGCACCGCCCATAGGAAGGGTGGTGAGGGCATTCTTGAAGGTCTGTTCGAAGCCCAGGAACTTGAGCATGGAAGGAGTGACAGCCTTATGGAAGCGGAGACCGCCCTTATAAGGACCAATGGCACTGTTGAACTGGATGCGGTAGCCGATGTTGGTCTGGACCTCGCCTTTGTCGTCAACCCAGGTGACGCGGAAGGTGAAGATGCGGTCCGGCTCAACCAGGCGCTCGACGATTTTGGCCTTTTCGAACTCGGGGTGCTGGTTGTACACATCCTCGATGGACTCCAGAACCTCTTGAACGGCCTGCAGGTACTCTTTCTCCAGGGGGTACTTCTCCTGAAGGCGTGCCATGATGTCAGTAGTTTTCATTGCTTTTGTTTGTTTTAGTGAAATTATTTTAAAAAAAAAAGGTATTCACACAAAATCGTGACAAATGTAAACATTAAAAAGGTGAAAAACAAGAAAATTGTAAGAAAGAATCTTTTTAGAAAAAAGGAGGGAATCTGAAGATAATTGCTTAAATTTGCAAGATTTTTAGATTAACCTTTGCGTCAGTTCATTTAATGGCTACCAAATTCAACCCCAAGTACGGTGTATTCCTGCCGATTGTGCTCGCGATCACCATTTTCCTCTGGGCAGTGCCCGTGTCCTTCTTCGGCATCGAGGCACTCACCGTGGTTCAGCAGAGGGTCATCGCCCTCTTCGTTTTCGCCGCCCTCATGTGGATCTTCGAGATCATCCCCAACTGGACAACCTCCCTGCTGGTGATTGTCATCGCACTCCTGACGGTATCCAACAAGGGCATCAGTTTCTTCTGTGATCCGCAGTACGGCACCCTCGTGCCCTACGCCCGTATCATGAGTTCCATGGCAGACCCTGTGGTCATGCTCTTCCTGGGCGGTTTCGTGCTGGCTATCATGGCAGAGCGTTACGGCCTGGACGTCACCCTGGCAAGGGCCCTGCTCAAGATCTTCGGCACCAAGCCGGAAATCGTGCTCCTGGGCTTCCTGGGCATGATCGCCCTTTTCTCCATGTTCATGTCCAACACCGCCACCGCAGCCATGATGCTGGCCCTCCTGACGCCTGTGCTCTCCAAGCTTCCCGCCGATGACAAGGGCAAGATCGGCCTGGCGCTCAGTATTCCCGTTGCCGCCAACCTGGGTGGTATCGGCACGCCTATCGGCACGCCGCCCAACGCTACCGCCAAGGGTGCGCTGGAGCAGGCTGGGATTGATATTTCCTTCGGCGACTGGTGCATGCACATGATCCCTTACGTGGTGATCATGATCCTCATTGCCTGGGTCGTCCTTCGCTTCATGTTCCCCTTCAAGACCAAGAAGCTGGTACTTGAAATCCCCGAGAGCAGGGTCAAGAAAGACTGGAAACTGTACCTGGTGTGGATCACTTTTATCGGCACCATCCTTCTCTGGGCCACCGAGCAGCTTACCGGCATCAATTCCAATATCGTTGCCTGGATTCCGCTGGCCGTGTTCACTGCTACCGGCCTGTTCGGCAAGGAAGAGATCAAGGAAATCAACTGGAATGTGCTGTGGCTGGTGGCGGGAGGCTTCTGCCTGGGTTACCTGATGCAGGACACCGGTCTTGCCAAAGTGCTCATCCAGGCCATTCCTTTCGGTAATATGTCTGTGGTGCTGGTGCTGGTTGTGGCCGGTCTGGTCTGCTACCTGCTTTCCAACTTCATCTCCAACTCCGCAACGGCTGCGCTCCTGATCCCCATCCTCATAGTGGTAGCCAGCGGTATGGCGGATCCTGCTGCCTCCAACAATGCGCAGTTCGTAAGCCTTGGCGGTACCCCGGCCATGATTGTGTTCATCGCCACCTGCGCTTCCATTGCCATGCTCTTCCCCATCTCCACGCCGCCCAATGCCATTGCATCGGCCACCGGTATGGTAGAGACCAAGGACATGACCCGCATTGGCCTGGTGATTGGCCTGGTGGGCTTTATCCTGGGTTATTTCTGGCTTACCAAATTGTTCCCGTTTGCTTGACGCGAACAGAAAAAGGGTTTTCGACCTGTTGGGTGACTAACCCCCTGGTTTGGCCTTTGGCCTGCGAAGACCTTTCAAAGAAAAGTGACTGAAAATGAAAAAGACAGTACTTATTGCGGCGGCTATGCTGCTTTGTGGCAATGCCTTCGCGCAGGAAGAAAAACCTGCCAAATTCAAGCTCTACGGCTTTATCCGTAACTACATGGTTGCAGATACCCGTGCCGTGAGCGCAGGTACGGAAGACCTCTATTTCTACATGCCCAAAGGCCGGGACATGCTGAATGGCGCGGATATGAACGCTGAGTTCAACTGGCGCTTTGTCTCCCTTACCACCCGTCTGGGGCTGGACGTGTCCGGCTACAAATGGGGCACGATGGGCGTTTCCGGCAAGGTGGAGGCCGATTTCTACACCCTCAGCGGTTCCACCCCCATTCTCCGTCTCAGGCAGGCTTTTATGAAACTCAACTGGGACGACAGCCCCGTGAGCCTTACCATCGGCCAGGCCTGGCATCCCGTGGCGGCCGATATGCCCCATGTCAACAACCTGGAAACCGGCGCGCCCTTCAATCCCTTCAACCGCAGTCCGCAGTTGACGGCGGATGTCTCCCTGGGCTCCGGTTTTTCCCTTACGGCCAGCCTCCTGTATCTGAACCATTACCTGCCCACCGGTCCTGCCGGAAAGAGCAAGGATTACTACAAATACGGTCTTCCGGAGTTCTACCTGGGCCTGAATTACAAGACTGACCATTTTGTGGGTAAGATTGGTCTGGACATGGTGAATCTGCGTCCCTATCGCAGCATGGCTGCCACCTGGGTGAACACGCCCGATGCAAAGGCCCGGATCCAGGGTCTGCTTACCACTTTCTCTCCCTTCCTGTTTGTCCAGTATACAAACGGTCTATTCCAGCTCCGGGCCAAGAGTATTCTGGCCCAGGCAGGCGAGCATATGAACCTTCTGTCCGGTTACGGTGTTTCTGAACTTGACTTTTCCAAGGGTCTGGACGCAACCATGAAATATACGCCTATGCAGGACTGGGCTTCCTTTGTGAGCTTCCAGTATGGCAAGAGGTTCCAGGTGATGGGCATGCTGGGTTACATGAAGCAGTTGGGAACCACCAGGGACCTGGCCGATATGCTCCCTTTCGGCTCGAAGAATCTTTGGATCAACAATTCGGCCGATGAGCGCATCCAGCAGGCTTTCCGCGCCACGCCCACCGTGGCCTGGAATCTGGGCAAGTTCACCGTTTCGCTGGAGTACAACCTTACCGCCGCCGAGTTTGGCAGCGGAGACCGCAACCTCCGCGGCATGTTCACCGGCGACAAGGAATGGATCCTGAACCACCGCTTCATCTGTATGACCAAGTTTAATTTTTAAAAGGAAAAACGATCAAATAGCACATTTTTTGCAAGGTTTGCAAAGGAGGTCTCGGTATTTGCGATAGCAGCAGACTGGGACCTCTGGCGTATTGCATACCGATGGAGAAGGGTTGGCTGTATATTGAAACTGAACAACTTAAATCCGGCTTATGAAAAAACGCAAAATACTGACTTTGCTGATAGCGCTGTTTGTCGTGGCCTTGCCCGCAACGGCTGTCTTCACCGGGATGGATCTGGATGCCACCCTGTCCAATCTGCGGCGGGAACTGTCGGATGATTACCGGCAGATTTCCCAGACCCAGGATCAGCTGAAAGGCAAGTACGAAGTCCAGCACCGGAAGATGGTAGACATCGTCAAAAAGTGCAACGACCTGTCCTTGATGCTGTATTCCCAAAAGCAGGATTACACCTTTGATATCAGCTATGCGCTGGAAAAGGTGAGCAAGGAATACCGGGACTTCAACAAGAACCGCACCCCCTACGACCGGGTTGTAACCAAGTTGGATATCGAAATCAACCGTTATGCCCGCCTGATCGAATCACTCCGCCGGCTTCCTCCGGAATTGAAGGAGGTGGAGGTGGTTCCGGACAGCCTGGCCTACCACAACGACACCCTGGATGCCCACTTGTTGCAAAATACAAGCTTGTTGCAGCAGGAATTGCAGGTGCAGGTGGAGGAGTTTCTGGCGATGACACAGCAGCAGGCCCAGGATACTACGGGTTCGGAGGAAGGCGTATCGGCATTCATCCTGAGCGAGCAGGGTCAGACAGATCGTGACACCTGCCTTTTCTACGCGTCCGAACTGTTGAAAATGTATGCCGGAACCCGCGAAATGGTGATGGCCGACAGTACCCACTACCGTGAAGCCCAGCTGCGGATGGCGGAATCCTACGAATATGCCCGGGATTATTACCGGATTCTGCAGAAGAGTGTTTTCGTGGAAGGACAGACCCCGTGGATGCAGATTCTGGCGCATCCTGAAGACCATCTGAGGCAGGTCAGGGCCGATATTGTAAACAAGTACTCCCTGGCTTTTATCCGGCAGTTATTCAAAGGGGATATAAACGCAGAGCAGACGACCGATCAGGCAAACAAGGACAACCGCTCCAGAAATTCCGCGTCCCTTGTATGGCTGCTTATTTATGGCGTATTGTTCTTTGTCCTCTGGGGAATTGCGGCCCTTCTTCTGCTGCCCGTCTTCCGCTTTGTGAAGCCTGTGAAGAAGGCGGTCGCCCCGGAGCAGCGCCGATATATAGCCCTTCTTCTTGGCTGCATCCTTTTCATCGGCCTTACTTTTGAGATTACCACGGATGACAGGGTAATAAAATCCCTCAGTCTGCTGCATACCTTTATCTGGCTTCTGATGGCCATCACGGCGGCCCTCCTTATCCGTATAAAGCCGGGCAAACTGAAAAACGGCTTCAGGAATTATCTTCCCACCATCTGCACGGCGCTCTTCGTGATAAGTTGCCGCGCCCTGTTTATGCCCAATGCCATAATGAACCTGATATTCCCGCCGCTTCTTATGCTGATGACGGTATGGCAGCTTCTTACCAACCTTTTCAGGGGCAGGAAGTCTGACAAGGCCGATACTGTCATAGGCTGGATATCCCTGGGAATTACTGCGGTGGCAACGTATTTCAGTTGGGCAGGCTTCATCTTCATGGCGCTGATCATCCTGGTGTGGTGGTATTTCCAACTGGCTCTCATCCTTGCCATAGCCACTGTCTGGGACCTTCTGCTTCTGTACAAGGAAAAAAGGCTCAACAAACTTGTATCTGAATTCAAGCAGCGGATTACCTATGTGACGGGCCCCTCCAAGGACCAACTGATGTTTTCCGCCACCTGGTTCTATGACCTTGTAAAGGAAGTACTGATTCCGCTTATGGCGCTGTTCTCAATCCCCACATGCGTGGACTGGGCCCTTGACATCTTTGAATTCAGGGATCTCTACCGCAGCATTTTTGAGGAACCTTTCATTCGTCAGGGAGATTTCCGGGTGTCCTTATATAGCATCATTTTCCTCGCGGGACTGTTTTTCGTATTCCGTTATGCCGATAAAGCGCTCCACACCATTTGGCAGATTTCCCGGTATAAGCATTTCCTCAGAAAGAATAACAGGAAGAGCGTCCGAAGTAACGAGATTAACCTCTCACTTGGAAACAGCCTGATAACCGTTTTCATCTGGTTTGTGTACATTGATATTTTCATCGTTACGCTCAATATTCCTACCGGCTCTCTGGGGCTCATCGCCGGCGGCCTGTCGGCTGGTATCGGCCTTGCCCTGAAGGATATCATCAACAATTTTGTTTATGGTATCCAACTTATGGGTGGCCGGTTAAGGGTAGGGGACTGGATTGTATGCGACGGCGTGCGCGGCAAGGTGACGGACATCAATTACCAGACAACTATGGTGGAAACTATAGACGGCACCAACGTGGCTTTCCTGAACTCGTCCCTTTTTGGCAAGAACTTCACAAACCTTACCCGCAATAATGGATATGAGCTTACCACTATCCACGTTGGAGTAGCTTACGGTACCGATTTCGAAGAGGTGCGTGAGGCCCTGGTGAAAGGATTGGAAGTAATGAAGACCAAGGATGCCTATGGCCGTGACGTGGTAGAGCCATCCTACGGCATCCAGGTGCGTTTTGGCGATTTTGGAGACAGCGGTGTGGACGTTATGGTGAAACAGTATGTCCTGCAGCCGGAGCGCATCCGTTATGTGGAAAAGTGCAAGGAGGTTGTTTACAAGACCCTGAATGAGAGCGGCATCACAATCCCGTTCCCGCAGCGTGACCTTCATATCATTTCTGATGACAAAGACGATTAGTAAAACCTGAATATCAATGGAAGTAAGATTCAAAAAGAAGTCGGACGCGGTAAATGTGGTGATTACCGCCCTTGCCGCCGTTATCTCCGTGGGTATGATGATTTACGGAGTTATTACCCTGGGGCTGAAGCAAACCTGGCCGGAACTTATCCTCAACATCTTCTATATCGCCTGCCTGGTGATGATGTGGATGTATTTTTTCAAGTGGGGCATTACAACCAAGCAGTTCAACTATTGGTGTACCCTGAATATCGGGGTCACGGTACTGCTGAGAGACATCCTCTTTGCCCCTCCGCTGGCTAATTTCCCGCTCCATCTGGCTTGCCTGACTCTCTCTGTGACGCTGCTTGTGATGCTCACGTATTTTTATGCCCGCAAAGATTGGAAAACCTATTCCAAGGCCAACCTGTGGATGATTTGCGTGGTTGATATGCTCATCGCCCTGCTTTATCAGATAGATATTCTTATTGAGCCCTCCGACCAATTCACCACCTATCTTATGGTGGAAATCTGGATCCGGCCCACCATCACATACGGCCTGGTGGCCTGCTACGTAAACGAAGCGAGCAGCGAAGAGTAACAATTGAAAAACATACCATGAAACAGACACTGATTCTTGGCAACATCATCACGGTGGATGAAAAAAGGCCCTTTGCCAAGGCCGCAGTAGTAAAGAACGGCGTTTTTTCCTATATCGGCAGTGCCGATGAGGCCAAAAAGATAGCAGGTCCCAACGCAAAAGTGCTGGACTATGGAGATAACTTTATCTATCCCGGCTTCCTGGAATCCCACTGCCACCCGTATTTTGCCGGAGACCGCCTTGTGGGACAGGCCCACCTGGCGGACGTAGGATTGGCCGATTATGCCAAATACCGTGAGATTATCAAGGACTTCATCGCTCAGAATCCTGACCGCTCCTATTATGTGGCCTCGGGATGGAATGAAACGGAGGAATATGTGAGCAAGGCGTTTCTGGACGAAATCTGCTCCGACAAAATCCTTATTATGCAAACCGGCGGCGGACATTCCATGCTGCTTAATACAAAGGCGCTGGAATGGGCCGGCATAGATGCGGAATATGCCAGGAAAGTGGGCTACGCCCAGGTTCACGTGGACGCAAACGGCCAGCCGGACGGCTATATCTGCGAAACTCCGGTACTGCAGGTGATAAACAATCTTCCCAAGAATATGGAGGATGCGAAGAAATACCTCCTTGCCTGGCAGGATTTTGCCCTGAGCAGCGGCTTCACCGGCGTGGCCGATGCCGGTATGGAACTCTTCTACCCTGAATGCGCCCAGGCTTTCCACGAACTTGAGGAAGAAGGCAGGCTGAAGCTACGCACATATGCCTATGCTTTGTCTCCTGACAATGTAGAAGACCCCAAAGCGGAGGTTGCACGTGTGGCTCAGTTAAGGGCCCAGTATGACAGCGACTATTTGCACATCGTGGGAATCAAGTGCTTCCTGGACGGTGTCACGGAGGCGCACACAGGCTGGCAGAACCAGGATTATCTGGACCAGCCCGGCTATCACGGCGTGGAACGTTTCAATAGCCACGACAAAATGGTGCAGCTCATAGTTGAGGCCGATAAAGAAGGACTGGCTGTCCACTGCCACTCCGAAGGCGGTGGCGCAACTCACTTCATGCTGGGCTGCATAGAGGACGCCCAGAAGATTACCGGAGACAAGACACAGATGAACGTACTGGCCCACCTCCACTTTGTGACTGAGGATGATATCCGCCGCATGGGGGAAACCGGTACCGTTCCTGCTGTGGCTCCGCTTTGGGTGACAAAGATTCCGGCCGCCTTTGCAATGGAGTCCTCTTATGTAGGTGAAGAACTGGCAAACAAGGCATATCCAATCAAGTCGTTCTTTGACGTGGGAGCCAATGTTGTATTCCATTCGGATTATCCGGTCTCACCCATGATGAACGTCAAATTGAGTTTCTACATGGCTGAGGCTCGCAATGTTCCTAAGGTTTTATTCCCCTCCATAGAAACCCAGCCGCTGAATCCCTCCGAATCCATTACCCGTGAGAAGGCTCTGAGGGCCATGACCATCAACATCGCCAAGGCCTGGCATCAGGAACACCGCGTGGGCTCCATAGAGTTTGGAAAACTTGCCAATATGACGGTGTACGACTGCGACTTCCTGCACGACTCCCTTGACAAGGTGGCCGCGGCAAATCTTATTGCCACCATCGTTGACGGCGAGGAAGTTTACAAAAACAATTAATAACCAATAAGACACTATAGCCATGAAAGCAGACAAGATTATCAAAAACGCCAAAATATTTACGGCAGACAAGAACCAGCCCCAGGCATCGGCCCTGGTGGTAAAGGACGGTAAATTTGTCTATGTTGGCGACGAAGCAGGCCTTTCGGCCTATGAAGGCGAGGTCACGGACCTCGGCGGCAAGTTTGTGATGCCCGGCATCATCGACAGCCACGTGCACGTGACCATTCCGGTGGCATTTGACTACGCCGACCTTGGCGTCCGTTTCGAGCCCGACGGAAAAAAGGGTGCCATGGATTTCATGGCGGGCTATGTCAAGGAGCATCCCGGCCAGAAATGCTACCGCTTCCTGTTGGAGCGTCACTTCCTGAAAGGGGAGGAGATCACCAAGGAAGACCTGGACGCTATCTGTCCCGACACCGAACTAATCCTCCTGGAAGGGGAGTGCCACAGCAACTGGGTCAACTCCATGGTTCTGGAAAGGATGGGCATTGCCGATGATACACCGGATCCTGTTCCCGGACTTGCCTATTATGTAAGAAAGGACGGCCACGTAACAGGCAATTCGTTTGAAACTGCCAGCTGGCCCATTCTTTTCGACGGTGTGAACGACCTCACGGAAGATCAGATCCGGGTATCCCTGGAGCGCTGGGTAGAGTATGCCAAAAAGGTAGGCGTCAGCGCGGTTTTCGACGCCGGCTTCCCGGAGCATAACCCCGTCCACGAGCGGATGTATGACATCCTGTGCAAGATGGACAAGGAAGGAAAACTGTCCACCTACATAGACGGCTGCTACGTGCTCACCCGCCCCAGCAAGATGCAGGAGGCCATTGAGGAAGTGAAGCGCTTCAGCCGCAAGTTCAACTCCGAGCACCTGAAAGTGCACACCCTAAAGATCTTTATGGACGGCACCCTCAAGATTGAGACGGCGGCTATGGTTACGCCCTATGTAGACACCGGCGTTACCGGCACCACGGCCTTCCAGCCCGCACAGGTGGCCGAAATCCTGAAGGCCCTCAATGAGGCAGGTCTTGACCTCCACGTCCACACAGTAGGCGAAGCCGCATCCCGCGTGGTGCTGGACGGCGTGGAACTGGCCCGGAAGGAACTGGGAGACAAGTACCACGTAAAGGTCACCTGCGCCCACCTGGAGGTCCAGGCCGATGAAGATCTTGAGCGTTTTGCAAAGCTGGGGGTGTTTGCAAATTACACCCCTTGGTGGCACAACGGAGGCGGCCCGGGCGTGTTGACCCCGATGCTGGGCCAGAAGCGCGCCACCAATATGTACCGCTGCAAGACTGTTTGGAATACGGGTGCCCTGGTGGCCTGGTCCAGCGACAACGTAGCCTACGGGGACTTCACCACCTGGAGCCCTTATCTTGGTATGGAGATCGGCATGACCCGCACCATTTCGGAGAAGACCAGTGTCCCTGCCTATTGCATAAGCCCTGTCGCCAATCCGCCGGCAGAGGAGCGGATGAGTGTGGAAGAAATGCTCATCGGCTACACCATCAACGGCGCCAGGCAGCTGGGCATCGAGGATAAGAAGGGTTCCATCACCCCCGGCAAGGATGCCGATTTCCTGGTCTTCGAAAAGGACCTTCTGACGGCAGAGCATGAGGGCTTCAGCCATAATTTGCCGGAGGATGTGTACTTTGGCGGCAAGAAAATAAGTTAAAAATCAATAATTTGTCATTTGTGAAGAAGTATTATTCCTTACTGTCGGCCCTTTTACGAAGCACTGGAAGAGTGGTACAAGGAACTGTTCGGTGAGGCAGCATAAAGTATATCGCAATGAGTAATACAACAATATCGAAGGCGGTCAAGTGCAACAACGGCACCTTCGTGGGCAAGGAGACAGACCAGCTGATTATCTGGAAGGGCATCCCTATCAAAAAGGGCCTGCTCTCCGAGCAGTATAAGGCCGTCCTTCCCTTGCTGGGTTACTACCAGTTCATGGACAATTACTTTACGCCTCACTACCTTTTGGATATAGTTGCCGCGCGTGGGTAGGCCTGCCAATAACCTGCTTCTATGACAGAGATAACAATAAGCGTTGGTCTCAACGATGCCGCCACCAAGCGGCAGGAGTATCAGACCGAGATGTACGTGGACGTAATGAAGCACGTATGTCAGAGTTACAAAGTCCCTTTCTCGTTTATCGTTTCAGATGGCGGCTATTGTCACGAAAATGGAGACTATACCCAGGAGAAGACCCTTGTCCTTTGTTTGCTGGACCCCCGGGAAGGTGTTGCGGATGCCATCGCAAGAGATCTCTGCGTCTTTTTCCATCAAGAATCCGTCCTGATTACCGAGAGTAAGGTGAGGGCGTATTATATAAAAGAAGAAGCATAGCACCCGATGGCCTCCCGTATCCATTTATCAGAGCATTTTACAACCCGGAAATTGCTTCGGTTTACCCTGCCCACCATTGCGATGAACATTTTTGCATCGCTGTACATTGTGGTGGACGGCTTCTTTGTGGCAAATTTCGCGGGGAAATCCGAGTTCGCGGCGGTTACACTGATATTTCCCATACTGAATATCCTGGGTACCATAGGCTATATGTTCGGTGTGGGCGGCAACGCGCTGGTTGCGAAGACGCTGGGAGAGAACGACCGTGAAAGGGCCAACCGCCTGTTCTCCTTGATCGTGCTGGCGTCTTCCTGTGTGGGCGTTGTGCTGATGGTGATGGGTTTTGTCTTTATGCCCCAGGTGGCAAGTATGCTGGGCGCGGAGGGAAAACTCCTTGAAAACAGTGTACTGTACGGGCGTATCTTTATTCTTGCTCTTCCCGCCTGGATATGGGTATATGAGTTTCAACTGTTCTTCGTTGCGGCAGAGAAGCCTCGCCTGGGGCTTGCCGTTACGGTAATTACCGGACTGTCCAATGTTGTGCTGGATGCGCTTTTTCTCATTGGCTTCAAATGGGGACTGGCGGGAGCAGCGGCGGCATCGGCCTTGACACAGGTTGTGGGGGGCGTGTTCCCGCTCATCTACTTCAGCCGGAAGAACGACAGTGCCCTCACGCTTGTGAAGCCACTTTGGGACATAAAGTCCCTTGTAAAGAGTTGCCTGAACGGAACTTCTGAATTTATGGAAGAAGCCGCCGCCTCTTTTGTGGGGATTTTCTACAATGTGCAGCTGCTGAAGTATGCAGGTGAAGACGGGGTGGTGGTTTATGGCCTCCTGATGTATCTCAGCCTAATTTTCTCCGCCATCTTTGTGGGTTATTCCAACGGGATAGGGCCGGTGGTGAGCTACCATTTTGGTGCGCAGAATCACCTGGAACTCAAAAATCTCAGGATAAGGAGCCTGAAAATCATCGGAGTCGCATCCCTTGCCATGTTTGTCCTTTCCGAAGTGCTGGCCCGTCCGTTTTCTGCTTTGTTCCTGCAGGATGGAGGAAAGCTGCTCTCGGATGCCGTCCATGCGTTCCGCATTTTTTCTTTTGCATACCTGTTCACGGGAATGGCGGTTTTCGGGTCGGCCTTTTTTACTGCACTCAGCAACGGACAGGTATCGGCGCTGATTGCGTTTCTGAGGACATTTGCATTTGAACTGGGGGCGGTGCTTCTGTTGCCTCTGTTCTGGGGCGTGGACGGTATCTGGAGTTCCGTCGTTTTTGCAGAATTTATGGCTGCGGCCACCGGGTGTTTATTCATGGCCGCCCTGCAAAAGAAGTATCATTACTAAAACGCATCAGGCCGTTGACAAAACGTGCCGTGTTATCGGATTTCCAGAACATTGTGGCGTATCCGTGAGGAATAAAACGACCACTTGCCTACAAAGATACGTTGTTACGGTCTTGATTTTTATCCCTACTGGCGTAAAAATCCAAGATTTTTATGTAAGTTTGTAAGATTGAAAAAACTGATTTTCTATGGGAGCATTTCACGCATACGACATCCGCGGTATCTGGGGCAAGGACTGGGACCTGGATATTGCCTATAAAGTAGGATATTTCATTCCCCGGCTGCTGCAAACCGGCAAAGTGCTGGTGGGGCGGGACTGCCGTCTTTCCTCGGACCAGATCCACGATGCCGTGATCCGCGGCATCAATGACGCCGGCGCCGATGTCTATGATATCGGCCTAAGTTCCACGCCCATGGTGTATTTCGGGACGGCCCATTACGGCTTTGACGCCTCCGTGCAGATAACCGCCAGCCACAACCCGGCCGAGTATAACGGCATGAAAGTATCCACCACCGGTGCACAGGCCGTGGGCTATGATGCCGGTCTGGGCCAGATCAAAGCCTGGATAGACGAAGGCGTGGAAACGCCCGTAGCCGCCGTCAGGGGGCAGGTTTTCCAGAAAGAGATTCTGGAAGACTACCTCTCTTTCATGCGGGCATTCGTAAAAGATTACAGCAGCCTCACCATCGCCATGGACCTTTCCAACGGCATGGCCAACCTCTTTGCCAAGGAAATCTTCGGGACCGGCAGCAACATCCATTACCTCTTTGACACCCTGGACGGCCGCTTCCCCAACCATGAACCCAACCCCCTCATCGAGAAAAACTGCTTTCCCCTGGAAGAGAAAGTGCTGGAGGTGAAGGCCGATGCCGGCGTCATCTACGACGGAGACGCAGACCGCGTGATGTTCATCGACGAGAAAGGGCACTTTATCTCCCCGGACCTGATGATAGCCCTCATGGGGAAGTATTTTGTGGGAGAACGCGGGCTCAAGGGCCTGGTGCTGCAGGATATCCGTTCTTCCAAGGCGGTGGGCGAATACCTCACCCCCATGGGCTGCGAGATGCAAACCTGGAAGGTGGGCCGCGCCTTCGCCGCCAAAAAGCTCCGCGAAATTGACGGTATCTGGGGCGGAGAACTGGCCGGCCACTACTATTTCCGCGACTTTTTTTACAGCGACAGCGGCCTGCTGGCCTCCATCATCCTGCTCAATATCGTGGCGGGGCTCAAACGCGAGGGAAGCAGCCTTTCGGAGGCTATCGGCCAGATAGTCCGTTACCGGAATTCCGGGGAAATCAATTACCGCGTAGAGGACAAGAGCGGCGCCATGGATGCCGTCAAAGAACATTTTATGTCCCAGGAACAGGCTACGGCTTTCATGGATTTTGACGGATATCGCGTGGAATTCCAGGACTGGTGGTTCAATATCCGCCCGTCCAACACGGAGCCTTATCTCCGATTTATCTGCGAGGCCACCTCAGAGGCCCTGCTTCAGGAAAAAATAGCCCAGACGGACGCCATCCTGGCGGAGCGTTTCGGCGGTAAACGTTGACAAATGAAAAAAAGCACCCTCCTTATACCCCTCCTTTGGGTACTGGCCCTGCCCCTTGGCGCGCAGGAACAGGAAGAACGCCAGGCCGATTCCCTCCGACATGCATTCGGCCGCCAGCAGGTTACACCCACCTCCACGCGCAGCTCTGCTTATGCCGATACCCTGGACACCGGCAACCCCGGCGTTAAGGTGGTCCTCTATGACAACGGCACCTACCGCTTTGTGCGGGACCTGTCCCACATGGCGCAGGACGCCGTTTTCACCGAGTGCTGGGACACCCGCTCCGTGAACCCTTATCGGCAGTCACCGGATGCCCTCCCGGACCAGTTCTCCATCTGGATAGTAGATTCCCTGGACTCTTACTGCTGCCCTTATAAAACTACGCCGCGCTCCCTCTTCGGGTATCGGCACGGTCGCAGGCACCAGGGCATTGACCTTCCCCTTTCTACGGGAACGCCCATCGCTGCCGCCTTTGACGGAAAGGTCCGCATCTCGGACTACGTGAGCGGTTACGGCAACCTGGTGGTGCTCAGGCACGCCAATGGCCTGGAAACTTTCTATGCGCATCTCTCGGAGGCCAAAGTCCGTTCCGGAGACTGGGTAAGTGCCGGCGATATCATCGGCCTGGGCGGCTCTACCGGACGCTCCACCGGACCGCACCTGCATTTTGAAACCCGTTACCGGGGCGCTGCCTTTGACCCTTCGTGGCTCATCGACTTCCAGACGGGCACCCTCCGTCACCGCCTACTGAAGGTGCGCAACTGGTACTTCAATCCCAACCAGCGCTATGTGCAGAACGTGGACGACGAAGACGAGATTTTCCGCACCGACGAGGAAGACCGCGTCCGCGCAGAGGAACAGGCCAAGAAAGATGCCGCCGCCCGCGCCAAGGCAGAGGCTGCTGCGCAGAAATACCATACCATCCGCAGCGGAGACACCCTGTCCGGGATTGCCAAGCGCTACCGTACCACGGTCAAGCGCATCTGCCAGCTTAACCCCGGCCTCACCGAAAAGACCGTCCTCAAACTGGGCCGTCGCATCCGCGTCCGCTAACTTCGGCCGATACCTAACATCCTGGCTAGTAGTCATTTATAAAAATCAATCGTTGCAATTTGCAACGATTGATTTCTGTAAGCGGCTGTGGGTCAAGGGGTTACTGATCGGGTTATTTCAGTTTGCTGTTGTAGCGGGGGTGGACTTTGCCTTTGAGGATGTTCTGGAGCTTGCCGGAGAGCATTTTTTTGCGGATGGGGGCGGCGTGGTCGGTGAAAAGGTCCCCATCCAGGTGGGATAGCTCGTGCTGGATCATGCGGGCGGCAAAGTTGTCAAACTCTTCCGTCACCTCTTCCAGGTCTTCGTTGTAATAGCGTACCTTTATTTTTTTAGGGCGCAGTACGTCGCAGTAGATGCCGGGGATGCTAAGGCAGCCTTCGGAGTAGGTGGTTTTCTCCTGGCTCTCTTCCAGGACTTCCGGGTTGATGAGCGTGCGGCGGAAGCCCTTCAGGTAATCGTAATTCTCTGCCACTACGTCCCCGTCCACAATCACTACGCGGAGGCTCACGCCGATCTGGGGAGCGGCCAGGCCGCAGCCATCGGCCACTACCAGGGTGTCCTTAAGGTCTTGCACCAGGGCGGCGATGCCCTCTTTGTCGCTGAGGTCTGCCGGGGCGGAGGTCTTGCGCAGCACTTCTGCGCCGTAAAGGTAAATAGGCTTTATCATCTTTTTCTTCTTGTCTTGGAAAAGGACTGGCTGTCCGGAACATGGGAAGGGTCGAAACTGGCACTGCTGCCGCTGCTGCGGTCCAGATAACTTTGCAGGATAATGGCGGCCGATATTTTGTCCACCGAAGCTTTGTCCCGCCGCTGGGAAGCTTTCATGCCGCCGTCAATCATCACGCGGTGGGCCAGTACGGAGGTGAAGCGCTCGTCCTCCAGGGTGACGGGGACTTCCGGGAACGCCTTGGAAAGGAGCGGCAGGAAGGCGTCCACGTGGGCCTTGGCCTCCGAGGGACGGCCGTCCAGATTCACGGGATACCCCACCACAAAGCGAATGATTCTCTCCGAGGTGGCGTATTTTTTGAGATAATCTATTAACTTTGTAGAATCGATTGTATCCAGGGCGGAAGCAAAGATGCCCAGCGGGTCGCTCTCTGCAAGGCCACACCTGCGGCGTCCGTAATCTATGCCGATGATTCTGTCCATACAGTCTGCAAAGGTAAGAATTATTATGGATAAACCCGATAAGAAAAGCCGGAACTTCCGCCTGATCCTGGAGGAGGCGGCCTCCCACGAGCGCATCTTCAGCCTCCGTTTCTCGCAGCCCCAGCTGGTGGTGGGCCTGATATCGGCCGTAGTGCTTGTGGTGGTGGGCATGTTCTGCCTGATAGCCTATACCCCCATCCGCAGCTTCATCCCCGGCTATCCGGACACCCGCACCCGCAGGGAGGCCGTCCAGACGGCCCTCAGGATAGATTCCCTGCAAACCCGCATTCTGCAGTGGGAACTCTACACGGAGAACCTTCGCCGGGTGGTGGCAGGGGAGGACCCCATCCGCCTGGATACCCTCATCCTGGGCAGCCCCGGCTCCCGCAACGTCTCGGACGCCCTCTACCTGGCCATCCGGGATTCCCTTTTACGGGCCGATGTCTCCCGCCAGGAGCAGTTCGTAGTATCGGACCAGCCGCGGGGCACCCTGCCCATCGACGCGCTGTCCTTCTATACGCCCGTCAAAGGGGTGATATCACAGGGCTTCAACCTAACGCTGCACCCCTGGGTGGACGTGACGGCCCCTGCCGGAAGTACCGTCATGGCCGTCCTGGACGGAAAGGTGGTCTATACGGATTGGAACCCGGATACCGGCTACTCGCTCATCATCCAGCACGAAGGAGACCTCCTGTCCGTGTATAAGAACAACCAGAAACTCCTGCACGGGGACGGGGATGCCGTGAAAGCCGGAACGCCGCTTGGCGTACTGGCCTCGTCCACTTCCCTTACCAAAGGGGACCACCTGCATTTCGAGCTCTGGTACAAAGGGAAGGCGGTGGATCCTGCGCTGTACATTAAATTCTAAGTGCCCATGAATCCCAAAACCATAGCCATCCTGGGCTCGACCGGTTCTATCGGCACCCAGACGCTGGATGTTGTGCGCCAGCACCCGGACCGTTTCCGCGTATGGATGATATCGGCCAATAACAGCGCGGAGAAACTGGTGCAGCAGGCCCGCGCTTTCCAGGTCCCGCATGTGGTGATTTGCAATCCGGCGCATTATGAACGGGTGAAGGAGGCTCTTCCCGGCACCCAGGTGCACCTGGGGATAGAGGCCGCCTGTGCCCTGGTGCAGGCCCCTCAGGTGGATGTGGTGGTGGCGGCCATGGTGGGGTTCAGCGGGCTCAGGCCCACGCTAGGGGCCCTGCGTGCCGGCAAAACGCTGGCCCTGGCCAACAAGGAAACCCTGGTGGCGGCCGGCCCGCTGGTGATGGGGGAAGCCCGTCGCTGCGGGGCGCGCATCTATCCGGTAGACTCGGAGCACTCGGCCATTTTCCAGTGCCTGCTGGGCGCCGGGGGCAATCCCGTGGAAAGGATACACCTGACAGCCTCCGGAGGCCCCTTCCGCACCTGGCCCAGGGAAGAGATTGCCCTGGCCCGCAAGGAGCAGGCGCTGCGGCATCCCAACTGGGACATGGGCGCCAAGATAACCATAGACTCGGCCACCATGATGAACAAAGGCCTGGAGGTGATCGAGGCCCGGTGGCTGTTTGACGTGGATGCTTCCCGCATCCATGTGCTGGTGCATCCGGAATCCGTCATCCATTCCATGGTGGAATTCGCCGACGGTGCCGTCATCGCCCAGCTGGGCTGCCCGGACATGCGCCTTCCCATCCAGCTGGCCATGGCCTATCCGGAGCGGCTTCCCCTTGAGGGCAAACGCCTGGATTTCAGCACCTTGAAAAACCTCAGCTTCTTTGAACCGGACAGGGAAAAGTTCCCCTGCCTGCAACTGGCCTTCGATGCCATATCCCGGGGCGGGAATATCCCCTGCGCCATGAATGCTGCCAACGAGGCTGCCGTAGCCGCCTATCTCCAGGACAGAATTTCCTTCTATGAGATACCTTCGGCCATTGCCCGCGTGCTGGATGGTGTGGATTTTGCAGCAAGCCCTTCGCTGGACGATGTCTTTGCCACGCATGAGGCGGCCTACCGCCTGGCAGAGCAGTCCTTCCCGCGCGTATGACCGTATTGATGAAAGTCCTGCAGGTGATCCTGGCCCTTTCCGTCCTCATCCTTATCCATGAGGCGGGGCATTTCCTGTGGGCGCGCATCTTCCGTATCCGGGTAGATAAGTTTTTCCTCTTTTTTGATATCGGCGGGGTAAAACTCTTCTCCACGCGCATGGAGTGGTTCCGCCGGCTGGTTCCCGCAGCAAAAAAATGGGAGACGGAATACGGTATCGGCTGGCTGCCCCTGGGCGGCTATTGCAAGATTGCCGGCATGATAGACGAATCCATGGATACGGAGGCCTTGAAGCAGCCTCCGCAGGATTGGGAATTCCGCACCAAGCCCGCCTGGCAGCGGCTGCTGGTGATGGCCGGCGGCGTAGTGAACAATTTCCTTCTGGCCATGGTCCTGTTCATGGCCATCCTGGCCATCTGGGGAGACTCCTATGTCCCCAACGACAGCCCGGTCTATGTGAACGAACTGGGAGAAGAGCTGGGTTTCCGCACCGGAGACCGCATACTCCTGTACGATGATTATCGGCCCACGGATTTCCTGAACCTCCAGGCAGATCTTGTCCGCCGCCGGGTGCAAAAGGTCACGGTCCTTCGCGGGGCCGATACCCTGGCCCTCTACATGGACCAGTCCATGATGAGCACCATCCTGAATACGCCCGGCATGTTTGACATCGCCCTGCCTTTTGTGGTGGACAGTATCATGGCCACTTCCCCCAACCAGGATCTCCGGAAAGGGGACCGCATAGTGGGGGTGGACAGTCTCCAGACACCTTACCTGCAGGATGCCCAGCGGGTCTTGCGCGCTCATCCGGGAGAAAACCTGCCGGTGCAGGTGCTCCGCGGGGCGGATACCCTTTCCCTGGCCTTGCAGGTGGATACGCTGGGGCGGCTGGGTGTCTTTTTCATGAATCCGGCCCTTCAGCACAGGGAATACTCCCTTTGGGAATCCGTCCCTGCCGGCTGCTCCCTGGCCTGGAACTCAGTCAAAGGCTATGTGCAGGACCTCAAGTTAGTGGCCACCCCTTCCACCGGCGCATACAAGTCGGTGGGCAGTTTCATCGCTATCGGCCAGGTGTTTCCGGAGGCATGGGACTGGTACCGTTTCCTCTATATACTGGCCATGCTGTCCATCATGCTGGGGGTGATGAACCTGCTGCCCATTCCGGCGCTGGACGGCGGCCATATAGTCTTCTGCCTGTATGAGATGCTCACGGGCCGCAAGCCCAGCGAGCGATTCCTTACCGTGGCGCAGCTGGTGGGCATGGCCCTGCTGCTGCTTTTGATGTTCCTTGCATTCGGCAATGATATTTCACGTTTAATCCATTGATTTATATGAGATTCCATTCATTTCGGCTACTGGTGGTCCTTGCATGCGTGCTGGCTTTGTCGGCCTGCAAGGGCGGCAACAAAAAAGCCCTGCTTCCCAATGTGAGCGGGAAGGCGGGGGAAGTGCTTGTCATCATTGAGCGCGAACAGTGGGAAGGCAATCTGGGAGTGGCCATCCGCGAAGCCCTTGCCGGCGATACGCCCTATCTGGCCCAGCGCGAACCCCTCTTTGCGCTGTCCAACGTCCCTCCGGGCAGCTTCAACAACATGTTCAAGATGCACCGGAACCTGCTGCTGGTGAATATCAATCCGCAGAACGCCTCCAACGGGGTGGTGTACAACAGCAATGTCTGGGCGCAGCCGCAGGCGGTGATCCAGCTCAACGCGGCGGATTCCCAGCAGGCTCTGGAACTGTTCAAGGAGGCCGGCGCCGTCATTCCGGAATTCTTTGAGCAGGCCGAGAGAGACCGCGTCATCGCCAATGCCAAGCTCTACGAGGAGCGCATCCTGCAGGATCCTGTGGCCAAGGTAACCGGGGGTGGCATCCTTCATTTCCCCTCGGGCTACAAATGCCGCAAATCCACGGACGACTTTGCCTGGATCGCCGACGAAAAACAGTACGTGAACCAGACTGTGCTGGTGTACAGGTATCCGGTCTCCGGCGACGAAGTCTTTTCCATGGGAAACATGATCGAGACCCGCAACCGTATCATGCAGGCCAATGTGCCGGGCATGTTCGAAGGCTCCTACATGACCACCTCCACAGCCCAGGAGCCCACCACCCGCTCCCTGCGTTATCGCGGGCGCGATTTCATGGAAACAAGGGGTTTCTGGGAGGTGCACGGAGACTTCATGGGCGGCCCTTTCGTCTCCCACTCTTTCTATAGCAAGGACGGAAAGGATATCATTGTGCTGGAGGCCTTTGTGTTTGCTCCCCGCTACGACAAACGCCAGTACCTGCGCCAGGTTGAATCCCTTCTTTACTCTTTTGAATGGAAGGAAAAGGAATAAAGGGTGAAATCATCATCCTGCTGCTGTTGCCACTCCTTCTTTGGGGCTGTGTCCCGGAGCAGGTGGAAACCAGCCGGGAGCTCCAGCTGGGTTACGGGGCCTGCACGGTGGATTTGCCCTCCAAGGCCGTTTCCGTGGTGCTTCCCTCCGGAGCATCGTGGATCATGCACAAGGGCTCCAGCCTCATAGTCCTGGAAAACAGGACGTATGACCCCAGAACGGCTACCGTCCGCTACCTGGTTCGCGGGCAAGAATGTACCCTTACCCTTAACCAGTCCTGCCGGGAGGCCATCCTGCCCTCTTCCAGGCAAATATCGGCCCGGGCGGAAGGGGAACTGCTGGATTTTCCGGTATCGGCCAATATGGAGGTAAGCGTTTCCTCGGATGTCCCCTGGCTTGAGTGCGTGGCTGTCAAGGGCATTGAGCAGCACCCCTTTTTTGTTACGGTGTTGTCCAACACTTCCGGAAGTGCCCGCACGGGAAAGCTCACTTTCACGGGTGGGGAAACCACCCGGACGGTGACGGTGACGCAGCCGGCGCTTTCCGGGCCGCTTGTCACCCGTTTTCAGACCCCGGGCGTGTATCTGGGCACTTCCTGGGAGAGAACCTATGAAAAGGGACGGGACCAGTATGCCACTCTCCATGAAGGGGAAATGCAGGATTTCCTGCTCCTTGACCGGGAGGGAAGGGAGCAGATTCAGGTAAGTGGTTACAAGGCGGGGCTGCCGGGAGGCTATCCCCTCACGGTATCCGTCCGTTGGAAAAAAGGTGGCGTAGAACGCTTGTCGCAGCAATACCATATGTGTGTGCTCAAGGAAGATGACTCACGTGTATGGATAGGTAACGGAGACGGCCTGGGCGTAATTATCAGGAAGTAATGAAAAGGGTTTTACTGGCGCTGGCCGCTGTTTTTTGCGCTTTGCTTCTGGATGCCGTTCCGGCCAGGCCGGGCTTTATCCGGAGCATCCAGCCGGATGGGACGGTTATATGGATCCGCCGCCACGGGGACGAGTGGGACCACTGGACCAGCAATGAAAAAGGCCAGGTGCTCCGTCGCCACGAAGACGGCTTTTTCAGCGTGGATGAACGTGCCGATGCCCGCAGCTTCTCCAGTCTTGGCGCCAGGCGCCGCCGCGCTGCCATGGAGCGGGCCGCGCGCAGGATGGCCGTACGTTCGCCGTGGAGGGAAAACCGGATGGCCATGGGCCGCAGGCATTACCTGGTGCTGATGGTCGAGTTCAGCGACCTTTCCTTCACCGTGGAAAATCCGCGTCAGGTGATGGAACGGGTGCTCAACGAGGAAGGCTACTCGGAAGGAAGGGCCACCGGAAGCGCCCGGGATTATTATTTCGACAACTCCCACGGCCTTTTTGAACCCATTTTTGATATTTACGGCCCCGTGAAGCTGGATAAGGAGAAGGCCTATTACGGGAAAAACGACAAATCAGGCTACGATCTTCGTCCGGCCGAGGCTGTTCGGGATGCCCTGCTCAAATTGGACGGGGAAATAGATTGTTCTCGCTACGACTACGACGGCGACGGAGAGGTGGACCTGGTTTACATGCTTTTCGCCGGTTTCGGAGAGGCCGACAGCAGCGACGACGATGCCATCTGGCCGCACCAGTGGTATTTCTCCGAAGCGGGGATTTCCCTTAGCCTGGACGGGAAACGGATAGACAATTATGCCTGCGGCGCAGAGTTGCAGGGGGACGGGGAGATGGACGGGATAGGTACCCTTTGCCATGAGTTCGGCCACGCTATTGGCCTGCCTGATTTTTACGACACGGACTATGAAAGGAACGGACAGGCAGCAGCCCTGGTCTGCTTTTCCCTGATGGATATGGGACTGTACAACAATGACGGCTGGACTCCTCCTTTGCTGGGTATCGAGGAGCGCATGCTGCTGGGCTGGGTGGACGAAAGCGCCTTGCAGGAGATCAGGCGGAACGGGGAATACCGGCTGGGCCCCGTGGACGAGAACCTTGTTTACAAGATTCCTACCGGCAACGACGGGGAGTACTTTATCCTGGAAAGCAGGGGAGCGGGCAAGTGGGACAGTGCCCTTCCCGCCCAGGGACTGCTGGTCTTACACGCCGACAAATCTTCCAATCCGGTGCGCATCATGGATGGTTCCGGCTCGTATAAGGATCTGGCAGCCCGTTCCCTATGGGATGAGTGGGAGCTGTATAACGCCATCAACGAGTGCGGCAAGCATCCCTGCTATTATATTGTCCCTGCGCCGGACCAGCAGAACCTCCTGTACGGTTTCCGCTATTACTCCGGTTATGGTTATTATTTTGATGAGTCATATGCCCCCCGTTTTCCTTTCCCCGGCAGCCAGAAAATTACGGATTATACGCCTGTGGCCTGGGACGGAAGTGCCTCCGAAATTTCCTTAAGCCAGATCAGCTATGTCCTGGGAGAGGTGAGTTTCCAGGTAAAGGGTATCGGCGAGAATCCCCTGGATTATCCCGTGATTGCCAATCCCGGAAATGGAGTTTACGCTTCCGGGCAGGAATTCTTCCTGGGTCTGGAGGTCCCGAAGGATTTCATCGCCACGGCGGTCCGCTGGTACTTTGACGGCGCACAAACCTCCAGTTCCTCCGTTACGCTCACCTCAGGCAGCCATCTTGTACAGTCCGAAGTGACGGACAGCGAGGGCCGCAAAATGCGGATTACGCTGGAATTGCAGGCCGAGTGAAAAAGATTCGGAAAAATAATTTTGCAAGGATAAAAAAAATGATTACCTTTGCAGTCCCAAGTTTGGTGGGTTCGTATAACGGTTAGTACTCAGGATTTTCATTCCTGCAATAGGAGTTCGATTCTCCTACCCACTACCAGATATAAAAAATAAAATAATGGCAAACACAAAATCCGCCCAGCGTGCCGCCCGTCAGAGCGAGCGTCACAGACTGCATAACAAGTATTATGCAAAGACAACGAGGAACGCCATCCGCGACCTCCGCAACACAACAGACAAATCTGCAGCCCAGGAGCACGCCCCCAAGGTCTATGCAATGATTGACAAACTGGCCAAGATTGGCGTTATCCACAAGAACAAGGCGGCCAACCTCAAGAGCGGTCTCCAAGTATACATTAACAAGCTCGCCTAAGAGCTTGTTTTTTATCGGAATCGGGATGTAGCGCAGTTGGTAGCGCACTACGTTCGGGACGTAGGGGTCGCTCGTTCGAGTCGAGTCATCCCGACCACACCAAACCAGGCACCTCGCCTGGTTTTTTTGTGTCCCGCCGATTCTGGACATCAATGGCACTCTTCGCCAGCGGGAAATGCTCCGCGCCAAAGGAGCGCTCGCGTAAAATCGCCATATCTGTCTGTTTAAGCGAAATCCGAGCATCCATGAGCACTATCTCAATAACCAGAAACAAGCAGCCAAGCAATTCGTCCAGGAATGGAGTTCGAGGACTCCGTTGATCAGTTGAATGCAGAGGATCTCGAAAGGGAGTACATAGTTCCGGAGATGGTCGTAGCCGAGGCGTCACCTTGGCCGTTTTGACACGAAATCGCCATTGTACGCATTCTACATGTCAACACGGCTGTATTTTTGGGCAAAATGACCGATTTTGTTGCCGCCTTGACAAAAAATCGGCCTTCTGTGCATTCTACATGTCAACACGGCAATAAAAAAGGACAAACCCTCAATTTTGAAGATTTGTCCGCTTTGGCTCCCCCTGTTGGACTTGAACCAACGACCCTCTGATTAACAGTCAGATGCTCTAACCAACTGAGCTAAGGAGGAATGTTTGCCGTCCTTTGTTCGAACGGGATTGCAAAGGTACAATCTTTTTTGGATTCTCCAAAGCTTTTGGCAAAAAATTTTCTTAAGGGAAATCTGCCAGATTTTTTCTATATTTGTAAGTTATTACTAATAGGATTAGTCGGATGGATATAGACCTGCTGGCCAAAATGGTGAAGGAAGTGGTGATGGACCACGACAACGTGACCCTGCCCGGGGTGGGCAGTTTTGTTGCGGAGTTAGTGCCCGCCGCTTTTGCAGACCGCGGCTATACCATCCTGCCTCCCTACAGGCGGCTGTTTTTCTCGCCCAAACAGGGGGAGGACACCCTTTTGGCGGACTTTTACGCCAGCGCCAACCAAATCTCCCAGCCGGACGCCACTCGCATCCTGGAGGAATTCCTCTCAGAGATGAAGGACGTCCTGAAGGTGCGCAAGACCATCGTCTTCCCGGGCCTTGGCCGCCTGAGAGCCACCAGGGAAAACCATTTCTTCTTTGTGGCCGATGAAGACCTGGACATCTATCCCGCAGGTTTCGGCTTGCAGCCCATCTCCCTGAAAACCCACGAGGAGACCAGGGAGGAAGTGGCCCAGGCAGTGGCTTCTCTGGCGGAAATCCTGGAAGTCCCGAAGGAGGAAGAGCAGGAGATGGCCGGTCAAGCCGGCCCTGACGAAGCAGAAGCCGGCCCTGACGAAGCAGAAGCCAGCCATGACGAGGCGGCTCCTGTTTCTGAACCGGAGCCCGTGGTTGAGCTAGAGCCTGTCCTTGAGCCTGAACTAGAACCCGAACCTGTGCCTGAACTAGAACCCGAACCTGTGCCCGAACCTGAACCCGAACCGGTGTCGGTGCTGGAACCCGCTCCCGAGCCTGTCATTCCCGGCCCCGACCGGGAATCTCCGGCGGAAGAGATGGCCGGTCAAGCCGGCCCTGACGAGGAGAAGGCCGGCCATGACGAGGCTGCTGCTGCTCAGGAGGCGCCAAGGAGGCGGCGGTGGTGGATCTGGGTGCTGGTGGGTATCGTCCTCCTGCTGGTACTGCTTGTTGCTGCATGGATGCTGCTGGGCCGCCTGGCCCCCGAGTGGCTGGATTCCTTCCTGTATTCCGCCGAAGAACTGGAAATTCTTTATTCATAGAAAATGGTATCTGTCAACCGCGAAGGATATAAATTCTACCAGGATATCTGTATCCCGTGCTACCAAACGGACAAACATGCCCTTTTAAGGCCGGCCGCCTTCATGGACCTGGCCCAGGAAATCGCCTGCCAGGCTGCCCAGCAGCTGGGATTCGGCTATGATGCCCTGCATGCCCACCACACCGCGTGGGTGCTGAGTCGCTTGCACATCCGCTTCAGCGGCCCTGTCCGCTGGTGGGATACGGTCCGTCTCTACACCTGGCATAAAGGACTGAAAGGCCTCTTTTTCCTGCGCGACTTCTCCCTCCTGGACCAGACAGGGGCGTGCCGCATCTGCGCCACCAGCTCCTGGGTGATGATTGATGAACTTACCCGCCACCTGGCGCGTCCGAATGAACTTTCCCCCCTCCTGGCCCCTTCCTGTGAGGTAGAGGACGCCCTGGAGGAACCTGCCCCCAAACTCTCGATGCCCCCTGCAATGGAACCGGCCGGAGAACACCGGGTTGCCTGCTCGGACCTGGACTTTGTGGGCCACGCCAACAATGCCCGCTACATGCTTTGGGCCATGGACTGCCTCCCCCCGGAAGAGATGGACCGTCCCGTCAAGGAGGTATTCATCAACTTTCACAAGGAAACCAAGTTGGGGGAGAGCGTGCAGCTTTTCAGGCTTCAGGATGGGAATACATGGTATGTGGAAGGCCGCCTGGACGGGAAAGCCTGTTTTTCAGTAAAAATGGAATTTTAGCCTCTATATGGTAGATCTTTTATATCCCCCGGAGCCGGCTCCGCTCTATCCCCGCCCTTCCATCCACCATCCCGGACGCCCCAGCTTTCCCAAAGGGGAGATGCTTCCGCTGGTAGAACCCGGCGGGCTGGTGTACGGCCAGGCCACGCGGGAGTGGTGCCACGGCGGCAGTATGGCGCTGCATCCGGTGGTTCATCTCCATATCCTGGACCGTTTAGGCCGCCTTTACCTCCAGAAGCGATCGGCCAGCAAAGACCTTCTTCCCGGCTACTGGGATACGGCGGTGGGCGGCCATGTGAGCTATGGGGAGCAGGCGCTGGAGGCCCTGTACCGGGAGGCCGCGGAGGAACTGGGTCTGCATGCCTTCCTCCCCGTCCCGCTGGACCACTACACCTACGACACCGGCCGTGACCTTGAGTGGGTGCTGGTATTTGCCATGATCGGCCACCCGGAGCTCAAGCCGGACCCGGCCGAAGTCTCGGAAGGGAAGTGGTGGACGCCCGAGCAGCTGGACGCCGCCCTGGGGAAGGGCATCCTCACGCCCAATTTCGAGAGCGAGTTTGCGCGCATCCGCCAGGCTTTGTATGCACTCCTGTAGGAAATCCCCGCAAAAAACCGTATCTTTAGAACCTGATGGCAAGCGATATCGATAAATTCGTACACGACCAACTGTCGGTATGGCCGGCGGTAGCGGCCAAGTACAGGGCGCTCAAGAGTGCCCGTACGCGTACGCTGCCGCTGCGGGGTATCCTGGTTACGCTCCAGTCCAACCCCGGCCGCTTGCCCGTCTTCGACCACGGCTGTCCGCTGTGTCAGGAGAACCACATGGAGCACCAGCACACCCTGCCCTTTGAAGGCCGCAAAGGCCGCAAATACCACATTCTGGTAAACAGGGCGCCCATTTTCCCCAATCACCTGGTCATTACCCGGGACGTCCACGCCCCGCAAACCATCTGGCACCGCTTCCCGGACATGCTGGACCTGGCCGCCCAGCTGGATCATTACGTAGTCTTTTACAACAGCCCCAACAGCGGCACCTCCGTTCCGCAGCATGCGCATTTCCAAGCCTGTCCCAAGGGATATATGCCCCTGGAGCGGGTGGCAGAGCGCCTGCTTCGCACCGTAGCCGCAGGCATCCAAACCCCGGAACTGGACTTGCTGGCAGATGTCCGCGATGCCCGGCTGTACCATTACAAGCGCTTCAACCGTGGCATCTTCATGCTGCGCGCGCAAACGGCCAAATCCATGGCCAAACTGTTTTACCGCCTGCTGGACTGCCTGAACCTGGTGGCAGAGGAGACGGAGCCCCGCTTCAACGCCCTCACCTATTGCAGTGAAGGGGAGTACCGCGCAGTGGTCATGCTCCGGAGTGCCTCGCGCCCCCGCTGCTATTATGCCCAAGGCCAGGAGCACTACGGGATATCTCCAGGTGCGGCCGATATGGCCGGATTCGTGGTAGTCCCCGAAGAAGAAGACTTCGACCGCCTGGATGCCTCTGTCCTGGAAGGGATTTATGACGATGTCACGCTCTCAGAAACGGACGAGCAGCACCTTCTGTGGCGCCTGGTACGCACCCAGCCCCGTGTAGAGGTGGGCATTTGCGCCGCTCAGCAGATAGATTTCGAGATCATCTCGGACGGGGCCGGTCCCCAGCGGGTAACCCACCGGGAAGGAAAGATAGACTATAACGGCGTCCTCTATGACCAGCTGGTCTTCGAGGCCGTCACCATTTCCACCCTCTTCGCCGAACCCTCGTTCATCCTGTATAACGGAAGCGAGACCGTGCGCTATGCCGGCACGCTCAAGTTCATCGCCTCCCGCGGAAAGGTCCAGGCAGTGAACATCCTTGGCGCGGAGGATTATCTTCTCAGCGTCATCTCCCTTTTGCCGGAATCCGCCCGCCAGGAGCAGATTCTTCAGCTCCGGAGCTCCCTGATGGAAAAACTGGCCCTTCGGCAAAGCGGCAAGCGCCCTTTCATCGGCCCGGATTTTGTGAGCACGCCGGAGGTGGTAACTTGGCTGGAGCATCGGCCTCCCGGGGAGGAAAGCCAGCAGGCGCCGGTGCATGGCCTTTTTGATGTCTGCGCAGGGGAGCACTGCCGGCCCTATCCCGGCCTTACCCCCGCAGCGGATTCCCACGCCAGGAGCGTGATAGACAAAACCTGGGGACAAACTTTATAGGGTATGGCAACTATCGGCATATTTGATTCCGGCAGCGGAGGCCTTTCGGTCTATCGGGAGCTGATAAAGGTGCTTCCGAAGGAGCAGTATCACTACTTCTCCGACAACGCCCACTGCCCTTACGGCGAGAAGTCCCCCCTCTATATCCGCCGCCGGGGCCGCTACATCACGGAATTTCTCCTGGACAAAGGGGCCGATATCATTGTCGTTGCCTGCAACACCGCCACAGCCGCCGCCATCGCCGCCCTCCGGGCCGATTACCCGGACGTTCCCTTCGTTGGGATGGAGCCCGCCGTGAAGCCCGCCGCCCTGGGAACGCAAAGCGGCGTGATAGGTGTTTTGGCAACGGCCGGCACCCTGAAGGGTTCCAAATACCTGAACACCCGCGGCCGCTTCGAAGACGACGTAACCATAGTGGAACACGTGGGGCAGGGTTTTGTGGAACAGGTAGAAACCGGCATCCTGGACGGCCCGGAGGCCGAATCTATCGTTCGCGCATCGCTGGAACCGCTGCTTCGCGCCGGCGCTGACACAATAGTGCTGGGCTGCACGCACTATCCCTTCCTTCAGCCGCTCATCGAGCGCCTCTCGGGGCCGGGGGTGCGGGTTATCGATCCCGCTCCCGCTGTTGCCCGCCAGACGGTCCACGTGCTGGAGCAGCGGGGCGTTCCGACTGGCCAGGGACCTTTCTCCGTCCAGCTGCATGCTTCCGGAGACCCGTCTCCTTTGAACCGTATTTTTTCACTGATCACCCATGAATAAGATGAGAATCGCAACGATAGGGCTTTCGCTGGCCCTCTGGCTTGGCCTGGTGCCTCTCCTGCAGGCGCAGGTGCTCACCGGCGTGGACGTGTTGGAGCGCGACGGCTTTGAGCAGCTCCAGGGCAAGCGAGTGGGCCTGGTAACCAATCCCAGCGGCGTAAACCGGCAGGTCCGTTCCACGATCGACCTTCTGCACGAGGCCCCGCAGGTGAATCTGGTGGCGCTCTTCGGCCCGGAACATGGTGTCCGGGGGGATGCCTATGCCGGAGACCACGTTGCCTCCGGCAAGGACGCCCGCACCGGCCTTCCCGTCTATTCGCTTTACGGCAGCACCCGCGAGCCCACGGCCGCCATGCTCAAGGGGATAGACGTGATGGTCTATGACATCCAGGACGTGGGCGTACGCTGCTATACCTTCATCTCTACGCTGGGCCTGGTGATGCGCGCCTGCGCCCGGGCCGGGGTGGAAGTGATGGTGCTGGACCGCCCCAACCCCCTGGGCGGCAACAGGGTGGAGGGTCCGCTGGTACGCGACGGCTACTACTCCTTCGTAAGCCAGTACCACATTCCCTTCCTCTATGGCCTCACGGTGGGGGAACTGGCCATGCTCATCAACGAAGAAGGGCTCAACAAAGGCCAGAAAGGGGATCAGGAGCATCTGAAATGCCAATTAAGCGTAGTCCCCATGGAAGGATGGCACCGCTGGATGCGCTTCCCGGACACCGGCCTTCCGTGGATCCTTCCCTCGCCCAACATCCCTTCCGTGGAAAGCGCCCTGTGCTACGGCTCGTCGGGCATCTGCGGAGAATATGGCTACCTGAATACCGGCGTGGGCTACACCATTCCCTTCCAGACCTTCGCCGCCGAATGGATCAACGCCGATTCCCTCAAGGACCGCCTGGACAGCTACGGCCTTCCCGGCGTAGCCTTCCGTACCATCCACTACAAACCTATTTCCGGCTCGCTCCAGGGCAAGCTGGTGCATGGCGTCCAGTTTTTCTTCACGGACTTCGAGGCGGCCCCCGTTTCGCTCCTTCAGTTCTATGTAATGCAGGCTGTCCAGGAGCTTTGGCCCGCCCATAATCCGCACCCGCTGAAAAAGACCCGGATGCTGGATATTGTCTGTGGTACGGATTATGTAAGGACTCAATTTGGAAAGCGAATGAAAGCGGCCGATATCGTTGATTTCTGGAACAAGGATACCGAAGCTTTCAAGGCGCTCTCCCAGCAATACTACTTATACGATTAACGCTAAAAACTAAGATGCTATGAAAAGGATTTTGACCTTTGCCGCCTCCATGACGCTGGCCTTTGCTATGTTCATGGCACCTGATATGCAGGCTCAGTCCCGCTCCGGTAACAGCGGCACCACCCGTTCCACTTCGGGCAGTACCACTTCCCGCTCCTCGGGCAGCACGGCTACCCGCTCCTCTGCCAGCAGCGCCACCCGCTCCAGCGGCAGCGCTGTCACCCAGCAGCAGGACACCCGCAGAAGTACCGGTACTTCCACCACCTCTTCCCGTTCCACTTCGGGCAGCGGCACCACTACGTCCCGCTCCTCCGGCAGCACCACCACCCGCTCCAGCGGCAGCGCTGCCACCCAGCAGCAGGACACCCGCAGAAGCACCGGCACCACCACCACTTCTTCCCGTTCCACTTCCGGCAGCACCAGCACTTCCAGCTCCCGTTCTTCCGGCACCACCACCCGCTCCAGCGGCGAAACTGTCCGTGCCTCGGGAGACAACGGCAGCAGCGTGAGCAGCAGCGGATCGGCCCGCTCTTCCAGCTCGGCCACCAAGAACTCCGGTACTGTCACCGGCTCCACCGCACGCTCTTCCAATGTGAGCCGCAGCGGCCTAAGCTCCACTGTGGTCCAGGCAGAGAACGTGGTGAAGTCCACCTACCGGGACGAGGGTTACAACTACCGCTACCAGGACGATATGCGCGTGGATGACCGGCACAATATGTACCGCATCCCTCCCCGCCAGCGGGATCCCATGCCCTGGGACCGTCCCGGCTACTTCTGGGGAGACCATCCGCACTACTACGGATACCGCATCCACAGCCTGCCTCCTTCCTGGCGCCGTATCAGCCACTGGGGCATCGACTACTACTTCCACAACGGTATCTACTACCGTCCCTTCGGAGGTGCGTACATCGTCTGCCGCCCGCCCTTCGGCACTCCGCTGGAGGTTGCCATCGACAGGGCCATTTTCCGCCTGGTGCGTTTCGCCTACTACTGCGACACCTACCGTACTTATAGCCGTACCTTCGACTATTACAACGTCATTGCCCGGCAGAACCTCATCATTGCCCAGCAGAACGCCCGCCTCATAGCCCAGAACAACGCCATGGCCATCAATGCCAACCGCGCGCTCACGGCCTATGAACTGGCAGAGAAACTGGGTCTGGTCCAGAGTTACGCCTACGCCAACTCCGAGTACTTCTACCAAGACGGTGTCTTCTACAGCGTCTCGGCCTCGGGAGTCTATTCCACCATCGTGCCTCCGGCCGGTGCCCTGGTCACCTCCCTGCCCGATGACTACGAGATTATCGTCATGAACGGTATCGAGTACTACATGGTGGACAACACCGTATATCGCACCACCCTCTTCGAAGGCCAGCCCTACCTGGAGGTCCTTGGACAGATGTACGGAAGCCTTTACAATCAGTACAATGTTTACCGTTAATGCATATGATCGTTAAGAATACTTACCTCCCCGGCCGGATCGCCGGGGGGGTATTTTGCGCTTTACTCTTTTTGGCAGCAGCCTGTTCAACGGCCCAAAAGACTGCCAAGGCCCCGCTGGTGGGTATCTCCAGCGCCCGTTCCTCGGCCGGCTCTACGCAGCTGGGATCGGCTTATTCGGAGGCAGTGGGAAAGGCCGGGGGTATCCCGGTGGTCGTTCCCGTCGTCCGTAGCCGGGAAGAGGCCGATGCAGTGCTTTCCAGTCTGGACGGCATCGTATTCTCCGGCGGCGAGGATGTGAATCCCGCCTGGTACGGAGAGGAAATCCTGAACGAGACCGTCCGCATGGACTCCGTGCGGGACCGCAGCGACAGCCTGCTTGCCCGCGCTGCCATCGCCAGCGGCAAGCCCATCCTGGGCATCTGCCGCGGAGAGCAGCTGATGGGCATCATGCTGGGCGGCTCGCTCTTCCAGGACATTCCCACCCAGATTCCTGAGACAGTGGGCCACAGCGGCGGCGCCTTCCACATGATAGGCGTTCAGAAGGGGAGTGTGCTCTACCGCCTTTTCGGGCAAGATTCCCTGAGGGTCAATTCCTACCATCACCAGGCGCTGAAGGCCGTCCCCGAGGGTGTCCGTGTCACCGCCTACAGCCCGGAGGGCGTGGTGGAGGCCTACGAGACAGATCAGGTCCTCGCGGTGCAGTTCCACCCGGAAAAACTCCTGCAGCAAGGAGAGCTGATGTGGCTCCAATTCTTCAAGGAGTTTGTGGGCCGCTGCCGCTAGCGCCTTCTTTTTTTCACTATCTTTGCACCCATGATTACACTGGAACAGATACGGGAGCTGCAGGAGCGGGTGAAAGCCCTGGAAAGCTGCCTGGATATAGCAGGGAAACGGAAAGAAGTGGCTGCCAAGACGCAGGAAACCCTCTCGCCGGACTTTTGGGGAGACCCCAAGGCTGCGGAGGCTTTCCTTAAAAAACTGGCAAGCGTCAAATCATGGGTGACGGACTATGACAAAGCCTTGTCGCAGGCCGATGACCTGGAAGTCCTCCATGACTTTGCCCGGGAAAGCCTTTCCGGCCATGAGGAAGAAGCCATGGAAACGCCCGAAACCCAGGAACTTGACCAGTCTTACCAGCAGGCGCAGGAGGCCGTAGAGGCCCTTGAGCTGCGCAATATGCTGGGCGGGGAAGGGGACAACCTGGGTGCCGTCCTTACCATCAATTCTGGTGCCGGCGGCACGGAAGCCAACGACTGGAGCGCCATGCTCATGCGCATGTACCTGCGCTGGGGAGAAAGAAACGGCTACAAGATGACGGTCACCTCCCTTCTGGAAGGCGAAGAAGCCGGCATCAAGAGCACCACCATCGAGGTGGAGGGGGATTACGCCTACGGCTATCTCAAAGCCGAAAACGGCGTGCACCGCCTGGTGCGGATTTCTCCTTTCAATGCCCAGGGAAAGCGCCAGACCACCTTTTCCAGCGTATTCGTCTATCCGCTGGTGGACGACAGCATCAACATCGAGATCAATCCCTCGGACCTGGAGTGGGACACCTTCCGCAGCGGTGGCCATGGCGGCCAGAATGTGAACAAGGTGGAAACCGGCGTGCGCGTGCGGCACCTCCCTTCCGGCATCACCGTGGAGAATACGGAAACCCGCAGTCAGCAGGACAATCGGCAGCGGGCCCTGCTTATCCTGAAATCACGTTTGTACGACATTGAGCTCAAGAAAAGACAGGAAAAGCAGGCAGAGCTGGAGGGCCAGAAAAAGCGCATCGAGTGGGGTTCCCAGATCCGCAACTACGTCCTGCATCCTTACAAACTGGTGAAGGATCTCAGGACGGGCTACAACACGGCCGACACCCAGGGCGTGTTGGACGGAGACCTGAACGAGTTCATGAAAACCTACCTGATGGGTACCGGCACCGCCGTCACAGACCCGGAAGACCTGGATTAAGGTTTAGGGGCATATACGCCCACTTCGGCAATGGCGAGAAGGCCTTCGAAGGAAGTGAAGCGCACTCGGACGGATTCCGCTGTCGTAGCCGGGAAGCGGCAGAGGTGAACTTTCCCGGAGCCGGAAGCCTGTTCGAAAACGGCCTTCCAGGCCCCTTCCTGTAGCACTTCCACCGTAAAACCCTTCAGTTTGCACTCTCCTCCTGTGGTGATTACCACCATGGAAACGGGAGTGTTCTTATCTAAATCTACCTGCCACCAGGGTGCTTTCACGGCCGGGCTGGACTCCCAGCAGGTGCCGAAATTGTCGTCATTTGCCAGGTCCATCAGGAGGCAGTCTTCCGACCAGGAGGAGTCACAAGGCCGGCCTGTGGCAAGATTGATGTCTGTGACGGGGGCGGGGGACTGCGGCACATCTACAAGGTGCCCGGTATTTTCCCAGATTTCCCCGATGCGCCGGAAAGCGGCTACGGCATTGGAGTCTATGAGGCCGTCCCGGTTGGGCGCGGCGTTGAGGATGTAGGTGCAGTAAGCGTTGTTGTAGGGGATGATGTTGTCCCGCACAATGGCATCCACGTCTTTGAGCTGGTCTGTAGGGAAGGATTCCTTCCAGAACCAGGTGCGCTGCAGCGGATAGCAGGCCATGGCCGGGAGGCGGTTGGTGCTGGCCGATATCCGCTCCCCGGCGCCCTGCTCGTAGCAGCGGATGTCGGAGTAGAAAAGGGCCTCCTGCGGGTATTTGGAGCCGTTGAGGTCCATGACCAGGCAGTTGGGCTGCAGGCTCTTGACGTAATGATAGATTTCCGGGAAGGAGACATCTTCATAGGAAATACGGCCCCAGGGAGCGTCCCAGCCGTCGAACATGATGGTGTTCACCGGACCGTATCCGGTAAGGAGTTCCCTGAGCTGGGCCTTGATGAACGCCGTCTTTTCCGCGGTGAAGGGCAGCGTATGGCGAATGCGGTGATGGGTATCCAGAATGGAAAAATGAAACATCACCTGCATGCCGGCCTCCTGCAGGGCATCTGTGAGCTCTTTGAGAATGTCCCTTCCCAGCGGGCTGTGCATTACGCTGTAGTCTGTGGTGGCGGTATCCCACATACAGAAGCCTGCGTGGTGCTTCACGCTCACGCAGATGAACCTGGCACCGGCGCTGCGGGCCGTTTCCACCCACTGGCGGGTGTCCAGCTTTGCGGGGTTGAACACTTCCGGGCTCAGGTCCGGGTCTGTCCAGTCGGCCTCCTGGAAAGTGGGAAGGCCGAAGTGGATGAACATCCCCAGGCGCAGATCCACGAATTCCTGCTGCAACTGGTGCAAACTTTTAGGTTGGGCCGAAAGCCCCACGCAAAGGCTTCCCAGCAATAGGGCAAAGGACAAAAGCTTCTTCATAGCACAAAGTTACAAGAAATAAACCGCTCCCGCAACTGCCATGGGTGACTAAAACACCCTGACGCTAATCTGCCGACCGAGACCACGGAAAAGCTTTACAAGGGTGGAGAGCTGGATGTCTGTGTGCCCCCGCTCAATCCGAGAGATAAAGCTTTTCTTTGCACCAATCTTGTTGGCCAGTTGCTCTTGAGTGAGACCCGCCCTGCGGCGCTCGCTCTTGAGTTGCTCCCCAATGATGAAGGCGTCGCATTCCATATCGAACTGTTCCCGCTGCGCCGTACCTCTTGCACCAAAGTCTTCAGAGATAAGATCCTCAATGGGTGTTAGTTTTGTCATTTTATTATTCATTGTGCTGTCGTTTACATTCATAATACTTTTGCATTAATGCTTCAGCCCTATCAATCTGTTTTGTCGGGGTCTTTTGGGTTTTCTTTTGAAATCCATTAAACAAAACAACCAAGTCTCCCTCATCAAAACAGCAGAATACTCGATAAATATTGCTCGCAGCCTCAATTCTAATCTCGTAAAGCCCCCTCCTCCCTCGTATAGCTTTTATGAACTTGGCAGGGATAATCTCTACCGTCATAATTAGGGTCAGTACTTGATACAGTTTTTTCAGTGTCTCCCTGTCCAGTGTTTTTCGGAACTCCTTGAAGTGTTCCTCGAACACGACCACTTCCCTTACGAACGTTTTCCTCATACAGGTCTCAAGATACAAAGTTAACTAATTAGTGAACATAATCCAAAAAAGAGGACAGTTATTTGACACAGGTCCTCATGCGAACATAAGGAATAAGGCCGATGGTTGCAAGAATCGTAAAAAAGAAAGTGTGGTTTCACCCGATTCTTTACATTTCAACCGACCATTCGTTAAAAAGAATCACGTTTCGACAGATATCTGTCAACCCCTGCCACCTTCAAATGGACCAACGTGGACTTGACGGGAGGGGGGATGGAATGTATCTTTGTCCGGTGTCAGATTATGCGCTGCCAGAATATAACCCAAAACTGATATGAAAGTGTCGAAACAAAACATTCCGCAGGTCTCTTATGCAAGAGTGCTGAAATGGGCAAAGAAACAAGCGCCTACGCTGCCGAATTCAAATTCAATACTGATTCCCAAATATGGGGGAAGAAGCAAGACCCCTTTTCGGTTGTGGGTGTTTGCCGACAGTCTGCTCCTAATGAGCAGTGAAGAGGCCAGGAGACAATCCCAGTATATCCTTGACAGGGAGAAATGGGAGCGCTTCTGCGAATTCGTGAAAAAGAATCCCGGAATTGGAACCAGTGAATTGGCAAAACGCTACAAAGAATATGGCTGTACAAACTATTTGTTCTGGCCATCCATTATTTCCATCTGTAAGAAGTATCACAACCTGTAGCTCTTAAACCCTATGAAGAAAAATAATGATTCTGTTGCTTACGAGCGTCCTTCCGTTATGGTCTTCTCTATTCCCGTCGAATCCATCATTTGCGTTTCTCCCGGCAAGAACGAAGGTACTGGGGAAGAGGATTGGGGGAGTGGTGTAATGATGCCGGACCTTATCTAGCTCAATCTGATTGTCACCCTTTCCGTCATAAACGAGAAAACAAACGAACGATGAAACACAGTAGCTTTTGTCTTATAGCCCTAATAGCCATAACGGCCGCAAGTTGCTCCTTGAAGGAGAACTTTCAAAGTGTCCAAACCGTAACGCGGGAACTAACCATAGAAGCAAGACGGGAAGGTGGTGATAAACAGACAAAGACCTTCCGGGACGACTCGGATGGATCTGTCTGGTGGACTCCCGGAGACGCCATCAGCCTTTTCTATGGCTCAGGAACGAATGGGGGTAGCAAATTTACCTCGACAGCCACCGAAAACAGCATGGTGACCAATTTCACCGGCATGATTACTGCCATAACTGGCGGCGGAGAGATTACCCCGGATGCAACCTATTTCTGGGGCTTGTATCCCTATAACGAAGATGCAGAATGTGACGGCTCTTCTGTTACAATGACACTTCCTACCCGGCAAACAGCCGTTCCCGGAACATTCGCCACCAATACATTCCCATCCATCGGCCAGTCCCAAGGGTTAATCATGGGCTTTTACAATGTATGTGGCGGGTTAAAGTTCTCCGTAACTAAAGAAGGGCTAAAAAAAGTCACCCTAAAGAGCAATAACGGAGAGTTGATTACCGGCAGGGCGAAGATCGGCTTCAACGCTTCAACCGGCCTTCCCGAGGTAAAGGAAATCATAGACGGGTCGGACGAGATTGTATTGGAAGCCCCTGCGGGAGAATTTTTTGAGGTGGGGCAGTTTTATTTCATGGTCATGTTCCCGACAAAGTTCACGGGCGGCTTTACCGTGAAGCTGGAAACCTTCACGGAAGAGGCTAGCATACAAAAAACAGGAACCATTACTGCCAAGCGTTCGATTTTCGGGAAGCTTGCCAACATGGACGCAACTGCCGCGTATGCCCCCAAGACGGGCCCCATCCCTGTGGAAGACCCGAACTTCAAAGCATACTTGGTTGAAAACTACGACCAGGATGGAGATGGTGAGATCAGTTACGAAGAAGCCGCAGGGATTAAAACTATTTCCAATCGACGCCGCGTCTATGTTGATGACAATAGATATTATGAAACTACCACCTGGCTGGCCGGGATGACGGGCTTTTCTTTGCAGGGTATTGAATTCATGCCAAACCTAGAGGAACTGAAATACAGGAGCAACGATGACGAATATGCTCTTTCCAGTCTGGATTTATCGAATAATCCCGCACTCACGAAAATAAATGTTCACAACCACTCATTGAGTAGTCTCGATTTGTCAAATTGTCCGGAGTTAACCGATCTTTCATGTTCTCGCGATGTTTATGCGCTGGATAACCATAATGTGAACGGGTATTATGCAACCGGGAATCTTCGTTCGTTAGACTTGACAAATAACCCTAAATTACAGAACCTGTCCTGTTATGGCTGTAATATCGAAGGTCAATTAGATCTTAGCAATTGTGCAGAACTACAAGTTATATATGCTTATTATAATGATTTTGAGGAACTAATCCTGGGTGAAAAGCTGCACTTGTGGAGACTCTATCTTGCGGGCTGTAAGAAGCTAACATCCCTTGACTTGTCCGGCTGTCCCAACCTCAAATGGATTTCGACTTATTATACAGAAAAACTCGTCGCCATAGATTATAGTTTTTGTCCGAATCTCCAGACTTTGTACGAACCGCCTGCAGGGTCCAATCTGTCATCAAACACGTCACTTACATATTTAGAGAGTTCCTATCCAAAAATTGCCGGGCAGCTGGGTTATTTAACCGGCTTGAAGGAATTGAAAACAAGCGGTTTCACCAGCTTGGATTTATCGGCAAACGTGAACATAAGGCAGCTAACCATCTGGAATACAGAATCATCGGCCAGTATAAACATTACTAAATTGGCTAATCTTATTTCCTTGGACATAGCTTCTTATGCTGATATCCATACCCTTAATATCAGTAAGAATTCACAATTGGTGGATTTTACTACCCATAGTAATCCTGCGTTGAATACTTTGCTTGTTGCTGAAGGGCAGAGTATTGAAGGAGTCACAGTCAACCGCTCTGATGAAAAGATTCATCCCAACACGCAAATTGTCATTGTCCCTGCCAATGGCGGCGGAGAAGGCACCGGTGAAGAAAACTGGTAGTTAAACCGAGTTTTAATAATATCTTTGCATCAGCAATGCCTAATACTATTCCTGAAATTGCATTCCTGTTGAAGGAGGTGGAGAGGAAGTATGGCCGGGAGGTCCATACTTCCACGGATTTCGAGTCCCTGTCGGTAGTTATCGAGCGGGAAATCAACGAGTATATTTCGGCTTCCACGCTCAAACGCCTGTGGGGATACGTGAGTTCCAATCCCACGCCGCGGATCGTTACGCTGGATGTCCTGTGTCGGTTCATTGGCCACTCGTCTTTCACTGTCTGGCGTGAGTCTCTCAAGCATTCCCCGTACTTCGAGTCCGGTTTCTTTACCACCGTATGCATATCGTCGGCCGACCTGCGTTCCGGAGAAAGAATGCTCATCGGCTGGATGCCCAATCGTCTGATAACGCTTGAGTACCTGGGAGAAAGCCGCTTCCGGGTACTCAAAAGCGAAAATGCCAAGCTGAAGGAAGGCGACTGTTTCAGCGCAGCCCAATTCCTGCTGGGTTATCCCCTGTTCATTGACCATATAGATCGGGCCGATGGCCCCACTCCCGCCTACGTCGCCGGAAAAAACGCCGGACTTAACCGCTTGGAAAAACTGTAAGCGGTTTGTTATTTTCACCTATTCTTCGTACATTGCAATGCATGTCGCAACGAATCGCATCGCAATGGTTTCTGGCGGCGCTGATGGCGCTATGGCTGATTTCCTGCCGGGGAAGCGGGAACGATTTTCCTGCCCCGGAAATAACAAACGTGGAGGCTGTAGTCACTGGAACCACAGCCACGTTACGTTGCACCCTGTCCAACGGGCGCATAGAGCGTTGTGGCTTTCGCCTCAGTGACGGAGAAACAGAGACCGAACTTGACGCTGTACTGTCCGGGACCGCTTTCGAGACAGAAGTTCAGGGTTTGCGGGTAGATAAGACCTATTCCTGGGTGGCCTTCATATCGGCCAGTGAGAGTGAAATCTGTTCCCGTTTGCAGGCTTTTACGGCGCCAGAGGGTATTATTCCCATTCCGGACCCTGCCTTTAAAAAATACCTGGTTAACAATTATGACACCGACATTGATGGGGAATTATCCCAGGCAGAGGCGAAAACTATCTGGCGCATCAGTTTCTGTACCAACGAATTGAATGTCAAATCCCTGTCCGGGATACAGTACATGCCTGCTCTTGAGGAAATAAACTGTCCAGGTGAATATCTGGATAACTTCGATTTAGGGGATCGTGAGCACTATTACCTGAGCAGGAGGTATCAGTTTGACAAGTATGGGCCAATTGGAACTTTGGAGTATGTAGATGTTTCCCGAAACCCCGCATTGCGTGTTTTGCGGCTGGGTAACAATGCTGCATTGGGAGATTTGCTTCTAACGCTGGATTTATCCAAAAACATAAGCCTGGAAAGGCTTGACTTGGGCATGACTGCTTTGCAAATGCCAGATGTTTCTCATCTTCCCGGCCTCGTTGAGATGCGTTTCAGCCATTTGTGGGGGCCTTTCCCGAACTTGGAGCTTTTTGCTAAATTAGAGGTATTGGATTTCTGTTTTGAACAAACCGGTCGCAAAATGGACGTAGATGTATCTCACTGCCCTAATTTGGAGGAGCTATATATCGGAGGTATTGCCAAAACGCTATCCGATTTGTCTTTCAATCCGAAAATGCGGGTACTGATGGATATCTGCAATGGATTTACCGAGAGGGATTTGTCTGTCCTTCCCAAACTTACCGCTTTTCATGGACACGGGAATCATTACCGCTCCCTGGACGTGTCTGCCAACCCGGATTTGATATCTTTGATGGTTTCTCCGATGGAAAACAACTTGCTTGAAACGCTTTACATTGCCCCCGGGCAGAAGATTCCGGGCGTTACAGAAAACCGAAGCGAGGAATATATTCCCGTTTATACGCAAATTGTGGTGAAATCAGTCGAATAGGTCTGTCGCCTGACGGAACAGTTCGTCAATCATTCCTTCGTCCACGGTTTCTTCTATTACAGGCTTAATGGCTTTGGGTGTAACTGGAGGACGTGTCACATTTTCTTTTTCAGGAGCCTTCGCCGTGTCGGCTGGCTGAGTTAGGGAAGTGTCGACTGGGATTGCTGGGGTTTCCTTCAGGGAGAATTGTTTCCCCACATAAGGGGCCAAAGCAATAATGGTGATGAAGGCCATGAGCAGAAGGCTGGATAACAGTGGCCAGCGGCTGTGTAAAGCTTGTTTTACCTCTGAAATAGATTGGTAGCGGCGCCAAGGTTGAGTCTTGCAGCATTTGCTGGCTATCCTTCGATAGCGGCGTGAAAGCTGGGACAGAATCAGCCCCAGGGAATAGATGTCGCTCCGCACATCGGCCGGGGCTCCTTTCAGCACTTCCGGCGCACTGTAGGAGGCCGTTCCGGCCGATACTTTCAGAATGGAATGGCTGTCGGAGTCTGAGAAGCCGAAGTCGATGAGTTTAACCGTATTCCCCTTGTGCGTAATCAGTATATTGGATGGCTTCAAATCCCTGTGAATGACTTGTTTGGAATGAAGGTATACAAGGGCGTCGCAAAGTTCATCCACCATTTTGTCCCGTTCCTTGCTCTCAGGCTTCTCTTTAGAAAGAGCGGTCTCCAGGGTGCGTCCGTCTATCCACTCCATCTCGATGCAATTGCCAAATGCTTCCATATTCTGAAAGGAGTAGTACTGGCAAATATTTGGATGGTCCAGCGAATAACCAATCTCGAATTCTTTTTTCAGAAGATCCTCGTACAGCCGATTGCCCCGACAGCTGGGTTTCAGGCATTTGAGAACCCGAAAACGGCCCTGCCGGTTGATCCGGTACAGCTCGGACAATCCCGTCTCTGAGCTGTGAATCAGCTGTGCGTGCAGGACCTCGCCCGGCAATGGGTGTTCAGGCGTAATCAGGAATGAGGAAGTATCGTCCATTTTCACTTTCAAAGATAGCATTTTTTGCGTAAATTTGTTGCCTGTGAAGCGGCTAATTGCATATTTATCGGCTTTTTTTTTGTGTGTAAATCTTTATGCGCAAAGTTGGGACACTGCCCTGGACCTGTATGAGCAAATCTGCCATGAATGTATAGAACTCCGTACCCGTGCCGCCTCAGGAGAGAAGGTCTCATCATCGGCTATCACAAATCTTCTGGAGCAGTTGTCTTCCCTACGAAAAACCTTGGGTGAAGCGCAAGGAAGGATGAATGCAGCTCAAGTCGCCCGTTACAACCGAATCAAGAGTCGATACGAAGAAGCATTCGAAAGTCCCAGAAAGGCATTGGCGGCGGTTTTTTCCGACAGGCCATCTTTTCCCGTTTTTTTGTCACCGGTGCCTGAAACTGGACGTCCTTCCCCGGCTCCGCCCCGTCGCTCAATGAGTGAGATATCTTCAGGCCTACGATATGGATTACTGCTTTATATGAACTTCCCAGTCTTTCAACCGGGAGTCATGGGAACCTTTTCTGCTGGCCGTTGGGGCGGTTTTTTGAAAGGTGGTTATAGCCTGGGAGCACCCGTTGCCGATTATACTTGTTTCTCTGATGGCACAACGCCAACAGGCTATATCTGGACCAGTGGGAAAGAGCGGGCAAAACGCTATTCCATTACAACGGGAGCAAGCTATGCTGCCACGCCCTTTCTTTCCGTCTATGCTGGTATTGGATATGGCTTAAGATCGCTTTTTTGGGAGGACAGTTCAGGGAAATGGGCTATGGTTGTAGACCAATCGGCAAAAGGACTGGCTTTAGATGCGGGGATTGTGCTAACTAACAGACAATTATCTTTCATGACCGGAATATCCGCAATAAGTTTTAAAACCCTTTCCGCCGAAGTTGGAATAGGCTTCTCTTTTTGAAGGGCCCCTACACTACCCGAACGCCGTAGTCTTCCACGCTGTGGGGGATTTGAGGTTATTATTCTCATACGAACATAGGGAATAAAGCCGAATTTTTAGTGGGTGTTGTTAGAATTATCAGAAGTAAATGTAAATTTGTGGAGACCGGACTATAATCGGCTTTTAACTTTTTTCTAATCAAAGATTATCATTATGGCTCATTCGAGAAGAAGTTTTATCAAGAAAGCGGCTGCCGGAATTGGCCTTTTCACCATCCTTCCCCGCGAGGTGCTGGGAAAGATGGGTGGAGACAACCATTTCGTGGCGCCCAGTGACCAGCTCACGCGGGGCATTATCGGCACCGGTGGCATCGGTATGAGCGGCTTGCACTTCGCCTCTGACCAGCGCTGCCGCCTGGTAGCCGTCTGCGACGTGGACAAGTATCACCTGCGCAAAGCCCTGGATGCCGGCGTTGAGAAGTTTGACACCCGCCTGCAGCCCTATTCCGACTGGAGGGACCTTGTGCACGACGCCAATGTGGACATCGTGCACATTGCCACGCCTTCCCACTGGCACGGCATCATGGCTGTCGAGGCCGCCAAGGCCGGCAAGGACATCTTCTGTGAAAAGCCCATGACCCGTACCATCGGGGAAGGGGAGAAGGTGGTAAAAGCCGTGCACGACTATGGCCGAATCTTCCGCCTGGACACCTGGTTCCGCTTTACGGATACCTTCTACGGCCTGGGCACCACCGTGGAGCCGCTGAAGAAGCTGGTGGAAAGCGGCGTGCTGGGCTGGCCCCTCAAGGTGAGGATTTCCGGTGCCACCGGCTTTGCCTGGAAGTTCTACTGGACGGGCAAGACCGGCCTCACGCAGGAACCTGTTCCGGAGGAGCTGGACTACGATATGTGGCTGGGTCCCGCCCCCTACAAACCGTACCATCCCCATCGTGTACACCAGACCTTCCGCGGCTACTGGGATTACGAGAGCGGTGGCCTCGGAGACATGGGCCAGCACTATATCGACCCTGTGCAGTATATCCTGGGCAAGGATGACACTTATCCCGTGAAGGTAGAGGTGGACGCCCCCGTGCAGGATGCCGATGCCGTGGGTATCTGGAAAAAGATTACCTACACCTATGAGGATGGCTGCCAGATTATCCTGGAAGGGGAGGGCTTCGAGTCCAAGGGAAAGGTGCCCTATCTGGAAGGCCCTAACGGAAAGGTGTACAAAGGCTTCGAATGTGACATCCCGGGCGTGCAGAACGTGGCGGAATTCCTGAACGATCTGCCCGCTCCGGCCCCCCGCCATACGGATTTTCTGGACTGCGTGCGCACCAGGCAGCACTTTGCGCTGGACGAGATTATCGGCCACCACAGCTGCACCATCGTGAATATCGGCTCCGCTGCGCTGCGTCTGAACCGCACCCTCCACTTTGATCCCAAGACCTGCCGTTTCATAGGAGACGACCAGGCCAACGCCCTTATTAACCAGCCCATGCGCGCTCCCTGGGCACAATACATGAGCCTATGAAAAAGATAGTTACCTCTCTTGTAGCGCTGTCCCTGGCTTTGGTGGCCTGGGGACAGAATCCCATGGACAGGCCCATGGAAACCTTCCCTACTGAAGCGGAAACGCACCTGATGTGCCAGGCCGCCTGGAACCGTTTGCAGGGCAATCCCGCCTGTGCACCGGAACTGGCCACTGCGGCTCTTCAGAGCGGCAACCGCCAGTATTCCAACGCCGTGCTGGGTTATGTGGATGAGACCGCCGGCCCCAAAGCCATTGTGAAGGCCGTGCAGAAGGTATATCCTTCCCTTCCGGACGCTGCCAAGGCCGATGTCCTCTACTGGATTGGCCGCAATAAACTCGCTGTACTGCAGAAGTTTGTGGATGAGGGTGTGAGAGCGGCCCAGGTGAGCGAGGCCTCCATGGCCGCTGCGTTTGCCGCCGTTCAGATGGGCGGGAAGCACAACCAGGAACTGCTGGATAAGAGCGTAAAGTCCGGCAGCCCGCTGGCTCCGGAAATCCGGCGTCTGCGTGGCCTGGCAAGCGGAGACGACGATGACTCTACCCGCAACGCCTTGCGTGATCAGAAGTAATTTTTGCTGGGGCTAAGGAAGCCTTACACCACCCGGATGCCCTGGGCTTTCATGGCCTTCAGGGCATCTTTGTGCCCCTGGGGGTCTACGTAGGCAAGGCAGTCTTTTAGGACGGTTACTTTGAAACCGGCGCCGGCAAGGTCCTGGGCTGTGTTGCGCACGCAGTATTCCGTGGCAATGCCGCAGACGAGCATCTTGTCTTTTTCCAGCAGGCGGAGCACTTCCTCCAGGCTTTGACCGGCCCGGTTGAGCCCTTCGAAACCGCTGTACTGCTCTGTGGCCGGGTCTTCCCCCTTGAAAAAGCACAGGTCTTCCTCTACGTAGGGGAGGAGCGACTCATGGATATCGGCCCCGTGGGTGCCCTGGACGCAATGCGGCGGCCAGGGACCGCCCTGCTCTGCGAAGGAACTGTGGTTCGCCGGATGATGGTCCCGGATAAAGAGGATGGGGTAGGGATGTTTTTGCTCAATGAAGGCAAGGGTGGCCGATACGGTTTTTTCTGCCTCCTGGCAGGCCAGGGAGCCGTCTATAAAGTCATAGAGCATATCTACGACAATGAGCGCGCGATTTTCTTTCATACCAGCAAATATAACAAAAATCGCTATATTTGTAAGGATATACCTGAGCCATCATGAAGCAAATCAACACCGCCTATGTTTCGGACAAGTACCAGTACACCATGGGAAAGTCTTACCTGGACTGCGGGAAGCAGGAGCAGATAGCCGTCTTCAACCTTTTTTACCGCAAGGCGCCGGAGAATAACAACTGGGCCGTGGTAAGCGGCACGGAAGAAGTGCTGGAAATGATAGCGGCGCTGGGCACGGAACAGGAGGACTTCTATGCCAAGTTCCTTCCGGGAGAAGAGTACCAGGAGTTCCGTAAGTATCTTACCACCATGCGATTCACGGGCGATGTCTATGCCATGCGGGAAGGGGAGATTGTCTTCCCCAACCAGCCCATCATCACCGTGGTGGCACCGCTGGTGCAGGCCCAGGTGCTGGAAACGCCCATGCTGTGCATCATGAACCACCAGATGGCAGTAGCCACCAAGGCCTCGCGCGTGTGCCGCTCAACGGACAAACCCGTCTCGGAGTTCGGCTCCCGCCGCGCCCATGGCCCCTGGGCCGCCGTGTATGGCGGAAAAGCCGCACAGATTGCCGGCTGCGCCAGCTCTTCCAACATCCTTACCGGCGCTTTCAACGCCGTTCCCTCCACGGGTACCATGGCGCACAGCTACATCACCTCTTATGGGAGTACGGTAGAAGGTGAGCACAAGGCGTTTACGGACTATATCAACTCCCACCGCGGAGAGAATATCATCCTTCTGATTGACACCTACGACACCCTCAAGTGCGGTATCAAGAATGCCATCCGCTCGTTCAAGGAAACCGGCATCGACGACCATTACGCCCCCGGTTACGGCGTGCGCCTGGACAGCGGTGACCTGGCCTACCTTTCCCAGGAGGCCCGCCGCATCCTGGACCAGCATGGTCTCACGCGCTGCAAGATATTCGCCACCAACGGCCTGGACGAGTACCTCATTACGGACCTGGAGCGCCAGGGCGCGCGCATAGACAGCTATGGCGTGGGAGACGCCATAGCCACCTCCAAGGCCGCGCCGTGCTTTGGCAATGTGTACAAACTGGTCCAGATAGACTCGGAGCCCGTCCTCAAGCGCTCGGAAGACAAGATCAAGCTCATCAATCCCGGTTTCCAGATTACCTGGCGTATATCGGCCCAGGACAGCGTGAAGGGAGATGCGCTGGACGGTTATGCCTACAAAGCGGACGTAACCTGCCTTCGCGGGGACGCCCTGGACCTGGCCATCCAGCACGGAAAAACCATCACCTTAAGGGACGAGTACGACTCCTACAAGAACAAGACCTTCGAGGAAGGCTCCTATGAGGCCCGTCCCCTGCAGCACCAGGTAATCGCCGCCGGCAAGCGGGTGGTCCCGCAGCATACGCTCCAGCAGAAGAAAGCCTTCTACAAGGACAACCTGCTGCATTTCTCCCCGGCCGAGCGCCGCCTCATCAACCCCCACTATTACAAAGTGGACATCTCCGATGCCCTTTACGACATGAAGATGTCCATCATTGAAAAACTGGTGAAGGAAATAGAGGGGTTCTAATCCACAAACTCCATTTCATTCAGGAGATAGTCCGCGTGGCCTATCTCTTTTATTATGAAGAGGATATACCGCACGTCCAGGGAGACGTTGCGGCAAATTTCCGGGTCATAGATGAGGTCGCTCATGGTGCCTTCCCATACGCGGTCGAAGTTGATGCCGATAAGGTTCCCCTCTGCGTTGAGGACGGGGCTTCCTGAGTTGCCGCCGGTGGTATGGTTGGTGGCCAGGAAGCAGACGGGCTGCTCCTCATAGCCTCCCCGGGCATAGATGTCGCGGAGCGCCTGGGGAATGTTGTAGTCAAAGATCTCCGGATTGTCCTTTTCGATGATGCCGCGCAGGGTGGAGACCGGGGTGTACCAGATGGCGTCTGTGGGGCGGTAACCGGCCACTTTTCCGTAGGCTACGCGAAGGGTGAGGTTGGCGTCCGGGTAGAAGCTTTTACCGGGCTCAAACTCCATCTGGCCCTGCATGTAGTCCCGGTAGCAGAGGTTGATGGCCTGTCCCAGTTCCCGCACCTGCGGCGCCAGGTTCTGGTTGTAGAACTTGTCCAGGGAAACAGCCAGCTCTTTGGCCAGCTCTTCATCGGCGAAAATGGCGTCCTTCCACTCCCCGATGCTGCCGAAACGTTCCCTTTGCCGGATGAATTCCTCCGGTTTGTAGCTGTCTTCCAGGGCTTTGTCGAAGGCCGACACCATGGCTACGAAGATTTCCTCGTCGATGGGCTGGTAGTAGTCCTTGGGATCTACGCGGCGGCCGGAGGCCATCTGGAGCTTCTCTACGCTGCGAACCGTCTCATTGTAATACTCATAGGCGCGGTAAAGGGGATTGCGGGCGGCGTAAAGCTGGGCAAGACGCTCTGTAAGGCCCTCATAGCGGGTTCCCTGTGCCCAGTCGGCGAAGCGCTCTTCGTAGGCCTGCTTGACGGGAACTATGCGGTTTTTGCGCAGCCCCTTTTCCTCTCCCTGCCACTTTTTCCAGGCATTGGCTACGGAAGCAAACTTGGAAGAGTACTGGATGCGGACGGCCTGGCTCTGGTCCATGTACTTTTTCATGAGGCCCAGCCGGGTGGTGCGAAGGGCAATCTTTTCAGGGTCCGACACGTCCTGGATGTACTTCACCAGCTCCGAGTGCACGTATTCCTGGGTGCTTCCGGGGCAGCCATAGACAAAGGTGAAGTCTCCTTCCTTAACGCCAGCGCGGGAAATCTTGAGGGACTTTTTGGGCTGATAAGGCACATTGGAGGCGCTGTAGTCTGCCGGGAGATTGTCTTCCCCGGCATAGATGCGGAAGATGGAGAAGTCTCCGGTGTGGCGGGGCCACATCCAGTTGTCCGTTTCTCCGCCAAACTTGCCGATGGAAGAGGGCGGTGCGCCCACCAGGCGGATGTCCCTGTACTCGCGGAACACAAAGAGGAAGTACTGGTTGCCGTAGTAGAGGGCTTCTACGCTGGCCTTGAGGCCGTTGCCTTCTTTGGTGGCCTGCTCCTTGAGTTTGTCCGCGTTCTTTTTCACCAGGGCCAGGCGCTGCTCTTCGGTCATCTTGGCCTTATAGCCCTTTAGCACGGCATCGGTCACGTCTTCCATCCTTTCCAGGAAGCGGACGGTGAGGCCGGGGTTGGGGAGTTCCTGGGAGCGGTTCATGGCCCAGAAGCCGTCTTTTAAGTAGTCGTGTTCTACGGAGGAGTGTTTCTGGATATAGCTGTAGCCGCAGTGGTGGTTGGTGAGCAGGAGCCCCTCCCCGCTGATAAGTTCTCCGGTGCAGCCGCTTCCGAAAAGGACCACGGCGTCCTTGAGGCTGGCCTGGTTCACGCTGTAAATGTCTTCTGCACTAAGGCGCAAGCCCTTGGCCTGCATGTCGCCTATACGCTCTGAGATGAGGGCCGGCAGCCACATGCCTTCGTCGGCCTTCAGGGGATGGAGGGCGGCCAGGATAAGGGCCGCGGAAAGGAAAGTTTTTTTCATGGTTTTACGGCATATCGGGTCTTACATAGCGGCTTCCGGTCTGGGCCTTGATGGCGTCGATGAAAGCGGGTGCATAGGCCGGGGAGGTGTGGCGGCCAGGGGTGAATTCTCCGTCCTTGGTGGGACGCATGATTTGGTCATTGTGTTTGACAATGAGGTATTTGGCCAGTTTATCCCAGCGCTTCATCATCTTGTCTGTGTAGGCGATGGTGGTGGCGCTCAGGTACTCTGCGCGTTCTGAGGCAGTGAGTTCCTTGGCCTTGCTGTCCACGGCATCCTGCTCCGCCTCATAGTAGTCTTCCAGTTCTGTCTGGGCTTCCAGCAGGTCCGGGTACAGGGCGCTCCAGCGCGGATACACCATGTTGGCCACCCAGTTGCACATCCAGAAGGCGCTGTCAAAGGAGAACTCCGTAAGGAGGTTGTTTTCCCGGCGGAAAGGATCCGGCAGGCGGTTGATGCCGCAGTACACGGGCACGTAGGCTACCATGGTGGCATCGTCCATGTTGAAATAGGTGACGCCGCCCACGGCATCCGGCAGCCAGGAGCGCATCCGGCACACCATGGTCATGCCGCTTTGCGGGCAGCCGATGGGACGCTCGCGAAACATCTTGGTGCCATCGGAGCTCTCGAAGTTCACGGGCTGGTTGCGGTAGGGGGAGGCCCAGGGACCGGCGCTTACATCTACCGTCATGTCCAGGGCGGAGCCTTCGTAGTGGTCCCTCATGTCGCTTTGGATGTCGCGGTAGCTGACGGGCTTCACGGGCTTGATCCAGAGGGGAAGGTGGTCTATCTCAGACATGTCCCCGCCTATGAAGGGAAGGTAGGTGTCCATTTCTTCCGGATTGGAGTGGCGGCGGTAGAAGCTCCAGACGCGTGCCTCGCATGCGCGGATTTTGCTGAAAGTCATGGGCTGGTAGGCTTCGCGGAAGCTGAAATCCTTGTCTGCGCCCTCATAGAAGCCCAGTTCGCGGGCCAGGGTGATGACATCGGCGGAATAAAGGCAATTGCCGCCGTCGGCCACAAAGTAGCCCAGTTTCTTGTCCACCTTCTTGGCCTGCGGGAACTGCTGGATGCGGCTGGAGTTGGCGTAGGCGCAGATGGCGTCGTCCGGAACGCGGAGGGCTACCCATACGGCGCCCTTGCGCCCCTTGCCCTTACCCACGATCTCCATGATCCAGGCCTCGTCCTTGTCGCAGATGGCGAAGGATTCGCCGGTTTCGTTGTAGCCGTATTCCTGGAGGAGGAAATGCATGACGTCGATGGCTTCGCGGGCACTGGCCGAGCGCTGGAGCGCCAGCTCCATGAGGGAGAAATAGCCCAGCCAGCCCTCCGGATTGCGCAGCTCCGGGCGGCCGCCCCAGGTGGTTTCCACGATGGAGACCTGCTTTTCATTCATCAGGCCCACCACCGAGTAGGTGTAAGGCACCTGGGGAATGTAGTGCGTTTCGCGGTTTCCCCAGCTTCTGAGGGCTATCATCTCCCCGGGTTCGTGCTTTCCGGCGGGAGCGTACGACAGGGGCGATACAAAGCCGAAGGAGTCGCAGTTATAGGTGCAGATGATGCTCCCGTCCACGGAAGCTTTTTTGCCGACAATCAGGTTGGTGCAGGCATCTGTCGGCGCTCCGGATGCCCAGAGGAGGGTGGCGGCGAGGGCCACGGAAAGAAAACGTTTCATGTTTCCAAAGATAGGAGAAAAACGGTGAGTATCAAAAAAAAGTATTAACTTTACGGAGAAAACTGTAAACAAAGACAAGCTATATGAGAATTCCAGAATCCGAACTCATCATCAACGGTGACGGCTCTGCCTTCCACCTGCACCTGAAACCGGAGCACCTCGCAGATAATGTAATCGTTGTGGGGGATCCCGGCCGCGTGGACATGATAGCGGAATACCTCAGTGATATAGAGTGCCGCAACGCCTCCCGTGAATTCGTCTCGGTTACGGGCCGATACAACGGAAAACGTATCACGGCCCTTTCCCATGGCATAGGCCCGGACAATATAGACATCGTCATGACGGAACTGGACGCCCTGGCCAATGTGGATTTCAAAACCCGGGAAGTGAAGCCGGAGCACCGCAGCCTGAATATCCTCAGAATCGGCACTTCCGGTGCCCTGCATGCGGATATTCCCCTGGGCAGCTTTGTTTTTTCGCATATCAGCGTGGGCTTTGACGGTGTCCTTAACTGGTACGGAAACCGGGCCAACGTGACCATTCCCCAGGTGGAGGCTTCCTTCAAAAAGCACATGGACTGGCCACAAAGCCTGCCTTCCCCGTACTTTGTGAAGGCTTCCCCCAAGATCATAGACCTTTTCAAAGATGTGACGCTCAAGGGCGTAACTATCTCGGCCCCGGGTTTTTACGGTCCTCAGGGACGCGTAGTGCGCATGCCGCTGGCCATGCCGGACATGCTGGAGCGGATAGAGCGTTTCCGCTTCAGTTCAAAGGGAGAGCGTTACCGCATCACCAACTTCGAGATGGAGAGCGCCCCCGTTGCGGGTTTTTCCGCCCAGCTGGGCCACCACGCCGGCACGGTGTGCTGCATCATCGCCAACCGCTATCTCCAAAACTCCAACCCGGACTACAAAGGCGTTATCCGCCAGCTCATTCAGCTTAGCCTGGAAAAAATGAGTAAGCTCTGATCAGAGACTTAGCATGATGTCGTTCAGGAGGCCGCCGGCAGTTTGCCGGGTACCGGCCCCTGCACCTTGTATGAGCATGGGGGAGGGGTAGTCCCCGGTGGTGATGAGAATGGCGTTGTCAGTGCCCCGGAGTCCGTACAGGGGACTGTCCGCTCCTACTTCCTGCAAGCCCACCACCGCATGGCCCGCAGCGTCTACGGAGGCCACATAGCGGAGTTTGCGCCCGGCTGCCGCTGCAGCGGCGTAGCGCCGGTCTATATCGACCGGGATGGGCTCCAGCGTAACCTGCGTGGCTTCCAGCGGAATACCTGCCTGGCGGCTCAGGATCAGGATTTTACGCAGGACGTCCTTGCCGCTCAGGTCTATGTTCGGGTCCGGTTCCGTGTAGCCTTTCAGACGCGCCTTTTCCACCAGGTCCTCCCAGCCGCTTCCCTGGTAATTGTCCAGCAGGTAGTTCAGCGTTCCGGAGAGCACGGCGTCCATCCGCACCAGGGTGTCGCCGCTCTGGACCACGCGGTCCAGGGTCACCAGCACCGGCAGGGCGGCGCCGGCCGTGGTTTCGTAGCGCAGGGAGACGCCGGCTTTATGGGCATCGGCCTGCAGGTTGCGGAACTGCGCATAGGTGCCGGAGAAGGGAATCTTGTTGCAGGCCACAACGCTGTAGCCGCTGTGGAAAAGGTCCGGGTAACGGAAGCCGATCTCCTCGTTGGCGGTGCAGTCGATAAACAGGGCGTTCTCCAGCGACAGGGCGCAGAGGGCGTCGATATACGAGTCCGTCTGGCCTTTTTCCAGCAGTTCTCCGGCATGCACCAGGTCGATGCCTTCCGTGTCAATGATATAGCGCTTGCTCCGGGCCAGCCCGCACACCCGCAGCTCCTTGCCGGAGCGTTTGGCGATAGCGGCTGCATTGTCCCGCAGCATCTGAACCAGGGCCTTCCCCACGCGTCCGTACCCGGCAATGAACAGGGGGATGACCTGGGTGGTGTAACGGTCAAAGAATTCATGGTGGATGGCCCGGATGGCCTCATGAGCCCGGTCGCTGGACACAATCACGGAGATATTGCGCTCCGAGGAGCCTTGTGCGGTGGCGCGTACGGGTATGCTGTGACGGCCCAGGGCGGCCAGCATCTGGCCGGTAGCTCCGCTGTGCCCCAGGATATCGTCGCCGATGACGCAGACGATGGAAAAACCCTTCTCTACCCGCAGGGGATTCAGTTTTCCCAGGGAGATTTCATAGGCAAAACAGTCATCGGCCGCCCTGCGGGCTTTCTCTGCGTCGGCCGTAGAGATGGCGATGCACATGGAGTGGACGGAGGAAGCCTGCGTGATGAGGATGATGTTGATGCCTGCGCGGGACAGGGCATCGAACAGGCGCGAGCTGAATCCCGGAACCCCCACCATGCCGCTGCCTTCCAGCGAGATGAGCGCAATGCCGTCGGAGTGGGCAATGCCGATGACCCCGTCCTGGGAGCGGGGCGGGTTCTTCTCCACCAGCGTACCCGCTTTGTCGGGGTGGAAGGTGTCTTTGACGTAGATGGGAATGCCCTCGGCCACAACTGGCTGGATGGTAGGAGGATAGATTACCTTGGCGCCGAAATGCGATAGCTCCTGCGCCGCCCGGTAAGAGATATGCGGGATGGGGCGCGCCGTGGGGACTACCTCGGGGTGCGCGGTCATGATGCCGGGTACGTCTGTCCAGATTTCCACGCGCCGGGCATGGATGCCAACTGCGAACAGGGCGGCCGTGTAGTCGGAGCCTCCGCGCCCCAGGGTGGCGGGTTTGCCGTCCTGGTCCTGGGCAATGAAGCCGGGCACCACGAACAGTTCGGTCCGGCCGTGCTGCTCCACGGCTTCCTGTATGCTGCGGTAGGTCTCGGCGGTGTCCACTATCCCGTCGCGCACGCGGATGAGGGTGCGCGCATCCAGCCAGCGGCAGGCAATCCCCTGTGAGAGGAAGGCATCGGCGAGGATGCGGGTGGAAAGCAGTTCGCCGAAACTCTCTACGGCGGCCAGACTGGTGGCGGGAAGTTCCCTGAGCAGGTATATGCCCTGCAGGGTGCTGGAAAGCTGGCCGAAGAGCGCATCTACAGCTTCCAAGGTCTTGCTGCGATAACCTTCCGGGAGCAGCTTTTCAATGATTTCCTGGTGCCGCTCCTGCCACTTTTCCAGCTGCTGCTGGTAGTCTTTATTGCCTGCAGAGGCCAGCCGGGCCAGCTCGATGAAACCGTCGGTGCAGCCGCTGATGGCGGAACTCACCACTACGGTACGGTCTGCCTCCAGGGCTTTCTGGACAATTCCCAGGGTATGAAGCATGGCCTGCGCGTTGGCGACAGAAGTGCCGCCGAATTTGAGTACTTGCATAGTTTATTAAAGGATTAAGGCCGACAATTTGGCAATTTCCAGGAGGAAACCGTCGTGGCCGAAGTCTGAATTGATTTCTACATAACGGGCACCGGGAATCCAGGCGGTCCAGGTGCGTACTTCCGCCGGCGGGAAAATCAGGTCCGTATCCACTGCCAGCGCCGTAACCTGGGCCTTGATGGTTCCCAGGGCCGCCTGGACACCTCCGCGTCCCCGGCCCGCATTGTGGCTGTCCAGGGCGTTGCAGAGGCTGTAATAGGAATAGGCGTCGAAGCCGCGGCGCACCAGTTTCTCGCCCTGGTAACGCTCATAGGAGGCCACCCGGCGGGCAAACAGGACGTCCGGGTCTGGTTCGGCCTGGGTGAGTCCATAGCCCCTGAAGCATCGGTAGCTGATAAGGGCCTGCGCCCGGGCGCATTTGAGGCCTTCCCGGCCGCCGTCCAGGCTGCGCGCTTCCCGGAAGCTGGGATCGGCCTCCAGGGCCATCCGCTGCACTTCCACCGTGGCTCCCAGAAAAGGGGAGATGCGCGGAGAAGTGCACAACAGCAGGCAGCGGCGGAACAGCTCCGGCTCCATGATGGACCATTCCAGGGCATGGAATCCGCCGTTGGAGGCGCCTATAAGAAGGTCTATTTTGCTAATACCCAGGTATTTGCGAACGGCGATGAAGCTGTTTACCGTGTCCCGGATGGTGATGTCCGGGAAACTGAGCATCCAGGGCTTTCCGGTGGAGGGATTCTCCCGTGCAGGGCCTTCGGAGCCATACGCACTGCCCAGGATATTGACGCAGATGACGTAGTCCCGCTCCGGGTCAATGGTTTTGCCCGGCCCCACCATGTCCGGCCACCAGTCCTGGGGGTTGGAGTTGGCCGTGAGGGCATGGCAAATCCAGATAACCCGGCCGTTGCGGGCGCCGGAGGTGTGGAAGACCAGACGGGCGCTGTCCAGGCGCACGCCGCATTCCAGTTCCAGCGGTATGGTGATTTCCTGCCGAATCATGCTTGGGCGGCGGCTAAGGCTTGTTCAAGATCCGCTATAATGTCTTCCGGCGCTTCCAGACCCACGCTGAACCGGATAAGGTCCGGGGCTATGCCGGCGGCGCGGAGCTGCTCGTCGGACAGTTGCCGGTGCGTATGCGAGGCGGGGTGCAGTACGCAGGTGTGGCAGTCGGCCACATGGGTTTCGATGGTGGTGAGCTTTAAAGCATCCAGGAAGCGATTGTCAAAAGCCCGGCCTCCCCTGAGACCGAAGCACAACACGCCGCTGCAGCCGTCCGGGACGTATTTCCGGGCCAGGGCATGGTGCGGGTCGCTCTCCAGGCCGGGATAGCGTACCCAGGCCACCTCCGGGCGTTTTTCCAGCCAGCTGGCCACCTGCAGAGCGCTCTGGCTGTGACGCCGGATGCGCAGGTGCAGGGTTTGCAGGCCCAGGTGCAGGTAAAAGGCGTTCTGTGGACTCTGGCTGGAGCCCAGGTCACGCATCAGGTGGGTGGTTGCCTTCACGATATAGGCCGCCTTGCCGAAGCGCTTGGTATAGGTGAGGCCGTGGTAGGAGGCGTCGGGGGTGGTGAGGCCGGGGAAGCGCTCCGGGTAAGCTTCCCAGGGGAAGTTGCCGCTGTCCACCACGGCGCCGCCCACGCTCACGCCATGTCCGTCGATGTATTTGGTGGTGGAGTGGGTCACTATGTCCGCGCCCCATTCAAAGGGACGGCACAGGACGGGGGTGGCAAAGGTGTTGTCCACTATCAGCGGAAGCCCGTTGCGGTGCGCAGCAGCGGCCCAGCGCCCGATATCGAGTACCTCGATGCCGGGATTGGAGAGGGTTTCGCCGAAGACCAGCTTGGTATTGGGCCGGATGGCCGACTGGATCTCCTCGTCGGAAGCATCGGCCTTCAGGAAAGTGACGCCGATTCCCAGCTTGGGCAGCGTGACGCCCAGCAGGTTGAAGGTCCCGCCGTAGATGTTGTTGGCGGCGATGATGTGGTCGCCTGCACCGGCAATGTTCAGGACGGCGAACAGGTTGGCCGCCTGCCCGGAGGAAGTGAGGATGGCCCCCACACCGCCCTCCAGGTCATTGATCTGGGCTGCCACGGTGTCCACCGTGGGGTTCTGCAGACGGGTGTAGAAGTATCCGCTCTCTTCCAGGTCGAACAAGCGTCCCATCTGGTCCGAGGTCTCATATTTAAAGGTAGTGCTCTGGATAATGGGAACCTGCCTGGGCTCGCCTTTTCCGGGTGCATACCCGGCATGAACACAACGGGTGTCAATCTTTGTCATAACGTAAAAGTTTGCGACAAAGGTATAATATATGGAAATTTCGTACAAGAAATTTCTAAAAGTTAGAATATTTTACTATTTTTGTTGAGAATTAAAGAAAATAAATAAAAAATAGATTTGTTTTTGGACGGGAAATAGAATGAGTGAAACGGTATTGGACAATATAGACCTGCAGATTTTGCGTGCGCTGCAGGAAAATGCCCGGCTCACCACCAAGGAGCTGGCGGCTCAGGTGCACCTTTCCACTACGCCGGTTTTCGAGCGCCTGAAGCGCTTGGAACGGGGCGGTTATATCCTGAAATATGCGGCCGTTTTGGATGCGGAAAAGCTGGGACGGGGCTTCACGGTATTCTGCTCCGTGAAACTGAAGCAGATGAGCCGTTCAGTGGCCAGGAATTTCATTTCCGTGATCAAAGACATTCCGCAGGTGGCGGAATGTTACAACATATCCGGGGAGTACGACTATCTGCTCAAGATCCAGGCCCCGGACATGAAATACTATAACGAGTTTATCATCAATGTGCTGGGAAGCATTGACTCCATAGGTTCCATCCTCTCATCGTTTGTGATGGACGAGATCAAGAACACCCACGCCCTTTATCTATAAGTTCCACCACGGTGGATTCCTTGTCGGGGGAGAGGGACACGCGAAGTAGGCGGGGCTGCTCCTGCGGGCTGCCTTTTGCGCGGGCAACCAGGATACGGTCTCCTATAATAAACTCAGAGACAGGGTCTTCCACGTAGCGCATGACAGCCCGCTTCAGCGGCCGGGCGCCGTAGTAAGGGTCGTAGCCTGCATCGGCGATAAAACGCTTGGCGGAGGGGGTGATGCTTAGCTTGTAACCGGCTTCCAGCGCGCGCTCACGCAGGTCTTTGAGTTCTATGTCTATGATGGCCTCTATGCTCTCGCGGCTAAGTGCGTTGAAATATACCTGGTCATCCACGCGGTTGATAAACTCCGGCGGGAAAGCCTTCTTCACGGCCTTTTCCACTACGCCGCGGCGGTCTGTCTCCACGTTCTTTCCGGCGGTGGCAAAGCCGATACCGCTGCCGTACTGCTCCATCTCGCGGCTTCCCACGTTGGAGGTCATGATGACGATGGTGTTCTTGAAATCCACCGTACGGCCGTTGCTGTCCGTGAGCCGTCCCTCGTCCATCACCTGCAGCAGGAGGTTGAAAATGTCCGGGTGGGCTTTCTCTATCTCGTCCAGGAGCACCACGCAGTAGGGTTTGCGGCGCACGCGCTCGCTGAGCTGGCCGCCCTCCTCATAGCCCACATAGCCGGGAGGCGCGCCAATCAGGCGGGACACGCTGAACTTTTCCATGTACTCGCTCATGTCCAGGCGCACCAGGTTGTCCTCGCTGTCAAAAAGGTACTCTGCCAGCGACCTTGCCAGCTGCGTTTTACCCACACCCGTGGGGCCGAAAAAGAGGAAGGTGCCGATAGGCCTGTGCGGGTCCTTGAGCCCCGCGCGGTTGCGCTGGATGGCCCGGACCACCTTTTCAATAGCCTCGTCCTGCCCTATGATGCGCTGCTGGAGGCGTGCGCGCATCTTGACCAGGCGGTTGCCTTCCGACTCGGCCACTTTGTTCACGGGGATGCCGGTCATTTTGGAGACGATGGAAGCGATGTCCTCTGCCTCTACCTCCTTGGCGCGCCCTCTTTTCTTGGCCAGGGACAGGCGTACCATGGATCCTGCCTCGTCCAGGGCGTCGATGGCCTTGTCCGGGAGCGATTTGTCCGTGATGTAGCGGTCCGTGAGCCGCACGGCAGCTTCCACAGCCTCGTTTGTGTAGCCTATCCCGTGGAATTCCTCATACTTGGGCTGCAGCTGCTTGAGGATTTCGATGGACTGGGCCACGCTGGTGGGTTCTACCACAATTTTCTGGAACCTGCGGTCCAGGGCGCCGTCCTTTTCCACAATCTTGGTGAACTCGTCCAGGGTGGTGGCGCCTATGCACTGGAACTCCCCGCGGGCGAGGGCCGGCTTGAGCATATTGGCTGCGTCCAGGCTGCCGGATGCGCCGCCGGCACCCACGATGGTGTGGAACTCGTCAATGAAGAGGATGAGGTCCGGATTCTCCGAGGCCTCTTTGATAATGGCCTTGAGGCGTTTTTCGAAGTCTCCGCGGTATTTGGTGCCGGCCACCACCGAGGCAATGTCCAGCGACAGGATGCGCTTTTTCAGGAGGGCCGCCGAAATGTCCCCGGAAGCAATCCGCTGCGCAATGCCTTCCACAATGGCCGATTTCCCCACGCCGGGTTCGCCGATGAGCATGGGATTGTTCTTTTTCCGCCGTCCCAGGATCTGGATGACGCGGGCGATTTCCGTTTCGCGGCCTACCACCGGGTCCAGCTTGCCCTCACGGGCGGCGCGGGTAAGGTCATAGGCAAACTCCTCAATGTCCAGTTTTTTCTCTTCCGTGGGCTCCTGAGGGCCCTGCGAGGGCTGTTTGGAGGCTTCTTCGTCTTCCTTTTTGCCGGGACGGAGCAGCCCCTCGTCTTCCATGAAGGCCAGGAAGCGGCCGTAGTCCAGGCCGTGGTTGCGGAGGTACACCTGGCCGTAGCAGTCCGTGGTGCGGCAAAGGGCCAGCAGCAGGTGCTGGGGAGCGGCTGCTGCGCTGCGCAGGCGGCTGGCCTCCATGACGGTGATGCTCAGGACGTTCTGGGCCTGCCGGGAAAAGCTGATCTGCTCTATCTCCTCATAGGGGATGGTTTCTCCGGTGAGGATGCGCTGGTCGATGAAAGCTTTTACATCGGCCGGTTCCACGCCCAGGCTCTGGAGCGCCTTGAACGCTGCGTTGTCCTCGTGGCGGATGATGCCCAGGAACAGATGGTCCGGGCCTATTCCGTAGCTGCCGGTGCGCATGGCTTCCTCCCGCGCGTATTTAATGACCTGGTTGAGGTCTTCGGTGACATGTAGTTGCATGCCACAAAAATAAGCATTTTTGCCGACTTTTCGGGCATTGTTTTTGCAGGAATCGGCCTGCTATGAAGAAAATATTGACCATCGCACTGCTCCTTTGCGGCCTTGCCGCCGGGGCACAAAGCCTTGAAGGCACTTTCACGCAGGCCAAGACGCTCAAGATTTCCGGCAAGGTCATCAAAAGCGAAGGGAGCATCACCTATACGGCTCCGGACCAGCTGGCCATGCTCTATACCAAACCGGACGGGGACTATTTCATCATCGACGGCCCTTACCTCAGGATGGACCTCAGGGGCGTATCGCTGGATGTGAATACGGAGAATAACAAAACCGTGAAGGCCCAGCGCAACGCCATCCTCTACAGCATCGCCGGCCGCTATGAGGAAATTGCCGCAGAGATGGACGCGGACTGCACCGTCACTGCCGGCAGCGGCGGCGGCAAGCACGTGGTCATCAAAACCCGTAAAGTCCTGCCCAAGGGCTATTCCGGCATGGAGCTGGATTACAAGAAAAACGGCCAGCTGCGCAAGATGGTCCTGGAAGAATTCGGCGACATTTCCACAGAGTACATTTTGACAGTCAAATAGCTTGAATTCCGGAATTTTTTGCTTATCTTTGTATGATATTAGAAAGACAAGCAAACTATGGATTTCAATGAAGAGAAGAACCTGCCCGAAGTACCGCCCGGAAGCGGCTACGTAGAGCAGGTGGAGATAGACCACGAGATGCGCACCGCCTACATCGACTATTCCATGTCGGTGATTGTTTCCCGTGCGCTCCCGGATGCCCGTGACGGCCTCAAGCCGGTCCAGCGCCGCGTACTGTTCGGCATGGACAATATGGGCCTCAGCTATAGCGGTCAAACCAAGAAGAGCGCCCGTATCGTGGGTGAGGTGATGGGTAAGTTCCACCCCCACGGGGACGCCAGCGTATATGATGCCATGGTGCGCCTGGGCCAGGAATGGAACCAGCGCTATCCCATGGTCAAGGGCCAGGGTAACTTTGGCTCGGTGGACGGGGATTCTCCCGCCGCCATGCGTTACACGGAAGCCAAGCTCCAGAAGATGGCGGAAGACGTCCTGGGAGACATGGACAAGGACACCGTGGACATGACCCTGAACTTCGACGACACCCTCCAGGAGCCCACCGTCCTGCCCACCAAGGCCCCGCTGCTGCTGCTGAACGGCGCTTCGGGCATTGCCGTGGGTATGGCCACCAACATGGCGCCCCACAACCTGGGAGAGTGCTGCGACGCCATCTGCGCGTTCATCGACAACCCGGAAATCACCACGGAAGAACTGATGCTGCACATCAAGGGCCCGGATTTCCCCACCGGCGGTATCGTCATGGGCAAAACCGGCATCCGGGAGGCCTATGAAACCGGTCGCGGGCGCGTGGTCATCCGCTCCAAGACAGAGATAGAAGTGGACGAGAAAGGCCGCGAAACCATCGTGGTCACGGAAATCCCCTACATGGTGAACAAGCGGGAGATGATTGAAAAGATTGCCCAGCTCGCAGAGGACAAGAAAATCGAAGGCATCTCCTATATCAACGACGAAAGCTCCCGCGGCGAAACCCGCGTGGTCATCCGCCTCAAGCAGGGAACCAACTCCGGCGTGGTGCTGAACATGCTCTTCAAGTACAGCCCGCTCCAGTCCAGTTTCTCCTTCAACAACGTGGCGCTGGTCAAGGGCCGTCCCCGCATCCTGAGCCTCAAGGAAATCATCCGCGAGTTCGTGGATTTCCGCCATGAGGTAGTGGTCCGCCGCACCAAATTTGAGCTGGACAAAGCCCTCAAGCGCGCCCACATCCTGGAAGGTCTCTTAAAGGCTATGGACCTCATAGATGAGATTGTCCACATCATCCGCTATGAGGCCAAGAGCATAGACGAAGCCCGCCAGATGCTGGTGGACCGTTACCAGTTCACGGATGTCCAGGCCGCCGCCATCGTGGAAATGCGCCTGCGCCAGCTGGTAGGCTTGGAAAGGGAAAAGCTCCAGAACGAGTACGACGAACTCATGCGCTTCATCGAGCGCTGCAACCTGATCCTGGGCTCGGAAGAGGAACAGTTCAAGGTGGTGAAGGCAGAGACCCTGGAGCTCAAGGAGCGCTACGGGGACGCCCGCCGCACGGAAATCACCCTTTCGGAAGACGAATTCAACCCGGAGGACTTCTACGCCGACGAAGATCAAGTAATCACCATCTCCCACCTGGGCTATATCAAGCGCACCCCGCTCACGGAATTCCGCACCCAGAACCGCGGCGGCGTGGGCATGAAGGGCAGCGCCACCCGAGACGAAGACTTCATCGAGCACATCTACATAGCCAACACCCACAGCACTATGCTGCTGTTCACCCGGAAGGGCAAGTGCTACTGGCTCAAGGTCTATGAGATTCCGGAAGGCAACCGCACCTCCAAGGGCCGCGCCATCCAGAACATCCTCATGATAGACCCGGACGATGCAGTCCGCGCATACCTCAACGTCAAAACGCTCAAGGACGAAGACTTCATCAACAACAACTACATCATGATGGTCACCCGCCAGGGCGTGGTGAAGAAGACTTCCCTGGAAGCCTATTCCCGTCCGCGCACCAATGGCGTGAACGCCATCAACATCCGCGAAGACGACGAACTCCTGGAGGCCGTCCTCACCAACGGCCGCTGCATCATCATGATTGCAGCCCACGGCGGAAGATGCGTAAAGTTCGATGAATCAGAGGCTCGCGCCATGGGCAGAACCTCTACCGGCGTTCGTGGCATCAATCTTGATAATGGGGATTATGTGGTTGGAGTGGTTTGCCACAACCCGGAAGCGGAAGACGCCGCCCGCCGCCAGGTGCTGGCAGTCTCCGAGAATGGTTTCGGCAAACGCTCAGACCCCAACGACTACCGTCAGACCGCACGTGGCGCCAAGGGTGTAAGAACCCTCAATGTCACGGAAAAGACCGGCAGCCTGGTGGCCATCAAGAATGTCACCGACGAAGATGACCTGATGATCATCTGCCGCAGCGGAATGACCATCCGAATGCCTGTGGACACCATACGTGTCGCCGGACGTGCTACTCAGGGCGTGAAGCTCATCAATATCAGGGAAAAGGACGCTATTGCCGCCATTTCCGTAGTGGCCCACAGCGAGGACGAGGAGAGCCAGGCCGCAGAAGGAACGGAACTCGCAGAAGCACCTGCCCCGGAAAACCAAGAATAATTTCTAACCATTTTAATTAGTATGAAAAAGCTTTTTTTCACCCTCGCACTCGTCTGCTCCCTGCAGCTGGCGTATGCACAGAAGCCGGACGCTGACATGCAGAAGGCCGTTGACAAGGCCCTTGCCGCCACCCAGGATGCCAAGAAGGCTGCCAAATCCGGCACCTGGCTCAACCTGGCCAAGGCTTACATGGCCGCCTACAACAATCCTGCAGCTTCCATCACGCCCGGTATCGACAAAGCTACCTTCAGCATGATGTTCAAGGAGAAGCCCGCTTCCGTAAGTACGGTGACCGTAGCCGGAGAAGAGTACGAGAAGATGGAATTCTCCCACCTGGATGTCTATTTCAACCAGGCCGGCATGCTTACCGTGGTGGATGTGACCAAGCCCTCCGTTCCCGGAGACATTCTGGGAGAGGCCGCCAAGGCCTATGCCAAGGCCTTTGAGCTGGGCGCCAAGGAGAAGGACGTCGCTCCCAAGCTCCAGGAAATCGTAGAGGCGTACTACAACGACGCTTTCACCGCTTATTCCCTGGGCAACATGGCCAAAGCCAGCGACCTCTTCAAGGGTGCCGCAGACTGGTCCATCGTCCCTCCCAGCCCGGAGCGCAACGATGACGCCGCTTACAACTGCGCCTTCACCGCCCTCGCCTCCAAGAACTACGACAGGGCAGAGGAATACTACAACAAGTGCCTCGCCAACAACTACACCTCGGAAGGCAACATCTTCGCCAACCTCTCGGAGTGCGCCCTTGCCAAGGCCGACACCCTCTCCGCCAAGAATTACCTGGCCACCGGTCTTACCGCCTATCCGGACAATGCTTCCATCCTCACCAGCCTCATCAACCTGTACCTCCAGACCAACGAGGATCCCAAGAAAATTGTGGAGCTCCTGGACGAGGCCAAGAAAGCCATGCCGGACAACGCTTCCCTCTACTATGTAGAAGGCAATATCCTGGCTGGTATCAGCGATTTTGACGCTGCAGAAGCCGCTTACAACCAGGCACTTAAGATCGATGATAAGTACGACATGGCCTACTACGGCATTGCCAACGTAGCCCTCAAGCGCGGTGAAGCCATCATCGCAGAGATGGATGCCCTGGATGTACGCGAGTACAGGAAATACGAAGAGCTCAGCGCCAAGCTCACAGAAACCTACAAGGGTGCCGTAGAGCCCTTCGAGAAGTGCTATGAGGTTAGCACCAACCCGGATGTGAAGGCTGCTGCTGCGGACTTCCTCAAGAGACTGAACTTCCAGCTTCGCGGCGTGGATTCCAAGTACCAGGAAGCCTACGAGAAGTGGAACGCCATTGTGGGCGCTGTGGGTGAGTAAACCCTAAGCTTTAAGCCTCATCTGTTGTCCGGGTCTTTTCATCGAAGGCCCGGACAATTTTTGTAACCAGGGGATGGCGGACAATGTCTGCGGTACTGAAACGGATGGTGGCGATGCCCTTGATGCCCTCCAGCAGGCGAATACCGGCCAGCAGGCCGCTGTCTTCGCGGCGGGGAAGGTCTATCTGGGTGGCGTCTCCGGTGACGATGAACTTGGCACTGGGGCCCATGCGGGTGAGGAACATCTTGAGCTGGCCCAGGTTGGTATTCTGGGCCTCGTCCAAAATCACGCAGGCGCGGTCAAGGGTGCGGCCGCGCATATAGGCCAGCGGGGCTATCTGGATGGTGCCGTCGCTCATGAACTCCTGCAGTTTACGGGAGGGAATCATGTCCGAGAGGGCATCGTAGAGGGGCTGCAGATAGGGATCCAGCTTTTCCTTGAGGTCTCCGGGCAGGAAGCCCAGGCGCTCCCCGGCTTCTACGGCGGGGCGGGTGAGGATGATGCGTTTGATTTCCCGGTTCTTGAGGGCACGGACCGCCAGGGCGATGGCCATGTAGGTTTTTCCGGTACCGGCCGGGCCGACAGCAAAGATGAGGTCATGGTCAAAATAGGCTTTGACCAGTTCCTGCTGGGTTTTGTTGCGGGCACGGATGGGCTTGCCGTCCGTGCCATGGACGATGACGGCGTCTCCCGTGAGGGGGAAATGGGCACCGCCGCCGCTTCCGGCGAAGATGTCCTCTACGTCATAGACGGTGAGATTGGTCTTGTGCTGCCGCCTTTCCACCAGCTCTGCGAAGCGGATATTGAACTCTGCGATGTCGCTTTCGCGGCCTTCCAGGATGAGTTCGTTGCCGCGGGCTACTATCTTGAGGTGGGGGAAATAGGAGCAGAACTCGCTAAGTATTTTGTTCCCGGCACCGAAGATTTCGATGGGGTCGATGGCCTCCAGAGTGATGGTTTTCTTCATACGCAAGCAAATATACTACATATATTTGGCATTTCTTTGGAAAAAAGCGTATTTTTGCAGATTAAGGAGGATTATGTATGAAAAAGACCCTCGTCATAGCAGCAGCTCTGGCCGCTGGGCTCCTGGTGAGCAGCTGTGATTTTCTTCGCACCCTGGCCGGTCGGCCTACATCGGCCCAGGTGGAGCAGATACGTCTGGAGCGCCTGGCAGCGGAAGAGGCCCGTCATCAGGCCCGCATGGACTCGATGGCCCGGGTGGAAAAAGCCATGGCAGACAGCCTTGCCGCGCAGGAAGCCCGCCTGCTGGATTCACTTGCCCAGGCCAAAGGCACCATCCTGAATCCCGCCAAGCTGGGCGGCCTGTACACCACCAAGCTGGAAAGCCGCTACCACATTGTGGTGGGCGCCTTCCGCGGCCGCTATTACGCGGAACGAAAGCTACGCTCCTGCAATGACGCCGGTTATACGGCCACCATCGTAAGTTTCCGCAACGGACTGCTGGCCGTAGCCATCTGCCCCTCCAATGACCTCACAGAGACAGTCAAAACCCTCCGCCAGCTGCGCGGAACGGGCGTTTGCCCCAAAGACAGCTGGATACTCGTGAACGAATGATGCATAGAAGAATTCTGGCCCTCACGGCAGCCCTCATGATGGCAACGGGCCTTGGCGCCCAGTACAGAACTCCCCTGGAAGACCTGGACGACTCAGAGTCCGTCCGCTCTCTCAAGGAGCATGTGGCATACCTGAGCGGCGCCCAGCTGGAAGGGCGCAAGGCCGGCAGCGAAGGGGAGCAGATGGCAGCAGACTATCTGGCGCAGAAGCTCAAGGAATACGGCATAGACATCCTTCCCACCGGCAACGAGTTCAAGATAGCAGCAGGGGAGGACACCCTCACCTCGCGCAACGTGATGGGCCTGCTGGAAGGCTGGGACAAGAGCCTGAACCAGCGCTACATTGTGGTAGGGGCCCGCATGGACAACCTGGGCATGGACTACCTCACCGTGGACGGGGAGCGGGTGAGCCGCACCTATTATGGCGCCAACGGCAATGCTTCCGGCATGGCCATGCTGCTGGAACTGGCCCAGAAACTCTCCTATTCCCGCACCCTGTTAAGGCGCAGCATCCTTTTCGTGGGCTTCGGCGCCTCCTGCGAGTCCTTTGCCGGCGCCTGGTATTTCCTGAACCGCGCTTTTGCCCAGGACGCCGGCAACATTGACGCCATGGTGAACCTGGACATGCTGGGTCTGGGGGAAAACGGCTTGCAGGCCTATACCTCCTCCAACAGGGACCTGAACCTCATTGTACAGGCCCTGCAGGGCGAACTTCTCCCCATCCAGGCCCAGATTACCCCCCAGGAACCTTATCCCGGAGACCACGTGGTTTTCTACGAGAAGGAGATTCCCTCCATACTCTTTACCACCGGCCGATACCCGGAGCACAATACCGCCAGGGACAGCTACTCCCTGCTGGATTTCGAGGGCATGGAACGGGAGCTGGAATACATCTACAGCTATGTGCAGCACCTTGCCAACGGACAGCGCCCGCAGTTCCGCGAAAGCAAGGAGGATGCTTCATCGGATAAGCCGGTGGGCATTTACGCCTATAGTGACGTGGACGTAAAACCCATGTTCCTGAATTCCCCGGATCCCCGCACCTTCATGGAAAAGTGGGTGTATCAGTATCTGCGCTATCCCCAGTATGCCATCGAAAACGGCATCCAGGGGCGTGTGATGGTGGATTTTGTGATAGACGAGAAAGGAGAGGTGAAGGAGGTGAAGGTCTCGCGCGGCGTCCATGAGGTCCTGGACCAGGAGGCAGTGCGGGTAGTGTCGGCATCGCCCAAGTGGCGCCCGGCCCGGCACAGGGGAAAGAAGGCCAAGGTGGCCCTCACCGTGGCCGTGGAGTTCCAGCTCAAGAAGGATAAGGGCAAATTTGGTATCAACGGAAAGACGATCAACTAGATATGGATTACAATTTTATTGAGATTGAGAAAAAATGGCAGCAGTGGTGGGCGCAGCATAAGACCTACCGGGCCTGCGTGGAGGGAGACAAACCCAAATACTATGTGCTGGACATGTTCCCGTACCCCAGCGGTGCGGGTCTGCATGTGGGGCATCCGCTGGGCTACATTGCCAGCGACATCTATGCCCGCTACAAGCGCCTCAAGGGCTTCAACGTCCTGCATCCCATGGGCTACGATGCCTTCGGCCTTCCCGCAGAGCAATATGCCATCCAGACGGGCCAGCATCCGGAAAAGACCACCCATGAGAATGTGGCCCGTTACCGGGAGCAGCTGGACCGCATAGGCTTTTCCTTCGACTGGGACCGCGAGTTCCGCACCTGTGACCCGGACTATTACAAGTGGACCCAGTGGGCCTTCCTGAAAATGTTCGGCTCCTGGTACGACAACAAGCTTTGCAAAGCCCGTCCCATCGAAGAGCTGGTGCAGGCCTTTGAGCAGGGCGGTTCCGCTGCCGTGGATGCAGCCTGCAACGAAGGCCCCGCCTTCACCGCCGCGCAGTGGAAGGCTTTCACAGAGAAAGAGAAGGCCGATGTACTGATGCGCTACCGCATTGCCTATCAAGGGGAAAGCACCGTGAACTGGTGTCCGGCGCTGGGAACCGTCCTGGCCAACGACGAGGTAAAGGACGGTTTCTCGGAGCGTGGTGGCCACCCTGTTTTCCAGAAGAAGATGACGCAGTGGCAGCTGCGCGTGAGCGCCTATGCCGCCCGCCTGCTGGAAGGCCTGGAAAGCCTGGACTGGACGGATTCCCTGAAGGAAATGCAGCGCAACTGGATAGGCCGCAGCGAAGGCGCGGAAATGGTGTTCCCGGTCTCCTGTGACGGCACGCACCATGACATGACCATCTTCACCACCCGCGCCGATACAGTTTTCGGCGTCACCTTCATGGTCCTGGCCCCGGAAAGCGAGTGGGTTTCCAAGCTCACCAGCGCATCCCGGAAGGCAGAGGTGGAGGCTTACCTGGAGCAGGTGAAGAAGAAGACGGAGCGCGAAAGGATGGCCGGAAAGGCCGTCACGGGCGTTTTCTCCGGCTCCTATGCCACCAACCCGCTCACCGGGGAGCAGGTCCCTGTCTGGATTGCAGAGTATGTCCTGGCCGGTTACGGTACCGGCGCCATCATGGCCGTTCCCGCGCACGACAGCCGCGACTATGCCTTTGCCCGCAAATTCAACCTGCCCATCGTGCCCATCATCGAGGGCTGCGACGTCAGCGAGCAGAGTTTTGATGCCAAGGAAGGCAAGATGTGCAATTCCGGTTTCCTGAATGGCATGGATGTGAAGCAGGCCATTGAAGCCGCCAAGGATTATGTGGAAGAAAAGGGATTGGGCCGTCGCAAGACCAATTTCCGGCTGCGGGATGCCATTTTCTCGCGCCAGCGTTATTGGGGCGAGCCTTTCCCGATTTATTATAAGGACGGCATCGCCACCCCGGTGGACGAGGCGGACCTGCCGTTGCAGCTGCCCGAAATCTCGGATTTCAAGTCCAAGGGCGGGGAACCGCCGCTGGCCAATGCCAAGAACTGGACCTACAAGGGTTATCCGCTGGAAACCAGCACGATGCCCGGCTTCGCGGGCTCCAGCGCCTACTACCTGCGCTACATGGATCCGCACAACGACCAGGAACTCGTGAGCCGCGAGGCCAATGCCTACTGGCAGGATGTGGACCTGTATATCGGCGGTACCGAGCATGCCACCGGACACCTGATTTATTCCCGTTTCTGGAACAAGTTCCTTTATGACCTGGGTTAT
>CADAJF010000010.1 GCA_902788175.1 uncultured Bacteroidia bacterium
GTGAGGAACCACCTCTTCCCATTCCGAACAGAGAAGTTAAGCTCACCATCGCCGATGGTACTGCCCCACCAGGTGGGAGAGTAGGTAGCTGCGGTTCTTCGAAGCCCCGAGCCTGAAGTCAGGCCCGGGGCTTTTTTTTCGAAGAACCGCAATCAGGCTGCATCCACGTTACCCCCTCCCGAAACCCCTCCCCTCGGGGGAGGGACTTTTTTCGAAGAACCGCAATCAGGCTGCATCCACGTTACCCCCTCCCGAAATTTTTCGTATCTTTGTAAGATTTGAGAAAAAGTTTGGTCATAGTTTTTGCGTTGCTGTTTGGCTTCTTGGGGGGTAGGGCCCAGGAGGTGGGGGAGCAGTATGCGGAACTCTCGGCCCTGGTGAGGGAATTGTCGGGCTATGGACCGGTGGGGGGGAATAAGCTGCGCAGTACGCAGGACGGCGGGCAGTACATTCAATGGCTCCTGGAGGATATCCGCGCTGCCCGGGAATCGGTGGACATTGAGTATTACTGGTTCCAGGACGACGATGTGGGAGAAATCCTCAGGGAAGAACTGCTGAAAAAGACGCAAGAGGGAATCAAGGTAAGAATCCTGATGGACAACCTGGTCACACCCTTCGCCATGGAGCTTTTTTACCAGAAGATGCGAAAGGGCGGGGTGGAAGTCCTCTACTTCCATGACCTGGAGCGGATGTCTTTCTTCCAGACCTTCGGGCGCATACTCGGGATGCGGGACCACCGGAAAATCGTAATCATTGACGGCCGTATAGTTTATACGGGCGGCATCAATTTCTGCCATAAAACCATCTATGACTGGAAGGATACACAGATAAGGCTGGAAGGCCCTGTGGCAGCATCTTTCCTGGCCGCATTCCAAGCCGAGTGGGTCCTGGCAGGCGGAGGGGAGTCAGCGCCCCCAAGCCAGCCTGACGGGGAAGGCTCCCTGCTGATGCAGGCGATGGTTTCCACGCAGTCCGGCCATTTCGAGCAGTGCTATGTGCAGGCCCTGGAGAGCGCCCGGCGCTATTTTTACATCCAGACACCTTATTTTTGTCCGCCGGAGGGTATCCTGCAGGCCATTCTGTCGGCCGCCAAAAGGGGCGTGGACGTGCGCCTGATCTTCCCCTCCAAATGCGACTGGGAATTTATGAACCAGCTTACACAGGACCATTTTGACCTGCTGCTGGAAGCCGGGGTGACCGTGTTCCTGTACCATGATGTCTATGACCACAGCAAGAGCTTCGTGAGCGACGGCGCGCTAAGCTTTGTGGGAACGGTGAACCTGGACAAGCGCAGCTTTGGCATCAACCTGGAAGACGGGGTGCTCATCTACGACGCTTCCGTGGCCGAATCTTTAACGGCCCGTTTCCGGGAGCTGGAAGCGCAGTCAGAACGCGTCCGGCCCGGCGAATATGCGGCCAAGGGCCTTAGAAAAGCCTACCGCAGTTTTCTGCACGCCCTTTCCCCCCTGTTTTAGCAAAAAAAATCCCCGCTCGGATTAACGGACGGGGATTGTCTTTACTTGCAAAGCGTTTACTGAGCCTTGGGCGTGAAATACTTCCAGACCAGGGCGCTGAGTGCGCCACCCACAAGCGGAGCGCAGATGAATACCCACACATCCTTGAGGGCCTGACCGCCGGCGAAGATGGCGGGACCGATAGAACGGGCAGGGTTCACGGAAGTGCCGGTGAGGTTGATGCACACCAGGTGAACGAGGATGAGGGTGAGGCCGATGGCAAGGCCGGCGAAGTTGCCTGCGCCGATTTTACCGTCCGTGGCACCCAGGACCACCAGCACGAAGATGAAGGTGGCGATGACCTCCACGAGGAATGCGCCGCCTACGCCGCCGGCATTGGCAACACCGTTGGAGCCCAGGCCGCCGGTAAGATCCGGAGCAGTAACCACGTTGGCCACCAGAAGGAGCAGGGCGCCGGCGATGATACCGCCAATGATCTGGCCAGCCCAGTAACCCATGGCTTCTTTCCAGCTCATGCGGCCGGACAGGGCCACGGCCAGGGTGATGGCCGGATTGATGTGGCATCCGCTGACGCCGCCGATGGTGTAAGCCATGGCGACCACCGTGAGACCGAAAGCTATGGCAACGCCCACCACGCCGGCAGGCTCACCGCAGCCAATGAACATGGCCGATGCGCAACCCAGGAAGGTTAGCACGAACGTGCCCAAACATTCTGCAATGTACTTTTTCATTACGTAATTTTTTAGGATTTAGTGTCTCAAAAATAAGGATTCCCTCCGAAAAAAGCAAACATCCGGGCCGATTCCTGCATCAGAGCATTGGAAATTGCAAAACCTTTAGTAAATTTGTGCGGCCAATAATGACCATTTGCAATTTTTAATTTGTAAAATGTGAGTCCTGCTAGTACCAGGTTCAAACGTTGGTTCTTTTCCCGGGAAAACGCCATCCTGGGACGTCAGAGACTGCTTTTCTTTGCCTCTGTCGCCCTCATCGGCTTCGTGCTCACAGCTGGCAGTCTTTTAACGGTTCCCAAAAGGCCCATCCTGCAGCTTACGGCCAGCCTTACCCTTGTGTCCACCGTCATCCTTGTTCACCTGTACTGGCTGCGCAAGTTGCGCATCCGTTGGGCGGCCGCAGCGCTTTACATCATCCTCCAGCTGGCGCTCAGCGTTCAGAAACTCTCCCTGGCCTTTGACCGGACGCCTGAAAGCGCCGGCTTCATCTTGCAGGGGTCTTTCCTGTCCCTGCTCCTGATCATGGCGTCCATCCTTTCCCTCCTGCGCTATGCCCCTACGATTATCAGCGCCATCTCCATGTTCACCTTCTGCTGCTGTGTCATCATCTTCCCCAGCAAGATCCTGCACACCTTCGCTCCGGTGTACCTGATTGTGCTGCTGGGCGTTATCATCTATGACATGACTTCCATCAGGCCCCTGTTGAACATAGAAGACAGCAAGCATAGCAAGCATGCGCTCAGCGACTCCGTGCTTACGCTCTCTTTCCCGGACCTTACTCCCACGCAGGTGGCCATCTGCCATCTGGCTCTCCAGGGCAAGAAGCATGCAGATATTTGCCACATCCTTCACAAAAGCGTAACCCAGATTTCTACCCAGAGTTCCCAAATCCGCACCGTGCTGGGTATTCCCCAGGATGTCCCCCTGAAAGAAGCCCTGGAGCACAAACTGGGCATTGACCATCAAGCCTAAATTTTTTTCACTATCTTTGTAGATTGTGAAAAAGAGCATTGACAATAACATACTTTGGAACGAGGCAGCGAAGGCTGGCCTCTTCTTTGGCCTTGTGTCTATCGGCTGCCTGGCGTTGAAGGAGCTGGCCACCCTGTCCGGGAGTTCTTTCCTTCTTCAGGCGGCGGCCGTGATTCTTTGGTCGCTGGAGTTTTTCGGTTGCATCCTTCTGATGAAAAACGTGCAGCTGGGGCTGCGGGACAAGTACGAGGGCGTAAAGATGGAGCACACCTACCGTCTTGGCCGACGGGCGGCGCTGCTGAGCGGCCTGCTGCTGGCATCGGCCCAGGCGCTGATTCTGATGAAAATGCCCGCGGAGACCGTAGATTCCATGGTGAACCAGCTCTCAGACGCCATGAGCATGAGCTCCTCCCAGCGGGAAGCCGTGGATGGCGTAGCGGGCAAACTGCCGCTGTACACCTTCCTTTTCCAGTGGTTCTACTGCTTTATATATGGCACCCTGCTCTCCAGCATCATGTCCCGCTATATCTTCCTGAAGAAAATCATGGACGGGCCCTTCAACCCTCCAACCGACGATAATACCCCCGACGAGCAATAGTAGTAGTTATGGACCTTTCTGTCATTATTCCCCTCTACAACGAGGCCGATTCCCTTCCGGAACTCAAGGCCTGGATAGACCGCTCCCTGAAGGATTACAGCTATGAGATCATCTTCGTGGACGACGGCTCCACCGACAACTCCTGGGAAGTGATCCGGCAGCTGGCCGGTCCAGCCGTAAGAGCCATCCGTTTTCGGCGGAATTACGGAAAATCGGCGGCCCTGTACGAGGGCTTTGCCGCTGCGGAAGGGGAAGTGGTGGTGACAATGGATGCGGACCTGCAGGACTCGCCGGAGGAAGTCCCGGAGATGGTGCGGATGATCCGGGAGGAAGGCTATGACCTTGTCTCCGGCTGGAAGCAGCACCGCAAGGACAATGCCCTTACCAAAAACCTCCCTTCCAAGCTGTACAACTGGGCCGCCCGCAAGGTCACCGGCATCAAGCTGCATGACATGAACTGCGGCCTCAAGGCCTATCGGGCCGATGTAGTGAAGAACATCGAGGTGTACGGCGAGATGCACCGCTACATCCCTTACCTGGCGAAAAACGCCGGTTTCAAAAAAATTGGGGAGAAGCGCGTGGCGCACCAGAAACGCAAGTACGGCAGCTCCAAATTCGGGATGGACCGTTTTGTGAACGGCCTGCTGGACCTGATGAGCCTTTGGTTCCTGTCGCGTTTCGGGGGCAAGCCCATGCACTTTTTCGGCACCAGCGGCATCCTGATGTTCCTGGTGGGCTTTGTCATGACTGCCTGGATCATCGCCGCCAAGCTGGTGTACCAGGCCAGGGGCCTGAAGTTCCGTGCAGTCACGGACCAGCCCCTCTTCTACCTGGCCCTTGTGGCCGTAGTGCTGGGCGTCATCCTCTTCCTGGCCGGATTTATCGGCGAGATGGTCTCCCGCAGCGCAGAGGGTCGCAATGATTACCAGGTAAAAGAACGGATTTAAGAGATTATTTTGTAACTTTGCAGGCTATAAAAAAGTTTGGTTATGATTAACATCAAGTTCCCCGACGGAAGTGTACGCCAGTATCCCTCTGGCGTGAACGGCTATGACGTGGCCATGAGTATCAGCCCGCGTCTGGCAGAGCAGATTCTTGCAGTCAACATTAAGCGCCCCGAAGAGCCCGAAACTTCCCGCGGAACCACCATAGACCTTACACGTCCCATTACGGAGGACGTAGAGATCCGCCTCCTCAAATGGGAAGACGAGGAAGCCCGTAAGGTGTTCTGGCACAGCTCTTCCCACCTTTTGGCAGAGGCCCTGGAAGCTCTCTTCCCGGGTGTGAAGTTCGGTATCGGCCCCGCCATCGAGAACGGTTTTTACTATGACGTGGACCTGGGCGGCCGCACCCTCTCGGACGCAGACTTCAAGGCCATCGAAGACAAGATGATGGAGTTTGCCCGCCAGAAGCAGGAATTCCAGCGCATAGAGGTTCCCAAGGCGGAAGCCCTGCGTTATTTCACGGAAAAAGGGGACCAGTACAAGCAGGAGCTGATCTCGGAGCTGGAAGACGGCACCATCACCTATTATACCAACGGTCAGTTCACGGACCTTTGCCGCGGCCCGCACCTGCGCTCCACGGAAGTGATCAAGGCCGTGAAGGTGCTCTCCCTTGCCGGCGCCTACTGGAGGGGCGACGAAACCCGCCAGCAGCTCACCCGCGTCTATGGCATCACCTTCCCCAAGAAGAGCCTCCTGGACGAGTACCTCCAGATGCTGGAAGAGGCCAAAAAGCGCGACCACCGCAAGATAGGCAAGGAGATGGAACTCTTCACCTTCTCCCAGCGCGTGGGCTCCGGCCTGCCGCTGTGGCTGCCCCGCGGCGCCGCCCTTCGCAATACGCTCCAGACTTTCCTTCAGAAAAAGCAGGCCCAGTACGGCTACCTGCCGGTGGTGACGCCCCATATCGGCGGCAAGGAGCTTTATGTGACTTCCGGGCATTATGCCAAATACGGCAAGGACTCCTTCCAGCCCATCCACACCCCCCAGGAAGGCGAGGAATACCTCCTCAAACCCATGAACTGCCCCCATCACTGTGAGATTTACCGCAGCGCCCCCCGCAGTTACAGGGACCTTCCCCTGCGTTTTGCAGAGTTCGGCACCGTGTACCGCTATGAGCAGTCCGGAGAGCTGCACGGCCTTACCCGCGTGCGCAGCTTCACCCAGGACGACGCCCATCTTTTCTGCCGCCAGGACCAGCTCCAGGAGGAATTCGAGAAGGTGATTGACCTGATCCTCTACGTGTTCAAGACCCTCAAATTTGACAAGTTCACCGCCCAGGTCTCCCTGCGGGACCCCAAGAACCCGACCAAGTATATCGGCAGCGACGAGAACTGGAACAAGGCGGAGCAGGGCATCATCGACGCCGCCAAAAAGAAGGGTCTTCCCTATGTGGTGGAAACCGGAGAGGCTGCCTTCTACGGCCCCAAGCTGGACTTCATGGTGAAGGACGCCATCGGCCGAAGCTGGCAGCTGGGCACCATCCAGGTGGACTACAACCTCCCGGAGCGCTTTGAACTGGAATACGTGGACAGCGACGGCTCCCGCCAGCGTCCGGTGATGATTCACCGCGCCCCCTTCGGCTCGCTGGAGCGCTTTGTGGCCGTGCTGCTGGAGCACACCGCCGGACACCTCCCGCTGTGGCTGCATCCGGACCAGGTGAAAGTGCTGCCCGTGAGTGAAAAATATGCGGATTATGCGAAAAAAGTTGTAAATCTGCTAAATAATTCCGAAATTCGCGCCTCTATAGACGACCGGAACGAAACGCTGGGTAAGAGAATCCGTGAGACTTCCCTTATGCGCGTGCCGCTTCTGGTAATCGTCGGCGAAAAAGAAGTGGCCGACGAAACCGTGTCTGTACGCCGTGGAGCCGTGGACCAGGGTTCCATGAGCGTGCCCGCTTTTGTGGACTACGTCCATCAGGCAGTGGCAGAGGATCTGGACCAGTAAGTTTAACGTTTTAAAGGAGTAAAAACTATCGCAACGCCTTTCAGACCGAGACCAGGTGGTCTCAAAAAGAAAAAGCCCATGCAGGTGCAGGGCGTCCAGAAGGACGAAAACGCCCTTCGGACTAATCGTGAAATCACCGCCTCCCAGGTGCGCCTGGTAGGGGACAACATCCCCGAGCCGGGTATCTACCCTTTTACCAAGGCCCTGGCCCTGGCACAGGAGCTGGAGCTGGACCTGGTGGAAATCAGCGCCAAGGCAGACCCGCCGGTGTGCAAGATCCTGGATTACCAGAAGTACCTGTACCAGCAGCGCAAGAAAGCCAAGGAGATGAAAGCCAACGCTGCGAAGATTGTCATCAAGGAAATCCGCTTCGGCCCCAACACCGACGAGCATGACTTCCAGTTCAAGCTCAAGCACGCCCAGGAGTTCCTGCAGGAAGGGTCCAAGGTCAAGGCCTCCATCTTCTTCCGCGGACGCTCCATCCAGTTTGCAGAGCAAGGGGAGAAGCAGCTGCTTCGCTTCGCCGTGGAGCTGGAGGAATTCGGCCGCCCGGAGAACATGCCCACCCTGGAAGGGAAGCGCATGACCATGATGCTGGCTCCTATCAAAAAGAAATAAGGCCAAGATTCCCCCTCAAGCGGGGATGAAGCTTTAATGTATAATTATTAATTGTTTAACGCAATGGCAAAACTCAAAACCAACTCCGGTGCCAAAAAGCGCTTCACGCTTACCGGATCGGGAAAGATCAAGAGGAAGCACGCTTACCACAGCCACATCCTCACCAAGAAGACCAAGAAACAGAAACGCAACCTGGATCACTTCGCCATCCTGGAGAAGGACGATGTCCGCCGCGTGAAGGAACTTCTTGTAATGTAATTATTGTTTAACTGGAACGCAGTTTGAAAGCGCCCCCCGGCCAGCCGGAAGCCACTGCCTCCAAAAAAGAAAAAATGTATGCCTAGATCAGTTAATTCTGTTGCCTCAAGGGCACGCCGCAAGAAGATTCTCTCCAGAACCCGCGGCAACTTCCTGTCCCGCAAGAATGTCTGGACAGTAGCCAAGAACACCTACGAAAAAGGTCTTACCTACGCCTACCGTGACCGTCGCGCCAAGAAGCGTGAGTTCCGTTCCCTGTGGATTCAGCGTATCAACGCTGCCGCCCGCCAGTACGGTCTCAGCTATTCCCAGCTGATGGGTCGTCTTGCCAAGCAGAATATCGGCCTCAACCGCAAGGTTCTGGCAGATCTTGCCATGAACAACCCCCAGGCTTTCGAGGCCATCGTCAATTCCGTAAAGTAGCCTTTGCCCCGTGAGCTGGAAGGAAATCATCCAAAACAAGTGGCTGAAGCTGGGATTCTGGTCCCTGCTTTACGTCGCGTGGGTGATCTGGCTGGGGAACTATTGGTGGCTCCTGGGCCTCGGCGTCCTGTTCGACTACTTCATCACCAAAAAGGTGAAGTGGCTCTTCTGGAAAAAAGAGTACGCCCCCGGAGAGAAACACAACTTTTGGCTGGACTGGCTGGACGCCATCATCTTCGCCGTGGTTGTAGTGACGTTCATCAATATCTTCTTCTTCCAGGCCTTCAGGATTCCTTCCTCCTCCATGGAAAGTACGCTGTACACCGGAGACCATCTCTTCGTGTCCAAGCTCACTTACGGGCCCCGTCTTCCCCAGACACCCCTCACCGTCCCCTTCACGCACAACCGGCTGTTCAATGGAGAGTCCTATTCTACGCTCATCCAAAACAAGTACCGCAGGCTCAAGGGCTTCCGTGAGGTCAGAAGGGGGGATATCGTGGTATTCGGCTTCCCCAATGGAGATACGGTCCTTACCCGCCGCCCCGCAGACGACTACTACGCCTGGGTGCGCGCCCTGGGAAGGGAACAGACCATTGACCAGTTCGGCCCCATCATCGTCCGTCCCGCAGACAAGAAAGACCACTATGTCAAGCGCTGTGTTGCCGTTGCCGGCGACACCCTGGAAATCCGCGACGGCCTTGTATGGGTGAACGGGGAAAAGGAAGCAGACTATCCCGGCCGCCAGCTCACTTATCAGGTGATTACAAGCGGCTCCCGTATCAACCAGCTCAAGCTGGAGGAACTGGGCCTGAACCTTGGTGAACTGTATTTCGACACCCGTCTTCCCGGCTATCCCCAGATGCCCCTGACGGAGCAGATGCTGGAGACAGTGAAGGACATACCGGCCGTGGTGGACATTTCCCCCAACCTGGAGAAATATCCCCTCACCGGCGCAGATGCCCTCATTTTCCCCTTCACCAAGCCCTGGACCAGTGATTACTTCGGCCCGCTCTGGATCCCGCAAAAAGGCGCCACCGTGGCCCTGGATACGGAAAGCCTGCCCCTGTATGAGCGCATTATCCGTGACTATGAGCACAACACGCTGAAGGTGGAGGGTGAGCGCATCCTCATCAACGGAGAGCCCGTTACGGAGTACACTTTCCAGCAAGACTACTATTTCATGATGGGCGACAACCGCCACAACTCCCTGGATTCCCGTTACTGGGGTTTTGTCCCGGAAGATCATATAGTCGGCACCCCGTCCATCATCTGGCTTTCCACTGATGCCACCAAGGCTTTCCCCAAGAGCATTCGCTGGAAACGCTTCCTAAAACTTGTATAACAATAAAAAAAGTTCAATATTATGTCAAAGGTTTGTCAGATAACCGGTAGGAAAAGAATGATTGGCAACAATGTTGCCCATTCCAAGCTGCGCACCAAGCGCGCTTTCTCCCTCAACCTCAAGACCAAGAAGTTCTGGTCCGAGTCCGAACAACGTTTCATTACCCTGAAGGTCACCACCAAGGGCATGCGCATCATCGAGAAGAATGGTCTCGACGCTACCCTCAAGGCCGCCCAGGAGAAAGGTTACGTGAACCTTGTTTAACCCTTTAATCCTTAGATAGTTATGGCAAAGAAACAGAAAGGAAACAGGGTGCAGGTCATCCTGGAGTGCACGGAGCAGAAGGCCAGCGGTGTTCCTGGTATGTCCCGTTACATCACCACCAAGAACAAGAAGAACACCCCGGACCGCCTTGAGCGCATGAAATTCAACCCCTACCTCAAGAAAGTAACCCTCCACCGTGAGATTAAATAAAACGTTTGAACTATGGCAAAGAAAGCAGTTGCAACCTTCGACGCTAAAGCCGGTGCAAAGCACATGGTGAAGGTGATCCGCATGGAAAAGAGCCCCAAGACCGGTGCCTACGTTTTCGTAGAGCAGCTGGTGGAAGAGGGTAAGGAAAAGGGATTTTTTGAAAAGAAATAAATTCCCCGCTTGAAAAAATCCGCCCCTTGCAAAGGGGCGGATTTTTGTGTAACTTTGCATGATATGGGAATATTCGACAAAGGATTCAAGAAAACCAACCTGAGTTTCTTCCAGAAACTTGGACGGGCCATCACGGGCAAGTCCAAAGTGGACGAGGAAGTGCTGGACGCCCTGGAAGAAGCACTCCTTGGCTCGGACATGGGCGTGGACACCACCCTCAAGCTCATTGACAACATCGAGGAGCGCGTAGAGAGGGACAAATATGTGGATATGGAGGAGCTGGTGGCCCTGATCCGCGACGAGATTTCCCTGCTGGTCGGGGAGGACGATTCCCCGGTACAGCCCTTCGATTTTTCCCACAAACCCTACGTGATGCTCATCGTGGGCGTGAACGGGGTGGGGAAGACCACCACTATAGGCAAACTGGCCGCCAGGCTGGTCCGGGACGGAAAAAAGGTCACCATCGGTGCGGCCGATACCTTCCGCGCCGCAGCCGTGGAGCAGCTGTGCGTCTGGGCCCAGCGTGCTGGCGCCGATATAGTGAAGCAGCCCATGGGCGCAGACCCTGCCTCCGTAGCCTTCGATACGGTGAAAAGCGCCGTGGCCAAGGGCTCGGATGTGGTGCTCATAGACACCGCCGGCCGCCTGCACAACCGGGTGGACCTGATGAATGAACTCACCAAAATCCGCAATGTGATTCGCCGGGTGGTCCCGGACGGGCCGCATGAGGTCCTGCTGGTGCTGGACGGCTCCACCGGACAGAATGCCTTTGTCCAGGCCAAGGAGTTCTCCCGCGCCACGGATGTGACCGCCCTCGCCGTTACCAAACTGGACGGCAGCGCCAAGGGCGGTGTGGTGGTGGGTATCGTGGATACCTTCAACATCCCTATCAAGTTTATCGGCATAGGGGAAGGCATCGAAGACCTCAAAGTCTTTGACAAGAAAGAATTCGTAGAGTCCCTCTTCAGCATGGCGGACTTGGAAAAGGAATAAACTTTAAACGTTTCACGCAATGAAGCTTTCGTATAGCTGGTTAAAAGAGTATCTTAAGTGTTCCCTCACACCTGAACAGGTGGCAGAGGCCATGACTTCTATTGGCATTGAGGTGGATTCAGTCCAGATGCAGGAAGTGATTCCCGGCGGTCTGGCCGGCGTGGTGGTGGCCCGGGTCCTTACCTGCGAGCCCCATCCGGACAGCGACCACCTGCATGTGACTACCGTGGACGACGGCTCCCCGGAGCCCGTTCAGGTGGTGTGCGGCGCGCCCAACGTGGCGGCGGGCCAGAAGGTGCTCTTCGCACGTATCGGCACGGTCCTTCCCGGCGATTTCAAGATCAAAAAGTCCAAAATCCGCGGCGTGGAAAGCCTGGGCATGATTTGCGCGGAGGATGAACTGGGCATCGGCACCAGCCATGCCGGTATCATGGTACTGCCGGAAGAGGCTGTGGTGGGTACCCCCGCCAAGGAATACCTCCAGCTCAAGGACGAGGCAGTGATAGAATATGAGATAACCGCCAACCGCATAGACGCCGCGTCTCACCTGGGTGTAGCCAGGGACTTGTACGCGTACCTCTACAGCAAGGACCTTCCCGCCCTGCTGGTGCTCCCTTCGGTGGATGCATTCTGCGAGGGTCCCGGGGAGTCCATCCCCGTCCAGGTACTGGATACCGCCGGTGCTCCCCGCTACTGCGGCATCACCGTAGAGGGTGTCAAGGTGGGGCCCAGCCCGGAGTGGCTGCAGGAAAGGCTGCTTTCCATAGGCCTCAAGCCCATCAATAACGTGGTGGATATCAGTAACTTCATCCTTTTCGAGACCGGCCAGCCCCTGCACACCTTCGACGCAGATAAAATCCGCGGCGGCAAGGTCATCGTGCGCCGCGCCGGGGAAGGGGAGCTTATCCGCACGCTGGACGGCATGGAGCGCAAGCTGGCTGCCTGTGACATGGTCATTGCCAATGAGGAAGGCCCCATGTGCATTGCCGGTGTGTTCGGCGGGGACGATTCGGGCGTAAGCGAAAGCACCGTGAACGTGTTCATCGAGGGTGCATACTTTGACCCTGCCAGCGTTCGCCGTACGGCCAAGGGCCAGCAGCTTTCCACAGACGCCAGCTTCCGCTTCGAGCGAGGCGCAGACCCTGATGCAGCCCTCTTTGCTGCCAAACGTGCGGCCCTTCTTATCCAGGAAGTCGCCGGCGGCAAGGTGGTGGGCACGGTCCGTGAGGTATATCCCCAGCCCATCGGCCGCGCGAAGGTGCAGCTGGATTATGGCCGCATGGAGCGTTTCATTGGCAAGAAAATTGGTGCAGCTAACATCGAAAAGATACTGCAAGGACTTAATTACCAATTCCTTGAAAAAAAGGAAGACGGTGCGCTGGTTTCCATTCCCACTTACATGGTGGACGTTACCCGCGAATGTGACGTAGTGGAGGAAATCCTCCGTATCTACGGCTACAACAATATCGAGCTGCCGGGCAGCCTGCGCATGAGCGTCAACCCCTCCCAGCAGCCGGATCCGGAGGCCACCCGCAATGCCATTTCCAACTGGCTGGCGGCCAACGGTTTTGTGGAAACCATGAACAACTCCCTCACCAAGGAGGATTATTATAACGGCCTGGAAACCTTCCCTGTAAGCCGCTGCGCCCGCATCGTGAATCCCCTCAGCCAGGATCTGAACGTAATGCGCCAGACCCTGCTCCTGAGCGGCCTGGAGGTAGTGGCCTACAACCTGAACAGGCAGGCAACTTCCCTCCGTTTCTTTGAATACGGATCTGTATATCAGCGCCTTCCGGAAGGTGACGGTACCACCCTCAAAAGCTATGAGGAACACCGCTGCTTCTCCCTCTTCCTCAGTGGAACCCCGGACAAAGTCTGGCGCAGCCCGGCCAGCAAGTCCAGCTTCTTCCAGCTCAAAGGTTACGTGGAGGCCCTGATGGCCCGCTACCGGATAGACGTCCAAAGCCTGGCCCTGGGCACAGCCCCGGCCGATATTTTCTCCGAGGGCATCACCTACAGCCTGCCCGGCAGGGAGCCCAAACTCCTGGCCACGCTGGGTTGCATGAACCCTGCCCTTTGCAAGCGTTTTGGCATCAAGCAGCCGGTCTATGCCGCAGAGATCAACTGGGAGGTTCTTTTCACCCTTATCAAGCGGGATAAATTCTCCTTCAAGGAGCTGCCCCGCTTCCCGGAGGTCCGCCGTGACCTGGCCCTTCTGCTGGACGAGTCAGTGAGCTACGCTTCCGTGCGCCGCACTGCCATGCAGGCGGGCAAGAAGTTTGTCAAGGGCGTTACCCTCTTTGACGTTTACAGAGGGGACAAGATTCCCGCCGGCAAAAAGCAGTATGCCCTTAACTTCGTGCTCCAGGACCTGGAGCGCACGCTCACGGATGTAGAGGTAGAAAAGACCATGGAACGCATCCTGCAGGCCCTGCAGAATGACTGTGGCGCTGTTTTAAGATAAGATGCGAAGCTGGGTCCTCATAGTGCTTTTGCTGCTCGCGGTTTCCTGCCGGGGACCGCACAGGATGGAGCGCAAGGATATGGAGCAGGCTATGTACCTGATTCTCCTGCAGGACCAACAGATCAAACTGGGCAGCTACCTCAAGCAGCAGGCCGATACTTCCCTTGTCTATGAGGGCATTTTCCAGTCCCTGGGCTATACCACGGACGATTTCCTATATAGCATGGAGTACTACCTGGAGGAACCTGCCCGCTTCGAGAAAGTGATGGAGAGTGTGGCGAATCGCCTTGAAAAGGAAGAGGCCCAGGCCCAGATCCAAATGGACCTTTCCAACTGGCGGGATGGTATGCTGCGCATTTACTGGCTGACACCAGACACCCTTTCCATGCCCCAGCCGGGGCCGCGCGCCATAGACAGCCTCCTGCTACGTTTTCAAGGAGACTCCCTGTACCTTGTCAGAGAGGATACTTTCCCGTACTACCCCAAGGACTCCCTCCTGTTTTTACGGGATTCCTTATCGTTTAAACGGGATTCCCTGTCTGTTAAGCGGGACTCCCTCCGGTTCTATCCCAAGGATTCCCTTACTTCTGTAAAAGATTTGCGATGAGGCGTCTGACGGCCCAATATCTCTATACGCTCACTTCCCGGGAGCCGCTTTGCGGCGGCTTTGTGGAGGTGGAGGAAGACGGTACCATCCTGCGTACGGGCCCCCTTGCGACCGGGGAGCAGGCCTGCTATGAGGTGATTGCCCCCGGCTTTGTGAATGCCCACTGCCATGTGGAGCTCTCCTATCTTAAGGGGAAGTTCCGCAAAGGAACGGGCATGGCAGGTTTTATCGACCAGATCAACGCTCTCAGGGACAGCTCTACGCCGCAGGAAAAAAACCAGGCGCTCATGGACGCCATGGACAGCCTCTGGCAGCAGGGCGTAGTAGCCATGGCCGATATTTCCAACTGCGCAGACTCCTTTGCCGTCAAGGCCACCCATCCCCTGTACACCCGCACCTTCCTGGAGGTTTTCGGCGCAGAGCCTTCGGCCTGTGAAGGCGTAATGGCCGATGTAAAGGCCCTGCAGAAGAAGGCCCGGGCCCTGGGGCTGGATGCTGCCCCTACTCCGCATGCCTGCTATACCACCAGCGTGCAGCTCCTTACCGCCGCTTCCCTTGCCGGACTGGAAAGCGGTTACCTGTCCTATCACAGCGAGGAGTCCAGCGAGGAGCAGGAAATGATGATGCAGGGCAGCGGTCCCATGTGGGACAACCGCATTGCCAATGGCATCCCTACGCCTCCGGTTACCGGAACCTCTTCGCTGCAATACTTCCTGGATACTTTGCTGGCAGCCGGTTTGCCCCGGCCCGTCCCCGGGCATGTGTTGCTGGTGCATGAGTGCTGCCTTACGCGGGAGGGTGCCCGTGCGGCCCAGGAGGTGCTGGAAAGCCCTTTTCTGGCGCTTTGCCCGCTATCGAACCTGTTTATTCACCATACTTTACCGCCGGTTCCGCTGATGCAGGAAAGCGGCATTCCCATCTGCGTGGGAACGGATTCCCTCTCTTCCAACGACAAGCTTTGCATGGTGGAAGAGCTCTTTTGCCTGCAGCAGGCATTCCCGGAAGTAAGCCTTGGGGAACTGCTGGAATGGGCCTGCCTGAACGGTGCCCGTTTCCTTGGCAAGGAGGCCACGCTGGGCACCATCGAGCCCGGGAAAAAGCCCGGTCTGGTGCATATCACCCACTGTCAGGACGGACGTCTCAGCGCCCGCAGTCAATCTTTTCGCCTATGATGCGTGAAACTACGGTATTTGGGCCCATTTTTAGCCGAAGGCTGGGCAGCTCACTGGGTATCAATCTGTTACCCCAGCAGGGCAAGGTGTGTAACTTCGACTGCGTTTACTGCGAATGCGGCTGGAACAAGGACGGCCTGGAAGACACGCTACTCCCTACAGCAGAGGATGTAAGGGCGGCGCTGTCCCAGAAACTGTCCCAGTGCGTGGCATCCGGTATTCCCATCGATTCCATCACCTTCTCCGGTGACGGCGAGCCCACACTGAATCCCGCCTTCCCGGAAATCATTGACCTTACCCTGGAACTGCGGGACCGTTATTATCCGCAGGCCAAGGTGTCGGTGCTGTCCAACGCCACCAGGGCGGGGCAGGAGGGCATTTTCCAGGCACTCCGGAAGGTGGATAACGCCATCCTCAAACTGGATGCTCCCACAGAGGCCCAAGTAGCGCTGGTGAACAAGCCGGTAGGGAAGTATCGCGTAGAGGATGTGGTGAATGCCATGCTGCGCTTCGAAGGAGACTTTGTCCTCCAGACCATGTTCCTGCGTGGTCCCGGCTGGGCCACGGAGGACTGGGTAGAACCCTGGATGGAGATTGTGCGACGCGTGCGCCCCCGCACAGTGATGGTCTATACCATAGACCGTGAAACGCCCATGAAGGGCCTTGGAAAATATACGGAAGAGGAAATGCGCCACCTGGTGCAACCGCTTCTTGATGAAGGATTTAATGTACAAATAAAAGGATAAGATATGTCGTTAGCTAGCAAATACGGCTATACGCCGGACAAAGATAGCATCTCCCGCCACCTGAATCTGATTGCCGGCGGCCTGGAGGAGATTGCCTCCGAAAAAGTATATAAGCAGTGCTTCGGCCTCATGGACCAGACCACCCTTGCCAACGAGGACACCCCCGCGAGTGTACGTGCCCTGGTAGGGAAGGTGAATGCTTTCAAGCGGGATTACCCTTCCTGGCCGCTACCCGCCTCCATCTGCGTGTATCCCAATTTTGCAGGCCTGGTGGCATCGGAGCGCGAGGACAAGGAACTGCATGTGACCACTGTGGCCGGCTGCTTCCCCACGTCCCAGAGCTTCCTGGAGGTAAAACTCCATGAGATTGAGCTCGCGGTCCGCGGCGGCGCCGATGAAATCGATATCGTTCTGGCCCTGAACAGCTTCCTCGCCGGAGATTATGAGACGGCCGGCGCAGAGATCAAGGCCGCCCGCGAGCGGATAGACAGCGTGGCTGCGCAGCTGGGCCGTCCCGTTGTGCTCAAGGTGATTCTGGAAACCGGCCTGCTGGTAACGCCTGAAGCCATCGCGGACGCCTCTTTCCTGGCCATGGAAAACGGCGCGGACTTCATCAAGACTTCCACCGGGAAGGTAAAGGTGAACGCTACGCCCCTGGCCGCCTATGTGATGTGCGAGTGTATAGGCAAGTTCTATGAGGCAACGGGCCGCAAGGTGGGCTTCAAGGCCGCCGGTGGCATTGCCTCTGCCCTGGATGCCGTTTGCTACTATTCCATTGTCCGTACGCTTCTTGGGGCGGAATGGATAGACAAGACACTCTTCCGTTTTGGCGTTTCCAGCCTGGCCAACAAGCTCCTGAGCGCCGTGGAACAAAAGACAGTAGCCTACTTCTAAGGGAAACAAAAAAGGCCGGAAGAAATTCCGGTCTTTTTTGTGCGCGAAATCAGAGTCGAACTGACACGTCCTTTCGGACACTACCTCCTGAGAGTAGCGCGTCTACCAATTCCGCCATCCGCGCATCGTTTGGGACTGCAAATATACGTGTTTTTTTTGAAAAGCCAAACAATTCGCCGCTAAATTTCTACCTCCAGCGGAATAACGGTGGACCACCGCCCGGTGCGGAAAGAGATATTGGTGACGGAAAGGTCAATTTGCAGGGGCTGGTCCTCCAGGTCCGGGGCCGTCCAGTCATAACCTGCCTGCAGCAGGTAATTTCCCAGGGCGAAAGAGCGTACCACGCGGTCCGGCATGGCGATGTCCAGCCACAGCTCTTCCTGCGGGGATTGGCGTGGAAGGCGGACGCTTCCGCCCCTGTCCAGGCGGCAGGAAAAATCGCCTTCAATGGGTTCCCCGTCCAGCGACAGCCCTTCCACCCGTCCGCGAAGCTCTGTCCAATAGGGCTCGCCCCAGCCCGGGGGTCCGTCAAAGGTCAGTGACAATTTGCAGAAGTGCTTGTGCAGCTGTACTTTCACCCGCGCCGAGTCCCCGGGCGTTTCCAGCCATTCCGTGTGCAGGTACAGGGGCGGACAGTCAAAGCCCCGGGGAATCTGTATGTCCTTTCCCTGGGGAAGGGACGTTCCGGAGAGCGCCAGCATCTGCACGCCGGACTTGGGCACCATCACCAGGAGGGTGGTGTCGCCGCCCACTTCCATCTGTTCCCTGAAGTTTTCCCCGCTGAAGGAAAGGGAGACGGGCCAGGAGGGGAGGCCGCTCACCTCTACTGTAAGTGCGCAGGGGCAGTCTGTCCGGTCTTCCTTGACCACGCTGCAGGATGAATAAAGGATCAGGCCCAGAAAGGCCGGACAGAGCAGCCCGCTACGCGCATGAAGCCTACTTGCCATAGCTTCGGAAGGTGTCCCGGAAGGTCTTTTCCCGTTCCGGATACAGGTTGATAAGCTCTTCCAGCAGGTCTTCCATGCTGGTGACATCCGCGTGCAGGGCACGGAAGATTTCCCCGCGGGACATTCCGCGCTGGTACAGGTAGGTGAAGATGTCCGGCTTGAACCAGAAGCGGTTTCCGTAGGTGGGGAGGTTGCCGCCGTAGCGGTCCTTATACAGAGTGGCCTGCATGAAGTAGCCCCACATCTCTCCCAGCTCGCAGCAGCCGCTGCCGTCCCCGCCCGAGCCATAAGGGTCTCCCCCTTGGGTGACGATGGATTTGATGACGTAGTCTATGTAGGGATTCCAGAAACCGTCTCCCACCTGGGCATAGTGGCTGGCGTGGGAGAGCTCATGCATGGTGATGGAATAGATGCCCTCATAGTCCTGCTCTTTGGTGCCCAGGGTAATGTCCGGGGCGAAGAGCTTGACCAGGAAAACATAGGCGCCCAGATAGGTTTGGATGAGCGTATGGCTCAGGAAGGCACCGTGGTGGAGCATGCTGGCGCTGGAGGAAGTGAGACCCGGGAAAATCCAGATGCGAAGGTCTGTGGGCGGCTGGGGGATGTCCAGGTCTGTCTCCGTGCAGCGGGAATAGTAGTCATAGGCGGCATTGTTCACCGCGCAGCGCCGGAAAAGGGAAGCGTCGCTTTCCGTATCCACATGCATGTCAATCCCTTCCGGGCCTCCCTTTCCCAGCGTGCTCACGGACGCGGGTATGATAATCCAGTTGAAACCTATGTTAAAACCCTTTTCGTTCTGGAAAACCAGGCGGTAGCGGGGGTTGCCGTTGAAACTCTTATCCATCTTGTAATAGCCGTCCCGGTTGGTGTAGCAGGAAGCAATTTTCACAAAGACATTGCATACTACCTTCACCCCGGCTACGCCGAAAGGCTTTCCGCCGCTGAACAGCGGGTCTTCGATGGTAATGCGCCCTTCCGGGAAGATGGCCTCCGCCTTGGTGGAGGGAATCCAGAGGTCCTGATTGCCGGTGAGACGGAAGGCTTCCTCCTCTACCCGTGCCCAGTCTATGTCCGTGTCTGCGCGGGTGACGGGGTCATGTTCCGCGATGTAGCACTCGTCCAGCAGCTCATAGTGGATACCGTCCGGGAAAACGAAGCCCTGCGGTACCACAGCGTACTGCCAGGTGATGGACTCCTCTTCCAGGTCAGGGTCCTGGTAATAGTCTCCTTCCCGCGCAATGCTGTAGTCCATGGGATGGTCCATCAGGTAAATGTCCTTGGCTTTGAGCCGCTGCAGCTGCGTGTCGTCCTTTGGCAGGAAACGGACATACAGGTCCGTTGCGGTGATATCATAGCGGCCAGCCTTGGTGGGGTACACCTTGGCAAGGGCCTCCTTCATGTTCTCTACCGTGTAAGGGTCTTCCAACTTTTCTCCCAGCTGGATCATCCCGTGGTAGAGATTCTGGTCCGGGGTGCGGGAAGCGTCTCCCGGCCTCTCTTCGCGTTCACATGCTCCCAGCATGAGAAGCGGTACAATCAATAAGACAAATCGCTTCATAGTGCATCAGTTTTGTTCCACTGCAAAGCTGGGAAAACTTATCCGTGTAAAGAAAAAAGAAACGTTTAATTGCAAAATCGGCAATGGGCGCTCTTCAGCGGCCGATTTTTGAAGTCGCCAAAACGGATAAATGCGTCAAAACCGCTTTGCGGAGGGTGGAAAATCGGCCCTGGAGGAGCCTATGACCGGGAAAAGCCGTTTTTTGCGCGGGTGCAAAAATATGAGTATATTTGCAAGTTTTTTCGACAGACGTATTATGCAGGAAATCAGAAACATCGCCATTATAGCCCACGTGGACCACGGCAAAACCACGCTGGTGGACCGGATGATTTACCAGGCCAACCTGGTACGCCGCCCGGAAGACCTTGGCAACCTTATCCTGGACAACAATGACCTTGAACGCGAGCGGGGCATCACCATCCTCGCCAAGAACGTCTCGGTAACTTATAAAGGAGTCAAAATCAATATTATAGACACTCCCGGCCACAGTGACTTCGGCGGAGAGGTAGAGCGCGTCCTGAATATGGCCGACGGCGTGCTCCTGCTGGTAGATGCCTTCGAAGGCTGCATGCCGCAGACGCGTTTCGTCCTGAACAAGGCCATCGAGATGGGGAAAAAGCCCATTGTGGTCATCAACAAGGTGGACAAGCCCAACTGCCGCCCGGACGAGGTACAGGAAGAAGTCTTCGACCTCATGTTCAACCTGGGCGCCAACGAGGACCAGCTGGAATTCAAAACTATCTACGGCAGTGCCAAGCAAGGGTGGATGTCGCTGGACTGGAAAAAGCCCTGCGGTGATATCACGGCCCTGCTGGATACCATTCTGGAAGAGATTCCCGCCCCTCAGGTGAAGGAAGGAACGCCGCAGATGCTGGTTTCCTCCCTGGAGTACAGTCCCTATGTGGGCCGGATCGCCGTGGGACGCATCACCCGCGGAACCCTCAAAACCGGCATGCCGGTAAGCCTTTGCAAGCGCTACGATATCATCGACAAGAGCAAAATCAAGCAGCTGATGGTCTTTGAGGGCCTGGGCAAGGCCAACGTGGAAGAGGTCCAGTGCGGGGATATTTGCGCCGTAGTGGGCATAGAGGGCTTCGAAATCGGCGACACCATCGCCGACATCGAGCATCCCGAGCCCCTGCCGCCCATCGCCGTGGACGAGCCCACCATGAGCATGCTCTTCCTTATCAACAATTCGCCTTTCTTCGGCAAGGACGGCAAATTTGTGACGTCGCGTCATATCAAGGAGCGCCTGGAGAAGGAGCTGGAAAAGAACCTTGCGCTACGTGTCAAGCCCGGTATCAACGCCGACAGTTTTGTAGTGTACGGCCGAGGCGTGCTGCACCTGTCGGTGCTGATAGAGACCATGCGCCGCGAAGGCTTTGAACTGCAGGTGGGGCAGCCCAAGGTGCTGGACAAGACCATCGGCGGGAAACGCTGCGAGCCTATTGAGGAGCTTTCCATCGAGGTGCCGGAGCAGTTTGTGGGCGCGGCTATAGAACTTTCCACCCGCAGGAAGGGTGCCCTGGTGCGCATGGAGCCCCGCGGAGACCGTACGCTGCTGGAGTTCGAGATCCCCACCCGCGGCCTCATGGGCCTACGCTCGAACCTTCTTACCGCTACGCAAGGAGAGGCTGTTGTGGCCCATCGTTTCAAGGATTACCAGCCCTACAAAGGGGATATCGAGATGCGTACCAACGGTTCCCTGGTGTCGCTGGAAACGGGAGAGGCCATCGCTTATTCCATGAACAAGCTGCTGGACCGCGGCCGATTCTTTGTGGAACCCGGCGAGGAGATTTACGGCGGCCAGGTGGTGGGCGAGCACACCCGCGAGCGTGACCTGAACATCAATATCTGCAAGACCAAGAAGCTTACCAACGTGCGGGCTTCCGGCTCAGACGAGAAGGTGGCGCTCCCTCCGGCTATCAAGTTTTCACTGGAAGAGGCGCTGGAATATATCCAGGAAGATGAAATGGTGGAGATTACGCCCCACCACATGCGCATGCGCAAGATTCAGCTGGATCCCCTGGACAGAAAGAGAAATTCCGCCACGGAAGATTGATTTTCAGAAAAAAATTTGTATCTTTGCACCCCTTAATCGGTTTTTGTGGAGATGAAAACATTTGTCATACCGCTGAACGGTTGGGCTGCAGGAGAGCGCAAGTTTGCCTTTCACGCAGGTTTAGAGTTCTTTCAACAGTTTGACAACACGGAAATCCTGGACGCCGGAGTAAACGTGGAAGTTACGGTGGTCAAAGATGGCCGGAACAAGGTGGAGGGGAGTCTCCACCTGGAGGGTACCGTTACCGTACCCTGTGACCGCTGCCTGGACCCTGTTACCCTTCCCGTGGAAAGCACCCCCTCCGAAACCCTCACCCCGGGCGGGACAGAGGTAGATTGGGACCTGAGCCAGGCGGTGTATGACTTTGTCTGTCTGTCACTGCCCCTGCAAAGGTCGCATCCGGAAGGAGCGTGTGACCCCGATACCGTCCGTTTCCTGAGTCGCGGGGAGCGTGGGAACGAGGAGGCTGGGACTGCAACTGAAGTGAACAGCCCGTTCGCCGCCCTGAAAGGACTTTTAGACAGTAAATAAACAATTAAAAATATAAACAATGGCACATCCGAAACATAAAATCTCCAAGCAGAGAAGAGACAAGCGTCGCACGCACGACTTTGCTCCCGTCCCCACGCTGAGCGTCTGCCCCAACTGCGGCGCCACCGTGATGTATCACCGCGTTTGCCCCGAGTGCGGCTTCTATCGCGGTCGTCAGATCATCGAAAAGAGCGCCGAGTAATCAGCGCTTTTTTAGTCCCCCGCGCTCCCCGGAGCGCTCGGTATTGATGGCCCGGTAGTTCAACGGATAGAACGGAAGTTTCCTAAACTTTAAATAGAGGTTCGATTCCCCTCCGGGCTACGAAAAAAGGATTGGCAGACGCCAATCCTTTTTTCGTAGCCCAATAGTCTTCGACTCACTGGGGGCCTAATCCCCCAGACCCCCTGGGTCGCTTCGCTCCGAAATAAGGCCGGCCGGAGGAGAAAGCCGACTCTACAGGGCAAATCCCGCGTGCGCTCCAATGGTGGGGCCGATGCTGAGGCCGATGAAGAAGTTGGACTTGCCCCACAAATGGAACGCAATGCCCGGTTGCCAGGACCCCCAGAACTTCCAGTCTCCGGGCAGGACAGGAAATACAGGTTCCGCTCCTGGGGATCGCACAACGCCGTTTTCCATATAGTAGTCGCTCATCTTGTAGACGCAGCGCGCTCCGAGCAGGATATCGCTGTACAGGGAGAAATTCTTTCTGTGCCCTAAAGGAATATAGTGCCGATGGTAGGCAACTATATTGAAGCGCTGCCCTGTGAAATGGGCCTCGGGGCCGAAGATGAAGAACCTTTGTCCCCATCCTATGCCCAGTCCGAACACTTTGTTCTGACTGGTGCGGACTCCGCCTGTAAGGATGAGGGATCCGTCCAGAAACTCTGCGTTGGCACGAAGACTGAATTCCGGTTTCCACCCCTTTTGCCCTTCCTTGGAGAGATGGGCCTTCACGCTGCTGAAATAATCGGAAACCAGAAAACGGGGCTGTTCAAAATTGAGCTTGTCTCCCTTTGCGGCGGTGGTATCGGCCTCCTGCGCGGCGGCGGAAATGGAGAACAGGATGGATAATATGGTGATTGTCAAGTGCTTCATGGGACTATTGTTTTTCAAACATGGAACGTAAGTCATCAAGGGTGGCGCTGCCCTCCAGATAAAGGATGGTAATGATCCAGGCGGCTCCGACGGGTCTGGCCTGGTAGCAAAGATAGCGGCGTACCCGTGCAAAGGGAGCGGGCTGTATCAAGGCGTATGTCAAGAGTTTGCCCGTCATTTCCGTTTCGGCCGATTGTGCTTCGGCTGCATCGGCCTGAATCAACTCCGCCACTTCTAAGGCAGTCTTCTCATCGACCTGGAACTGAACACTATGGTAATAATCCAATTTATAAGTGGCCATGCTTTCGCCGCGAGCCTGAGTGATTACCATCCGTTTTGTAGGAACAATCTTCCCTTTGAAGACGGGATAGCAGTTCAGCCCCCGCTGGGCAAAGGCCGCCCCAGAAAACAGGAGCAAGGCCATTATGCACAACAATAACCTTTTCATCGCTCGAACATTTCGAATAAGTTAATTTCGGCAGGAGAACCGCCGCCAAAGAAATCGGCAAGGGATGACGCGACTGATGCCATAACCTGCTGATTGTCGGTGGTTTTCTCCCCATATGAGTAACAGACATAGAGCTCTTCACCTGTTTGGGTCCCGCTATTCCTGATGGTAAAGCCGATGGCAACGACAGCGGCGATACTGGCGGCAGCGGCAAACACAGGGATGAGGCGGATGGTATTTGCTCTCCGGGCCTTTTTCTCTTTGCCGATGGAGAGATAACCCAAAACGCCCCTGAGTTCATCGAACTCAGGATCGTCCGCCCGTGCAACATACCGGGCCAGTTCCCACTCCTCTTTGGAAGTGGTTTCGGCATCCCAGTACCGCTGCATAAGGTCCAAGTATTTTTCTTTATCTGTCATCTTTCAAAGCGTCTCTAAGTGTTTTGCGGGCGCGGGAGAGTTGCATCCTTACTGCCGTCGCGTTCATTCCCAACTCCGCCGCTATCTCTTCCAGGGTTCGTCCTCCGTATTCTTTCTCCTCCAGTATGTATCGTTGTGTGTCTGTTAACTCCGCTTGAATCTTATCCTTCATCTGGGCGAAGGCCCGTTCTTTTTCCTGCGTATCGGAACTGTCATCAGCATAGTCCCTTTCCAAGGGAACTGACCGGACTCGTCGGCGTTCATTCAGGCTGGCATTCCGGACCGTCCGGGTGAGCAGCGCTTCGGCTTCCTTTTCCGACTGCAGCGGATACTGCCGGCGCCAGAGCCTCACGAAGCTGTCCTGCAGGATATCCTCCGCGCCATCGGCATCCGGCAAGATCCTGCCGGAAACCCTTTTAAGCTTCTGCCGAAGCCGAATGAACGCATCTGTCAGGTAATCAGCCAATGCTGTGGTTATTTCACATTCTCTCTATGTCGTCTATCTATATAACACACGACCACTAAGAATGTAACATAGATTCACTGTACTTCTTTGTATATAACTCAGCCAAAATGGGCTATTGCTGTTGGTTTTGGCTGAATTTCAAAATGTTGATTAGGCATTATTGTTATGCAGCAAGATAAATGCAACCATTCATTTCCACAGAGCAGGGAAATCCAAAATGCGGGAGGCGTTTTCCGGGTGAAATAGCAAGTACTTGAAATCCTGTGCTTTGAGGCGAAAATCCGTCCTGTCGCACACCTGCATCATCCGGCATCTCAGCTGCTCGCCGGTTGCAATGCCCTCCCGTTGCGAAAGATAGTTCATATCCGGTTCACTTCTGGAGCGCAGAAACATGGCATCGTAGAAATCCCGGCCTTTTCCGCGGTGGAGAATGGTTGAAAGTTTCATTGCATACAGCGTGGCGTCTGAAGGTGAGGGTATCCTGAAATAGAATCCGTCTCTGTTCACAGTGAACATCTCTCGCTGATAATCCACTCCCTGGTCCTGAGCCTCAATCTTCAACACGAACTTCTTTTCCCGGTAAGGGGACAATCCCAGGTCGTAAAGCAGCTGCGGGAACTGAATGGTCCTGCGGAAAGCCGTCAGGGCATCACTCTCCTTTTCCTTGGCGACAGCAGGAAGACCGTTCCGCCTTAGAAAGCGGACGACATCATCTGTGAGGCTTACGAACTCCTCCTGCGAGAGATTCTTGCAATCAAAGTCCAAATCTTCGGAAAACCGGTCTATCTGCCTGAGGAGTCGTAGGGCAGTACCGCCGATAAAAGTCAGTTTTCCAATCTGAGAGTGGGAGGATAAATAGTCCAGGACCATCAGCTCCAGGTATTCCTTATAGAGTTGGATGTCCGTATCCGGACTTTCTGGAAAACCGGGATAAAAGGCTCTGATGTTTTGCAGGTCAAGCATAAGTATTCTCCATTACTGCGGCTCTTTGTGAGAGAGCCCTATTGTCAAATCGCTCTAAAAAGGCATGGAAACGCTTCCAGTCAAACTCTTCACGCATGGCATCCCTGTCGAGGCGAAGATTCTCCATATCGTGATCCGACTTGTATTCGGGGTGGAAGTAAAGCAGGTCCAGCAGGGCTTTCTCCGGGGTTGCCATAAGAGAAGGCAAACCGTCCCTCGGCTGGAGGGGCTTATACCCGAAAAACAGGTTCGGGGAAACGTGCCGATAGGAATAATAACCGATCGGGGTGTCAAATACGGCGGTCTTCAGCGTACTCACGGATGTAAGCGCAAGGACAGTTTCAGGGATTATTTCGTGCCACGAGAGGACATACTCCAGGCTGAGGTAGGACGGGCAATAGATTTTACCGGCCGCTGCCATACGCACGTCCGCCCTTCCTGCCTCATCGGGGAAAAGGTACCATCCCTGGCGGATGCGCAGGATTTTTCCCTCACCCTTCCAGCGCCTGAGATTGGAGGAAAGGCTGTTGTCGCTGCTTCTCTCTATACTGTTTAAGGAAAAAACACCTTGCCCCGAGTATAGCTTTTTGAATTCGTAATAGTTCATTATATTTCTAAAACTGTGCAAATATACACAATTTCGGAAATAAAACAAAGGGTTAGACATAGACAATCACTGATAATGTTGTCCCATAGTTGTACCCAAATTTACAAAGGAGTCGTAAAGTATTGAGACACAGATACTTCTAAATATGAACGGAAGTTTCCTAAACTTTAAATAGAGGTTCGATTCCCCTCCGGGCTACCGAAGTGGAATTTTCAGATTTTTCTGGAGATTCTACTTTTTTCTGTCCTTGTAAGTGCTTGGTTTCGTGGAAGATAACACTGAGTTAATGATTGAACCGGGAGGTTCGATAATTTTTTTCATCAAAATATATTTTTTCGGGAAAAATCGAACCTAATAGTTTAATTTTTACCTCTGGGTCTCCTAAACGAAAGAACATAGAGATGTTTCCGATAATGTTCATGGAGTAGTCAAGCTTCTGCCGAATGTTAAGATCGGTGCTTAGGCGTAACACTTCCATCCTGTCCTGTAGTTCGGCCAAATCCTTCTTATAACGGGTTACATTCTCGTCCTTGTCATTTCTAGAGATTTCGCCGTCAAAATACATGTCATTCACTTTTTGGATTCGGAGTTTTATTTTCTCTTCCTCCGCTGCCAGGTTATCTGCTTCCTTGCGGTTAACGCGAACAGCATCTCCACGAATTTCCATTATCACTTCATTATAGAGCGCGAGAACTGCTTTGTTGGGATGCAGCTTACCAACATATTCCAAAAAGCCCTCATTTACTCTCTCTGCCCTCATATTTAAGTGCGAGTGGTCATGATTGCAACAATAATATGGGTAGAAACCTCCATGCCCCTTGCTGACAGCGCCTGTGAGTCTATATCCACAAACCGGACAGTAGAGAAACTTCCGAAGGTATAAATCGGGATTCCGGTTCATCTTCGTAAGCTGGGACCTTGATTATCCCAATTTAAAACTTATTTCGAAGGAGTTTGAAAAAAGCAGTGGAACCAATTTGGGGGCACAAGCGTTTTCGTATGCAATTTGGTTTTTCAACACCCTTTGCCACTTCCCTGAAGATTCTCCTAATCAAAGCAGCTTTCCCCTCGTCTACTTCAATGTGGCATTCGCTCCTGAAAATCCAATAATGCGTTGAGCAAAGTGCTTTGATTTGCATTTTTTGTGAATTCTTTATACTTTTGAAGTCCTGTAAACGATGGTGTACTTATGAAGCGTCCGGGATTCATTCTCTCGCTCATTATGCTTTTGAGCAGTTCGGTTGTCAGCAATGCCGCGACGCCGGGCGGGATGGCATTCCGTTCCTACGAGTCTCCAGTGCAAGATAGGACTTCGCTGTCTTTCGGGGATAAACACGGCGAGATGTCATTCAGGGATAGCCTCTCGCTGGATTTCCTCATGAGGATCGATCCGGAGCGCGAGCCATTCGGTTCTATTTGCCATATCCTGACAGACTCCTCCAATACACTCAACCTTGTCTTGATTCACGACCGTGACAAGGAGCCGGGAATGATAGTCAATCTTGGCACCAACATTTCCAAGCCACTATCGCTGGACCATTCCCTGAATGAGTTGAACCGGATCTCCCTTGGAATAAAGAGCGTCCGAGATTCACTTCGGTTCTACGCCAATGGGGTTTTGCTGGCCAGTTGCCCGGCAAGTGGCCGCAAGCATACCGCCCGCATTGTTTTCGGCACATCCGACGATATCACTGAAATAGCTCCTATCGTCCTCTACGAGGTCTCATTGCGGCGCGACGGTTCGCGTGCCGATATCTGGAACTTTGAGAGCGCCTGGCAGTTCGCACAAATCGCGCGAAAGGGTCCCAGGATGGTGGCTTCCGTCTCGAATCCGCTTTGGAAGGAAGAGCAGGATGCCAGGTGGCAGCTTGGCCCTTCTTTCCAGATATCCTTGCCCTTCCGCCTTGCCTATGGCGATTCTTCCGCCGGTGTGACCTTCGTCAGCGCCAATGAAATCGTCCGTTTCCACCCGGAGAGGGGTGAAGCTCAGCGTTATCCGTTCCAAGATACGCTGCCGATAGAGGCCATGGGCGACGACTTCATCCAGGAGTCTGACGGCGGGTTATATATCATCGACCTTGAAGCGGCCCATCCCAGCCCCAACCGTTTCGATTTCGAAGCCCTGCATTGGGAGCGTCAGGAGCGGCGCGAGGCTTATTCACGCAGTTTTGAGGCTGCTTTGCTGCGCAATCCCATCGATGGTTCCATTGTCCGCCTGTTCGGCTACGGCTACCATCGTTTCCTCAACGAAATGGTGCGTTGGCAGTCTGGCGAAGAGACGGTAAAAACGGCGCTCGATGGCGCCGAGCCAAGGAGGAGGGCGGTGTTCTGTGTCAGGGATTCACTTGTTTTCATTTACGGAGGAGATGGCAATGAAAGCGGCCGTCAAGACCTTCCGATACGCTTCTATCCCGAAATCCTTACATTCAACCTCAGTGATTATTCCGTCCAAAAAGTCGCTATCTCCGAGGCTGTCCCTCCGGCCTCTCCGGACTTGATTTATCACGAAGGCAGGTTCAACCTCCTTGCTTTTGACTCGGGCAATATCGTCCTTGTTGGCATCGATCCGGAAACGGGGATATGTCGGAAAAGTCCCGTTCTGGTCTCTGGCATGACTGTTTATTGGGGCAGTAGGCTCCTGCGCGCCGGAAACTGCTGGTTTGTCTGTCTTGCAGGTGTCGCTCCAGGAGGCAACGGCCTTGTCAAATGCTTCAGTATCAAGGATCCTTTCCGTGAAGTGGCCCCAGTAGTAGAAAAACGGAGGCCTTGGTGGCCATGGTTGCTACTTTCCGCGTTGGTGCTTGGAGCGTTGGCTTTTGTCATTATGCGGCGCAAGCGTCTTGAACCGGTGTTTACGGATGAATCCGCCGACGAGTCGTCTCCCGACACGCGCCAGATCCGCCTTCTTGGCTTTTTCAAGGTATCCGACCGCAGCGGACAGGACCTTACCAAGGAGTTCTCTCCAATGATGCAGCAGGTTCTGGCGTTCCTGCTCCTGCATTGCAGTGAAGATGGGCGGGTATCAAATGCCCAGTTGCGTGAAAACCTCTGGTTCGATAAGAGCGAAGAAAGTTTCAACAATAACAGGGCGGTTTACTTCAACCGTATCCGCGCCCAGCTGGAAAAGTTGGGATCGGTCGCCATTTCCAGCAGTGCAGGCAACTGGACTATGGAGCTTTCGGATGTCCCGTGTGATTATTACAGGGCGTTGGAGCTTGCGGAGTCCGTCCAGTCCGGTCTGGCCGACCAGTCACTTACGCGCGAATTCGTTCATCTTGCCGGCAATGGGCCGTTGCTGCCCGGAATTGAAGCCGAATGGCTCGACCGATTCAAAGCTGAATATGCTGAGAAAATGATAACGGCGCTTTCCGCCCTTTCCCAGCACCCCCTGTCCGCATCTGACAGGATTCTTCTTGGAGAGCTGATCCTTGGTTTCGATTCCCTGGACGAGGAAGCCGTGAGGATGAAATGTGGTGCTCTGATGGAAAGCAAACGCTATGGAGCGGCCCAGGACTGCTACAAAGCCTTCGTCCAGCGCTACGTACAGATGATGGGAGAGGAATTCCGCACCCCGTTCTCGGATTTCATAAAAAAGTAAAGATAAGCGTTAACCTTTCATTAAGTCGACCTTTAATGGCCGCCTTTTATTTTTGCAAATAAAAGAAATATGAAATATCCTTTGTTTTGCACAGCCGTTAGCGTACTGCTTCTGTCGTGCATTCCTTCTTCATCCGTGGAAATCCAGCCGCAGATGCCTTCTCAAAATCCCGAAAAAGAAGGCTCAGGTAGTATGGAAGATCCCGTTACTCCGCCCGCGAAGACTTTCGACCCGTCCCAGGCCGAAAAGGCCTTTGGCGTCGGAGTTCATTCCCACAATGATTACGCCCAGAAAAGGCCCTTCTGGGGTGCATACGAGGCCGGGGCAATATCGATGGAAGCTGATATATGGATGGTCAACCGCAAGTTATATGTAGCTCACTATAGGGAAGAGATTACGGAAGATGCCCTTATCACCCAACTCTATCTTGACCCAATAAAGAAGGTGATGGCCGACAACGGTGGCCGCGCATATGCAGACGGGCGCCCGTTGCAGCTACTCGTTGACTTGAAAAATGGTAAGGCCGGGCTTGATAAACTCGTGGATATCATCCAGTCCGGAGGATATGCCCAGTGTTTCGACCGCGTTCACAATCCATATGCCGTGCGCTTACTCGTCTCCGGCGACGCCGTAGAAGCAAAGGATTTCACTTCGTATCCGGATTTCGTTTTCTTCGACGGGCGCCCGGGAAGGGATTATACGGCCGGACAGCTTGCCCGCGTGCCACTTATCAGTCAGGCTAAATCGAACTACACCTCCTGGTCGGGAATCATTCTTCCGCTGCCTGAGACCGCTGCCCAAAAGATACGTGCCGACGTAGAAGCCGCCGCGAAACTTGGTTGCGGATTCCGCATATGGAGTTTCCCGGATACGGAGCTTGGATGGAAGACTGCCTTGTCGCTCGGAGTCTCATACATCAATTCCGACAAGCCGGCGGATGCGGTAAAATGGTTGGCCAAACAAAAAAAATAAAAATTTTATATAATTCCGACTCTCATTAAGAATTCATTAAGGCGGCCGTTAAAGGTCGCCTTTTAATTTTGTCCCAGCCAATAACAGTGCGTTTATGAGAAATATGAAAATCCTAAAAGCAACAATCCTTCTCCTGCTGGCTTTCTTACTGGTTGTGGAGCCGGCAGCGGCCCAGCAGGCAGGCAAGCTTGTCAAGGGACGTGTTCTGGATGAGGCCGGCGCGCCGCTCCCCGGAGCGGTGGTGTTCAGCACCCGTTCCAAGACCTCCACTACGACTGATATCGATGGGCAATTTGAGATGAAGGCCCTTCCAGAAGATGTGCTTGGCTTCAGTTTCCTGGGGTTCAAGGACTATTCTGCGCACGCACGCGACGTGGATGGGAAAACGGTCACGCTGCAGACAGATTCTGAGCGTCTGGACGATGCCGTCGTCATCGGCTACGGAGTCCGCAAGAGAGAAAACCTCACTGGCGCCGTCTCCAGCATCGGTGGCGGAAAAGAACTAAAGACCGCAACCAGTTCTTCCCTTGCCCAAGATCTGGCCGGAAAGGTAGCCGGTCTGCAGATCCGTCAGGAAAATGGTGAGCCCGGCTCCTTCGCCACCAGCATCAACATTCGTGGCTTCGGCAACCCGCTTTACGTTGTGGATGGTATCCCACAGGTGTCCGGTAACAATATTTTCCAGCGACTTGACCCCAATGACATCGAGAGCATTTCCGTCATCAAGGATGCACTTGGTGCGGTCTACGGCCGTCGTGGCGCCAACGGCGTCGTTATTGTAACGACAAAGACAGGCAGTTCCAAGCGCCCCGTCCTGTCTTTCGAAGCAGTGGCCGGTATCCAGATGCCTACCGACATGCCGACCATGAGCAATCGTAAGCAATGGACGGAACTTTACAACGAAGCCACCATCTATAATACCGGAACGCCCGCCTATACTCGCGAGCAGCTGGCCGCCGAAGCTGTCGCCCCTTCGACCGACTGGTACAATGCCGTCATTAAGCCGTTCTCGACCCAGCAGCAATATCACCTCTCGGTTGAGGGCGCCACTCAGCGCGCGAAATACTACGTCGGCGCGGGTTATGTGACCGATGAGGGCCTCCTCCGCAGTGGCGACCTCGGATACAACAAGGTCGATTTCCGTTCCAACATCAACGTTGACGTCACCGATAATCTCCACGTGGACTTCCAGCTCTCCGGTTCGTCCGACAAGAAGACAGGCACGGCAGGCGGCTTCTACGACGTGTTTTTCGCATCCCGCACGGCCCTTCCGACGGAAAAGATCTATGCCAACGACAACACCGATTATATGGCCGTGACCTCATTCGGCCATGCCCTGGCAAAATCGATGTCCGAAATTTCCGGCTACAACAACACCGACGACCGCATTTTCAACGGATCGGCCGCCATTCGTTACGATTTCCCTTTCCTTGAAGGCCTCTATGCCAAGGTCAACTACAGCTACAACTTCCGTTACATCTCCAACAAAACTCTCAACAAGGCCTACAACCTCTATGTCTACGACGAGGCGGCAGACATTCCGTACACACCCAAGGAGATGAACGGGCCGTCTACGATCAGTAACGACTATACGACATCCGGCCTTTCCACGCTGCAAGCGACTCTGGCATACTCTCATCTTTTCGGCGGTAAACACCGGACCGAAGCCACGTTGGTGTATGAGCAGACCGGCTATCACAGCCGCTACAGCCGTCTACTTCGCGAGTATTCCTTCTATACCGGAGACCAGGTCGACCTTGCCAGCGAAAACAACATGAAAACGGGAGGTATAGAGAACGACGAGACGAGTATGTCCTATATCGGCCGTCTGTCCTATGCCTATCGCGACCGTTACCTGGTCGATGCATCCTTCCGCTACGACGGCTCCTGCCTCTATAGCCCGCAGATGCGTTGGGGTTTCTTCCCCGTTGTTTCCGCCGGTTGGCGCGTGTCCGAAGAGAATTTCATGAAACGTCAGCGGGTCATCTCATACCTCAAGCTTCGCGCTTCCTACGGTTTGGTCGGTGAAGACAACGGCAAGCCTTTCCAGTATGTTCCCGGCTTCAGTGTGACTGGTGGCGGCGGTTACGAGTTCACCGACGGTTCATGGACTACCGGAGCGGCTTCTCCTGCGCTCGTCAATGATCGCCTGACGTGGTTCACTTCCAGAATGGCGGATGCCGGTATCGATTTCGGTTTCCTCCGCAGCAATCTCACGTTCTCGGTCGACGTGTACAAGCGCGATCGCTCCGGACTTCTTGGCACCCGTTCCCTCTCGCTTCCTAACACCTTCGGAGCATCGCTTCCGCAGGAGAACCTCAACAGCGACCGTACTTTCGGCGTTGATTTCACGGCGGCGTGGAGCGGACACTTCGGTGACTTCTACTACAACATTACCGGCAACTTTAACTATGCCCGTTCCCAGAACCTGTATGTGGAAGAGTCCGAATTCTCAAGCACCCGGGCCAAGTGGCTTTCCGGACGGACCAACCGCTACAATGACGTCTACTGGGGCTATGTCGTCCTCGGCCAGTTCCAAACCGAGCAGGAAATCCTCGATGCGCCCGTACAGAACGGCGCCCGTGGCAACGGCAAAATCCTCCCCGGCGACTATATCTACAAGGACATGAACGAAGACGGCATTATCAACGGCAACGACATGGTGCCCCTGTTCTTCAGCGGATATCCGAAACTCTTCTACGGCCTGAGTCTGTCCGGTTCATGGAAGGGTCTGGATTTCTCCATGGTGTTCCACGGCTCCGGATTCAACACCATCAGGTTCCAGGAGATGTATGCTGAGGTGCTCGCCTACAACCTCAACACACCTGCTTATTTCTATGACCGATGGCACAGGACCGACATTTATGACGAAAACAGCGAGTGGGTTCCTGGCAAATGGCCGTCGACACGTCTTATCAACGATGCGGGCTCAAATTACAACGAGAGTTCCGTATGGCGCCGCGATGTCACCTACCTCCGCTTGAAGAACCTGACCATAGGTTACACGCTGCCACAGCGATGGACGGCCAAGGTCGGTATCAGCAAGGCGCGCGTCTACGTCAATGGCAACAACGTTTTCACGATCTGTGATCCGTTCGTGAAGCCTTTCGACCCTGAGAAGACTGTTGGAACCAGCAGTATGGGGTGTAATTACCCTCTGATGCAAAGTTGGAACTTTGGTGTAAACATTTCATTCTAATGGCCTTATGAGAAAATACACTATACTTTCAGTCCTGTTCGCAGCATTCGTGCTGACCTCCTGTGCAGACTATCTGAACATCCAGCCCAAGGATAAAATCAGTCAGGAAAACCTGTTTTCTTCAGCTGCCGGCGTGGAACTGTATATGGCCAATCTCTACTCGCAGTTGCCAGTTGAGGACTTTAACTACATGCGTGACGGCTTCGACCAGCACTATACACACTCCAACATGGTTCCCGCCATGTTTACCGAAGAAGCGACCCATTCCCAGTATGCCGACCACTATAGTGTCAATTATTTCCGTTGGTGGAATTCGGCATTCAGGCTGTTGCGCGACGTGAATATCCTCTCGGACGCCATTCCGAACCTTCCCATCCGTGACGACGAGAAGGCTGCTCTCGAAGGCGAGGTGTCATTCATCAGGTGCTATACTTACTTCGGCCTGGCCAAGCGTTATGGCGGTGTACCTATCATCACTTCGACGCAGCAATGGGAAGGAGACGTGGATGCCCTGAAAGTCCCCCGTGCGACGGAAAAGGAGACGTGGGAATATGCCATCTCGATGGGAAAAAATGCAATGGAAAAGCTTCCTGCCGTGGGTAATTCAGACCGTCGCGCCAATAAATATGTAGCAGCCGCCCTTACGTCCCGCGTCGCGCTTTTTGCCGCTTCAGTGGCAAAGTACGGCGAAAACGTCGCATTGGCCGGCAAAGCGGTAACTGACGGTTTGGTCGGAGTCGAGGCATCCGCTGCCGAAGGTTGGTACAAAGATGCCATAGAAGCAGCTGAGATGGTAATCCTTTCCGGTCGCTACGGCCTCTACATGCCCAATCCGGCCTCCCCGGAAGAAGCGGCCGAGAATTACTATAAACTCTTCACCCAGCCCAACAGCGCCAGCCCTGAGGTTATCTTCATCAAGGGCTACACTGTCAAGGGGACGGGCAGCAACTATCCCATCTTCTTCCAGCCCAAACAGACCTGTAGCAGCTGGCCGCACCCTGGCCGAATGAATCCCAACCTTGAGCTCGTTGACCTCTACGAAAGCTATGGTTCTCACGGCGAAAGCACGCCTATACGTACTTCCAATGCCGCTAACGACCTAACCGACTACACCGGTTACTCTGCGACGAAGGACTACTTCAAGTTTGACAATCCCACGGATATATTCGCTGACAAGGATGCCCGCCTAAGGGCAACCGTCATCCTTCCGGGAGACGAGTTCAAGAAGACTAAGATCATCATACAGGCCGGTCTTATTCAACAGGACGGCAAGGTGAAGATCAAGAGCGGTACGCCATACACATGGCCGGTCGATGGCAAGACATACTACATCTACGGCGCAGCTGACGATACGCAGTATTCCGGTTTCGACCCGTATGGCGGCAACTACACCAGAACGGGCTTCCTCCTGCGTAAATTCATGGAAGATACGCCCATAGACCCCAACTGGGATTCCGGGATGCTGGACTGGATCGACATTCGCTACGCCGAGGTACTTCTGAATTATATCGAAGCCGTATGGGAAAGTGAAGATGCGTCCCGCATGTCCAAGGCGCTGGGCTATCTGAACGACATTCGCCGCCGCGCAGCATTCACGGAGGAAATCTCCGCCCTGTCGACCGAGGTCATCATGCGCGAGCGTCTGGTGGAACTGGCCTTCGAAAACCAGCGTTTCTGGGACCTGATCCGCCGCCGCGAGTTCACCCAGACACGCCAGAACAGCCAATACCATGCGCTGCTCCCGATTCTGGACCTGCGCGGAACGGAACCGAAATATATTTTCATCCGCTCCAAGATTGACAATCTCATCGACTTTTCTTTCCAGGATTATATGTATTACAAGGCCATCCCGGAAACCGGTACCAACGGCCTCGTTCAGAACCCTAATTTCTGATGAAGACAATGAAAGCAAGATTTCTCCTTGCGGGACTGGTCCTTACCTGCCTTTCCTGCACTCTTGACAACTACGAATATCCCGACAGCGGCTTGTACGGGTCCATTATCGACGACGAGACCGGCGAGCTGGTCCAGCAGGATATCTTCATGGGGACGGTTATCTACTTCACTGAGCAGGGATATGCCAACCCCGCCCTGCAGTCCATGGTGATAAAGAACAACGGCGAATATCGCAACACGATGATGTTCCGTGGCTCTTATGAGGTGTACACGAGCATTGAGAGTAATTTCGAGCCGGTCGAACCCTTCATCATCAACATCGACGGCCTGCGCAAATACGATTTCCGCGTAACGCCTTTCATCCGTATTTCCAACGCCAGGGTCAATCGCACCGGCCGCAAGATCAAGGCCGCATGCACCGTCCAGCAGGTCAGTACCGACAGCAATGTCAAGACGCTCGGTCTGTTCGTTTCGACGCAGCCCACTGTCGGGAAATACCTCAACGATGCACTGGTGGAAATCAATGTCGGCACAAAATGCTTGAATCCTACCGATTTGACCGTGGAACTGAACCTCGAAGAGTTCCCCGACCTCAAGGAAGGCAAGACATACTACTTCAGGATCGGAGCCCTTTCCGGTCGCGGCGGTGCAAAATACAACTATGCGCCTGCCATAAAATTGCAACTTTAATAACACTTAATTTCATCCGATCATGAAAAAAGCAACCATTCTGCTTCTGTCTTCATTGACAGTGCTGGCATTCTCCTGCAAACCGGAGAACGCCAATCAAAACAACACTCCGGATGAGCCTGAGAAGTCCTCTGACTGCTCAATAAAGGACATCACCGCTTATGCCGAGAGTGCGGACCGCGAGAAAGACGAACTTGAAATCGACTTCTCAGCTGACGGAAAAACCATTTCCCTGACTGCTCCCGAGACCTTCTCCTACGAGGCCCCCGTCGACCCGACCAAGGTCCATGTGACAGTGACTCCAGCCGATAAGGCTACCAGCAGCATTGCCGCGACCGATGTTGTTGACCTTACCAACGACGTAACCCTCACCATTACGGCAGAAGACGGCACCACGGCCGCGTATACGCTCCATTTTGTCCAGACCCCGCAGACTGAGGTGAAACCTTCCTACAAAGTCACCGCGGAAGAAAAGTGGGTCAAGGAGGGCGCTGAACTCCACCTCGAGAAGACCGGCGGTTATGCCAACGGCCTTACCGTCCTCGGAGAGAACGTCTACTATCTGGACGGATGGATTCTCGACAACTGCCTTATCAAGGCCCTCAAGGTCTCCGACGGCTCTTATGCCGGTGCGGTCGAGAAGTATATCGGTTCGGCTGCCACTGCGACCGAGACCTGCGTCACTTCCCTCTTTACCGACCAGAACGGCCACTTCGCCACTGGAAAGCACAATTGGAACGGCGGCGCCGGCATCCGCATCGATATCTATGACGGACTTGCCGCCCAGCCTTCCTATATATTCCATACAGACACTCATCCCGTGACCGCGCTTACCTCTCAGGAAGGACGCTACTTCACCGTAGTCGGCGACCTCAAGGGCGACGCCATCGTCACGACGACAACTGCCGACTGGGGCGGATTCAATGCGGCGATCCCCGGTGTATATGTCAAGTATGAGGTAAAGGGCGGTAAATACGTTGACGGTTCCCGCGAAGAGGTCAGCGTCGTCAACAACTGGTCCCTTGGTAAGGTTCAGCGTGCTTCCATAGAAGATCCGACCTGCTATATCGTCTACAACGAAGGTGATCAGGAAGGTACCGAGGACGGCACCCAGTTCATCCATTTCAAGATTTCCACACCTGGCGAAAGCGATGTCGAGATGAACCGCGCCTGCCTGATGAACCGCTTCCTCGACATGCAGGTCTTCGAGGTCAACGGCGTGAAGTTTGCAGCGATCATGCAGCAGGGATGGGCCGCCAACAGCCAGGTCGAAACCAGGATTTACAACATCTCCGACCCGGAAAAAGTGAAGTATGCGACCCCCGAGGACGAGGACTACGCCGCATTCCAGGTGTTCAGCTATGCCCACAATCCGGAAGCAGCCATGCCCAACAGTGGCCGTACCGGCCGTCTGTGTGTGACAGTCGATGGCAACGTCGCCTACCTCTACACCTACACGGTGGCAGCAGAAGGCTTCGGAGCCCGTATTATTTGCAACAAACTTACGTTCAATGAAGTTTACGAGTAAGGTGTATTTCTGTTCAGTACTACTGACTGTTTTTATTGTCGTTTCTCCGCTTCTCGCCTCGTGCGGGAAGCGGGATGACGGCTGGAAAACAGACAACGGGTTCGCCGCCGAGATCGCCTTGCCAAGCCATCTGACCAGCGGCATGGTGCTTCAGCACAATGCAAAGGCCCGCATCTGGGGTACTGCGCTCGAGGCTGGGGCGGAGGTGCACGTGCTTCCGTCGTGGACTGACCAAGACGTGATGGCCGTAGCCGGGGACGACCGGCGCTGGGTGGCCGAGATTCCGACCGGAGATACCGGCGGTCCTTATACCATATCCATCTATTGCAACGGTTGTACTACGCTCGAAGATATATGGCTCGGTGAGTTGTGGCTTTGCAGCGGGCAGTCAAATATGGAGATGCCGGTAAATGGATTCGACGGCCAGCCGACCCCCGATACCCAGACCCTCATTGACGATGCCGATCCTTCGGTGCCGCTTCGTATATTCTTGATGGATAATGAGAACGGTGTGTGGTTTCGTCAATACAGCAAGGAGCCAAAAGACCGTCTCAAGGGGCGTTGGGCCAACAATACACCCGATAATGTACGCTATTCCAGCGCCACGGCATATGCTTTCGGAACCTATCTGCAAAAGCAGCTCGGAGTTCCCGTCGGTCTTATCGTAGCCTCCATGGGTTCGACGAAAATCGAGTCCTGGATGAGCGAGGAAGCCGCGACTGCTTTCAGCGACATCGATATTGCCGCCATGAAGTCAGCCAATATCACGGACGGCAATTTTACTGAATTTCCCTGCGTGGAATACAATGCCAAACTGGCTCCATGGCGTGGCATGTCGATCGCGGGCATGATATGGTACCAGGGCGAAAGCAACAGCAGCGCCGCAAGTTCATATGCCGCCCGCCAGAAAGCATTTGTTGAGGATATGCGTGCAAAGTGGGACTGCGGTCAATTCCCGTTCTATTACGTGCAAATCGCTCCATACAGCTATGGTAATTCCAAGGGACTCGCTGCCGCCCAATTGCGTGAAGCTCAGGAGAAATGTCTTGAAACCATCCCCAATTGCGGGATGGTCTGCACACTCGACCTCGGCGAGGAAAACAATATCCATCCCACCCGGAAAATCGAAGTTGGCAAGCGTCTTGGCGACCTCGCGTTAGCAAAAACCTACGGACGTGACATCAGTGCGCTTTCACCGCGCTACGCTTCCATGGAAGTTTCCGGAGGGAAGATTCTTATCACGACCAAGGACGAGCCTCTCGCCGCTTCGTCATCAGCCTTGACCGGCTTCGAGATCTGCGGGGCCGACAAGGTATTCAAAGCGGCAAACGCCACTATCGAGGGCGGCAGGATCGCTGTGAGCAGCGCTTCCGTTTCTGCGCCCGTTGCGGTACGTTATTGTTTTCACAATTATCAGGAAGGTAATGTCAAAGGGGCCAACGGCCTGCCTCTGATGCCATTCAGGACAGAAAAATGAGAAGAAGGATATATTATTATTTCGGGCTGATCTGCCTGATGCTTTATAATTGTTCCTGCAAGCCCGTGAAACTGACTCCGGACTTGCCGAAAGAGACAACCGGAGAGCAGATGAATGAAGTTACATTTCCGCTCCACAAGGACGGGGAGCCTTATGATACCTACCGCGGACTCGTCATGGCAGGCTATCAAGGTTGGTTCGGTACGCCAGGTGATGGCTCTCCCCTGACTTCAGGTGGTGCCTGGTACCATTATCAGCTCAATGGACAGTTCGGCCCGGGTGTCCTTCGCAATTCCATCGATTTCTGGCCCGACCTCAGCGAATATGAAAAGAAATATGAAGTCGGGAGTACGGGGAAGAGCGCAGTATTCAAGCTTCCCGACGGCTCCGATGCCTCCGTGTTCAGTTCATACGACGAGGAGACGGTCATGCTTCATTTCAAGTGGATGCAGGAATACGGACTTGACGGAGTATGGATGCAGCGTTTCGTAAGCGAAATCCGCACGGCAAGTCACAAAGACCATTTCGACAAGGTCCTCCGCAACGCCATGAAAGCCTCTAACAAATACCAGAGGGCCATTGCCGTCATGTACGACATGAGTAGTTGGACCACTGCCGAAGGACTTGAGCCTATCGTGGCAGATGCGGCCGCTCTTATGGAAGAATACAAGCTCAAGGACCGTTCCGTGCAGAAATACTATCTTCATGAAAACGGAAAGCCGATGCTCGCGCTTTGGGGCGTCGGGCTGTCGGGCAACAACCATCCGCGTCCTTCCGTCGTGAAGCCTCTGATGGAGAAGTTGCAGGAGCAGGGCTGGAGCATATTCCTAGGCGTCCCGGGCTACTGGCGCGACGGTACTGCCGATTGCGTCTCTGGCAATGAGCATAAGATCCTGCTCGATCTGATCAAGGCCAGCTCCGGGTTCTTTCCGTGGATGGCCGGGCGCTACGACTATTCTTCATACACCTCCGAACAGTGGCAGAACCGTTTGAAAAACGATATCGAAGCGGCCAAGGGCTATTCGACCAAAGACCATACGGTGACATATGCCATTGATATTTTCCCGGGCTTCAGCGATCGCAACATGTACCCCAATACGTACAAAGGCAACCCGGACCCGACCAGGACAGGATTCCGCTACGGCGGTCAATTTTACTGGAATCAGTTCTACTATGGAATAAAGGCTGGCGCCGAGGCCGTCTATATCGGCATGTTCGACGAACTGGACGAGGGTACTGCCATCTTCAAGCAACTCCAGGTGAGCGACGTTCCGTCTAACGTCTATGCCGGCGCTGATTATTGGGTCAATTTCACTGCCTCCGGCGGTTATTCCATTTCTGTGACCAAGCCCTCCGGTAATTTTGTATGGAGCGAAAAGGCCAGTGACCTGGATGTGACCTTCCAGGGCATCGACGACGGCAAGGGTACCGACTGGTATCTGTGGCTGACCGGTCAGGCCCGTAAAATGTTCCGGGGCGAAGCCCCCTTGACGCAAAGATTGCCTTCGCGATGAAAAAATCCGTTCTTCTCTTTCTTGCCTTCCTGCTCCTGGCCTCGTCCTGCCGGCGGGGGGACAATGACCCCCGCCTGATTGTCATTTCCTTCGACGGTTTGCGCTGGTCCGAAGTTTTCGGCGGCGCCGACTCCGCGATGCTGGCCCGTCCGGATTATGTGAAAGACAGACATGCCGCGGAGAAGTATTGGCGCCAGACGCCTGCCGAGCGGCGGGAGGCCCTTCTTCCCTTCATCTGGAGTTATGTCCCCGGGCATGGCTATCTGGTCGGCAACCGCTGGCTGGGCAGCCGGATGGACATGGCCAACAGGATGTGGTTCTCCTATCCGGGCTACAACGAGATGTTCTGCGGTTTTCCCGACGACGAAAGGATTACCAGCAACAAGGCCGAGATGAACGCCAATACCAGCGTCTTCGAAGTGGCCAACCGCGATCCGCGCTATGCCGGCCGCGTTGCGGTGTACGGTTCCTGGACGATTATCAAATATGCCCTCAACTGCGAGCGGGGTGCTTTCCCCGCCAGTACGGGATATGACAAAAGCGTCGCCAGGCATCCGTCCGAGGCGATCCGCCTGGTGGACGAGATGCTGGAAGGCATGCCTGTCGTATGGCCGAGGGACCGCTACGATGCCTTTACCTATGCCTATGCGAAAGAGACGCTCAGGAGCGACCATCCCAAGGTGATGTATATCTCTTTCTGCGAGACGGATGCATGGCCGCACGAAAAGCGCTATGACCGCTATCTGGATGCGGCCCGGAAGACGGATACCTTTATCCGGAACATCGTGGAGACCTGTGAGTCCGATCCTTTCTACAGAGGGAAGACCACATACATCCTCCTGACCGACCACGGCCGGGGCAGCGGGGATGATTTCAAGGACCACGGTTCGGGAGCGGCCGGCTCCGGCGAACTCTTCTTCGCCGCGTTCGGCAAGGGGATTCCCGCCCTCGGCGAGGTCGAAAATACGCCTGATTATAAAGGAATGCAGGTTGCCGCCACCATTTCCGAGATCCTTGGTCTGGATTTTGTTCCTGATAACGGTGTCAAACAGGACGCAATCCACCCCGAACAATGAAAGGAAAGGCAATTCTGGCATTTCTGCTGCTCAGCCAATTCGTTTTTGCGCAGCAAAGTCATTTACCCCTGCAATATTGGAATGACGTTCCCCGTTACATGGCTGTGCAGGACAGCCTCCTGCTCCTTGCCATCGACAAGGCGATGGACGCCCGCCCTCCGGTCGTGTCCCATGGGAAGCAGGATGCGGCCCGCCAACTGATTCTGTGCAGCCTGGATGCGTTCCTCCACACGCCCCGCCCGGATACGACGGCGGCTTTCCGGGACTTTGTCGACAGCCGGATGGGCAAGGTCCTGCAGGACTTGGAGCGCCCCCTGCGCGGGAAAGTCCGCATCTACAAGATTTACAACGACGGATTCATCGTCCGGACCAGAAAGGCGACCGTCGCCGTCGATCTCAACGGACGTGAGGGCCGCTTTGTCCCGGCCGCCCGTCTCCGGGCGCTGAGCGCGCACTGCGACGCCCTGCTGGTGACGCACCGGCATCCCGACCATCTGGACAGGATCGTCGTCGAGGCCTTCCTGGAGGCAGGAAAGCCGGTCTGTATGCCGGAGGATGCCTGGGTGGACGACAGCCGGATTCTCCACCTCGACGGCGGAGTGCATCCGCTTGCCGGGGTACAGGTCCGTGTGCTGCCCGGACATCAGGATGAAACGCCCACACGGGCCATCCGCAACAATATCTACCAACTGACGTTTCCCGGCGGTTTTACGGTCACGCATACCGGGGATCAGGCCCATCAGGCCGATCTGGATTGGATCGGCCGCCTGTCCGGAACCCTCCCTCCCAGCGATGTGCTGCTGATGAACGGATGGACCCCCTCAATGGAACAGTTCGTCTCCGCCTTCGCTCCGCGCCTGATCCTTTCCGGCCATGAAAACGAAATGGGCCATTCGACCGGGCACAGGGAGGCTTTCTGGCTGAGCGACTATAAATTGCGCCAAGTCATCCGCCCGGACTGCCCCTTCTCCGTCCTGGGCTGGGGCGAATGGATCGACTGCCGCTGATCAATCACTGACAACCTATGAAAAGAATCATTTTTCCCGTCCTGCTTTCTCTCCTGCTCGCCGTGGTGTCCTGCGAAAAGAAGGACAACGCCCCCCGGCTGGTCATCATCACTTTCGACGGCCTGCGCTGGGTCGAACTGTTCGGCGGGGCGGACTCCACGCTGACCGACCGGACCGAGCCGCGTGACTCCATTTTCCCCTTTATCTGGTCCTATGTGCCGGAACATGGTTACCTGCTCGGAAACCGTCTTCTCGGCAGCAAAGTGGACATGAGCAACCGCTTCTGGTTCTCTTATCCCGGATATAGCGAGATTTTCTGCGGCTATGCCGATGACGGGCGGATCACCAGCAATGATGCGGTCCCGAATCCCAATACAAGCGTCCTGGAGGTGGCCGGCCGCGATCCCCGCTATGCCGGGCGTGTCATGGTGTATGCTTCCTGGAGGCAGGTTAAGCATGCCGTCGGCTGCGAAAGGGGCGTCATCCCCGGCAGTTCGGCCTACGATCCGGGCCTGTCCGACACCGAATTTACCCGGCTGCTGGATAAGATGCAGGAAGGGATGCCGCGCATCTGGGGCGGCGAGCGCTTCGATGCCTTTACCTATGCCTATGCGCTGGAATCCCTGCGCAAGGACCATCCCAAAGTCCTGTACGTCTCCCTCGGCGAGACGGATGAATGGGCGCATGCCAGGCGTTATGACCGTTATCTGTCCTCGGCTCGGGCGACGGACGCTTTCATCCGCGGCATCGTGGAAACCTGCGAGGCGGATCCCTTCTACAAAGGCAGGACCACTTATCTGGTGACGACGGACCATGGACGGGGATATGGAAACGATTTCCCGCTTCACGGTGACGGCTCTCCCGGATCCGGAGAGACGTTTTTCCTGGCCTTCGGCCGGGGGATTCCCGTGCTGGGCGAGGTTTCGGACGCCCCGGACTACAAGAACCGGCAGATTGCCGCCACCATCGCCGAAATCCTGGACATTGACTTTGTCCCGGACAACGGTATCCGGCAGGAGGCCATCCATCCTGAAAGACCCATCGAATAATAATACCGCATGCGAAAATTCTTTCTCTTCTCCATTCTTTTGGCCGCGGTGACGGCCTGTACCGGGGTTGTCCCGCAGGAAAACATTGTCAATCAAGTTGATCCGCGTATTGGAAGCGGTGGTCACGGACATGTGTTTGTCGGGGCGGGCGTGCCCTTCGGCATGGTCCAACTCGGGCCGACCAGCATTCCGCAGGCCTGGGACTGGTGCTCCGGCTACCACAGTTCCGACTCGACCGTCATCGGCTTCAGCCACACTCACTTGAGCGGCACCGGTATCGGCGACCTGTGCGATATAAACGTCATGCCTGTCGTGGGGAAGGGCCTGGTCTACGCCCGTGGCACCGAAACCGAGCCCGGCAGCGGTCTGTGGTCATATGCCGACCGTAGCAGGGAAGTCGTCGAGCCGGGATATTACAGCGTACCCCTGCTCCGATACGGGGTTACGGCGGAGCTTACAGCCACCGAACGCGTTGGTATGCACCGATATACGTTCCCGCAGAGCGACGAGTCTGCGCTGGTTTTCGACCTCGACAACGGTGGCAATTTCGAAAGCCCGTTCGATACAGGGATCGAGGTGCTGGACAGCTGCACTGTCCGCGGATGGCGCCATTCCAGCGGCTGGGCGAAGAACCAGAAGCTGTTTTTCTATGCAAAATTCTCAAAGCCATTTATTTACACCGCTGTTCCGTCGGGACGTGCCACCGGCTTGACGGGCTACGGTCGCTTCTCCTTCCGTACCTCCGAAGGGGAGCAGGTCCTCCTTAAGGTCGCCCTTTCGTCCACCGGTGTGGCTGGGGCGCAGAAGGCGATGGAGGCGGAACTTCCCGGCTGGGATTTCGATGCCACCCGCGCCGCTGCCCGTGACAGTTGGAACAAGGCTCTGTCGGTCGTGAAGATAGAGTCGTCCGACACGGAGGTCCGCAAGATATTCTACACGGCGCTGTACCATACGATGATAGCTCCGTCGCTGTTCTGCGATGTCGACGGGACGTACCGTGGTGCCGACGATGCGGTCCATCCCGGCCCGGGCTACCGCACGGCTACAACCTTCTCGCTTTGGGATACTTACAGGGCCGCCCAGCCCCTCTACAGCATCATCCTGCCCGATCGCCGGGCCGATTTCATCAACACGATGCTGGCGATTTTCGACGAGCAGGGCAAGCTTCCCGTCTGGCACCTGATGGCCAATGAGACCGACTGCATGGTTGGAAATCCCGGTGTCATCGCCGTGGCGGAGGCTATCGTCAAGGGCTATCCCGGTTTCGACCGCGAGCGGGCCTACCGTGCCTGCAAGGCTTCCGTGATGCTCGATGAGCGCGGGCAGGACCTTCGCAAGCAGTATGGCTACATCCCCTGCGACCTTTGTCCGGAGGCATGTGCCAAGGATATGGAATATGCCATCGCAGATGCTGCCGTAGCGGAAGCCGCGCGTGTCCTCGGCCACGATGAAGATGCCGCCTTCTTTACGGAACGCAGCCACAGCTGGCGCAATTTCTTCGATCCGGAGACCGGTTTCGTGCGCGGACGCACCTCCGACGGGGGATGGCGCACGCCGTTCAACCCCTTCTACGCGCCCCACAGGGCCAATGACTATTGCGAGGGCAACGCCTGGCAATACACCTGGCTTGCGCCTCACGACCTGCAGGGCCTGATCGATTGTTTCGGCAGCCGCGAGGCTATGATATCACGTCTGGATTCGCTGTTCACCGCCTCATCTGCGCTTGGAGCCGAGGCTTCTCCTGACATGTCAGGCCTCATCGGCCAGTATGTCCATGGAAACGAGCCCAGCCACCATATCGTCTATCTCTACACCATGGCAGGCGAGCCCTGGAAGACGGCGGACAAGGTGCGCCAGATCCTTTCGGAGCAGTACAGTGCAGGCCCTGACGGCCTTTCAGGCAATGAGGATGTGGGGCAGATGTCGGCATGGTACATCCTTTCGGCACTTGGCTTCTATCAGGTTGAACCGGCCTCCACCCGCTACTGGTTCGGCTCGCCCATCGTCGACAAGGCCACCATCGCCGTCGGCGGCGGCAAGACCTTCACGGTCGAGGCCCTGGGCAACAGCCCGGCCAACCGCTACATTCAGGAAGTCCGGCTCAACGGCAAGCCCTGGGACCGCCCGTATATCGATTTCGAAGATATCCGCTCCGGAGCAAGCCTGACTTTCCGGATGGGTCCTGAACCGGCCCTCTGGTACGAATGGGACAAGTCTTTCCAATAACGAAAGCCGCCATGAAAAGAGTTTTGACCTGTGCCTTGCTCCTGTGTCTGGCGCTGCTCTGCCAGGCAAAGGGGAAGAAAGCCGTTTTCATCATTATCGACGGCGTCCCCGCCGACATGGTGGAGCGTCTTGACCTGCCCGTCCTGCGGGAAATCGCCGCACAGGGGGCCTACGCCCGCATCTTTGTCGGCGGCACCCGCGGGGATTATGACGAAACGCCGACCATTTCCGCGGTGGGTTATACCGACCTGCTGACGGCAACCTGGGTCAACAAGCACAATGTCTGGGGCAACCACGATCTTCACCCGAACTACAATTACTGGACGATCTTCCGGATTGCCAGGGAGCAGAAGAAGTCCTTTACCACCGGTCTGTTTTCCAGTTGGACCGACAACCGTACGGTCCTGGTCGGCGAGGGGAAGCCGGAGACGGGTAACCTGCGGCTGGACTATGTCCGGGACGGCTATGACCTGGACCGGGAGGCTTTCCCCCGGAAGCCGGACGACCTGCATATCTTTGATATCGACGAGCATGTATCCCGGGAGGCGGCTTCGTGCATCCGGACGGATGCCCCGGACTTGAGCTGGGTCTATCTCTGGTACACCGACGATGCCGGGCATCACTATGGAAACGGCGACGTTTTCGACCATGCGGTTGAAATGGCGGACAAGCAGATCGGCCGCGTCTGGGAAGCCGTCAAGTACCGCCGGGACCATTTTGGCGAGGACTGGATGGTGGTTGTGACCACGGACCAAGGCCGTACCGACAACGGCCTCTACCATGGCGCCCAGAGTGACCGCGAGCGGACGACCTGGGTGGTTACCAACCGGAAGGTGAACGAGCGGCTCCTCGGCGGAGGCGGCGCCATTGTGGACATCGCGCCGTCCATCTGCCGCTTCATGGGATTTGAAATACCCCGCGACCGGCGCTGGGAGCAGGATGGGACGCCCTTCATCGGGAAAGTCGACATCCTGGATCTGACAACGGAACCGGCCGGAGACAAGCAGGTGACTCTCCACTGGAAAAGCGTCCGGAACCAGGCCCGGGTGCGGGTCTGGGCTTCGCTCAGCAATCATTTCAAGGAGGGCGGAAAAGACGTGTGGGTTCCCGTCGGCATCGTCCGGGCCGGAGCGGAGTCTTTCACGGTCGATCTGTCCCGTCTCCCGGAATCATCTTTCTGCAAATTCGTCCTCGAGGCTCCGCACAACCACATCGGTCGCTGGTACCTTCCGGCACAGTAGTTCCGAAACGGCGGTCCGCCCCGTTCCGTATTCATACGGTGCGGGGCGGACTGTCTGCGTTGCGCCGCAGACTCGCCGTGCGTTGCCGCCAGCCGTGGCTCTCAGAGCCTTATTTCCGCCACTTGACCGCACGGCATGCGCCATTATTTTCTTCTGCCTCACCGTCGCCGTCTGCAGGAACGACGACACGGCCTTGATGTCTGCGTTGGAACGCGACCGAATCTCTCGTACTTTTTCTAATGAAAGCCCCATCGTCTCCGCTACAGTTTGCATACGGATGCCCGATTCAATCGCTCGGATAACCTTGATTTTCACTAGAGTACTCACGACTCTCTTTAAATCTGGCATCATCCTTTCGGTTTATGTCCAAGTTTTTCGGGGCACCCCAAAGGTTAAATATCTTTCTTTGACCTACAGTTTTACTTCTTTTTAGCCATTGTATTTTGAATAGGAATATAGTGCCTCAACTCCCAAATTCTTTCTAAATCCTTAAGAAATTGGTTCGATAATAGTTTCTCTAGCGCTACCGAAGCGGAATTATCTGAAAAATCAGATAGTTCCGCTTTCGTTTTGCCTTAGGATTTTTGTGTAAAATAAGGTATCTTTGCTATCATTTATGGTTTAAAGATGAATCTTAAATACGTAATTTTTTACTTCATCGGCCTGCTGGCTTTAGTAGCATTTGCCTGCCGTCCGGCCAATGTCCCGGAACCGCAGACAGAATGGATATCCAGAGCCGACGGGTTCCAGCAGAATTATACCCTGGATCAGATGGTGGTCCTGAGCCGCCACAACATCCGCTCCCCGCTTGTGAGCAAGAACTCGGTTCTTACCAGGCTTACCAACAGCAATTACCAGTGGTTTCAGTGGGAAGGACAACCCAGTCACCTCACTGCCAAAGGCGGCAGACTGGAGGAAAAAATGGGCATATTCTTTAGAGAATGGCTTCAGAAAAAGGATTTCATATCCAGGTATTCTCCAAGCAGCGGGTCCTTCCGTTTCTATGCGAATGCAAAACAGCGCTGCCAGACAACGGCCAGGAGTTTTGCCGATGCCCTTCTTCCCGGCCTCGATGCCAAGGTGGAGATGAATGTAGAGTACGACACGATGGACCCCGTATTCAATCCCCGGATTACCAAGTTGTCTGACTCTTTTGTTGCCAAGGCCCTGAGCGAGATTGCCGAGAGATTCGGGGACCTGAACACACCCATTGCCAGCTCTTTTGCCCTGTTGGAGCGCGTCATCGACATTAGCAGTTCCCCGGCATATCCGGACACCACTTCTTTCAGCCAGTTCCCGTCGGCGGTTTCCTTCAAAATGAACGCCGAGCCTTCTATGACCGGAGGCCTGAAGATGGCCTGCACGGTATCTGACGCCCTCTCCCTTCAGTATTACGAGGAAACCGACGATTACAAAGCTTCGTTCGGCCACAGCCTCACTTTCGGCGACTGGGTTCAGATTTCATCCGTGAAGGAGTGGTATGGAGACGTCCTTTTCACCGCACCTTCCGTATCGGTTAACGTTGCGCATCCCCTTCTGCAGGAAATCCTCAGCGAGATGCAGAACGAAAATCGCATCTTCACTTTGCTTTGTGGTCACGACTCCAATGTGGGAAGCGTCCTTGCGGCACTTGAAGCGGAAGAGGTGGACCTTCCCGGTTCCATCGAGAAGCGTACGCCAATCGGCTGCAAGCTGGTATTCGAAACCTTCACCGGCAAAGACGGCATCAAGTATGCAGAGATTCTGCTGGTCTATGCAACGGCGTCCCAACTTCGCTCCGAGGCATCTCTCTCCTATTCCAACCCTCCCACTGGAGTGAGAATCCCGCTTAAAGGGCTCAAGGCCAATGCCGATGGTTTGTACCGCCTCTCCGACGTGTACGGGCGTCTGTCCCGGGCTATCAACGCATATGACACCCTTTAAAGGGCATTGCCAGGGCGGCGAAAGCGCTACTTTTTCCTTTTCTTCTGGAGGCCCATTTTCCTGAAGCATCTTCCCAAAGAAGAGTCCTGGAACCGTAGCCGGCAAATAACGCCAAAAGTGCTGGCGGGGACTTCTGCGCGACTCGATTACCCACAGATGCGGTCCACTATAGCTCCGAGGCGTGGCTGAGGAGGTAGTTCTCTGCTTCTACGTTCCATAAGCCATTGTGTTCCTTGCAGATACGGTCCAGCGTGTCATACACGGGATTTCCCATTTTGCCGAAGTCGGCGATGGCCGTGAGGGGCATCTCGATGTGCGTGTAAATCAGTTTCTTGCCGCCGGGGATGGATGGAAGGTTGAGGGTGGTTTCGATAACGGCGTTCAGGCCGCCCACGTGGGTAACCAGCCCGGCCGGATCCATTCCCTTGCCCATGTAGTGGAGCGCTTCCTTCATGTCGTCGGTGTTGCCGCCGGAGGTGCCCACCACGTGGGTGGAAGCGTAATGCACGTTGTAAAAGTTGAGCGGAGCCTTGAAATCGGACCGTCCGGGGCCGGAGAAGAAGTTGAGGCAACCGTCGAAGGCCAGAATGTCATCGGCCTGGGTTACCACGGCGGGAACTGGTGCCATCACCACTACTTCGTCGTAGCCGCTGCCGCCGGAGATTTCCCGTAGCAGGGCGGCCGGATCCTCCACCTCACCGGTGTTCACATACCGCAGGTCTATGCCACGGGAAGCGGCGAACTCCTTGGTGTAGAGACAGGCAGCCCGGTCCAAGCGGGCCTGGTCAATGTCCGTGACCACAAAGAGGCCGGGACGCCTGTCTTCCCGGTGCAGCACATAGTTGATGCAGGCAAGTCCCATGGGCCCCACACCGGCCAGAAGGGCCATCTTGCCCCCGTCCTTGATATCCATCGAATGCACATAGCTGCCGGGGGTAGTGTGGTAGCAGGCGTGCATGGCGCCAATCACGCAGGAAAGGGGCTCGCTCAGGGCAGCCGGGTAAAAGCCTTCTCCCCGATAGGGCAGCAGGCAGCCCTGCTCCATCACCTCTGCAGGAATCACCACATAGGTGGCATCTCCGCCTATGTACCGGTAAGAATAGCCGGGAGCGGAAAGCACTCCCACAGGGCCGCCCTCATAGGAAAGAGCCGGCTGGATGGAGAATTTGTCGCCTTTTTTGAACTGCTCCTGCCACCGGGCGCCCACTTCCAGGATTTCCCCGGCAAACTCATGGCCGATGATGACAGGGTTCCGGTCCACGTCGTCGGGCACCCGCTTGTGTTCGGGGCCCTGGTGGGCGGCCTTGTAAGAGGACATGCATATACTGTCGCTCACTACCTTGGCCAGAATCTGGTCTTGCTGAATCTGCGGAAGTTCAAACTCTTCCAGCCTTAAGTCGTCTTTTCCATAAAGACGTACAGCCTTGGTTTTCATAAGCTTATCATGATTAACTTAACATGATCTGGCCTCCGGTGACGGGGATGGCCTGACCGGTTTCGCCGCTTTGTTCAATGGCATAGAGGATGGCCTTGGTAACATCCGCGGGGTTGCAGCCCTTGCGCATGGGGACCTGGGAGAGGTAGTAATCCTTCACATCCTGCACCGTCTTGGCACCCGGCACCTTGCCTGCGGCCAGGTACTGCACAAAGAGGCCGTTTTCGGGGTTGCTCCACAGCGGTCCGTCGTAGAAGTTCCCGGGGCAGATGCTGTTCACCTTCACGCGGAAAGGCGCCAGTTCCAGGGCGAAGCTCTGGGTGAGGCCTATTCCGCCGAATTTGCCGCCGGCATAGGCAAAATTGGCTTTGGAGCCGCGCAGGCCGCTCTTGGAGTTGACCTGCACAATGTCTGCAAAATAGTCAGGGTCCGCTGCGGTCTCTATCTTCATGATGTGGGAAGCCACCTTGGCGCAGTAGAAGTAGGCGTTGTAGTTGATGTCGGTGACAAAGGAGAAGTTCTCCGGGGTCATGTCCTCCAGGCCGCCCGCCCGGAGCACGCCGGCATTGGACACAAACACATCCAGGGCCCCGAAGGCGCAGATGGTCTGCTTCATAAGTTCCTGGAGGCTGTCCATATCGGCCACGTTGGTCTTTACAAAGATGGCGCGGTTGTTCTTGCCGTCGGCCGAGAGGCTTTCTGCTGTCCGGGTGCCCATGGACTCGTTCAGGTCGGCCACCACTATGTTGGCCCCTTCGCACATCAGTTCCCTGGCGATGCCTTCGCCAAAGCCCTGGGCGGCACCGGTAACGACGATGGTCCTGCCTTCCACCCGGCCCCTGGCAGCGGCAGAAGCCACTTGGCGGCGGTAATTCTCCACTTCCCAGTTGTCGATGAAATGGCTCCATGCCGGCTCCATCCCGTGCTCTCCGCCAAAACTCCCTGCCAGGAAAGCAATCTTGATGGCGTCCAGGAAAACCTCGGTGATGATACCCGCCTGGGCAGCGTGATCTCCCACTGCCACCAGGCCGATTCCCTTGACCATCAGCACTTTGGGCGTATGGCCGCGACGAGCCACGTAAGCTTCAATCTGCTCCTCGGCCTCGGCTACATCGGCCTCCAGCACCAGGTACTCGCTTTTGCAATAGACGATGATGTCCGGGGTGAAAGGCACCGCTATGCGGGAAAGGTTTTCCAGCGCCCAGTCCGTGAGGGCATTGGAGGTGATTCTGAGAGTTTTGAGGCCCCGGCCCTTCCGGGAAAGGAACTGGCGAACGGCCGGAATGAATTCCGTCACATGGCCGGCTATGGCCCTTTCTCCTTCGGGGAGCGGCTTCACCCGGGCCTCCAACTTGGCCATGATGCCCGCATACAGGGAGTCAATTTCCTCGGTGGTATCCGCTCCCACAAAAACGCCGTGGTTCTGAAGGAAAATCACCTGGGGCTCCCTATCGTACTCTTTTTTATACGCCTGGATGCGGTCATACACCTTCTTGAACAAGGTATAACCGGGGTCTGTGTATTCAATGTAAAGCGCCTCAGGGAACATTTCCCGGCAGGTTTCGGCCGCTTTCACAGAGCACATGAGCGCATTGACCAGCGTGGGGTGCAGGTGCACCACATAGGAAAAGCCCATGGCATTGTGCAGGGAGGTTTCCACGGAAGGGCGGCGGTCCGGGGTAAGATTGGCGGCCGAGAGGTCACGCTTCACTTCTTTCTCGCGGACATCCGTTCGGGAGCTGTACTGCCTGGTGCCCATCGGGGCCAAAAGCGTGCGGTCCAGGACGGCAAAGCCTTCTTCGCCGATACTGGCCAGGGCATGCCCGCTGGCCTTCACCCACAGGTGCTTCCCGTCCTTATAAGAAGTGTTGCCGCCGCCGGCTATCACATAACGGGCGTCGCTGCCATATCTACGGGAAACTGCAACCAGTTTTTCTATTGCGTTCATCATGAAATACGTTTAAGTATCAGACTCCCTTTTTGGCCCTCAGGATTTGCTGGGCACCGCTTTGGTTGGTCACGGGAACATAGTCCTTCAGAGGGAACATCTTCTGGTGAATGGCATCCAGGAACCACTCCGGCTGCGGGAAGAAGGCTTCTTCCAGTTCATGGCTGGGGGTAATCCAGTTGCGGGAACCCAGCACCACCGGTGCGGCATCCAGGTAGTCGAAGCAAAGGTCGGCGACAGAAGCGGCTAAATCATTAAGGAAACTGCCCCGGGCCGATGCATCACCGGCAATGATGATACGGCCGGTCTTCTTCACGGATTCCACCACTTTCTCGTAGTTGAACGGCACCAGGGAACGGGCATCAATTACCTCGGCCTCCAGGCCATACCTTTCCTTGAGCAGATCGGCCGCCTTCAGGGCCCGGTACAGCGTGGCGCCGATGGTAAGGAACGTGACGTCCTTGCCGGCACGCTTGATATCGGGCTCTCCCAGCGGAATCTCATAGTACCCGGCCGGCACGCCTTCCTCATGGAACTGCTCGCCGATGCCGTACAGGCGCTGGCTCTCGAAGAAGATGACCGGATCCGTGCCCTGCAATGCGCTGTTCATCAGGCCCTTGGCATCGTAGGGCGTTACAGGGAACACCACCTTGAGGCCGGGGATGTGGGTGCACAGGGACGTCCAGTCCTGGCTATGCTGGGCGCCGTACTTGCTTCCCACGGAAACGCGCACCACCACGGGCATTTTGAGGATGTTGCCGCTCATGGCCTGCCACTTGGGCAGCTGGTTGAAAATCTCGTCGCCGCAGCAGCCCAGGAAGTCGCAGTACATGATTTCCGGAATCACGCGTCCGCCGCACATGGCATAGCCAATGGCCGTGCCGATAATGGCAGCCTCCGCAATGGGGCTGTTGAAGAGCCGATGGTAGGGCAGGGCCTCCGTGAGGCCGCGATAAACGGCGAAAGCGCCGCCCCACTCGCGGTTCTCCTCACCGTAGGCGATGAGGGTGGAATCCTTATAGAAACGGTCCGCGATGGCCTCGAATACGCCGTCGCGGAAGTTGTACATCTTCATGCTGCTCACCGGCTTGCCCTCTGCATCCAGGAAGAAGCGGGTTTTGCCGGCAATCTGCTTCACGCGCGGATTCTCCTCCATGGGGTGGTTCACCTCCGGGGTGGCATCGCCCAGGGAGTCTGCGCTGCCGTTGGAGAACATCATCTCTCCCAGCAGTTCGTTGTCCTTCACCAGGTCCATGCGCGGTGACAGGGTTTCGTTGATGGCCAGTTTGTACATGGCAAAGATCACCTCCTTCACCCAGGCCTGGATGCCGTCCAGGTCCTCCTGGGTGGCTACGCCGGCCTCGATGAGCTTGCGGCCGAAGCCCAGGATGCAGTCCTCGGCCTGCCAGGCATCCTGCTCCTCCTTGGTACGGTAGCTGGACTGGTCGGAGGGGGAATGTCCGCTGTAGCGGTAGGTTACCACATCCAGCAGGCAGGGGCCTTCCTTCTTTTCCAGCAGGGCCTTCTTGCGGCGGAAGGCGTCTATTACGGCCAGCGGGTTGTATCCGTCCACGCGCTCTGCGTGCCAGGATTCCGGGTTGAAACCGGCACCCAGGCGGGCGGGATAGGTGTAGCCCATGGTCTCTCCGCGGGTCTGGCCGCCCATGGCGTACTGGTTGTCCATCACGCACAGAAGGAAAGGAAGCCCTCCCTTCATGTCGCCTTCCCAGAGGGTGTGGAACTGGTCCATGGAGGCGAAGGTCATGCCTTCCAGCACCGGGCCGCGGGCCATGGCGCCATCTCCCAGATTGGCCACCACGATGCCCTTTTTGCGGTTCACCTTTTTATAGAGGGCGGCGCCCACGGCAATGGAGCCGGAACCGCCCACAATGGCGTTGTTGGGATAAATGCCAAAGGGAGTGAAGAAGGTGTGCATACTGCCGCCCAGTCCCTTGTTGAAGCCGGTGGAACGGGCAAAGATTTCTGCCATGGCTCCGTACAGCAGGAAGCGCACGCCCAGCTCCTTGGTGCTGCCCTGGAAATCTTTTCCGGCCACGGCAAGGGTTGCGCCGCCCCAGAATTCCTCCATAACCTGCCTGAGACGTTCTTCAGGAAGGATTTCGATGGAACGCAGACCCTTGGCCAGGATTTCCCCGTGGCTGCGGTGGCTGCCGAAGATAAAGTCGTCGGTGGTGAGGTGCCAGGCCATCCCCACGGCTGCGGCTTCCTGGCCGGCAGAGAGGTGGGCGGGACCCGGATTGCTGTATTCCACGCCGTTGTAGCCGCCGGTGGTCTTCACCAGGTTGAGCATGGTTTCGAATTCGCGGATCACGAACATGTCGCGATAGATGCGCTTGAGGTCCTCGGGGGTGAAGTTGCCATTGGCAAGCTCCTCTTTCACGGATTTGCCGTACTGCATCACCGGAATGGCGGGGAACGCTATTTCGTGCTCCTTGGGGCGAAGCACCTCATTGGGATCGATAAATAAAGACTTAGGCATGGGGGTTATATAGTTACTTCCAGGTTTTCAATTTCTTGGGCTATCTGTTTCAGGAAACGGGTAGCTTCTCCGCCGTCGACGGCGCGGTGGTCGTAGGTGAGGCTCAGGCCCAGATAGGGTACAATGGCATACTCCCCGCCGCCCAGGTCCTTGGGACGGGGCACCAGGGTTCCTACGCCCAGAATGGCGCTCTGCGGCACATTGATGATGGGGGTGAACCATTCTACGCCGAATCCGCCCAGGTTGCTCACGGTGAAGGAGGCTGCCTCGGGGGAGAGGAGGTCCGGGTTGATGCTGCCCTTCTTGCTGTCGTCGGCCAGCTTTTTGAGTTGCTTGGAGAGGTCGGTGATGCCAAGCTCATCGGCGTGCAGGAGGGCGGGTACCATCAGGCCCCGTTCCGTATCCACCGCAATGCCCAGGTTCACGCTGGAGAAAAGGCGCAAGGCGTCTCCCAGGCAGTGGCTGTTGAGGTTGGGGAACTTCTTAAGGGCCTGGATGACGGCGTAGCAGACAAAATCGTTGATGGTGATGTTCACATCGATCTTTCCCTCCTCCAGGGCTTTCTTGGCCTCTTTGCGGAGGGCCTGGATGCGGCGGGCATCGGCCCCCAGCATGTGGGTGAGCTGGGCGGAGTTCTGCAGGGAATGGTACATGCTCTTGGCAATGAGCTTGCGCATGTTGCTCATTTTAACCACCTGGAATTCAGAACCTTCTCCGGCCAGTCCCTCCGTATGGCTGGGCTTCCAGACCTTCAGGTCTGCGGCTTTGACGGCTCCTGCCAGGCCGGAACCTGTGCCCGGAGATGCCACTCCGCCCTGGGCCATCTTGGCCTTGGCCAGGCCTGTGAGCTTGCCCTGGGCTGCTGCGGCGGCCTCCACGTCACGGGCGATGATACGGCCCCCGGGACCGCTCCCTGCCACCTGCGCTGTTTGGACGCCTTTTTCGGCCGCTAACATACGCGCCCTGGGCGATACCGGCGCTCCGGGAGTAACGGCTGCGGACAGCATACCCTCTGAAACCGCCTCCGCTTCGCTGCGGCCCCTCCCACTGCCTTCGGCAGCGGGCCCCTCCCTCTTATCCGGCCGAGGGTGGCCAGAGGTTTCAGAGGGTATGCTCTCCTCCGCCTTGGAACCGGCAGCGGAAGGCTTGAACTCCTCGAAACTCTCCCCGGGCTGGCCGATGACCATTACATTCTGGAGCACGGGAATCTCGTCCCCGTCGGCCCAGAAAATGGCCAGGACAGTGCCGTCAAACTGGGACACTTCCTCGAAGGTGGCTTTATCTGTTTCGTAGCCGAAGAGGACATCGCCGGCCTTGACGCTGTCACCCACTTTTACATTGAATTGGGAGATGATGCAGCTCTCCACGGACTGGCCCTGTTTGGGCATGATCACAACATTTGCCATGTTATCAAAGTTCTCCTATGCCAATAGCTGAGGAAGGAAAGTACTGAAAATAAGGACGGCCAGGCCGCAAAGCAGCACCACGATAGCCTTTCTGGAAACGCCCTTCCATTCCTTGAGGATGATACCCCAGACATTGCTGAAAGTAACGTTCAGGGCCATCAGGATGCACCAGCTGAAGGTGATGAGCACGGGGTACTGGGTAAGGAAGCCCTTGCCCAGGCTGAGGCCGAAGAACTGGCTGTACCACAAAAGGCCGGCCAGGCAGCAAAACAGGAGGTTGCTTTTCCAGAGGGAACCCTCCTTGTAGTCACCCCAGGTCTTGTTCCTGTTATTCTGGTAGAAGCAGTACGCCGCATTGGTGAGGAAGCCGCCGAAGGTAACCAGCATGGTGGCGGGAAGGGTTTGGAAAATGGGTTTGGTGCCCGGCAGGTACAGCCCTTCCCCAAAGCTGAGGCCGATATTGAAACAGGCGCTCATAAAGCCCGCCATGATGGCCACAAACAGGCCTTTCCCGAAGTTGAAGTCCTTCACGGCCTTCTTCTTTTCTTCTTCGGGGAGGGCCTGGGCCTTCATCCAGCCGGCCACGCCGATGATAGCGATACCGATAAGGGTAACCACCACGCCGATGATGACGGCACTGGTAAGGTCCCCGGTTTTGCCGGTGAAAACCGGACCCAGGATGGCACCGAGGCCCGAGCAGGTTCCCAGGGCTATGCTTTGGCCCAGGGCCACGCCCAGGTAGCGCATGCTAAGGCCGAAGGTAAGACCCCCAACGCCCCAGAGGACACCGAAAAGGATGGTCATCCAGGTGGCTTTGGGATTTGCGCTGATAAGGGCCATCAGGTCGCTGAAGCTGCCGTCGGTACCCGACAGGGACAGCAAGGTGCCCACCAGCGGGAACAGGAGCCAGGCAAACACGCCCTGCACAATCCAGTAACTTTCCCAACTCCACTTTTTGATCTTATTAATAGGAACATAGCTGCTGGACTGGCAGAATGCCCCAACAGCTATAATAAGAAGTCCGATAATCAGGTTCATGGGAGACACTAGCGCTTGGAAGTGACGTTTTTCTCGTATTGCTCAATCTCGGGGATGAAGGCCTCGCCTACAGGTACGCCATTGCGGTAGTTGAAATAATCGAACACGGCGCCGAAAGGCAGCGTTTTGGCCTCTTCCAGCAGGGCCAGCTTCTGGAAACCCTTGCCGGCGTCTTCGTATTCGCGGAGCTTGGCAAGCGGCTCCAGCAGGGCGCTGAGCAGGCACTTTTGCGTGGCGCGGGTGCCGATGACATAAGCGCCGATGCGGTTGATGGCGGCATCGAAGTAATCCAGGCCGATATGGGAACGCTCCAGGGCATCTGCGCGGACAATCTCCTTGAACAGGTCCAGGGTCTGGTCGTTCATGATGGTCACGTGGTCGGAGTCCCAGCGGATGGGGCGGGACACGTGCAGCATCAGCTCCGGCACGTACAGCAGCAGGGAAGCTACCATGTCGGCGACATTCTCCGTCATCTCATAGTGCCCCGTATCCAGCGTGTACATCAGCTTGCGGGTAGCGCAGTAGCCGGCAACAAAATCGTGGGAACCCACGGTATAGCTTTCCAGGCCAATCCCGAAGAGCTTGGCTTCCAGGCAGGTTTTCATGCCGGGAAGGTCTTCCTGGAGAATCTGGTCCAGGGACTGGGCAAAGATTTCGCGGTAGCGCTTGCGCTCTACGGTCTGGTCCTTGGAACCGTCGTGTACCCAGATGTTCATGATGCAGGGGTCTCCCTGGGCCTTGCCCATGGCATCTGCGATGCGGCGGCAGCGCTTGGTGTGCTCAATCCAGAATGCGCGGATGGCGGGATCCGGGTTGCTCAGTGAAAGGTCTCCGCTTTTGGCGTGGCCGAAGGAAGTGGAGTTGAAGTCCAGCTTGAGCCGGTTCTCCCCGGCCCACTGGATCCAGCTTTCGAAGTGCTTGACTTCAACCTGGTCGCGGTCAACGAACTTGCCGCCGAAGTCCCCGTAAATTTCATGCAGGTTCAGGCGGTGGTTGCCGGCAATCAGGCTCTTGGCAAAGAGGACGTCCTGGCGAACCTCATCGATGTTGCGGGCGCGGCCAGGATAGTTGCCGGTGGTCTGGATGCCGCCGGAAAGGCCTGCGGCGCTCTCGAAACCCATCACGTCGTCGGTTTGCCAGCAGTGGAGGGAGATGGGGGTCTTCTCCAGGATTTCAATGGCTTTGTCAGTGTCAACGCCCAGGGCGGCATAACGCTCACGGGCCATTTCATAGGAGGAGAGAATCTGTGCTTCTTTCATGGTATATCAGTGTTCAATATTTCCTGCAATTGTCGTGCCCGTTCAGGCCGGGAAGGCCGGTGTAAAAGTCTTGACGGAAAAGGTATTGGCAATCATGCGGCGCATTTCCCAGCGGTCCTTCACCAGGCCGGCAGCCTTGGCCTGGATCATGACATTGCCGATGGCGGTGGCTTCGGTGGGACCGGCCACAACGGGAAGGCCCGTGGCATCTGCAGTCCACTGGTTCAGGAGCCCGTTGGCGCTGCCGCCGCCGATAATATGCAGCTTCTCAATCTTATAGGGCGCAAAGCTTTGCAGGCTCACAAGAACCTCTGCGTATTTGTCTGCCAGGGAATGGTAGATGCAGCTGACAACTTGGGCGTCAGATGCCCGGTCAGTGAGGGGCATGAGGGCTCGCTTGATCTCCTCCACCATGTTGGCGGGGTTGGCAAAGCGGGGATCGTCGGGGTCTATGCGGCCAGCGAAGGAGGCTTCCTGGCGGGCCATCTCCATCAGCTCTGCATAAGAGTAATCCTTACCTTCGGCTTTCCAGACCTTGCGGCACTGCTCCAGCAACCACATGCCGGTGATGTTCTTGAGAAAGCGCGTAGTGCCTTCGATGCCGCCTTCGTTGGTGAAGTTGAGGCGGGCGCTTTCCCCGTTGATGATGGGGGCGGCCACCTCGATGCCCATCAGGCTCCATGTGCCGCTGGAAAGGTAGGCGAACTTTTCATCGGCGGCCGGTACGGCGGCAATGGCAGATGCCGTGTCATGACCCGCCACGGCCACTACCGGAATGCCTTCGAATGTCCCGATCCTTGTTCCGGGCTGTACCACGGGCAGCAGGACGTCCGTCCGGATACCCAGCTTTTGCAGCAGTTGCAAGTTGAACTGGCGGCTGCCCTGGTCCATCATGCCGGAGGTGGAGGCGATGGTGTATTCGCACACCTTATTGCCTGTGAGCATGTAGGACAACAGGTCCGGCACAAAGAGGATTTCCCGGGCATGGCGCAGCGGGGCAAAGCCTTCCTGCGTCTGGGCATAAAGCTGGAAGATGGAATTGAAATTCATGATCTGGATGCCGGTGGCGGCGTACAGCTCCTTCCGGGGTACTGTCTGATAGACCTTTTCCGGGATGCCCTCTGTATAAGGGTCACGGTAAGCGCGGGGATTTCCCAGCAGGGAGCCTTCATCGGCCACAAAGCCAAAGTCCACGCCCCAGGTGTCAATGCCGATGGAATCTATCCGTACTCCCTCCTGCTTTAACTGGGAGAGGCACTTTCTGAAATGCTCATAGATGGCTACGATGTCCCAGTAGTACTTGCCCTGCAGCTCGATGATGCCGCTGGGGAAGCGGTAAACCTCCTTCATCTGGAAAGAACCGCCTTCGAATGTGGCCAGAACGGCGCGGCCGGAGGTGGCGCCGCAGTCGAATGCCAGGAAAGTGTGCGCGTTGGTCATGCGTGTTGTCTTTTTGCAAATATAGCGCATAATCCGCAACTTTACGCAAAATACACGCGTGAGACTTGAATAATTCTGAAAAAAATGCTAAGTTTGGAACATGAAGAAAAACAGTTTGATCGCCTGGGCTTTTTGCCTTCTTGTGCTGGCTTCCTGCGGGAAAACGCCTGCCCTTCCTGTCATGTCTTACAATATCCGTTACGGCACGGCCGATGACGGTGAAAACAGCTGGCCTCAGCGCCGTGAAGCGGCCTGTGCCATGATCAACGAGCAGCGTCCCGCCGTTTTCGGCGTCCAGGAGGCGCTGGAAATGCAGCTGGAGTATTTCCAGGAAAACTGCCCGGATTACGCTTATGTCGGCGTAGGACGCGATGACGGCATCCACGAAGGCGAGCACATGGCAGTATTCTACGATACCAACCGCATAGAGCTGGAAAACTGGGGTACCTACTGGCTGTCGGAAACCCCCTCGGAGCCTTCCCTGGGCTGGGATGCCGCCTGCAGGCGCACGGCAACCTGGACCCTGATGAAAGACAAGGAGGCCGGCCGGCACTTCTACTTTGTCAATACGCACCTGGACCATGTGGGGAAGGAGGCACGCCGCCTGGGCCTGCTGCTGGTGGTGGAGCGTATCGGCCAGATGAACCCGGAAGGCTATCCCATGATCCTCACCGGAGACATGAACGTCTATCCGGACGACCCTTGCCTTACGCAGCTGCGCACCCTGATGGATGATGCCCGCGTGACAGCTCCGGTAACTGATACCCTGCTCACCTACCATGGCTGGGGCAGGATAACGGAAGCTCCACCCATTGACTATGTCTTCTACAAGGGATTCGCCTCCTGCGAAAAATTCGAGGCCATTCGGGAGCCCTATCTTGGCGTCCAATACATCTCGGACCATTATCCTGTAAAAGCGCTGTTCCGCTACGGCCGGAGTGGCAAAAAATAATTGTTTCAAGCATGCTCACTTCTGTCCGCCTCCGGGGCCTATTTCCCTGGATGGCGGGTAGATTGCTTTTGTGTAAATTATTGATAACAAGGCATTTACCATGAAATAACATTTCAGGTTCAGGATTTCATACTTCTTTCCCCCGCAAGTATCTTTGCGAGGGAAAACAACAAACATGAATGAGGTATGAAAAACACCGCCAAACAGGATAGCAAGTACCTGTCTAATAACAACTTGCGCCGTGCCCAGCGCCGGAGGATGAATGAAGAGACCGTATATTTGTCCATATTTCTGGCCCGCTGGTTCCTGATGGAGGAAATGTGTTACACGGACGAGTACCGCCGCAAAAAGTGCATGGAAACCTTGCGGGAAATGTTGGGCGGTCCGGAGGGGCCGGGGCTGCTCCAGCAACGCATCAACGAGGTAATGGACGGCATCCTGGACCGCCTGCAGGCCGATTTTCCCGATCTTCATACCGTAGAGCTCCTGGTTTTCTCCTACTCGATGGCCGGCTTCACCAATAATCTGAGCGCCCGCCTGGCGGGCCTTCGGCGGGACAATGCTGTGAGCGTTATCCGCAACAGGCTCCGCTCGCGCATCCGGCGTTCCGGCTCCCCTTACGTGGAGGAATATCTGACATTGTTACCCCATAAAGGTTGCCGATTTGGCAGAGAAATGCTATATTTGCATAATTTGAAGTAAAGCGAATTATGGAAACAGTGAAAAGGTCCAAAATCAAGGCTCTGCTGTGCATGGAGCCGGGCAGGGAAGTCCTGGCCAAAGGCTGGGTACGCACCAAAAGAGGCAATAAACAGGTAAAATTCATCGCCCTCAATGACGGCTCCACCATCAATAATATCCAAATCGTAGCCAATACGGAACTCTTCGAAGAGGACCTGATGAAACGGATAACAACGGGTGCTTCGCTCGCCGTCAAGGGCCAGCTGGTTGCCTCCGTGGGCAGCGGGCAGGCCGTGGAAATCCAGGCCAGCGAGATAGAGGTCCTGGGAGAATGCGACCCCATGCGCTTCCCGCTCCAGAAAAAGGACACCACCCTGGAGTATCTTCGCAGCGTAGCGCACATGCGCCCCAGGACCAATACCTTCGGGGCCATCCTGCGCATCCGCAACGCCATGGCTTTCGCCATCCACAAGTTCTTCAATGAGAAAGGCTTCGTGTATCTGCACACCCCCATCATCACGGAGAGCGACGCAGAGGGCGCCGGAGATATGTTCCAGGTTACCACGATGGACCTGAAAAACATCCCGCTGGACAAAAAGGGAGAGGTGGATTTCTCCAAGGATTTTTTTGGGAAAAAGACTTCCCTCACCGTTTCCGGCCAGCTGGAGGGTGAGCTGGGTGCCACGGCTGTAGGTGAAATCTACACCTTCGGCCCCACCTTCCGCGCAGAGAATTCCAATACGCCCCGCCACCTGGCAGAGTTCTGGATGATAGAGCCCGAAATGGCCTTCTACGACATCCACGATGACATGGACCTGGCAGAGGAATTCGTAAAATACCTGGTCCAGTACGCCCTGGACAACTGCCTGGAAGACCTTCAGTTCCTCAACGACAAATACGACGAAGGCCTTATTGAGCGCATGCGCAGCGTCCTTGGCATCGCCTTCCAGCGCGTCACCTACACAGAGGCCGTCCAGATTCTGGAAAAAGCCATCGCCGATGGCATCCAATTCGAGTACCCGGTGCACTGGGGAACAGATTTCCAGAGCGAACATGAGCGCTACCTGGTAGAAAAATACTTCCAGAAGCCGGTTATCCTCATAGACTTCCCCAAGGACATCAAGGCCTTCTACATGAAGCAGAACGAGGACGGCCGCACCGTCCGCGGCATGGATGTCCTCTTCCCCAAGATCGGGGAAATCATCGGCGGCAGCGAACGTGAGGCCTCCCTGGAGAAACTGGAAACCCGCATCGCAGAGCTGGGCATGTCCCGCAAGAACCTGGAGTGGTACATCGATACCCGCCGTTACGGCACTGTTCCGCACAGCGGATTCGGCCTGGGCTTCGAGCGTCTTCTCCTCTTTGTTACCGGCATGTCCAATATCCGGGATGTCATTCCCTTCCCCCGCACCCCCAAGAACGCAGAGTTTTAAGGGCTGGTTTTATTCATTGGAAAACTTTCAATTATGCTAGTGATTGGTATTGCCGGAGGTTCCGGTTCGGGAAAAACCACTGTGGTAAGGGCCATTGTGGAACAACTGCAGGGCCGCGTGGTGGTGATTCCCCAGGATTCCTATTACAAGGATTCCAGCCATGTGCCCGCGGAGGAGCGCAAGAATATCAACTTTGACCACCCGGACGCCATTGACTGGAAACTGATGTGCCAGCAAATCCGGGAACTCAAAAGCGGAAAAACCATCGAGCAGCCGGTCTATTCCTATATCACCTGCTCGCGCTCCACAACGGAAACCGTCACGGTAGAACCCGCGGAGGTCATCATCGTGGAAGGCATCCTCATCTTCACCTGCAAGGAACTGCGGGACCAGATGAACATCAAGATTTTTGTTGATGCAGATGACGATGACCGCCTCATGCGCATCATCGTACGGGATATCGCAGAGCGCGGGAGAACCATCGAGTCGGCCATCGAGCATTACTGCGACACTGTGAAGCCCATGCATCTGCAGTTCATCGAGCCTTCCAAGCGCTACGCGGACGTGATTGTACCGCAGGGCGGGCACAACAGGGTGGCCATAGACATACTCACTACCACAGTGGAGCAGGCGCTTCACGCAAAACGCGGTTAGCGTAATAATGAAACTGAGCCCGGACAAGAAAGCAGGCATCTATATCACCGTGAGTGTCCATCTTGCGGTGATTATCGTTTTGCTCCTGGTCCGGATAGGCTACGAGATTCAGCGCGAGAACAGCTTTGTACTGGATTTTACGCAGCAGGAGGAGCTGGAGCGCCAGAAAGAAGAGGCAGAGCTTCAGGAAAAAGTAGCCATGGACCTGGAACGCCTCCTGGCCATGGCCGCTGCAACGCCCCGGGCCGATGTCCGCAACGTGGCGGTGAACCGCGCAGCCCTGAAGGACGACAAAGGAATCAACGCGGAAGAGCTTTACAAGGAGGCCGAACGCCTGGCCCGGGAGCTCAAGGACGGACAGCAGCGGCAGGAAGACCCGGACGAAAGCTTTGCCCAGGCGCAGCCGGACAAGGATGAGGGACAGCCAACGGAAAAGCCCCGCCCCTACAGCGGTCCTTCGGTGCTGTCCTGGAGCCTGGACGGCAGAAATGCTTCCCACCTTCCCATCCCGGCTTACCGCTGTTACGGCGCAGGGCAGGTGACAGTGGTCATCACCGTCAATAACCGCGGTGATGTCATCAACGCCAAGGTGGACGAGGCCCTTTCCGCCGCAGACGGCTGCCTGAGAACCTTTGCCGTTCGGGCGGCACGGCTGTCCAAATTTTCGGCCTCTTCAACAGCCCCAGCGAGGCAAATGGGTACAATTACTTATGCCTTTATTGCCCAATAAGAATTTTCTGATTATTTTTGCAGAATGGAAATGCAAGAACAGGTCCTAAGTCCGGAAAAACTGCAAGGCATGCTTGGTGTCAAGGGTGCTTTGGGCCGGCAGCTCTCCAAGCTGCTGGTGAAGGTACTGGAGATAGATAAGGTGAACACTACCCAGGCCAAGTTTGCGCAGGACAACGCCCCGGATTTCGCTGCCCACGTGCTGCAGGAAGTAGGTGTTCGCTATTCCCTCCCGGAAGGTCATCTGGACCGTATCCCCGCAGAGGGCGGCTTCATCACGGTGTCCAACCATCATTTTGGCAGCCTGGACGGCCTGATTCTCTGTGATACGGTGTACAGAAAACGCCCGGACTACAAAATCCTCACCACCTTCATGCTTTCCCTGATTCCCAACCTGAAGGAACTTTTCCTTCCCGTGGACAATCTCTCCGGAAAGCAGGATGCCCGCAGCGTAAACAGCATCCGCACAGCCCTTCGGCACATCGCGGAGGGTGGCGGCATGGGCTTTTTCCCCGCCGGAGAGGTAGCCACTTTCCAGAAGGGAGAAGATCGTTCGGCCATCTGTGAAAAGCCTGTCATCGAGGACAAGCCCTGGGCGGCCAACATCATCAAGCTCATCAAAAAGTCCGGCCTTCCTGTGGTTCCCATTTACTTTGACGGGGAGAACTCGGCCAATTTCCATAGGCTGGGAAAGATACATCCGCGTCTCAGGACCGTGCGCCTTATCCATGAACTCTTCAACAAGGAGGGAACGCTGGTGAAGGTGCGCATAGGCCAGCCCATCCTGCCCGCAGAGGTGGAGGGCATGGACCTGGAAACCTTTGGCAATTACCTGCGCAGCCGCACTTATGCGCTGGAGGCCTCCTGCCGGGAAGAAACCCCTTCTGAGGCAACTCCCGCGCCCATGCAGCCCATCGCAGAGGCAGAGGATCCCGCCCTTATCCGGGAAGAAATAGCCCGCATCCAGGACCGCGTCCTCTTCGAGTCCGGAGATTATCGCTGCTATCTTACCCCAGCCGCAGATATCCCCCATACCATGCGGGAACTGGCCCGGCTGCGGGAAATGATTTTCCGTGCAGTGGGGGAGGGAACCGGCCTTCCGCTGGATACAGATGGCTACGACGCCCTTTACAGGCACCTGATCCTCTGGAATGTCCCGGAGGGAGAGATTGCCGGCGCTTACCGTATTGGCGTGGGAAGTGAGCTGATGGAACGTCCGGAAGGGAAGGATGCCTTCTACACGTCCTCGCTTTTCCAGTTCCAGGAGGGCATGCTTCCGTACCTGCACAAGGGCATGGAACTGGGCCGAACCATCATCATCCCCAAATACCAGCGGGATGTCACCACCCTCAAGCTGCT
>CADAJF010000011.1 GCA_902788175.1 uncultured Bacteroidia bacterium
CCACGTCACCGTTGATGCGGGTGTACATCCAGATAAGGAACGCGCATGCGAGGGCCACTACGCCGACGCCGATCCACTTGCCCTTCTGGGAAGTTTCCTTGTCGAAGATGGAGAAGAGGGCATACACGATGACGATAATGGCCACCAGGTTCATTACGTTGAAGGGCATGGAGGCGATACCGGAGGCGCTGCGCTCGGTGAATTCATCGGCGAAGTAGGTGAGGGTGAGACCGTTCTGGTGGAAGCTCATCCAGAAGAAGATAACCACGGCGAACACCAGGAAGAGGGCCACCATGCGCTTTTTGGTCTGTTCCGGGGTGAGGGTGTCCACCACCTGGGCTTTCTCTCCCTTGGCGTGACCGCCTTCCACGTGCCTGAACCAGCTGCGGAAAGCGTAGTAGATGGCGATGGAAACAATCAGGGACAGGCAGGCAACGGCGAAGGAGAAGTGGTATGCGTCGTTCCCGTTAAAGCCGATGGACATGGCCCAGTCACGGATCTTGATGGCTGCGGTGGGGGCGAACAGGGCGCCGATATTGATAGCCATGTAGAAAAGGGAGAAGCCGGAGTCACGCTTGGCGGCGTACTGGGGCTCGTTGTAAAGGTCTCCCACCATGACTTGCAGGTTCCCCTTGAAAAGGCCCGTGCCGAAGCCGATCAGCAGCAGGGCGGCCATCATTGCGACCAGGGCTACCGTTCCGCCGCCAAGGGGAATGGATAGCAGCAAATAGCCGGAGAACATGACCAGGATGCCGGTGGTGACCATTTTTCCGAAGCCGAATTTATCGGCCAGGATACCGCCGATCAGGGGGAAGAAGTACACCAGCATCAGGAAAGAGCTGTAAATGAGACCGGCGGTGCCGGCCTCCAGGCCGAAGTTTGCACGAAGGAAGAGGGCAAACACGGCAATCATGGTGTAGTAGCCAAAGCGTTCGCCGGTATTGGCGAGTGCCAGAGCAAATAAGCCTTTAGGTTGTCCTTTGAACATAGTTAAGAATTATTATGATTAGTTAGTTTGAATTGACTATATCCTTACAAAAATGGGGATAATTTCTGATTTTGCAAAATAAAATGTCAAATGGCCCCTCAGTTTGTTTATTTCTGCGTTTTTTTTTACTTTTGTCTGATTGGTTAAAACTGAAAGAATGATTGCTTTTCTTGCCTGGCTGCTGCGCGCTGTTTTCCGTTATCGCTCGGATGTGGTAATGGTGAACCTCAGCCGTAGCTTCCCGGAGAAAAAATACGCGGAGCTGCAGGAAATCCACAAGAAGTTTTACCGGCATTTTGTCACCATCTTCGTGGAGATGCTCCGTTTCGGGAGGTATCGCGGGGAAAAAGGACGCCGGCGCCTTCATGAGAGCCACCTGGTGGAGTTTACCAATCCTCAGGAGTACAACCGCCTTGCCGCCGGGGCAACCCAGGTGATGCTGCTGCAGTCCCATGCGGGCAACTGGGAGCTTTCTATCGGCATTTTTTACTATTCCTACGGAGAGAAGCTGGACATGGACCCTTCCCGCTATGCCGTCACTTACCTTCGCCTCAGCAGCGCCTGGGCAGACCGCTTCATGGCCCGCAACCGGACGGCCCCCGTCTCGGACCTGGACTTCAAGGGTTATGTGGAGTCCTTTGACATGAGGGCGTTTGCCAAGGAAAGGGAAGGCCAGAAGTTCTGCTACAGTTTCATTACGGACCAGTATCCTTATAACGGAAACCTGAATACCAGGGTGCGCTTCATGAACCAGGAAACCCCTACCATGAAAGGCGGCGCCTCGATGGCCGTAAAACAGGATATGGCGGTGGCCTACCTTCGCTTCCGCTGCCGGGAAGGCGGCGGCTACACCATGACGGTGGTGCCCATCTGTGACAGGGCCGCCGGCAAGGACCCCGCCTGGATTATGCAACGCTACTACGAATTACTGGAGGAAGACCTCAGGGCCCAGCCCTGGAACTACCTCTGGACCCATAAAAGATGGAAATAATGAAAAGAACAGGGACCCTTCTTCTTCTTCTATTCCTGCTGCTTGGCACCGCCCTGCGTGCACAGGAGATATCTTACGCCCTTCCTGCCACCTCCGTCACCGTGAAGGTGGAGGTTAGGCAGGAATCCTTCTTCGCCGGCCCTTATGCCGCCTATGCAAAGAGAATGCTCAATATCTCGGTGCAGGACAAAGACCAGGTATCGGCGGTGCTCACCGGGGTGGAACTGATACCCCACGTGGAGGCCGATACCCAGGCCTGGCACACCTGCGAAGGGGAAAGCGCAGCGCTTCTGTCCCTGAGCGCCCAGGGCCTGATTTCCCTGGGGAACCAGGCTCCCCGCGCGGACTGGCGCTTCCTGCCCGGCCTCTCGGGAGATTTCACCGGCAAGGGCCTGACCTCCCCCCAGCGGGAAGAAACCCGCATCGAGTACCGCAACGTACAGACGGATACCGCCATTGTGCGCGTCCCCGTGGAGCATAAGGTCCTGGTGGACAAAACCCTGGAAGAGAAAGCCCAGGCTGCCGCCAAGATGATTCTCTCCGTCCGGGAAGAGCGCCTGAACATAGCTACCGGCAACACGGACGCCAATTACTCCGGGGAGGCCCTCCAGGCTGCCCTGAAAGAGCTGGACCGGACAGAGCAGGAGTACATGGCCCTTTTCCGCGGCTATTCCGTAGTCCGCTATCTGACGGCTACCTATGAGGTGGTTCCCGCTTCCACGGTCAATGAGCACCGCTACCTGGTGTTCCGCCTCACGGATGAAGGCCCCGTGGGCAGCGGCGTAAAAGGCGTTCCCTACTATCTGGAGCTCTATCCGGAGGGTACGCTCCCGGAAGAGAACCAGGACCGCCGCAAGGGAAGGGGCGCTGTCCGCTACCGGATTCCCCAGGTGTGCCGGACTGTCCTTACAGAAAACACTACGCCCATCCTGCAAACCCGTATTCCCTTCTACCAGCTGGGCCGGGAAAGCACTTTGTTTCTGACCAAATAACTTCTAAAACCAATAATTGATTTATGAGTATCCAAAACTTAGAACCCAAGGTAATCTGGAAGAACTTTTATGCACTTACCCAGATTCCCCGCCCTTCCAAGCATGAGGGGAAAGTCATTGACTATCTGTATAACTGGGGTATTTCCCATGGCTTCGAGACCATCAAGGACGAGGTAGGCAACATCATCATCCGCGTTCCTGCCACGCCAGGCATGGAAAACCGCAAGGGCGTGATCCTGCAGGGCCACATGGACATGGTGCCGCAGAAAACCTCCGACTCCCCGCACGACTTCCTCAAGGACCCCATCAACGCTTACGTAGATGGGGAATGGGTAACGGCGGACCGCACCACCCTGGGCGCCGACAACGGCATCGGCGTGGCCTTCGGCATGGCTGTAGCAGAGGACAAGAGCGTCAAGCACGGCCCCATCGAGCTCCTGATCACCATGGACGAGGAAACCGGCATGACGGGCGCCAATGGCCTGCAGCCCGGTGTCCTGAAAGGCGACATCCTTCTTAACCTGGACTCCGAGGACGAAGGAGAGCTTTGCGTGGGTTGCGCCGGCGGCCTGGATGTATCGGCCAGTTTCAAGTACCATAAGTACTGCACCCCGGAAGGCATGAAGGCCCTGCGTTTCAAGGTGAGCGGCTTGCAAGGCGGTCACTCCGGCATGGATATCTCCCTGTACCGGGCCAATGCCAACAAGGTGGTTGCCCGCATCCTGCTGCCCCTGATGGAAGACTACGGCGTAAAGGTGGTGGAATTCCACGGCGGTTCCCTCCGCAACGCCATCCCCTTCGAGGCCCAGGCAGAGATTCTTGTTCCCGAAGACAAATTCAAGGCAGCCCGGGAGCTCATCGTCTCCATCTTCGATACCGTGAAGGCAGAGTTCAAGGACAGCGATCCTTCGGCCCTCCTGACCATCGAGGACAAGATCCCGGTGCAGCCCAAGTTCATCCAGGGTTCCGTGATGCTTCGCGCCGTGAAGGCCATCATCGCCTCTCCTTCCGGTGTTATCCGCATGAGCCAGTCCATGCCCGGTCTCACGGAAACTTCCGTGAACCTGGCTATCGTACGTACGGAAAAGGGAAAGATCACCATCCACTCCCTCATGCGCAGCGCCGTGGATTCCTCCAAGGCTTACCTTGCCCAGCGCATCCAGTGCATCTATGAGCTGGCCGGCGCAGACCAGATTACCTTCGCAGGCGGCTACTCCGGCTGGACACCCAAGCTGGACACCCCCATCAACAAGGTATGCATGGACCAGTTTGAGAAAGTGTACGGCCGTCCCATGAAGATCATGGCCACCCACGGCGGTCTGGAATGTGCCATCATGGGCGCCAAGTATCCCAACTGGGAGATGGTCTCCATAGGCCCCACCATCCGCTATCCCCACAGCCCCGACGAGAAAGTCCATATCGCCTCCGTCGCCCGCACCTGGGACTACCTCAAAGCCGTGCTGGAGAATATTCCGGTAAAGTAGCACTTCCTGCAATAGAAGCCGACAGTCGGCCCCCAAAAAAGCCCGGTCACATCAAAATGACCGGGCTTTAAGTTGAATGGACTGTGGGGGAGTGGTTACTCTGCCACCACGTTGAATTTGAAGGTGCCCTTGATGGCCTTGTAGATCTTGACGGCAGCCTCGTATTCACCGCATTCCTTCACCTCACCGGCGAGGATGGTGATGTCCTTCTTGTCAATGTTCAGGCCCTTGGCGTTCAGGGCTTCTGCGAGATCCATGGTGGTGACGCTGCCGTAGAGCTTGCCGCTCTCGGAGACTTTCACCTTCACTTCCACGGTCTGTGCGCCGAGGGTGGCGGCGAGGGCCTCTGCATCGGCCACAAGTTTGGCCTCTTTGTGGGCGCGCTGGCGGAGGGTCTCCGCGTGCTGCTTCTTGACACTCTCGGTGGCCACGGTGGCAAAGCCCTGGGGCACCAGGTAGTTCATGGCATAACCGGCCTTCACTTTCACAATCTCGCCGGCGTAACCCAGATTGGTTACATCTTTCTTAAGCAAAATTTCCATAAGGCAGATTATTTAAGGAGGTCAGTGACATACGGAAGCAGGGCGAGGGAGCGGGCACGCTTGATGGCCTGGGCAACCTTGCGCTGGAACTTGAGGGAAGTACCGGTGATACGGCGGGGAAGGATCTTGCCCTGCTCGTTGAGGAACTTCTTGAGGAACTCGGGGTCCTTGTAATCTACATACTTGATACCGGCCTTCTTGAAACGGCAGTATTTCTTCTTGCGAACCTCCACGGTAGGGGGATTCAGATAGCGGATTTCTTTATTTTCGTTTGCCATAATGTTTTCCTCCTTAATTATTCAGCTTCAGCCACGGGAGCCTCGGGTGCGGGAGCAGCCTTGGCGGCCTTGCCTGCGCGACGCTTTTCTGCGTATGCCACGGCATCCTTGTCAAGAGCGACAGTGAGGAAGCGGATGATACGCTCATCGCGGTGATACTGGGTTTCGAGGGTGGCAACGAACTGGCTGTTGGCCTTGAACTCGATCAGGTAATAAAAACCTGTAGTTTTGTGCTGGATGGGATAAGCGAGCTGGCGCAGGCCCCAATCCTCCTGGTACACAACCTCACCGCCATTGTCTTCGATGAGCTTGACGTACTTGGCAACCGCTTCCTTCATCTGGGTGTCAGACAAAACGGGAGTTGCAATGAAAACGGTTTCGTACTGGTTAACCATTGTTTGTTAATTAATTGTTTATAAATACTTTAGTCCTTTTTACGCCCATGCCGTGCCAAAAAGGACTGCAAATATAGGCATTTTATGCGGAAAAACAAAATTATTTCACCTCTTGAAAGCCAACGGGAGGCTGCGTACCTTTGTTTTTGCCCAAGGCGCCTGTCGCAGAGCGACTGATCGATCGCCGTCAGGTACTTGCGCCGATACCGGCAGGAAGGGACCCACCCCCGCCTGCCGGTATCTGTGTAAAGGGCTGCTGTCAGCGGATGTCTTTCAGTTTTACGGCCTGGAAGGTCATGTGGGCCTGGGAACTCTCATAGAGGATACCCACCGTGCTTTTGTCTATCATGGTGAGACAGGAGTAGCCCCAGCCGTCCTGCTGGTCCAGCAGGAGTTCCCGGCTCCAGGTGACGCCGCCGTCCAGGCTCATGCGGATGGTCATGTTGCGCCGATGGTTGGGGTCCGAGGGATTGGAGAAAAGCAGGATGTCCTTTCCCAGGCTGTTCTCTGCCGCAGGAACGCGGATGAGGCTGGCCATGCACACGGGCTCTACCAACTGCCCGTCCGAGGCATGCGGCGTCCAGGTTCTGCCCATGTCGCGGGTGATGTAAACAGCGCGGCCTGTACGGCGGTTGTCCCGCATGTTGAGCATCAGCACGCCGGGCTCCACTTCCACCACCTGGCTTTCCGTGGTGTTCATCTTGGCCGGATTGTGCACCGTCCAGGTTTTGCCGCGGTCGTGGGAATGCATGATGCCGGCGGCGGGGGTGCGCTCCGGTTCCGGCTCCTGGTGCTGGAAGGGCACCACCAGGGTTCCGTCGGCCATGGTGATGGCGCGGCCAGGGCCCTGGAAGGTGAAATTCCAGGCTTCCTGCTTGACCTGTCGCGTAAGGTTCTCAAGGGGGCTCCAGGTGAGACCGTCGTCGGTGGAGCGGCTCATCATGAGCTGGGGCGTGGTGGCTGGCTCGAAGCCGCTGCCGGCAGTGAACCAGGCGGCTTTCCCGGCCGTTCCTCCGTGCGCCCAGGCGGCAAAGAGGAGAATGTCTCCGCTTACCTCGTCCACCAGGATGCAGGGGTCCCCGATACCGTTAAGGTTCTGCGGCAGGCCGCCCCATTCTCCCAGGTCCATGGCAACAATCATGGGGCCCCAGGTGCGGCCGCCGTCCGTGGAGCGGCTGATACCCACGTCCACATCGTCCTGCAGGTCGCGGGAGTGGTTGTGGCGGATATCGTAGGTGGCAATGAGGGTTCCTTTTTGGGAGGTAACTAGCCCGGGGATGCGGTAGGCGGTGACGCCGTCATCGCCGGCACTGCGCACGCGGCGGGCCAGGCGGTGCTCCAGCACGCCGCTTTCCTCCACCCGGAAGCCCTTGGCCTTTACCTTGATGCGGAAAGGTTTGTCCAGTTTGGAAGTACGGCTGCTGCTGATTCTTACATACAGCTGTCCGTCTTTTACGTAAGCCTCCTCCAGGGCCTTGCAGGGCTGGCCTTTCAAAGAGATTTTCCACTCCGGCCGGGCACCTTCGGGAACGATGACTTTGGCAACGGCCACATCCTGGCCCGTTACCACCGGCACCTGGTAGTGCTGCACCTGGATAAGGGCGGCTGTCAAAAGGGCTAATAGAGCAAGCATGGCATGTCTTTACTGAATACCCGCAATCACTTCCTGCATCTGGGAGAGCTTGGCATAGGCAGCGTGGAAAAGGGCCACCTGATTGCGTGTGCGCACCAGATTGTGTTCCGGGTATTGGATTTTGTAATAGGTGTCGCCGTTGATGTAGTCTGCGAAAAAGCGCACGGCCTGCATGTAGGGGAAAAGGCAGGCGCCGTAGGGAAGGTTCTCCGTTTCGAGGGGGGTAAGGAAGCAGCGGGCGCTTTCCAGATAGCCTTTGGCGAAAGCCTGGAAGATATCCATCCGGAAATCCACCTTCTCCACCTCCGGGCTGTCCTCTGCCACGGTGTTGGCGGCGGTGCGCAGGAAATCCCCGAAGTCCGAGAACACGAAGGAAGGCATGAGGGTGTCCAGGTCAATGACACATAGGATGTTGCCGTCCTTGTCAAAAAGCATGTTGTTCACCTTGGTGTCACAGTGGCAGATGCGTTTGGGCAGTTTCCCTTCGCGGAAAAGGCGCTCTGCCTTGCACATCTCCTCCTCGTAGGCAAGGAGGTCTTTCAGGATGTCCTGCACCTCCGGAAGGGCCATCCTGCCGGCGGCATCTGCCGATACGGCCTCGTGCAGCTGGCGGGCGCGAAGTTCCATGTTGTGAAAGTCCGGGATGCTCTCTCCCAGCTTTTCCGGGATGTCCGCCAGCATGGCCTCGAATTCCCCGAAGGCCTTGCCCGCACAGTAGGAATACTCCGGGTTCACCATCTCATAGGTGTAAGCATCCGGGATGAATTCCGAGACGCGCCAGTGGCTTTCCCCGTCTGTCCAGTAGGTTTTTCCCGTGGCCTTGCAGGGGAAAAAGCGCAGCGTCATGGCTCCCTTGCGGCGGATATGCTCCGTGGCGCACTCGATATTGTGCTGCAGCAGCTCCACGTCCTTGAAAATGGCGGTATTGATGCGCTGGAGCACATAGTCTTTGGGGCCGTCCGTATAGATGCGGAAGGTGTCGTTGATAAGGCCGTTGCCAAGGGGTTTTATCTCCTTGACGGCGCCTTCAATGGCAAATGCGGATGCAATGTTCTTGAGGTCTTTCATGGCATTATTTGGCAAAGGCGTAAGAGAAACCGTTCACTTTGTTCCAGGCGCCGCGGGTAAAGTCAGGCACCTCAACGGGCGCACAGCCGTTTTCCAGGGAAATGCGGGAGAGTTCCGTCAGGCAGCACCATTCGGCCAGGTCGTACACGTCCATATCCAGCGGAAGGCCGTTGTTCAGGCAGTAGATGAGGCGGTAGTCCATGATAAAGTCCATGCCGCCGTGGCCGCCCACTTCCTTGGCCATGGTCTCCAGTTCCGGAGTAAGGATGGGGTTGCGGTACTGGGCCAGGATTTCCTTCAGGGCCTCTCCGCGGTACACTTTCTCGTAGCCCAGGTTCTGGTAATCAACGTTCTGGGCGCCTTCGGGCCGGAGGCAGATTTCCTGGATGGGATACTTGCCTGCATAGCCGTCCGTTCCTACCAGCTGGTACATGCGGCTGTAGGGGCGGGGAGTCATTACGTCATGCTCGATGAGGATGGTCTTGCCCTTTTCCGTGCGCAGCATGGTCATGGTGACGTCTCCGTTGGCAAAAGGCTTGTCCTCCATGCCGGCGGCCTTGGCGTGCTTGGGACCGTTGAAAGGGTCCGTATCCATGGCTACCAGCGTGGTGAGGCGGTCTCCGCGGTGGATATTCAGCGCCTGGCATACCGGGCCGAATCCATGCGTAGGGTAGAGGTCTCCGCGATGCTTGCTGTTGAAGTCCAGCCGCCAGTTGTTCCAGTAGGCTTTCCAATAAGGGTCCAGGTTGTGGTTGTAGGCGCCTTCCGCGTGGATGATTTCCCCGAAAACGCCCTGCTGGGCCATGGTAAGGGCCGTCATTTCAAAGAAGTCGTAGCAGCAGTTCTCCAGGATGAAGCAATGCTTGCGGGTGCGCTCAGAGGTGTTCACCAGGTCCCAGCAGGCCTGCAGGGTTTCGGCCGAGGGTACCTCGATGGCCACGTGCTTCCCCTGCTCCATGGCATAGAGCGCTACGGGAACGTGGTGCAGCCAGTCCGTGCAGATGTACACCAGGTCCACTGACGGGTCTTCGCACAGCGCCTTCCAGGACTCTTCCTCTCCGCTGTAGGAATTGGCCCACAAGCCCTTGCCCTGCAGATACTGGAGGCTGGCATCGGCCCGCTCCGGGAGAAGGTCACATACGGCGGCCACGTGGCAGCCGGGCACGAAGCTCAGGCGCTCCACGGCATCAGAGCCGCGCATGCCCAGGCCCACTACGCCAATGCCCACATCCTCAATGGGGTCCGCGGCAAAAAGTATCATGTCCTCTACGCCGGCAGGGCGCGCAGGAATCTCCGTTTTAATAATGCCAGGGGCCGATTTTTGCTTGCAGCAAGTGAAGGAAAGCAAAGCCGCCGCCGCGGCAAGGGCCATAAGGATTCTTTTACTACTCATATTGACAATGTTTTGTTTGTTTGGCTTAGGGATTGTAACTAACAAAAATACCTAAAAGAATCCTCATTTCAAAACGGGCCCCGGGATATCTTCCCTGCAGGCAGCTTTATTTGCCTGAAAGCGGGATTCTTGCTATCTTTGTTTTCCATGGAAAACGCAAGGTGCATGAGATACTTTTTTTATAAGGCAGCCTTATTCTTTACTGTGGCCGGCCTCTCCCTGGGAGTGGCGGCATCGGCGCGCAATCCCAAAAAGCCGGCACCCCCTGTAAAGGTGGCGTGCGTGGGCAACAGCATCACTTACGGGATGATGCTTGAGAACAGGGTGGAGGAGTGCTATCCTGCGCAGCTGCAAGGTCTGCTGGGCCCCGCTTATAAGGTGGGGAATTTTGGCAAGAGCGGCGCCACGCTGCTTCGGCAGGGGCACAGGCCCTACATGGAGCAGGAAGAATTCCGGCAGGCCATGGAGTTCGCCGGAGATATCGTGGTCATTCACCTGGGCGTCAACGACACCGATCCCCGTAACTGGCCCCACCTGCAGGATGCCTTCGCCCAGGACTACCTGGCCCTGATAGACAGCCTCCGGAGTGCCAACCCCAAAGCCCGCTTCCTGCTGGCCCGGATGACGCCTGTCGGCAGCGCGCACCGGCGCTTTATCTCCGGAACCAGAGACTGGCACGTAAAAATCCAGCGGGAAATAGAACGTGTGGCCCGTGCGGCGGGGGCGCAGCTCATTGACTTCCATGAGCCCCTGTACCCCTATCCCTGGCTGCTTCCGGACGCGATTCATCCCAACGCGGAGGGTGCCGCCATTCTGGCCCGGACAGTCTATCAGGCCATCAGCGGGGATTTTGGCGGCCTGCAAATGAGCGCCTTGTATTCCGACAATATGGTGCTGCCCCGCGAGAAAGTTTTTCGTATAGGCGGTACGGCCGATGCCGGCGAACGCATTACCGTTACCCTGGAAGGCCGTTCTTATGCGGCGCTCACCGGTACAGATGGCAGGTGGAGCGTTCAGGTGGGACCTTTCCCGGCAGGGGAGGGTGCAACGCTTGGTATCAGTTCTCCCGGCAAGTCCCTGGTTTACAAGAATGTGGCCTTTGGCGATATCTGGCTGTGCTCCGGCCAGTCCAATATGGAGTTTGAGCTGCGGCAATCGGCGGATGCTGCCCCCCGCGCAGACGCGGCCCTTCGCCTTTACGACATGAAATGCCGCTGGCGCACGGACAATGTGGCCTGGCCGGCAGCGGCCCTGGATTCGGTGGCGCATTTGCAGTATTTCAAGTCGGCAGCCTGGGCACCGGCCACGGAGGCCTCGCTGGCGCGTTTCAGTGCCGTGGGATATGCCTTTGGGGCCATGCTCCGGGACAGTTTGCAGGTGCCTGTGGGGCTTATCTGCAATGCCGTGGGCGGCTCTACCGCAGAAAGCTGGATATCGCGGGAATACCTGGAAAGGGACTTCCCGGAGTTTTACAGGGACTGGCTCCACAATGACCTGATTATGGAGTGGGCCCGCGGCCGCGCAGAAAAGAATCTGTCGGAGCGGCCGGAAAAAGCCAACGGTTATGCCGTAGTGCCCACGCGTCACCCTTATGAACCTTCCTACCTTTTCGAGGCCGGCATACTGCCCATGGACCATTTCCCCATTACGGGCGTTATCTGGTACCAGGGAGAGTCCAACGCAGAACGCATGGAAGTGCATGAGCAACTTTTCCCCCTCCTGGTAGATGCCTGGCGGGACTACTTTACAGCGCCCGCAATGCCTTTTTACTATGTGCAGCTTTCCTCTCTCAACCGCACCTGCTGGCCCGCATTCCGGGATTCCCAGCGAAGGCTGGTCAACTGCCGGGAAGGCCTGGGCATGGCGGTATCCTCGGATCTGGGAGACCCTCAGGACGTGCATCCGCGGAAAAAGAAGCCTGTAGGGGAGCGCCTGGCCTTGCAGGCGTTGGAAAAGCACTACGGCCATCCGCTTCGCGCAGACGGCCCCCGGCTGCAGGATATCCGCCTGGAAGAGGGTTCCCTGCTACTCCTTTTTGACCAGTTCCTTGCCAGCTCCGGGCCCTTGCAGGGATTTGAAGTGCTGGATGGGAGCACTGCGCTTTACAGGAGCGTTCCCGCCGCCATTGACGGGTGCTCTGTGCGCCTGGATGTGAGGGAGTTAGCCCAGCCGCTGGCCGTCCGCTACGGCTGGGAACCCTATTCGCTGGCCAATCTCACAGGCCTTGACGGCCTTCCAGCGTCCACCTTTAAACAAGAACTCTAAGCTTGCATACCTCAAAGAAAAACCATATATTGCGAAACTAAGAAGAATTTCCATGAGTGAGAAAGTAAATGCACGTGTAGTATTCCTGGCGGTTGTGGCCGCCATCGGCGGTATCCTTTTCGGCTACGATACAGCCGTTATTTCCGGCACCACGGAGGTGGTGAAGATGCAGTTCGGCCTGTCAACGGGCGGGGAGGGCTGGTATGTGGGCTGTGCCCTCATAGGCTCCATCCTGGGCGTACTGGTTGCCGGCATGCTCAGTGACTTCCTGGGCCGGAAAAAGACCATGCTCATATCGGCCGTCCTTTTCAGTATATCGGCCATAGGATGCGCTGCGAGCGGGAATTTTACCCAGCTGGTGATTTACCGCATGATTGGCGGATTCGGGATAGGCATCGTTTCCATCGTCTCTCCCATCTATATCTCTGAGGTATCGCCCGCGCATGTGCGGGGAACCATGGTCAGTCTTTATCAGCTGTTCATTACCATCGGCTTCCTGCTGGCTTATCTTGCCAACTACCTCATTCTCAAGGGAACAAGCATGGCGGAGTATTGGCGCCCCATGCTGGGAGCAGAGGCCATCCCGGACCTCCTTTTCCTGGTCCTGATCTTCTTTATCCCGGAAAGTCCGCGCTGGCTGGCTGTGAGGGGCCAGCGGCAGGAAAAAGGAGAGGAATGGAAGGCCCTGCGGGAAAAAGGCATCCTGCGGGCGGTGCTGATTGGCAGCGCCATTGCCATCCTGGGCCAGTTCATGGGCGTGAACGCCGTCCTCTACTACGGCCCCAAGATTTTTGCCGATGCAGGTTTCCAGGACCCCCTCTTCTCTACGGTACTGGTGGGCGTGGTGAATATGCTCACCACCGTGATTGCCCTGCTGATCATTGACAAGGTGGGCCGCAAGCAGCTGGTCTGGTGGGGCGTTGGCGGCATGATTTTCTGCCTGCTGATGATAGGCCTTTACTTCCTGCCCTCGACCAGCCTTCCCACCTGGTTCATGCTCACCTTTTTCCTGCTGTACGTGTTCTGCACGGCCATTTCCATCAGTGCGGTGGTCTTTGTGCTGCTCAGTGAGATGTATCCCAACCGGGTGCGGGGCCTTGCCATGTCCATCGCGGGTCTGGCGCTCTGGGTGGGCACTTACCTGATTGGCCAGCTGACGCCCTGGATGCTGGAAAACCTTACCCCTGCGGGTACTTTCTTCCTCTTTGCCTTCTGCTGCCTGCCGTATCTGTGGATCATGTGGCGGCACGTGCCGGACACCACAGGGAAGACCCTGGAGGAAATAGAAGCTTACTGGCAGCGATAGCGGCGGTTACGCCCACTCGCTTACCAGACGGGCTTTGGACAGGAGGCTGGCGCCAATGGCACCGGCCTCTTTCCCCAGGCGGGAGAGCTTGATGACGGTGTCGTTGTTCACCAGGTTCAGGGAATACTTGTTCACGGCGCTGCGAAGCGGCGGCATCAGATAGCGCTCAGTGCTGCTTAGCCGCCCGCCGATAATCACCATGTCCGGATTGAAGAGATTGATAAGGCCGGCGATGGCCCGCCCCAGCGTACTGCCTATCTCCTCTATGCACTCGATGGCGGCGACATCCTCCTGCTGCGTGGCGTCCAGGATGTTCTCCAGGGTGAGCTCCTTCCCTTCCTTGAAGGCGGCCGAAAGGATGGACGGACGGCCTTCCTTGAGCTTTTCCATCATCAGGCGCTGCAGGGCACTGCCGGAGGCGCCGGTTTCCAGGCAGCCGATTTTCCCGCATCGGCAGTACTGATTGTTGTCAAGCAGGGGGAAATGGCCTATCTCTCCGGAAAAGCCGGATTTGCCGGTGAAGAGCTTGCCGTCCAGGATCATGCCCATGCCAAGGCCCCAGCCCACATTGAGGAAGAGGATGGTGCCTTCTTCGTTGGTGAGGCCGTTCATGTATTCGCCGTAGGCCATGGCGCGGGAGTCGTTTTCTACGGATACGCTTTTCCCTAAACACTCTTCCAGGACATTCCGGATGGGCTTTTCCTCGCTGATAAAGTAGGAGTAGCTGTAACCGGTACTGTGGTTGACGCGCCCGGTGAAATTGACGCCGTATGCCCTCACTTTATCCTGGTCTATATCTTCCGAGGACAGGTGTTGCAGCACCAGCTGGCACATCTGTTTGACGGACTCTTCCTGGTTCTTGAGCTGGAAAGGGATGACATCTGCAAAATGGACCAGCCGGCCGGGGAAGTCCGTGACGGCGATGGAGATGCTGTGGTGACCTACGTCTATGCCCACAAAGTAACCGGCATCCGGATTTAGGCCGTAAAGGCTGGGCCGGCGCCCGGTGGCCGACTCCTGCTTGCCGATTTCTGTCAGGTAGCCCTCATGGATCATCTCGTTTACAATACGGGTGACCTTGGGGATGCTGGTGTCCAGGTGCTGGGTAAAGTCCGCTACGCTGTAGCCGGCTCCGTCCATGCACAGGGCAAGAATCTTTTTCTTTTCCCCGGCATAACGTCCATGGATATGTTGCAGGAAGTGTCCCATGTCTTAAAGGCCGAAGTATTCCTTATAACGGTCGTACAGATGACCCGCCTGCAGGTATGCGCTTTGCGGGCTCATGAAGTGGCTGAACTCGAAGGTGATGGCTTTGTCGTAGCCGCAACGTGCCGCAGCTTCCAGTTTCATGCGCAGTTTGTCGAATTTGATGGGGAGGAAGCGGATGGGCATGTCCCGGTCGAAGCTTTCTGCATTGGTCCAGCACTGCATGCCGTAGCGGTCTGCCAGTTTCTTGTTCACGGTGAAGAAGGCGTCCAGTTCATCGTAGTCTATATGGCCGTCCTGGAAGGCGCAGGCATCTACGTATTCATGGATGCCGTCAAAAATCTCGTTCCATTCCCGCTCATGCTGCTCTACGGATACGGCCTGTTCCTTGGTAAGGTTGCCTCCGGCGGCGTCCACGGCCTTCTTGCCGTCTATCCAGGGCGATATGAAGGTGGGCAGGCCGCCGCTTACTTCCTTGCACTGGCGTCCCAGGGTGCGGAAGCTCTCGATGGCGCCGCGGGTGGCACGGGAAATCTCTCCGGAAATATACCAGCCGCCAAAGCTGCTGTACTTCTTTCCGTAGCGCTCCCAGACCTCCTCGATCACGTATTTGTTGGCTTCTACCTCATAGGTCATGTCGCCGGTGTCCCAGTACTTGCCGCTGTCATAGAGGCCCAGCCAGAAGGACATGCCATACTTCTGGGCCAGGCGGCAGAACATGTCTATAAGGTCCACCGAGGGCATGTAGCAGCCTTTGCCCAGCAGATAGGGACTGGGATAGGTGATGAACTTGCGGTAGCCGCAGCGGATGTCTATGACGGTGTCTATTCCTATGGCCTTCATGTAGCGGAACTCCCGGTCCCATTCCCTCTCTCCCCAGTTCTGGTGGGGAATGTCGTGGGAAATCTCGTCCAGGAAGGTGCCGGTGATAGGAAGGCCGGCGGCCTTGGGAACTATGAGGGTGCTTTCTACTGAAAGGTCTGCCTCTATCCCGTATTTGTCTTTGGAGGGAGAGGGCTTGCAGCCAGTGGCCAGCAGGGGAGCGGCGGCAGAAGCCAAGGCCGCTTTTTTAAGGAAAGAGCGTCTGTTTTCCATGTCTTGGTTTGTCTAATAACTCCACAAATATATAAAATTAATTTCTATATGGCAAAACTATTCATGGCTACAAGTGAAAAATCTTCGATAACTTTTTATCATTTCGTTAAAAATATTTGCATAGTTTAATATTATTTGTAATTTTGTAACGTTGACTAAAACCATAAAACATAAATAATGGAAGCAAATTTATTTGAAACCATGGCCGCCCGCTACCGGAAGGAGCTCTACAGCAATGTTTTGCCCTTCTGGCTGGAATGCTCCCAGGACAAGGAGTACGGTGGGTATTTCACCTGCCTGAACAGGGACGGCAGCGTTTTTGACACGGATAAATTCGTATGGCTGCAGGGCAGGGAAGTGTGGATGTTCGCGATGCTGTATAATAAGGTGGAAAAAAAACCTGCCTGGCTCGCATGTGCAGCGCAGGGCGCGGCTTTTCTGGAAAAGTTCGGCCATGACGGCAATTATGACTTCTACTTCTCGCTCACCCGTGAGGGGAAGCCCATCATCCAGCCGTACAACATCTTCTCCAATACCTTCGCCTGCATGGCATTTGCCCAGATGGCCGTAGCAACGGGAGACGAGCATTACGCAGAGATTGCGCGCAAAACCTTCCAGCGCATCCTGGACCGCCGCTCCAACCCCAAGGGGCAGTGGGCCAAAGGCTATCCGGGTACGCGTCCCATGAAGGATTTCGCCCTGCCCATGATCATCTGCAACATGGCCCTGGAGGTAGAGCCCATCATCAAGGACAAGTCCCTGCTGGACAAAACCATCGATGTGGCCCTCCATGAGGTGTTCGACGTCTTCTACCAGCCGGATCTTGGCGTAATGGTGGAAAACCTGGCACCGGACGGCAGCCTGATAGACTGCTTCGAAGGCCGCAAGGTGAACCCCGGCCATGACCTGGAATCCCTCTGGTTCATGATGAACCTGGGCCTGCGCCTGGACAGGCAGGACATCATAGACAAAAGCATGGAGATTGCCCTTCGCGTGATAGAATATGGCTGGGACAAGGAGTACGGCGGCATCTTCTATTTCATGGATCGCAAAGGCTATCCCACCCAGGAACTGGAGTGGGACCAGAAGCTCTGGTGGGTGCACCTGGAAAGTGCTATCGCCATGATCAAAGGCTACCAGCTCACGGGCAACGAAAAAGCCCTGGAATGGTTCCTGAAGCTGGACGAGTATATGTGGTCCCGTTTCAAGGACCCGGAGTATCCGGAGTGGTACGGGTATCTTAACCGCAGGGGAGAGGTCCTGCTTCCCCTCAAGGGCGGCAAGTGGAAGGGCTGCTTCCACGTGCCCCGCGGCCTGTACCAGATTGGTACCATCCTACAGGAAATCGCAGACAAAAAGAAACAATCTGTATAACGTATGAAATCCTTTTCCCGTCTCATTGTTGCCCTGCTGGCCGGATGCCTCCTGTTCCAGCAGGCGGCTTTTGCCCAGACGCAGGTGCGCGGTAAGGTCACGGACGCCGATGGCGCTCCCCTTGCCGGCGTCACCGTGCTGGTGAAAGGCAGCACCAACGGCACCATGACAGCCGCGGACGGAAGCTATTCCCTCCGTGTTTCCCAAGGGGACGTCCTGGAATTCTCTTGTTTGGGTCTTGCCACGCAGGAGCATCGTTGGAATGGACAGTCCAGCCTCAATGTCACCCTGCAGGAAGATGCCCTCTACCTGGAAGATGTGGTGGTGGTGGGTTACGGTACCGCCAAAAAGGAAACCCTGACGGCGGCCGTATCGGCCATCAAGGGCGATGAACTTCTGAAGGCCCCTTCTACCAATGTGTCGCAGGTGCTGGCAGGTAAACTTTCCGGCATTTCCTCCGTCCAGGAATCCGGTGAGCCCGGCCTGGACCAGGCCTCGCTGCGCATCCGCGGCTCCGTCTATGGCGTAGCGTATGTGGTGGACGGTTTTCCCGTCAGTGACATCAACGACATTGACCCCGCGGACATCGAGAGCATCTCCGTGCTCAAGGATGGTGCATCGGCGGCGGTGTATGGCCTGAAAGCTGCCGGAGGCGTGATCATCATCACTACCAAGAAAGGAGAGAAGGGGGATGCCCGCATCACCTACAACGGCTCTGTGGGTGCTTCCATGAACGCCAATTTCCCGCGTTTTATGAACGGCCCCCAGTTTGCGTATTACTACAACCTGGCGCAGATGATGGACCAGCTCTCCAGCGGTGCCATCGGCGCGGAAGAGGAATATGTGCCCTATTTCACGCGGGATAACGTAGAGGCTATGCTCAACGGAGATCCCACGGACGGCTGGGACAACGTGGACTACACCAAGCGCGTTTTTGGCACCGGTATCACCCAGAAGCACAACATCACCGTGCAGGGCGGCAACGACAAGACGCGTTACTTCGTCTCCGGCGGTTACCTGGGCCAGAAGGGTAATATCGACGGTTACAATTACAGGCGCTACAATGTGCGCACCAACCTGGAATCCCGCATTGCCAAACACTTGGTATTCAATGCCGGACTCAGCGGCGTGGTGGGCCGGCGGGAAACTCCGCGCTTCCTCTCCGGCGGCTCGGACAGTGATTCAGGCTATGAGGTGGGCTGGTTCTCCATCGCGCACCAGGTAATCGGCATGTACCCTTTCCTGCCGGAAACCTACGAAGGCTACTACACCGGTGCCATCGCGGACAACCAGGCCTTCCCCAACAGCCCCCTGGCAGCCCTTTACCAGTCCGGCACCAAGAACCACCGCAGCTTCCAGGGAACGCTCAACGCGTCCCTCACCTGGGAGATTCCCTGGGTGAAGGGCCTGCAGGCCAAGGTGAGCGGATCGTATGACAACCAGAATACCTACAGCAAGAATATCGACACTCCTTATTATGTGGTGGTACGGCGTCGCATGGAGGACGGCACCTGGGGCTGGACGGCTCCCATGGTGGACGTGAACGGCGCGTCGGACGGCAACAAGGTAGGGGAGGGCTCCTATTATCAGCAAAGCATCACCGGCCAGGCCAGCCTGGGCTTCGCCCGGCGTTTCGGGAAGCATGACGTGGATGCCCTTCTCCTGGCAGAACTACGTGATTACCAGACCAATAACCTTAGCGGTTACGTCAAGAACGTCCCCTTTGCGCTGCTGGCGGAACTCAACAACGGAACCCCTACGGCCAGCCCTGTCATCGGCTCCAGCAACGCTTCCCGCAGTGCGGGTTACGTGGGCCGTATCCGTTACAACTACGATGAACGTTACCTGGCGGAATTCACCGGCCGCTACGACGGCTCCTACAAGTTCGCCGGCATGACCAGCACCCGCTGGGGCTTCTTCCCCTCGGCCTCCGTGGGCTGGAACGTTTCCAAGGAGTCCTTCATGGAAGGGACAACTTCGTTCCTGGACAACCTGAAGCTGCGGGCCTCCGTGGGCCTTCTGGGCAACGACGGCGTGAGCGCCTTCATGTTCCTGAGTAAATACGCCCTGGGCGGCAAGGTGGTATATCCCGGCGGCGCGGCCCTTCCGTCCTACTACACCTCCGGCATCCCCAACAAGGACCTTACCTGGGAAAAGACCCTCTCCTACAACGTGGGAACGGATTTCTCCCTGTGGGGCGGCCTGCTGCGGAGAGATTGACGTCTTCTACAACTATACCTACGACATCCTCACCTGGAACGGCGGCGGCCATCCCAGCTCCATGGGCGGCTACTATCCCACCTACGTGAACGGGAACGCCATAGACAGCAAGGGTGTGGACATCCTCCTTACGCACAGGAACCGTTTCCAGCTGGGCGGTAAGCCTTTCTACTATGAGCTGGGCGCTACGCTCACTTATTCCAAGACCCGCTGGCTCAAGTACCTGGACGAGCCTAATGTCCCCGAATGGCAGAAGGTGACCGGTACCACTTACGGCTCCCACTGGGGCTGGCTCTCAGAAGGCCTTTACCGCAGCGAAGAGGAGATTGACAACAGCGCCTGGTACGGGACCCGTCCCAATGTGGGCGACATCAAGTACAAGGACCTCAACGGCGACGGCCAGATTGACTGGCAGGACCGCGGCATCTTTGGCAAGAGCAACCGCCCGGAGCTCACCTACGGCCTGAACCTGAACCTGGGTTGGAACGGCTTTGACATGAACCTCCAGTTTACCGGCGGCGCCCTTTTCCAGGTATCCATGACCGGTACCTATTTCAACGACAACGACGACGACACCATCTGGACCAAGACCTTCAAGGAGGGCGGCAACTCCCCGCTCTTCCTGGTAGAGAACGCCTACAGCCTGGACAACCCGGACGGCACTTTCCCGCGCCTGACGCTGGGTACTGCCGGCCACGGCGGCGACAACGGACTCTCCTCCAGTTTCTGGTGGCGGGACGGCAAGTATGTGCGCCTCAAGACGGCCCAGCTGGGCTACACCCTTCCCCAGAACTTTACCCGCCGATTCGGCGTGGAGAGCCTCCGCATCTTCGTGGAAGGCAACAACCTCTTTACCCTGGACGGGCTGCCGGAAGGGATAGACCCCGAGTCTCCCGGCGTGAACAACGGCTATTATCCGCAGCAGCGTAACATCCTGGGCGGTATTACCATAACCCTTTAAATGCGGATGCCTTATGAAAAAGTTTTTCTGTATCCTCCCTGCACTGGGTATCCTCGCCGCCTGTAACTCCTACCTGGACATGACCCCCAGGGACAGCATCTCCGACAAAGTGATGTGGGCCAGCGTAGAGAGCGCCGAATATGCGGTCAACAGCATCTACTCCTATTCCTATGATATCTATGCCAGCTGGCCCAGTTCCGTTGGCATGACCGAAGCCTTTACGGACCAGTTCAAATACGGTTCCTACGTAAACTTCGCCTATTGCCTCATCCCCAGCCAGGTGGCCTACGGCGGCACCAACCTCACCAACAGTTTCGTGAGCGTGTATCTGGGCTGTTGGGAAAGCCTTTATGGTGCCATCCGCCGCACCAACGAGGCCATCTCCAACCTCCATACGCTGGGTACCGGCCTCCCCGAGGCCGATCAAGCCCGCCTGGAGGGTGAACTCCGCCTCATGCGGGGCTGGCTGTACTTCGAGCTGGTCAAGCGCTATAAGGATGTCATCCTCTACGACGAAGACCTCACTCAGATTGCCGTGGACAAGGCCCTTTCCCCGGAAGACCAGGCCTGGAACTTTATCTGGGAAGACCTGAACCATGCGGCGGAAGTCCTGCCCGAAAAAGCATCGGCCCGCGGAAGGCTGGACAAGGGCGTTGCCCTGGCGCTTATTACCCGCGCCATGCTCTATGCCGGCCAGTACGACAGGGTGATTGCCGCAGCGGACCAGCTGAAGGGGCTGGGTTATTCCCTGATGTCCAGCTACGCCGATGTCTTCACCACCCCCATCCAGTCCGGCAACACGGAAAGCATCCTGCAGTACAGCTTCTCCTACGCAGACAATGTAACCCACAGCTTTGACTACTACTATGCCCCCGGCGGGGATTACAAGCTGGTGGGTCAGCAGGGCGGCGGCTTCGGCACGCCCACCCAGGAAATGGTGGAAAGCTACGAACTGGCCTCGGGCGGCTTCCCGGATTGGAGCCCCTGGCATGGCGCTACCACCGCGGAACCCCCGTACAAGCAGCTGGAACCCCGTTTCCATGCCACCATCCTCTATAACGGCGCCCCCTGGAAAGACCGCACCATAGAGCCTTTCGTGGGCGGCATCGACGGCTGGTGCACCTGGAACAAGGAGCCGCAGCCCCAGGGCCGTACCACCACCGGCTACTACCTCCGCAAAGGCGTGGACGAGGCACATGACCTCTCCCAGCGCTCCCAGAGTACCCAGCATTTTGTCCTACTGCGTTACGGCGAGGCCCTCCTGAACAAGGCCGAGGCCTGCTTCAGGTCCAACGATGGCACCGGCGCCAATGCCGCCATCCGGGAAATCCGCCGACGTGTGGGCCTTCCCTACAGTGACAAGAGCGGCGATGCCCTCTGGCAGGCCATCCGTCAGGAGCGCCGCGTGGAGCTGGCTTTCGAAGGCCAGTGGTACTGGGACCTTCGCCGCTGGGGCGATGCCGTGGAAAACTATCCCAAGGGCCTGAACAACTACCAGGTACACGGTCTCAAGATAGAGGCCACCTCCGTGGCGGGCCAGTTCCTCTACACTTATGTATCCGTGGATGACAAGGACCGCAACTTCCCCCAGAAGATGCTCAAGCGTTTCCCCATTCCGGACGGAGAACTCAATTCGAATGCGCTCGTGGACCAGTACCCTGAATGGAATTAGTCATTATGAAAAAGATTAGCATACTATTGGCCCTTGTGGTGGCGCTGCAAGCCTGCCACCAGCCCGAATACGTACAGCCCACCGCAGCGCGGCAGGGGATTACCTCGCTGGCCGCCTATTTCTCCTTCGGCCCCTTCGAGGGACAGGAGGTGGGCCGCCTGGAAATCTCGGACCCGGAGACGGACCGTTACGTCATCCCCATTCCCTGGTATTTCCCGGAAACCTCCGATGACATCACCACCCCGTATATGACGCGCATGCGGATCCGGGCCTCGCTGCAGGCCAACTGCAAGCTGGAGCCTGCGCTCAGCGTGCTGGACCTGACGGAAGAGAACCATTTCCGCTACACGGACGCCACCGGCGCCACCCGGGACATCATCATCACCGGCGAGCGCGTGAAGTCCTCCAAATGCGAGCTAATAAGCTTTTCGCTCAAGCGCCCCATGCTCAACGGCGTGATAGACAAAGCCAACCGCCAGGTTTCCCTGATTACCGCAAACGACCTTTCCGTGGCAGAGGCCAGCGTAACGCTGTCGGCCCACGCCACCATCTCGCCGGACCCCGGCCAGCCCCACAACTACAACGAGGGCTTCACCTTCACGGTAACGGCCGATGACGGCGTAACCAAGGCAGAGTACTTTGTAGTGAAGAACGTGCCGCAGAAGATCGACTACGGCGTGAACAGCACCAGCGCAGAGAAACTCTTCAACCTGGATCCCTCCAGCGGCCTGGGCCTGCCGGCCTTCAGCACGCAGGCCAACGTTTCCCTGGCCGTGCTGGATTCCTGGCTCGTTGTGAACATGGGTGACGGGACAGCCCCGCGCTACTTCAACAAGATTGTGGCAACGGCGGGCGGCACCCTTCCTCTTGGCAGTGCTGTTCCCACCGGGGCCATCGCATCCGACGAGCAGGATCACCTCCTCCTATGCAACCTGGCAGAGCCCGGCCAGACCTTCAGCATCTGGACAACCTCCTCCGTAAGCAAGGCTCCTGAGCTCCTGCTCTCCTTCCAGAACGAGCAAGACCTCCAGCTGGGACAGGAGATGAAGGTGATTGGGAATATCGCCGATGAAGCCGTGATAACTGTCACCTATCCGGGTCTTGCCGGAGTCACCAGTTCGGGCCGCTTCCATGCCATCCATATCAAGGGCGGCGAGGTGGTTTCCAGCGAAGTGATTGACCTTTACGCAGCTACCGGCTTCTTCTGGGGCGCCGGCCCGGCAGCCAGCACCTGCGTGGTGTCCGGTTCGCCTGCCATGGATGCCGGCTGGTACAGCAGCGCCTATTCTGAGAATACCCTCTGGTGGTTCAAGCCGGACCTGAGCATAGGCAGCGGCCTGCCTGGCGAAGGCCAGGGAGAGGATGATGCCCCCGGCGGCGGTTACTACGTAAATGGCAACGTGGATCCTAACAACCTGGATACCAAGTGCTTCAATAACGCCCGCTACCTGCTGCTCTTCGTCTCCAACCACTTCCCCAAGTGGTGGCCGGGCCCGCAGCTGTACGTATATGACATCACGGGCGGCTCCCTGAGCGACCGTATCTACAACAGCCCGCAGCTGGCCTTCTCCGTACCGTTCATGTACGACCTCCAGTACCAGACCGGTACCAATGACGGCTTCGGCGCCTGCGGCGATGCCATCCTGGCCCCTTCGGCCGACGGCTACATGCTCTATATCTACTATTATGATCACCTGTCCGGCATGATTGGCGGATACAGTCTGGATTGCATCAAGCGATGAGTAAACTATTACTGGCAGTTTTCCTATGCGTGGCGGCCTCCTGTACGAAGGCCGCCTCCACAGACATGCCGCCGTGGCGCTGGGATGACCCTGTGGCCCCCGAAGGCCCGGAGGAGCAGCACCCCGCCATTGTAGCGCTGGGCTGGACCAATGTGACGGATGTTTACCCGGCCGTCCCTGAAGGGATTGCCGTTTACCGCAGCCCGGAGCAGCTGGGCGGCCAGAAGGTAGTGGCTTACATTGCGGTGGCGGATCTCTCCAAGATCAGTTGGGATGTCCGCGCCATCAACGACCCCGGTATTCAAGGCACCACCGAGCAGCTCCAAACCCCTTCGCAGTGGTTTGCCGCTGCTGGGGCGCCCATAGTGCTGAACGGCGGCTATTTCTTCTCTGAGGGCGGCAAGCGCTACAATGCCAGCGTGGCAGTAAGTGAGGGCCGCACCTACGGGGTGAATATCAATTACGCCTCGCTGGACTGGGTTACCATGTACTATCCCACCCGCGGCGTCTTCCATGAGACCGGCGGCCTTCTGCAAACCGGCTGGACCTATTGGAGCGGTGGCGCGAATCATTACCTCTATGAAGAGCCTGCGGCCAATTCCTGGGAGGCCAGCCCGCTGCCCACCCCGGATGCCAACTTCCCCTCCAGGGCAAGTACATTTGCACCCAAAACGGCTATTGGCGGTGGCCCAGTGCTCCTGAAAGGCGGTCAAGTGGTGAATTCCTGGAAAGCGGAGATGTTCTACGGCAGCGGCTCCGATGACAAGATGCCTCAGGCCCGTCATCCCCGCACGGCCATCGGCGCAACGCCGGACGGCCTGCTCATCCTCTTTGTCTGTGAAGGGCGGGGGATGACCGAAGGCGTTGCCGGCATGACCTTCGCCGAAGAGGCCGAGGTACTCAAGAGCCTTGGCTGCACGGAAGCCCTGAACCTGGACGGCGGCGGATCGTCTTGTCTACTGGTCCAGGGGGTAGAAACCATCAAGGTGTCGGACGGTGCCCAGCGCCCCGTCGCATCCGTCATAATCCTGAAAAGCAAATGAGTAAGATTGCATTTATATCGGCCATTCTCTCCTGCGTCCTGTCCTGCACGGTGGAGGACCCTTCCCAGTACAAGTGGCGTGAGGCCTGGGACAGCGGGGAAACGGATCCCGTCGTGGATCCCGTCATCCCCGAAACAAAAGGGAAGCCCCGCTATGTGTGGGTGGATGCCGCCGCCAATTACCAGTACTACGCCAACGACGCCAACTACATTGCCGCCGATTGCCAGCGTATTGCCCAGATGGGCTTTACCGACATAGTAGTGGACGTGCGTCCGGGCAGCGGCGATGTGCTTTTCGCATCTTCCGTAGCACCCGCCTGCCGGAAAGTGGCCGCGTGGGTGAACGGGCGTTACAGATGGGTAGAGCGCACTGCCAACTTTGACTACTTGGCTACGTTTATTGCCGCCGGCCATGCTGAGGGGCTCCGCGTACACGCGGCCATCAATACCATGGTTGGCGCATACCACACTTCTATCGGGGACGTGGGCATGCTCTACGACCATCCGGAACGCAAGGACTGGTGCACGGTAGACAACCTTCCCGGCGGTCTTACCAATGCCATGGAAGACCCCGATACCGGCCCCCGCTTCCTGGATCCTGCCAATCCTGCGGTACAGGATTTTCTCCTGACACTGCTGGGAGAACTTGCCGCCTACGAAGGCCTGGACGGCATTGTGCTGGACCGTTGCCGTTACGGCGACAACAACCTGGATGCCGGCTACACGGAAGCTGCCAAGGCTGCTTTTACCACTTACAGGGGAGACGCCCCCTCCAAGTGGCCGGTCATACCCCAGGGACAGACCTATGTTTCTTCCACGCCCAGCCAGCTGGAAAAAGACTGGCTCACCTTCCGCTGCAAGGTCATCCACGACTTCATGGCCCAGGCAGTGGAGAAAGTGCATGGGGTGAATCCGGAGGTGAAATTCGGCGTTTACGTGGGTGCCTGGTTCAGCGATTACTACCGCAGCGGGGTTAACTGGAGCAGTTCCCGCTACAACCTGAAGGCCAATGAGAGCAGCTACAAGTGGGTTCCGTCCAATTACCAGAAAACCGGATTCGGGGATATGCTGGACTTCATTTTCCTGGGCGCTTATGCCGGAACAAACGGCATTCATGGGTCTACGGAGTGGACGATGGAGGGCTTTGCCAAGCTGGGCGCCAAGCGCCTGTGCGGGGACGTCCCCTTTGCCGCCGGACCGGATATCGGCAATGGTTCAGGCTTTGAAAACGGTCACCAGGAAAAGCTGATTCCGGATATCGTGAATACGATTATGGGCTGCTCGGACGGCCTGTTCATCTTTGACCTTTGCCACATCCGTATGTTCGACTACTGGGATGCCTTCAAGACAAGTATCGACAACTATCTGAAAACACTATAATCACTTTTTAACCTGTTTATTTATGAAAAAAGTCCTTTTAATTGCTTCCGTTTTGCTGGCGGCCTGCATGGTCTCCTGCAAAAAAGATCCGAAGGTGGAGGATGCCGTAACCATCAAGACCGCAGACGCTACGGTGCCGGTAGAGGGTGGTGTGGTTTCCATTTCCATCAATGCCTCCGTGCCGTGGACTGCCAAGTCATCGGCAGACTGGCTGAGTATCTCTCCTACCAGCGGCGAAGCCGGTGATGCTACCATCAAGGCTTCTGTGCTGAAAAATGAGAACCTGGACGACCGTACGGCCGAAGTTACCGTTACTGCAGGTACCAAGAGCGCCAAATTCACGGTCACCCAGAGCCAGAAAGACGCCATGGAGATTGACAAGGTAGATTATGTGGTGGAAGCCGATGGCGGCAATGTCGAGATTCCCGTCTCTGCCAATGTAGACTATACCGTTACCGTCCCCGAGGCAGTGGACTGGATTCACGTCGTTTCTACCAAGGGAATGGTGGACAGCAAGATCACCCTTACCGTTGACGCCACCAAGGAGTTTGTCTCAGGTGAGGACGGCATCAACCCCGAATCCATTGTCCGTTCGGCCAAGGTGACCGTTTCCTCCGGATCCATCTCCAAGGAAGTGACCGTGGGTCAGAAGACCTTCGTCCCTTACTTCGATTTTGATGGGGAGTATTCCTCCATCCAGTATGGCGGACGCATGACGGTCCCTCAGGAGGGTGGTACTTTCACCGTCTCCGTCGTTACCAATCTGCAGTGGCGCGTGCACTACGATGAGGAGTGGCCGCCGGAAGACACCAGCTGGCTGGATTTCAAGCAGGAAGAGAACGGTATCGTCATCACGGTCAAACCCAATGATGCTTATATCGCCCGGGACAACTGGATTTATGTCAATGCTGCCGAGGATCTTTACGGCGATAAGTTCGGCGGCTATTTCCAGGTCTATCAGGAGCCGATCGCAGCCCCTGTTACTCCGCAGCTTGTCTGGAACGCCTACGTTCCCGAGCAAGTTACGCTGGGCTACAACCGTCTAGCCTATTCCCAGAGCGGCGCTTTGCTGATTTCTGACGGAGAGAAGGTCCATGCCATCAACCCGGCTGACGGTGCATACTGGAAGTCGCTTTCCTGGCCCGGCATCACCCCGACTTCCATCGACGTGGATGATGCAGGCCATGTCATCATCGCCAGCAATGTCGTGGCGGATATGGATTGGGAAACCGGTACGCTGCTCAGTGGTACGGAACTGAAGGTGTACTATGCTACCGACGTGAACGAGACCCCGAAGGAAATCGACCTTCCTAACGAAATCTATGGTACTGTCGGCGGTTTCCGTGCCCGTGGCGATCTCGCCACCAAGGGGGCGATCACAGGTGTGGTCGGCGGCGCCAGTTATTGGTTCGGCTATGACATCGCGGAATTCAAAGCAAAGGCGAACTACTATGGTACGCAGAACAGAGGTCCCGGTCCCGGTGTCAATACGTTCTGGACTCCGGAAACGGGCGCAGCTGTTTCCGTGGGACCTGATCTCCACGATGGTGTCCTGTTCCGTGCCTATGACGGCAAAGAGAGCGTCTATTACCGGAAGGATGCTTATACGCCTTCAGGGGTTGATGCGTATGAGCCGTGGACGCTGGTGACTACCGCCGGTTCCGGTGGCAATGAGAACCAGAATAATATGGACATCATTGATTTCGAGGGCAAGAAGATCATAGCTTTCACCCAGGGATACCACTTCACATGGGCTGGTTTCAACGCCGACATCTATGTGGTGGATGTGACGGATCCCAAGGCTCCGCAGGTTCTGGCTACGGTCAAAACGGCAGATTGGATCCTGAGCGAGTGGCCGAATGGACAGAACAGCGCCGATGTCCTTCTTCGTGAAGGCAACGGAGTCATAGAACTCTATGCCATCCATTCCGGTCTGGGAACCCTGGCAAAATTCATCTTTAAGCCGTAGGGTGCCTGCTGGTAAATAATTGTTACAAGGAGCGCTGGCAGTGCCGGCGCTCCCGCTGTTTTATTCTCCAGTTCAAACGTCAGATTTTCAGTTGGATACCTGCTTTGGTAAGGCCCCAGGCGCAGGCTATGTACACGGCGGCCATCAGGGCGCATTTCCCTACGCCCACCCAGCCTGTCAGCCAGGGTGTGATGGTAGGATTCACCACCAGCCACATAACAATGAAAAGGTAGGGGACCATGTACACCGTAAGGGTGGCGGTTCCGGCAGGGGTAAGGGGTTTGAACCAGCCGGTCCAGCCTTTCTTTTCCAGGCAGCGCAGCAGGGTGTACAGCGCTACGGAGATGGCACTGACAAAGAGGCACCATGGCAGTGTCCCCAGGTTTTTAGAGACTATCCAGTCCACATGGAAAGCCATGCCCATCACCAGCAGTACGGCGGCTGCGGCAAGGCCAATTCCTATCCGCTGTGCGATAGAGCGGCTGCTGAGGCGCCAGTCCGTGACGGTGAGCATAACCCCGCCAAGGCCCATGATGGCCCCATAGCCGTTACCCAGCTGCAGGGCTTGGGATAAATCGGCCACCACCTGGGGGCCTATCCACTGGGCGCCGTCCCGCATGGGGACGACGGAAAGGTTTACGGCGCAAAGGGCACCCCACAGCAGCGGTAGCACCCACAGGCGCTCCCGGCAAAGGAGGTATGCCACGGCGCAGAACAGGTACATCCAGCCAATCTGGCCCAGAATGCCCCACCAAAGGCCCTGGAAAAGCTCTCCATCGGCGGAACGATAAGAGATGGCCAGCCCCGCAAGCAGCGCAATGCCGGCAGTTTTTAGCCAGCGGGCAGCTTTCCAGTCTTTGGGATAGCGGTTCCAGATAAGGAAGAAGCCCAGGATCATCAGCAGCACCCATAGGGGGCGGTTACCGGCCATCTGGCGGGATTCCTGGTTGCAGATGAAAGCGCCCATCACCAGCAGGGCCAGGGTGCGGCCCAGGATGTGCTGCAGCGTACTGCCCGTGCTGTATCCCTTAGCCTGGCGGCGTTCCAGCGCATAAGGGATGGACATGCCCATGGCAAAGAGGAACATGGGGAAAACGATGTCGGAGAGTCCCATGCCGTCCTCAAAGGTGGCAAAGTGTTCCAGCCAGTGGGGGACATTCAGCACTTTCCAAAACTCGTTCACAAAGACCATCAGGAGCATGGTGATGCCCCGGAACATGTCAATGGAGAGGTTCCTCTCACGCATCGGGCTTGTTGTCATGGGCTTTCTTCTTGGGTTCGTCGCCGTGGGAATCCTTGTACTTGAAGCGGCGTATCTTCTGGGTGGCGGTTTTCTCAAAGGGCTCCTTCATGGCATCTACCTCGCCGATCTTGGAGTTCTTGCCCACCTTCTTGTTCACCCATTCTATAATGGCTTTCTTGCGGGCTTCCAGTTCCTCGAACCATTTGTCCTCGTTGGCCTGGTTCCAGTCTATGGCGTTGTCCTGGAACTTGACCAGGGCCACCAGCTTGCCGTCGCGCTCCATCACCAGGGACTCTTCCACGCCTTCGAAGTTGTTGATAACCTGCTCAATTTCTTCCGGGTAGATATTCTCTCCGGAAGGGCCCAGGATGGTGTTGTTAAGGCGGCCCTTGATGTAGTAGATGCCGTTCTCGTCCACGGTGGCTATGTCGTTGGTGTGGAACCAGCCTTCGTCGTCCAGCACCTGGAGGGTGCGCTCCGGGTCCTTGTAGTAGCCCAGCATCACGTTGTTGCCGCGCACCACTATCTCTCCTTCTCCGTTGGCGGGATTCACGTTGTCCAGGCGCACTTCCACTTTGTAGGAAACCGGGCCGATGGAACCCAGGTGCTTTTTCTTGTTTACCATCACGTTGCAAACCAGCGGGGAAGTCTCCGTGAGACCGTAGCCTACGGCGTAAGGGAACTTGCAGTCAATGAGGAACTTCTCGACGGCAGGGTCCAGCTTGGCGCCGCCTATCCCGAAGAAGGTGAGCTTCCCGCCGAAGGAACTGACCATTCGACGGCCGATGAACCAGTGCAGGACAGCCGGAATGTGTTTATCGGCCCAGGAGAGGACGCGGCTTTTCTGGATGGTGGGCCAGACGCTGTTTTTGACCACTTTCTCGATGATCAGGGGAACAGAGCACACGATGGTGGGCCTGATCGATTTCATGGCCGCCAGCAGGATGGTGGGGGTGGGCGGTTTCTGCAGCGTATAGCAAGTGGCGCCCACGTAGAAGGAATAGAGTGTGGAAAGCCCCATTTCATAAGCGTGCGCGGCCGGCAGGATGCTCAGGAAACGGTCTGTCTTGAACGCCGGCTTGGCCTTGAAGGCCGATGCCAGGTTGGCGCAGAGATTCCGGTGACTGAGCATCACGCCCTTGGCTTTTCCGGTGGTGCCGGAGGTGTAGATGATACAGGCAAGGTCGTCGGGCTGGGGATCTTTAACCCAGCCGTTGCACTTGAAGTCCTCCTTGTCCTTCTTGAGGAATTCGAAGGTCTCGATGTCAATGACCAGGGTGAGCTTTTTGCGGCATTCCTCCGTCAGCTTTCCTATCAGGCGCTGGGAGACAAAAAGGACCTTGGACTCCGAGTGGGTGAGGATGTTGGTGACCTCGTTTTCCGAACTGTCCGGCAGCAGGGGAACGGCGATGCGGCCATAGGTGGTGGCGGCGAAAAAGGCCACCGCCCAGTTGGGCATGTTCTGCGACAGGATGGCCACCCGGTCTCCGTGCTTGATTCCGAAGCGTGTCATGCGAAGGGACAGCTGCTCGGTTTTGCGGCGGAAATCCTCATAGGTATATTGCTGGCCGCCGTCCACATACTGGTAGGCGACCCTTTTGGCGTAATTGGTGGTGGCGTAGTCAAAGACCTTGTGCAGCGTGGAGCAGGTATTCTCGCGGTGACGGTACTTGCGCCAGGCCTTGTAGGGACTCTTGATTTTTTTTGCCATAAATAGAGACTGGATTAGGGAACAATGAATTTGTCTTTGTGAAAGCCCTGGATACCCATGGGGCGGTAATGGTCATAGATGCGCTGCATATCCGCCTTGGGGTCATCGGTCAGTTCCATGGGTTCGCCTACGCTGATGCGCTTGCGGCCCCAGTCGTAGTAACCCAGGTACACCGTGGCGCCGGTTTCCTTGGCAATGAGGTGGTAGCCGCTTTTCCAGCGCTTGGTAAGGGAACGGGTGCCCTCAGGGGCAATGGCCAGGTGGAATTCCGGCACGTCTTCCATGAGGGATATCAGGCTTTTAACCGTGGTGGAGGCAGTTTTCTGGTTCACGGGAACAGCACCGCATGCGCGGAGGATGGGGCCCAGGGGCCAGAAGAAAAAGCTCTCTTTGATCATGATGTGGGCTACCTTTCCATACTGGGTATAGAAGAGGTAGCTGACCAGGAAATCCCATACGGTGGTATGGGGAACGCCCAGCACGATGGCCTTGGCTTCCTTCATGGGGCCGCCTACGCTTTCCCAGCCCATTTTCCGCAGCAACCAGCCGCAGAAGCGGGCCCAGCGGGGCCCTACCTTGGTTTTAATCTTGGTCTTTGCCATAGTTGTCTAGATGTTTACGTCTTCCAGTTCCTTTTCACTGCGGAGGTTGTCCATGATAAAGTGCTGGCGCTCGTAGGTGTTGTCTCCCATGTAGAATTCCATGAGAATCTGGATGGATTCTTCGTCGGCGATCTTGACGGCGTCCAGGCGCATGTTTTCGCCGATAAAATCCACAAACTCGTGCGAGGATATTTCTCCCAGGCCCTTGAATCGGGTGATCTCCACGCCGCTCTTGAGGGCTGCCACCGCTTTGTCGCGCTCCTCGATGGAGTAGCAGTAGCGGGTTTCCTTTTTGTTGTGGACGCGGAAAAGGGGCGTTTGCAGGATGTACACATGCCCGCGGCGGATCAGTTCCGGGTAGTACTTCATGATAAAGGTCAGTACCAGCAGGCGGATGTGCATGCCGTCGTCGTCGGCGTCAGTGGCTACGATGATGTTGTTGTAGCGGAGGTTGGCTACGTCCTCCTCCACGCCCAGGGCGTTGATCAGGAGGTTCAGTTCCTCGTTTTCTGCGAATTTCTTGCGGCTGTCCTTGAAGCAGTTCAGGGGCTTTCCCCTGAGGCTGAAAACGGCCTGGTTGTTGGCATCCCGCACCTTGGTGATGGTACCGCTTGCGGAGTCTCCCTCGGTGATGAAGATGGAGGACTTTTCCCGCTGGTCTTCCATGCCCTTGGGGAACTTGGTATCGCTGAAATGGAACTTGCAGTCCCTCAGTTTCTTGTTGTAAACGGCGGCCTTTTTGGAACGCTCGCGGGTTTTTTTCTGCACGCCGGCAATCTCTTCCCGTTCTGCCTGGGAGGCCTTGATCTTGTCCTCGATCACCGGCACAATGTCCATGTGGCGGTGCAGGTAGTCGTTCAGGTTCTTGGTGACAAAGTCGTTGACAAAACTGCGGATGGTGGGGCCGCGGTCCACGGAGGCGGAGCCGTCTTTCCCCTTTACCTGCTTTTCCCACATGTAGGTGCTGCCCAGTTTGGTCTTGGTCTGGCCCTCGAAGATGGGCTCCTGAATCTGGATGGAGATGGCGCCCACGATACCCTGGCGGATGTCTTCCGGCCTATAGTCCTTCTTGAAAAAGTCCTTGAATGTTTTGGCGATAGCTTCACGGTAAGCGGCCAGGTGGGTGCCGCCGTCCCGGGTGTTCTGGCCGTTGACGAAGGTGGCGATGTTTTCTCCGTAGCTGTTGCCGTGGGTGAGGACAATCTCAATGTCTTCGCCTTCCAGGTGTACCAGGGGATAAAGCGGCGTTTCGTTCATGTTCTCCGTCACCAGGTCCAGCAGGCCGTTTTCGCTTTTGTAGGGGGTCCCGTTCAGGTTCAGGGTAAGGCCTTTCTTGAGGTAGGAGTAATTCTTGACCATGCTTTCCACGATTTCCATGTGGAAGGCGAAGCCGTTGAACATCTCCTCGTCGGGGAGGAAGCGGATCAGGGTGCCGTTTTTCTCCGTTGTGGGGACGATGGCGTTTTCCAGCAGCTTTCCCCGGCTGAACAGGGCATAGGAGCACTGTCCTTCGCGGAAGGAGGCGACATAGAAATCCTCCGACATGGCATTCACGGCCTTGGTACCCACGCCGTTCATACCTACGCTCTTTTTGAAGTTCGTGTCGTCGAACTTGCCGCCGGTATTCAGCTTGGAGGTGGCATCCACCACCTTGTTCAGGGGGATGCCGCGGCCAAAGTCCCTGACGGTGACCGTGCGTTCCTCGATGGAGATGTCTATCCGTTTGCCGAAGCCCATGGAAAACTCGTCCACTGAATTGTCGATGATTTCCTTGAGCAGCACGTAGATGCCGTCTCCCTGCCGTTCACCGTTTCCCAGGCGGCCGATATACATGCCGGCGCGCCGGCGGATGTGCTCGTTCCATTCCAGGGTTTGGATGGCGTCGTCGTTGTAAGTATGGTTGATGGGTTCTGCCATGTTTAAGCGTTTACTCTATCCTACAAAAGTAGTCATTTTTGGACAAATAAGCAATAATAAATGGGAAGGCAAGAAATAAATACGTATCTTTGCACGCTGCCTGGAAAGCCCCAGGCGCCCTGAACATGATGAAGAGAGTTTTTTTTGTCGCAGCTTCGCTGCTCATGATTATTTCCTGTGGCAAGAATGGCCCGGACCTCAAGCCCTCTGTAAAGTGGGAATCCAATCCCAAGTTTTCTGAGACGGAGATTTTGGAGAATATGGACGCCAAGGTGGACTTCGCCGTCCCTGAGGGCGTGGCAGCCTTTACCGTAACGGTGGACGTGCCCAGCCAGTTCCTCATTCCCGTGAACAATATGGTGGGTATCAGCAGCAACCGCGGTACCTCAAGCAAGAAGGCCGTACTGGATCTGGTAGGGGACGCTACGGCCGTTCAGGCGCTTCGTTCCATCGGCTTCCTCTCAGTGGCGGGCTCTTCCCTCAAAGATGCACAAAACCTGAGCCTGGATTTCTCCAAGCTGGTTTTCGCTATTATCGGCACGCACGCAGACTTGCTGTCCAATGCCACCAAATTCGGCTTCAAGGTGGATTTGAAGGACGGCAAGGACAATCCGCTCAGCTCCCAGCTGCGTTTTAACTGGACCTCCATTCCGCTCATCAGCCTGGAGAGTGGCAACATTCCCTTCAGCCTGGCCAAAGGCACTGCGGAAAAACTCTCGCTAAAACTGGAAGCCAACGGAAAGATAGGCGGCGTGCAGCTGTATTTTGAAGGCTCCGCCGACGAAGGCATCCTCTCCTGGATCAAGAAGCGCAACAACGGTTCCCAGATCATCGACCTGATAGAGACGGACGCTTCCAAGGCTTTCAACCTGCCGGCACCCAGCTATTTCAAGGGAAAAACGGCTGTGACCCTGGACCTTACCAAGCTGATGACGGATTTCAGCTACGAGGTAAGCCCCGGTGCCTCCATGCTATTCTGCGTGAAGGTGACGGACCAGCTGGAACGTCCCTGCGAGTTTAGCTTTATCTTAACCGCGCCAGTGAATCCCTAACGGATTTCTCCGGCCACAAAGAGGTTGACCAGCGGCCTTAGCGGGGAATTGGTGGTGAGACTCACCATCACAACGTTTTCCCCTTTATCCAGCGAGGAAGTGTCCAGCGTAAAACGGACGCTTCCTTTTTGCTGTGCGGCAATGGGACGCGGCATTTCCGCCAGCGTGAGGGCAGGGGATTCGGTGTCTGCCTTGTAGATATGGAAGGGCGCCTGGCCTTTGTTGGTGCACAGGAAGAGGACCTCCACTTTTTCCCCTTTGTTTTTAATGCCGAAGTTGAAGGTGCTGTTCTCGAAGAAAGGAAGGGCGGCTTTGTCCCGCTCTGCCTGGCTCAGGTCCGAGAAATTCTCCTGCGTCCAGGCGGTGATTTCCAGGGGTTTTTCTGCCGTTTGGCCGTTCAGCACCGGCGTGGCGCGGTAGATGTTCCTGCCGTACAGGTCCGGGTTGGAGCTTACTGTGCAGGTGAGGGTAGCGGTGCTGCCCGCAGGGATGGGATTGGGCTCCACTTTCAGGCTCAGGTTGCCCGAAACTTTGCTCCAGCTAACTTGCAGGGGCGTTTTTCCCAGGTTGGCCACCGTGACGGATTCGCTGGCGCTGAGGCCCTGCTTGAGGTTGCCGGTTTTGAGCTGACGGGACTTCAGCCCCAGGGCTCCCAGTTTCTGTGCGCCGTAAAGCTGGTTCAGGGACTTTTTCTTCTCATGGACCACCCCGCGAAGCCGCAGGACTACAGGGCGCTTGACACCGGATATATAGACGGTGAGGGTTTTGTCGAAGGGCATGGGGCCGTCCTCGTTCTTGTAGGTGGCGGCGATGCGACCGCTCTTGCCGCTGAGGATGGGCTCCCGTGTCCACTGTACATCCGTGCAGCCGCAGGAGGAGACCACCTCGAAGATGGCGATGGGCTCCTTGCCGTTGTTGGTGAGGGTGAAAGAGCAGGCGAGGGGACCGTCCGCTACGGAGACATCTCCAAAATCGTGTATGGTTTTGTCCCAGGAAATCACCTCCTGGGCCTCCTCTGCGGGCGATTCTGCTTCTATGGCGGCGGCCATTTCCTCTACGGGGGCTGTAAATATTTCGTTTGGTCCGCTATTTGCTACACTCCGGTTGCCGCAGGTCAAGAGGGCCCCGGCAAAAAAGAAAGGAAGAAAGAATAGTTTCATAACGCACAAAGTTAGTACAGTTCTTTTCAAAATCAAATATAATGCCTATCTTCGCAGCCTGGAATACAACACAACAACAATAAAACTTTTTAAACCATGCCTAGAATTATCAATCCCGACCTTTGCGTCTCCTGCGGTTCCTGCGCAGGTGTCTGCCCTGTGGGCGCCATCACCGAGGGTGAGGCCTCCTATGTCATCAACGCCGAAGAATGCATCGACTGCGGCGCCTGCGAAGGCACCTGCCCCAGCGAAGCCATCACCGAAGCCTAAGCTTCAGCGACAATACAAGAGATTGGAACAGAGCCTGGTACTGCACCGGGCTCTGTCCTTTTTGTCTATATACTGGCACTTGGCTAACTCCCAATCACAGAATCAAAACTGATCAGTCCCTTTGGCTCTTCAAAGGATCAATCATAACCGGGCCCTTTTTGCGCACCGGCTGCCGATTTTCGCCGTCCCGTGCTCAAATTCGGTCGTTTTTGCTCACCGTCTGCCGATTTTCGCCGTCCCGTGCTCAAATTCGGTCGTTTTTGCGCACCGCCGGCCGATTTTTGCCGTTCCGTGCGCAATATCGGCCCCTTTTGCGCACCGGCTGCCGATTTTTGCCGTTCCGTGCTCAAATTCGGCCCTATTTGCGCACCGTCTGCCGTTTTTCGCCGTTCCGTGCGCAATATCGGCCCCTTTTGCGCACCGAATGATTTTTTAGAACCTGAAGTCGTGCGCTCCGTGGCCGATTTCGTCCAGATGCTGGATGGTGAGTTCGCGGATGCGGCCTTCGGGGATGTCGGAGAGTGAGCGGGCTATTAGGCGTTCGCCTGCCTCGCGGGTGGCAGGGGAGGCGTAGTCCACCAGATACTCCTTGAGCGTCATGAGGGCGTTGGGCGTGCAGCAGAGGCTGATTTTGCCGCTCTTGCAAAGGCTCATGAAACGGTCTCCTGTGCGACCTTCCCGGTAGCAGGCTGTGCAGAAGGAGGGGATGTGGTCGTTTTCCAGCAGCCAGCGCACTACCTCGTCCAGGGGACGGGTGTCGGAGACGTCAAACTGGGCGGTCTCGTCGTGGCGCTCGGTGGTGGTGTAGCCGCCCACGCTGGTGCGCGAGCCGCCGCTGATCTGGGAGATGCCGCAGTGCAGCAGCTGCTCCCGCATACGGGCGCTTTCGCGGGTAGAAACGATCATGCCGGTGTAGGGGACTGCCACCCTTAAAACGGCCACCAGCTTGCGGAAAACCTGGTCCGGCAGGGCATCTTTGAAGTCCTCTACGGAGATGTCGTCGGCGGGGCAGATGCGCGGGACGGAGATGGTGTGCGGCCCCACGCCAAAACGGGCCTCCAGGTGCTCGGCGTGCATCAGCAGGCCCACCAGTTCGTACTTGTAACCCGCCAGCCCGAAGAGCACGCCTATGCCAACATCGTCGCAGCCGCCTTCCTGGGCGCGGTCCATGGCTTCCGTGTGCCAGCAGTAATTGCTCTTGGGGCCGGTAGGGTGCAGCCGCTGGTACTGCTCCTTGTTGTAGGTTTCCTGGAAAAGGATATAGGTGCCTATCCCGGCCGCCTTGAGTTTGCGGTAGCTCTCCACGTCCGTGGCGGCGATATTGATGTTCACGCGCCGGATGGAGTTGCCGCCCTCGTTAACCGAGTAGATGGTTTTGATGGAATCCAGGATGTATTCCAGGGGGTTATGGACGGGGTCTTCGCCGGCTTCCACCGCCAGGCGCTTGTGTCCGGTGCGGATAAGGGCGCGGACTTCTGATGCTATCTCCTCCTGGGAGAGTTTGCGGCGGGGAATGGTCTTGTTCTTGGCGTGGTAAGGGCAATAGACACAGCCGTTTACGCAGTAATTGGAGAGGTACAGCGGTGCAAAGAGCACTATGCGGTTGCCGTAAAAACGCTGCTTGATGTCGGCGGCAAGGGAGAAGATGCGCTCCTGGGTGGCCGGGTCCGTACATTCCATCAGGATGGCGGCCTCCCGGTGCGAAAGGCCCTTGAGGAGAGCGGCTTTTTCAAGGATTTCAGCCACCCGGGCGGGGTTGCGGCTTTCACGTTCTGCGTCGGCGAGGGTATCCAGGATTTCCTGGTGGGAGATAAATTCGTCGGCGTATGGGGAAGAAGGCTTATACATGGTATTTCCCTTTATAAAGGTCGTATTTAATCTTTTCTGTTTCAGGCGTAAAGACCGGCATCACCACGTTGGCTCCGGCCTCCAGTCCTGCCTGCTTGCTGCCGGTCAGGACGGCCAGCGCCGTGGTGGAAGGGATGTTGGCCTGCGGAAGGATGAGCCGCATGATGGCCAGTAGCCGAAGGGTGGTTTCCGCGCTGCCGGCGGGATGGTGCTCGAAGGGGGTATCGGCCTGCGGAATAAAGGGGCCTATCCCTATCATCTCCGGGCCGAAGCTTTGCATAAGGCGGATATCCTCCAGCAGGTGCTGCCTGCTTTGGCCGGGGCTTCCCACCATCATGCCCATGCCCACCTCGAAGCCCAGGCGTCGGAGCTCATGAAGGCACTCCAGGCGGCTTTCCAGGCGCATGGGGGCCGGGTGCAGCTGCCGGTAATGCTCCGGATTGGCGGTTTCGTGCCGAAGAAGGAAACGGTTGGCGCCGGCCTCCTTAAGCAGGGCGTAGGTTTCGAAGGGGAGTTCCCCCAGCGAGAGGGTGATGGCGGTGCTGGGCCAGCGCTCCCGCATGGTGCGGACAATAGGGACCAGTTCCAGCGCACCGGCAGGATTTTCGCCGCCCTGCAGCACAAACGTGCCGATCCCTGCCGCATGGATTCTTTCACAGCAGGAGAGGATCTGTTCCCTGGAAAGGGTATAGCGCGCAACGCCCTGGCGGGAGCGGCGGATACCGCAGTAGAGGCAGTCGTTCCGGCAAACATTGCTCCATTCGATGAGCCCCCGGCGAAGAACCTCTTCTCCTTTCACTGCAAGCTTGACTTCCAGGGCAGCGGCCTTCAGCTGCCGGATAAGGGCTTCATCGGCCGTTTCCAGCAGCTCCAGCAGCTCCGCATCCGGTAAGTTGTGCGTGCTTTTGAGCGTTTCTATCGTTCGCATAGAATGGGAAAGCAAAGGTAGCCAATTTTTTGCTTCGTTGTACTCCTAAGTGCGGGAGGAAGCTTTGCGCGGAACGAAATTCACCAGGCCCACCCCCACAAAGACCAGCAGCGATGCCAGCACTTTCAGGGGAGTAAGGCGGTCCATGCCAAGGGCCAGGGCAATCACCATCCCGATCACGGGCTGCACATAGGTGTACATGCACACCACCACCGGCCGCAGGACTTTCTGGCCGAATGGAATGAGGAAATAGGCAATGAAAGTGGCGCCAACTACCACATAAATAACCTGCCAGACCACGGACATGGGAACGGCCTGCAGGTTGGATGCACCAAAGGCCCCGAAGGCAAAGGGAAGGGCCATGAGCGAGGAAAAGAGGAACATCCACTTCATGAAGGTGACCACCGAATAGCGCTGGATCAGGGGCTTGAAAATGCCTACGTAGGAAGCGAAGCAGAAGGTGTTGGCAATCATGCCCAGGATGCCCCAGAGGGTGGTCCTGTCCGCTCCGCTGCGGATGGAAACGCAGTTGAAAATGAGGATGAAAACGCCCAGAAGGCTAAGTGCGATGCCCGCGATGCCGCTCCAGGTGACCCGCTCCTTGATAAAGATGGCCGATATGACCAGCGTCATGATAGGGCTGAGCGTGCTCATGATGGAGGCGTCGATGGCCGTAGTTTGCGTGATGGCGTAAAGAAAGGTAATCTGCGTCATGAAAAGGCCCAGAAACGAGGCCAGCGCCACCTTCCACAGGTCTGCCTTGGCCACATGCTCCCGGGGTGCCGTAAAAAGCGACCAGAGCCAGAAAAGCGCGGTGGCCCCGAAGGAGCGCAGGCAAAAGAGCGCCATGGGCGTAATGTTCCCGTCCAGGGCGATTCCCTTGCAGCTGATGATGTTGAAACCAAAGAGGGCGTAAGCCGTAAAGCACGCCAGGTTTCCGATTAGCAGACGATTCTTTTCCATTGCGGCCGCAAAGATACGCAATCTGGCCGAATTACAATCACTTACTCTGCTTTTTCTTGGGGCAGTACCAGGCGGCGGACATTACAGCCTACGTAGTTGCCCAGGACGATGAGGGGATAGTACCACAGAAGGGCTGGACTCCACTTCCAGGCGGCCACCATGTACACCACGTCTGCGATGGAATGGTAGAAGCCGCACACGATGAAAAGGGGCACGCCAAACAGCACCGGTATGATGGATTTTTTTGTCCGGTACAGCCACACCACGGAGTCTATGATGATCCCGCAGCCAACGGCCCTTAAGAAACTGCGCCAGGGTCCCTGGGCGATGCGGCCTTCCATGAGCGACTGTGCTTTCTGGACGCTTTCGCCGCCAAGGGACCAGACCAGAAGGCCCAGCAAAGCGCAGCCCAGTGCATTGAAAAACCAGATTTTGGTGAGGTCCAGCCACTGATGGGGGGGCATGACGCCAGCCCGGCCGGTATAAAGCGGCGTGCCGTAAAGGACGACGCCCACAAGGCCGAAGGTGAACATCACGGCGCCGCTGAGCCCGCCAAGGGCCAGGAAACCGCAGGCTCCCAGTCCGATCAGGATGCCAGAATAAAGGGATTGTCTGTTCATGGATATAGCAAGTATTTCTTTCTGAGCTGTTTGAAGGCTTCTACTTCCGGCGCCCAGCGGGCACTGAGCTGCTCCTGTGTGCAGCCTTCCTGTATCATTTCCCGTACCCAGCTTACCCCCAGTAGCTTGTCAAAGAAGGGGGTGAAGAAGCCTTCTTCCAGGCCTTGCTCCTGCAGGCAGGTGTAGGCGTCTATTACGTAGGAGAGGTCCAGCCCCACTTTGTCCGCCCCGGGAAGAGCTGATAAATCCACGCCATAGCACACTTGGCCTTTGAGCGGGGGATTCTGGGCGCCCGGGCGGCTTTCCGGGGTGAAGGAGTAGCTGTAGCGCGCCTCCATGGCCGGGTGGCCGTACTGCTGGAAAGGTTTGTCCGTACCGCGTCCCAGGCTTACCACGGTGCCCTCGAAAGGGCAGAGGGAAGGATAGAGGTACACCGCCTGCATGTTGGGAAGATTGGGGCTTGGAGCTACCGGAAGTTCATAGGCCTTGCTGTGCCGATAATGCCGGCAGGGGACCACCGTAAGCTTGCAGGCGCTGCCTTCCTCGCTGAGCCAGCCTTCCCCTTGGGCCATGCGGGCCAGCTCTCCCAGCGTAAGGCCGTGCACCACGGGAATGGGCAGGTGCCCCACACCGCTTTTGAGGGAATCCGCCAGGATGGGACCGTCTACGTAATGGCCGTTGGGATTGGGCCTGTCCAGGATAAGCACTTCTTTCCCGTATTTGCCGCAGGCGTCCAGCAAGTGGCAAAGGGTGATGTAATAAGTATAGAAACGAAGCCCTACGTCCTGGATATCCACTACCAGGATGTCGAAGCGGGCCATGGCGTCTGCCGAGGGGTGAACATCCCCGCCGGGGCCGTAGAGGGAGAGGATGGGAACGCCGGTGGAAGGGTCCAGGCTGTCGCTTACGCCTTCTCCTGCATCGGCTTTACCACGGAAGCCGTGCTCCGGGGAGAAGATGGCCGTGACGGTTACGCCGCCATCCAGGAGGATATCCACCAGGTGCTTTTCTCCCACCATGCCGCTGTGGTTGCTGAAAACGGCCGTGCGCTGCCCTCTGAGAAGGGGCAGGTAATCTTTGGGGCGGGTGTCCGCCGGGGCGGGGCGGGCGCAGCTCAAAAGGCAGGAAAAGCCTGTCAGCAGGGCTGCTGCCCATAGAGGGAAAGACTTCATAAAGGTTCAAGCTTCTGCACGAAGATAAGCATTATTTCGGATTATTTTGTTAAATTTGTGAAATGATACGAAACTAAACCAATTTTTATCGACTATCGTTCCATGAAAAAAATTTTTATTGCAGCTGCGCTGCTGGCCTTAAGCTTCCCGGCCCGGGCCCAGAAAGAAATAGTGAAAACCGGCCTTAACTTTGGCCCGCTTCCTGCTGTGGGGTATTCCTCGGACCTTGGCTGGCACTATGGTGCCCTTACGGATATCTTTTGGTACGGAGACGGCTCCAAGTACCCGGAATACATCTGGAAAGCCAATGTAGAGGCTTCCTGGTATTCCAAGGGCAATTCCGTCTATCATGCCTTCTTTGACAGCAAGTACCTGATTCCGGGTATTCGCGTCTCCGCAGACCTTACTTATCTGGGTAACAAAACCACCAATTTCTATGGTTTCAACGGTGCCGCCTCCGTCTTTAATCCGGACCTGAACAAGATTACGGAGGACGGCCTGGGCTTCTACCTCATGCGCCGGGACAACTTCCGTATAGAGCTCACGGCCCAGGGCACACTGGGGGAGAGCAACTGGGGCTGGGTGGCCGGAACGGCCTACAACAGTTACAGGCTGGGCCACGCGGAGAACAAAGGCCTCAAGCCGGAGAATGACCGTTCCCTCTACGATATCTACGTAGATAACGGCGTAATCCCGGAAATAGAGAAAAACGGCGGCCGTCACCTGGAATTCAAGGCCGGCGTGGTCTATGACACCAGGGACCATGAGAACAACCCCAGCCACGGCTCCAACCTTGAGGCCTTCGTCTATGGCTCGCCGGATATCCTCAACGGCCGCAGCGGAGCAGACCCCAGAAACCATTACCTCAAATTCGCCGTCCACTACAAGCAGTTCTTTACGCTGGTGCAGGACCGCCTGGTATTCGGCGGACACTTGGCCTGCCAGGGCCTCATTGCCGGCAGTGCACCGTTCTATACGCTGCAAACCATCCAGCCCATCAACCGCAAGAATATCATCACGGACGGTCTGGGCTCCACCAACACCATCCGCGGTACCGTGGCCAACCGCCTGCAGGGCAACGGCTATGCCTGGGGTAACTTCGAGCTCCGCTGGAGTTTTGCACGCTTCCGCCTCTTCAACCAGAACTTCATCCTGGCCACCAATCCTTTCTTCGACCTGGGCATGGTCATCCAGCCCTACAACCTGGAGGCCCTCAAGAAGCTGGACAAGACAATTTACAGCGGCAACGCAGAGAAACTGCACATGGGCGCCGGCGCCGGCCTGCACATTATCATGAACCAGAACTTCAACATCAACTTCGAGCTGGGCAAGTGCCTGGACAGCAACGACGGCACCGGACTGGGCATCAACGTAGGCCTTAATTATATCTTCTAGCGCATGAAACGGATTCTGAACTTTTTGCTTCTGGGCCTTTGCCTGTCCAGCTGCCTGGGCGGCAAATACATGGCCAATTATGCCCTCAGGCCTCCTGTGCACGGCATCGCTGACATAGAGCGCACCCGCGCCAAAGCAGATTCCCTGCTGCCGGGCAGCACCGCCTGGTACGATGACCTTAAGGCGCAGGGCGTGATGCGGGACACCTTCATCGTAGGGCACAATGACTATCGTGTCCATGCCGTCTATGCCCCGGCCAAGCATCCCTGCAAGGCGCAGGGCACGGCGCTCATCATCCACGGCTACGGAGACAACCACCTGGTGTTCCTCTACCTTGCGCGCATGTACCGGGACCAGCTCAATTACAATATCCTCATGCCGGACCTTCAGTACCACGGTTACTCGGAAGGGGATTCCATCCAGATGGGCTGGCTGGACCGCATAGATGTCCTTAACTGGATCAACGTGGCTTATGGCCTGTATCCCAATGACTTCATGGTCCTGCATGGCGTCTCCATGGGCGGTGCCACGGTCATGATGACCAGCGGCGAACACCTGCCGGACTATGTCCGCTGTTTCGTGGAAGACTGCGGCTATAACTCTGTCCGTGGCCAGTTTGCCAAGGACCTGAAGGAAACCTTTCCCTTCATACCCAAGGACTTGCTCAACAGTGCCAGTATCGTGACCAAGAGAAGGCACGGCTGGTATTTCTCGGAGGCAGACTGTTCCAAGGCGCTTGCCAAGTGTGAAAAGCCCATGCTCTTTATCCACGGAGACGCCGATGATTTTGTCCCCTTCGACAATCTCCAGAAGAATTATGACGCCAAAAAACGCGGTTACAAGGAAATGTGGGTGGCCGAAGGTGCCGTTCACGCCAATTCTTACGCCAAACATCCGGAGGAATATACCCGCCGCGTGTCCAACTTCCTAAAAACCGTACATAACATGATAGAAGATGGCAGTATCTATGACAAATAAGTATATCCTTGCCTTGGACCAGGGAACCAGTTCCTCCCGGGCCATAGTTTTCGACCACAGCGGCAATTGCTGTTCGGTGGCGCAGATGGAGTTTACCCAGCATTTTCCCCAGCCGGGATGGGTAGAGCACAATCCCATGGAAATCTGGTCCTCGGAGGCCGCTGTCATCGCAGAGGCCATTTCGCTGATCGGTATCGGCGGGAAGGACATCGCTGCCATCGGCATCACCAACCAGCGGGAAACCACCATAGTCTGGGACGCAGAGACCGGCGTGCCGGTGTACAATGCCATTGTGTGGCAGGACAGGCGTACATCGGCCTACTGTGACCAGTTAAAGGCCCAGGGGCTTGTAGAACGCATTCGCGAAAAGACGGGCCTTATTGTGGACGCCTATTTCTCCGGCACCAAGATCAAGTGGATCCTGGACAATGTCCCGGGGGCGCGTGAGAAGGCGCAGCAGGGGAAACTTCGCTTCGGAACCGTGGACAGCTGGCTGGTCTGGCAGCTTACCCGCGGGGAGGTGCACGTGACGGACGTTTCCAACGCTTCCCGCACCATGGTGTTCAATATCCATACGCTGGAATGGGACCGGGAACTGCTGGAGCTGCTGGATATTCCGCTCAGCATGATGCCGGCCGTCAAGTCTTCTTCAGAGGTGTACGGCCATACCAAAACCACCATCTTTGCCCATGAGGTTCCCATCGCCGGTATGGCCGGGGACCAGCAGGCGGCTCTTTTCGGCCAGATGTGTACGGAGCCCGGTGCCGTGAAAAATACCTATGGAACAGGCTGTTTCCTCCTGATGAATACCGGAGAGAAGCCCATCCTCTCGCGCAACAACCTCCTTACCACCATTGCCTGGAAGATAGGGGAGAAGGTGCAGTATGCCCTGGAGGGTTCCATCTTTGTGGGCGGTTCCGTGGTACAGTGGCTGCGGGATGGCCTGGGAGTCATCCGCTCCTCCTCGGAGGTGGAAGCCCTGGCGGCCTCCGTCCCGGATAACGGGGGCGTGTATTTTGTGCCGGCCCTCACCGGCATGGGTGCGCCTTATTGGGACCAGTACGCCCAGGGGCTCATCTGCGGCATTACCCGCGGCACCACGGCGGCGCACATTGCCCGTGCGGCCCTGGAGGGCATCGCTTTCCAGACCATGGACATAGTGCAGGCCATGGAAAAGGATGCCGGCGTTCCGTTAGCAGAGCTTAAAGTGGACGGCGGCGCCTCCCGCAACAACCTCCTGATGCAGTTCCAGGCCGATGTCCTGGGTACTTCCGTTGTCCGTCCCGTAGTGACGGAAACCACCGCCCTGGGCGCCTGCTACCTGGCCGGCCTTGCCGTGGGCTACTGGTCTTCGCTGGACCAGATCAAAGCCCAATGGCAGGCCGAACGCTGCTTTACCCCCTCCGGCCAGGACGTCACCTCCGCCAAAAACGGCTGGGCAGACGCCATCCGTAGAACCATTAAGAGTTAGACAATGCTGGATATTGTTTCCTGAACCGTCGCTGCGCGACCCCTCCCACTCCGTGGGCCCCTCCCTCTTATGCGGCCGAGGGTGGCCACAGGTTCAGGAAACAATATCCAGCATACAAAAGTATTAAACGATGAATCCAGTTTATTTGTTTGAGTTTCTGGGCACTTTGGTGCTGGTGCTTTTTGGTGACGGCGTCTGTGCCGCCTGTTCTTTGAACAAGTCCAAGGCCAAAGGGGCTGGCTGGGTGGTCATTGCCCTTGCGTGGGGCTTGGCGGTGATGATGGGCGTCCTTGTGGCAGGTCCAGTTTCCGGTGCTCACTTAAACCCTGCGGTAACGCTGGGGCTGGCGGCTGCCGGCAAGTTTGCCTGGAATCTGGTGGCCGGGTACATGCTGGCCCAGATGCTGGGCGGTTTTGCGGGAGCCGTGCTGGTGTGGATTTTCTATAAAGACCACTACAAAGCTACCGCCGATGAACCGGATACCATGCTGGGCACCTTCTGCACCATGCCAGCCATCTGGAATCCCTGGCGCAATTTCCTCAGTGAGCTGATCGCTACCTGCGTGCTGGTGTTCGTGATCCTGGCTATCGGCACCCAGGGGAATGCTTTCATGGTAGGCCCTGTCAGTGCACAGACGGGTGCTATCGGCGCCTGGCCGGTCACCTGCCTTATCATGGCCCTGGGTATGTCCCTTGGCGGCACCACCGGCTACGCCATGAATCCGGCCCGTGACCTGTCGCCACGCCTGGCCCACGCTCTCCTTCCCATCCAGGGAAAACGCGACAGCGGCTGGAACTACAGCTGGGTGCCCGTCGCCGGCCCCATGCTGGGCGCCTGCCTTGCCGCGGGACTTTTCCTGCTGGTGTTTTAAAAGCTATATTTGCGGACTACTTTTATAAGGCGGTCGGGGTAATTGGAGATGATGGCATCGACTCCGCAGGAAACCATGCGGGCGATGTCATTTTCTTCATCCACCGTCCAGGGAACTACCTTGATGCCCAGAGCGTGGCAGTAAGCTACGTTCTCCCGGGTGACCTTGCTGAAGTGGGGAGACCACCAGCGCGGACGGAAGCTGAGGGAAGCCAGAATCTGGGAAATCTCCTCTTCATCCTCCGTGAGGAAGGACAGTTCCACCTCCGGATAATGCTGATGGATATACTCGAGGGAACGGATGTCAAAGCTCTGTACCACCAGACGGTCTCCCAGGTTCTTTGAAAGCAGTAGCGGAATGCAGGTGTCGCAGAATTCCTGGTAAGTGGGCCAAAGCGTTCCTTCTCCCTTGCCTGTGCGAGATTTGATCTCGATATTGTAGCGGAAAGGGGAGAGGTGGTTTTCCCGGGCGTAATGCTCTGTGAAATCGATAAGGTCCGAAGCCAGGGGCACATGTTCTGCTACCTTCTTCTGTTCCGGCCAGCGGTCCACGAAGCGAAGCCCCACGTCATATTTGACCAAGCTGTCATACGGCATGGTGTACAAGTATTCCTTGGGCTCTTCCTTTAGGACCAGAGAGCTGTCCGGGCGCATGGCATTGCGGGAATGGAAGTAATTGTCGTGGGCTACGAGCACCTTTTTGTCGGCGCTTAGCTGAAGGTCGAATTCCAGGGTGTTGACGTGCAGGTCCATGGCCTTTTTCATGGCAGATATGGTATTCTCCGGCATCAGGCCGGCACCGCCACGGTGCGCCTGCAGGTCAATGTAACTGTCCCTGAGGTCAAAGCTATGGCTCCAGCTTCTTCCGTCCGGGGCCGACACGCTGATGGACACCTCTGAAGCATACTGGGAAGGGGTGGCCACAAAGAAATGGCGCTGCGCAGCGGGCCGTTTGTAGCCGGGAATCTTGGAGAAATCCCCGTTGTACACATCCAGTATCTCCTGTCCGTAGCTGGTGGAAAAGTCGGTTTCACGCTCCAGGGTCCCCATCTCGACGCCATCCTGCGTCCAGGTGCAAGTCCAGTTTTCATCGGCGCTCCAGGCATTGGCCAGCACGCTGTTGGGATGCCGCCAGGTCCTGTCCATGCCCACAAACTGTACCTGGAAATCATCCGGATAATCCAGGTTGTGCCAGCGCCAGGAAATATCCCCGTTGACGGAAGAGATAATCTCGTAGCCGCGGGGAGAGCCGTCCCGGCACCAGTTGGTGGCCCACCAGGCGCCGCCGATGGCAGCTGCATTGTTGTCCACCACATAGTCGTTCACGCGCACTTTGTTCATGACGTGCGTGTGGCCGGAAAGGATGTCCACAGTGTATCCTTCCAGCAGGGCGAGCATCTGGGCGGCTCCTTCAATGTCGTTGTTTTTGTCCTCGTGGACAAAGCGGATGGGGCTGTGCTGGGCCATATAGATGTGCGTGCCCTTGGGAACATACTTCAGAAGCCCGGCCACAAAGCCCAGCGTCTCTTCAGAATAGCCTTCCTTGTAGTTGTTGGAACTCTTCTCCGGGTCCTCCGTTCCATTCCCCTTGAACAGGATACTGTTAACGCCGATGACCAGGTCTTTGCCCAGCCAGAAGGCATAGTTGTAAGGGCCGAAAGCTTGCTCATATCCTGCTCCTGCGGCGATGCCTTCCAGGTTCTGGATAAAATCATGGTTGCCGATAACTGCATAAAAAGGGATGCCGGTAGTAGCGATGGCCTTCTTGTAAGGCTCGAAGACCCAGTGCCTGTTCCAGGCGATGTCTCCCAGGGCTATGCCCACGGTCTGGCGCTGCTCCCCATAGGCTTTGGCCATTCCGCGAAGGTCTCCCAGCGGGCGGCCCAAAAAGCGCTTCAGGTGCTTCTGGTTCTGCATCTGAGGGTCGGAAACGGAAAAGAGGGTATAGTCATCACTTTCTGACAGCCTGTCCAGCTGGAAGTCAAAGGATTTTGTCCCCTTGACGGGCAAGTAGAACTGCGGAGCGCCGGTGGAGTAATCGGCCACAAAACCGGAGGGGGTAATCACAAACACAAAACGGGCGTCCTTGTGCGTGTTCAGGGAGAAGGAACCGTCGGCTCCGGTGGAGGTGAACCGGTATCCGTCCGAGACCGTTACACCCGCCAGGGGTTTCCCTTCCGCGGAAACGCTTCCGCGTACTTTTCTGGCCTGTGCCGGAAGGCCGATAAGACAGGCAGCAATGGCAGCGAGGAGTATCTTTTTCATAAAACAGTATTATTGTATTCCGTACTTGAAGAGGATGGCCATGACGGCTTTCTCGATGGAGTGGGCCCAAAGGCCGTAACCGTGGTCTGAGGGGTGGATGCCGTCCACGGAGGTTTCATGGTCCGGGGCTGTGGCATCCGGGAAGACATAATAGACATCGGGATACCGGGCGCAGGCAATGGACATGAGGCTGTCTACCAGATGGATACGGGATTCCTCCTTCTTGGCGGAGGCTTGGTTGAAATTCCTGTTCTCCCGGTAAATGGTTCTCTGGAAGATCAAGGGTTTGCCGGGATGTGCGCTGCTGAGCTTTTCGATAAAAGGGAAAAGCCGCTCAAGAATCTGCTCCTCCGTAGGATTGGAGAAGGAGTCGAAGATAAAGCCGTCCACTGGGGCATCCACTAAAGCATCGGCAAAATAGGGCTGCATTTTGCAGTTGCCGCTGCAGCCCAGGCTCAGGAGCTGGATGCCGGTGCTGCGGGAGAACTGGGCGGGGTAGGTCATGCCGCTTCTGGAGGTGCTGATACCATGGGTGAAACTGGAGCCGAAGATGCCTATCCGGTGGCGGAAAGGATTGGGGAGTGCCTGGATGGCGGAGCCCTTCCGGACGCCAATTTGAACGGAGTACTCTTCGCTGAGGATAGGAAAGTACACGAGGCATTCTTTCATTTCATCGTTCATGGAGGCGGCAAGGGTAACTTCGGCTGTTTGCTTGTTCTGGGCTGCGGCACCGGCCCAGAGCCACCGGCCCTCCTGGCGGATATACAGATCGTAGCCGTAAGCGCTGACTCCCATGGTGTTGACGGGTGTTTCCTTTTCCCCAAATACCGTTTTTACCCGGATCTCCGGGCTGTTGGTGCAGAACGCGACCGCTATTCCGGAGGATTCGCGCACCTGGCGGTTTTCTGATTTGGTGAAGCCTTTGTATTTCACCGTGTCCACCCTGTGGTAAGGGTTGGGGGTATCCGGGAAGAGTTTTCCCGTAAGGGTGAGGGAAGATGCTTCCGTGTAAACATACTCTTGGGCATGAAGGCAGAGTGAACTGGCAAGAGCCAAAAATAGAAAGAAAAATACCCTTTTTGACATAATTAATGTTCTTATTGAACAAAGTTAGTATTTTTTATTTATTTTTACGTAAATAATGCTTATTTTTAACACCGGGAAAAAAACCACTGCTATGAAACTTAACTTATATCGCATTATTTGCTGGCTCTCCGTCTTGATCACCGCAGCTTTGATCGTGGGTTCCTGTGGGCAGAAGGAGAATAATCCCGAAGAAGGTGGCCCATCTTTGGAGGGCGTCCAGTTCGCAGTTCCCGATAAGATGGAAATAGAATACGGTGCTTCTGGCATTTCCTTCCGCGTCCAGTTCTCCAAATCTCCCTCGGCGGGGGACTTGCTTGTTCTTGGCAGTTTTTCGCCCTGTCCTATAAAGAATATTTCCGCCACCTCCTTTGATGTGGACATTTCAGGCCTCTGGGATCAATCCTTCGGCAACGGAGAATATACGGTGAACATCCGCCGCGGCCAGCAGTCCAGGAAGATGGGACAGATGCAGGTGGTGGTGAAAGCCAAGGAGGAAGAGGGCTTGAAACCCGCCGCCGGCAGTACGGTATATGGCAAAGTGATCTGCGAAGGGGAAGGCGTGCCGAATGCAGTGGTTTCGGACGGCGTGAAGGTGGTCAAGACGGACAAGGACGGCGTTTACCAGCTGGCCTCGGCCAAATACCACAAATATGTGTTCGTCAGCGTTCCCTCCGGCTATGAGCCTCTGCGCAGCGGCATCCTTCCGGTCATCCACAGCCAGCTTAGCCAGTCTTCCAGCGTGCCCGAAAGGGTAGATTTCCAGCTCAAGAAGGTATCCGGACAGGATAATCACACCATGCTGCTGCTGGGAGACATCCACCTGGCCAACCGGACCAACGACCGCAAGCAGTTCAAGTCTTTTGTAGATGATGTCAACGCCTATACTGCATCTGTGTCGGGGCCGGTCTATGGACTCACCTTGGGAGACATGACCTGGGACCTGTACTGGGAAACCAACAATTACGGCTACAAGGATTACCTGGCCGATGCACAGGCCATCACCGGTCTCACGGTGTACCAGACTATCGGCAACCATGACCACAGCATGTATCAGATAGGGGATTACAACACCGTGGAGGAATACAAGAAGATAGTGGGGCCCACATACTATTCCTTCAATCTGGGCCAGGTTCACTATGTGGTGCTGGACAATGTGGAATGCACCAACAGCGAGCCCGCCAAGGATGACAACGGCAAGGCCTGCTATGTCCGCGCCTACAAAGACCACCTGGTGGACCAGCAGTTGGACTGGCTCCAGAAAGACCTCTCTTTTGTGCCCGTTTCCACGCCGCTTGTAATTGCCATGCACATTCCCATGTACAAGCCCGGCGGTTCTGTCCGGATGGACGGCGCTGCCAAGCTTGCTTCCCTGGTAAGCCAATACCCTCAGGTTCATGTGTTTACGGCCCATACGCATACCATTTACAACGTGGATAAATCTGCGGAGAATCACATCTTCGAACACAATGCCGGCTCTGTCTGCGGCACCTGGTGGTGGACCAACCAGGAAACCCCGGGCGTGCATATAGGCCAGGACGGTTCTCCCGGCGGATATACCCTTTTAAAAGTGAACGGCACAGACTTCCAGTGGCAGTACAAGGCTACCGGTAGTTCCGTGGACAAGCAGTTCCGTACCTATGACCGCAACTCCATCTTCCTATCGCCGGGAAAATACATTCCAAGCGCTACCAATGAGAGTTATAAGGCAGATTTCAAGCCCGGCCTTTGGGCATCGCCGGATGCATCCAATGAGGTTTATATCAATGTCTGGAACTGGGACCCTTCCTGGAAACTGGAAGTGAGCGAGAACGGAACGGCCCTTTTGCCCTCCCAGGTAACGGTACCGGACCCCCTCCACCTGATTGCATATACGGCCAAGCGCATCAACAAGAACACCAAGGCCACTTTTGCTACAACGGACAATTCCCATACCTTCAAGGTGAAGGCCTCGTCGGCCAATTCCACCCTGGAAATCAAAGTGACGGACCGTTTTGGAAACGTTTACACGGAGTCCATGGCCCGTCCCAAAGCCTTCAATACCGACACCTATTAAACAATCAACGATAGCCTATGAGACAGATTAAACGAATTGCTGTTTCCCTGGTTCTGGCACTGGGAGCCCTCTGGTCCCTCGGCGCCCAGAACCGGGTAATCACCGGCGTCGTCCAGGAAGCGGACGGCGCGCCGGTGGTAGGCGCTGTAGTCATGGTCCCCGGCACCAACAACGCCGAGGTGACCGGACTGGACGGTGCCTTCTCTCTCCGCGTGACCGGGGAACAGGTTACCCTTGAGGTCTCCTGCCTGGGTTATGTGACCGCACGAGTAACCGTGCCTGCCTCCCAATCCCGTGTCAGCGTGGTCCTGCAAGAGGACAACATGATGCTGGAAGAGACCGTAGTGGTGGGTTACGGTGTCCAGAAAAAGGTGAATCTCACCGGCGCCGTTACTGCCGTTGACACCAAGGAACTGACAGACCGTACCTCGCACAACCTCACCAACATGTTGCAGGGTGCCGTCCCCGGTCTCAACATTTCCACCTCTTCCGGTAACCCCGGCAGTGCGGGATCGCTGAACATCCGCGGTATCACCTCCATCAATGCCGCCGATCCTCTGGTGCTCATCGACGGCACCGAAGGCGATCTTTCCCGGGTGAATGCCGCCGATGTGGAGAACATCTCCGTCATTAAGGATGCATCGGCCGCCGCCATCTATGGCGCCCGCGCCGCATACGGTGTTATCCTGGTAACCACGAAAACCGGTACGGACAAAGGCGGCAATGCCAAAGTGCGCTACAGCGGACGCTGGGGCTGGGAAGAACCCACCGTTTCTACGGACTTCGAAACCCGCGGTTACTGGAGCGTCTATACCGTGGATAAGTTCTGGGCCACCGACGGCGGTAAGAATTACACCAACTACACGGCCCACGACATGGCCGAACTACTGGCCCGCGTGAACGACGTAACCGAGAATCCGGCCCGCCCCTGGGTGGTGGAAGAAGTGCGCAACGGCCGCAAGCAGTGGATTTACTATGCCAATACGGACTGGTACCACGAGCTCTACAATGACCGGCATCCCGTAACCCAGCAGAGTGTCTCCGTTACCGGTGGCAACAAGGATGTAAAGTACTATCTGTCAGGAGCCTATGACCTCCAGAGCGGTATCATCAAGGTGAATCCGGACGTGTTCCAGAAGTTCAACCTGAGAGCCAAGATCGATGCCCGCATCAACAAGTATGCCCGCATTTCCAACAATACGTCCTTCTACAGTTCCACCTATAATTATCCGGGCGGAAGCAGCGTGCAGGATTCCTTCGCTTATGCCTCCCGGCATGCCCTGGCTTCCTTCCCGCTCAAGAACCCGGATGGCAGCTGGCTGTACGGCACGCCGCTGATCGGCTACAACGTGGCCAATGGCCGCCACCTGGTGTTCGGAGAAGGAAAGGCACGCAACCAGCAAAGCCGCAGCGACTTCTCCAACACCACGGAGCTCAAGATTTCTCCGGTGAAGCAGTTCACCCTCACGGCCAACTATACTTATCGGCTGTATCAGAACCGCAACCAGTACCGCAGCGTGAACTTCGAATTCCGCCGTTATCCGGACGCTCCCTATGAGTATTATACCACCGGCGCCGGCGAAGACGCCCTTACGGAGAATACCGCCACCTACCAGCGCCACACGGCCAATGTGTTCGGTACCTACGAAGATACTTTCGGCGGACATCATTTCACTGCTACCGCCGGTATGAACATGGAGCACTGGGCATCCAAGAGCGTGGGCGCCACAGGCAAGAACCTGCTTTCCGAAACCCTGAACGACCTTGACCTGGTGGGTCCGGACGCTACCGGCGCCGTTATCATGGAAGTTTCCGGCGGCCAGAACGAGTACGCCATCATGGGTTTCTTCGGCCGTCTGAATTACGACTACAAGGAGCGCTATCTGCTGGAACTTTCCGGCCGATATGACGGAACTTCCCGTTTCCAGAAGGGCCATCAGTGGGGCTTTTTCCCTTCGGCTTCCGTGGGTTGGAGATTGTCCGAGGAACCTTTCTTCCAGCCCGCGCGATCGCATGTGGACAACCTGAAACTCCGTGTCTCTTACGGTAACCTTGGCAACCAGGTGGTCCGCGGTTCCGGCGGCGGACAGAACTATTACGCCTATCTTCGAAAGATTTCCATCAATGATTTTGCCGGATATACCTTCGGTGAAAGCACAACCATGAGCAAATATGCAACACTGGGTGCTCCCGTAGATGCCAATCTGACCTGGGAAACCGCAGAGCAATGGAATGCCGGTCTGGATTTCGCCGCCCTCAAAAATCGGCTCACCTTTACCGGTGAGATCTATCGCCGCAATACCCTGAACATGCTCACGGCCGGACCGGACCTTCCCGCCGTCTATGGCGCGGCTTCCCCGCAAACCAACGCAGCGGACCTTAAAACCACGGGCTTTGAGCTCTCCTTGGGCTGGAGAGACCAGTTCAAGCTCTTCGGTCAGCCTTTCGGCTATGGCATCCGTGCCACCCTGAGTGACTTCCGCTCCTACATCACCCGTTACAACAATCCCACCAAGTCCCTGTCCATGGCCTACTATGAGGGTATGCGCATCGGCGAAATCTGGGGTTACGAAGTGGATGGCCTCTTTGCCTCCGACGAAGAAGCCCGGAAATACACCGCGGAAGTATTGGACGCCACCACCCTGGTGACGGGCCGTATGACCGGAGGTTTCCTGGCCGGCGACCTTCGCTTCGTGGACCAGGATAATGACGGACATTACCAGATTGACGCCAACGGCAAGTATGTGCTGGATGCCAACGGCAACCGCATACTCCTCCCGGAGGACCAGTGGCGTGTGAACACCCTTAGCAACGGTAGCAATACAGTGGACGACCCCGGCGACCGCAAGATTCTTGGCAACGCCCTGCCCAGCCTGCAGTATGGTATCACCCTTACGGCAGATTACATGGGCTTTGACGTGCAGGCCTTCTTCCAGGGCACCGGTGACCACTACTGGTACCCGGCCGGCATGAACTATATGTTCTGGGGCCCCTACAGTTATCCTTACGTTTCCTTCCTGCAGCGCGATTTCATTGACCGCGTATGGTCAGAGGAGAACCCCGACACCTACTTCCCCCGTCCGCGCGCATACTCTTCCACAGGCGGTGAGCTTTCCAAAGTGAACAGCCGATACCTGCAGAACATCCGTTACCTGCGTTTCAAGAACCTGACGGTGGGGTACACGCTTCCTTCCAAGCTTACCGGCAAGATCGGCCTTGACAAGGTGAGGGTCTATTTCTCCGGTGAGAACCTGGCTTACTGGTCTCCGCTCAAGAAATACACCAAGTACCTGGATCCCGAAAGCGCCTATACCCGTGACGGGAACGGAAATTCTGCCGCCCAGGACCATATGAGCTATCCTTGGCAGAAGACCTATATGTTTGGCATTGACATTTCATTCTAAAGAAGGAGGAAAAGAAAATGAAAAGACAGTTTATCGCCCTTGCGGCATCTATCCTTTGCCTCGCTTCCTGCAACAGTTTCCTGGAGCGGACCCCCAAATCTACCATGGCTCCGGAGAACTACTTCCGCGACGAGACGGACCTTCAGCTGTTCTCCAACTCTTTCTATAACAACCTGCTGGACAAGACTCCTTACAACGAGCAGAGTGACCAGCTGGTCTATCTGAACCTGAGTGCCGTGATGCGCGGCGGAAACAACCGCACGGTGCCCAATTCCGGCGGCGGCTGGGGCAACGGCTCCGGTGCCTGGGGAGACCTCAGGAAGATGAACACCCTGCTGGAGTACATAGACCGCTGCGAAGATGAGGCGGCCGTCCTGCAATATACGGCGCTTACCCGTTTCTTCCGCGCCTATCTGTATTTCACTATGGTTCAGCGTTTCGGCGACGTGCCCTGGATCGACGAGCAGTTGCAAAGCGATTCAGAGAATCTTTACCGTCCCCGCGACAGCAGGGAAGTAGTGATGGGCCACATGCTGGAAGACATTGACTATGCCATCCAGCACCTGCCTTCCGCTGTAAGCACCTACCGGGTGAACCGCTGGACGGCCCTGGCCCTCAAAGCCCGCTTCTGCCTGTTCGAAGGTACTTTCCGCAAGTACCATTCCCCGGACCAGTATCCCAAGATGTATGTAGAGCCCCTGCCCACAGGCGGCCGCACGTCCCAGGACTACCTGAAGCTGGCGGCCGATGCTGCCCGGGAACTCATCGACAACGGTCCCTACAAGCTGGCAAAGGTGTCCGATTACAGGCTTCTGTTTGCCAATGTGGATGCTTCCAAGGATGAATTTATCCTTGCCATCAAGAACGACCAGAGTCTCCAGGTTTGCCACAACGCTACGGCCTTTGCCATGATGCCTTCCCAGAACAAACCCGGCTTTACGCGTAAATTCATTGCCGGCGTCCTGATGAACGACGGCTCCCGCTTCACGGATCAGCCCGGCTGGGAGACGATGGCCTTTGTTCAGGAAATGCAAAGCCGTGACCCCCGCCTGAAAGCCATCACCGTGGGTGACGGCCATGTGTGGCTGGGAGACGAGACTGTGTCGGCACCGGACCTGGTGTGTGCAACCACCGGTTACCAGGTTTCCAAATATGTGATGGACAAGACCCTGCCGGAATGGGGCCGCGTGGACAAGAGCTATAACGATATGCCCGTGTTCCGCTATGCAGAAGTTCTTCTGAATTACGCAGAGGCCAAAGCCGAACTGGGCACCCTGACGCAGGATGATCTGGATCTCACCGTGAATGCCCTGCGCTCTCGCGTCGGGATGACGGGCCTTCTGAGTCTGGATGAAGCCAACGCCAGCCCGGATCCGTATCTCGCATCCGCCGAAACAGGTTATCCCAACGTGAGCGGGGCCAACCAGGGTGTCATCCTGGAAATCCGTCGTGAACGTGCCATCGAACTGGTGATGGAGGGATTCCGTCTCTCTGACCTTATCCGCTGGAGAAGCGGAAAATGCCTGGAGCAACCCATCTGGGGCGCTTATTTCCCGGGAATCGGCAAGTATGACCTGACCGGTGACGGCTTGCCGGATATCCATATCTGGACCGGCGTAGATCCCAAGGATAAGGACATGGCCGATTTCGAGCTGGGCACTTCCACCGGCATCATCCTCTCTGACGGTGTCTCCGGTTATATTGACAGGCACCAGAATATCGAGCGTAACTTTAACGAAGACCGCGACTACTATTATCCCATCCCTACCAAGGAACGTCAGCTCTACCATGACAAAGGGGTAGATCTGAAACAGAACCCCGGCTGGGTAGATGGTCTTAGCTACTAATTTCTAATTCCATGCAAGTTATGAAACTCAGTAACATATTGAAGACACTCGCCGTCGCAGCGGCCGGCGCCCTCCTCTGGAGCTGCCAGCAGAAAGAGCTGGAAACCGAGGCACGGGCCGTTGCCTCCAGCGAGACCTATGTGACTTTTGCTTCTACCGGTGCCCAGGCCCAGGTTCTGAGCGTTTACGCCGATGGCGTCTGGAACGTGGATGTGGATGCCGACTGGATTTCCGTAACCCCCATGACAGGAAACGGTCATGGGGAGATCACCATCTCTGTGAGGGACAATTCCACCGGGGGCACCATCGACCGTCCGCGCGACGGAAAGATTACCATCCAGGGCAAGTATGCCTCCCGCCAGAGTATAGTGTCGGTCCACCAGGACGGTGATACCTACTACGGCGTGACCACTTACCAACTCTCCCAGATTGCTTCCCTGGAGGACGGGGCAGTGGGTAAGGTTCACGGCGCCCAGGTCATTGCGCTCACCGGGAGCGGTTTTGTGCTGCAGGACGAGAGCGGCTGTCTCTACGCCACCGGAGAAAACGTGAAGCTGGGCGATGTCCTGTCCTTTAACGGCTCCAAGACCACGCTCTTTGGCGGCCCTGCCTTTGAAACGGATGAGGTGACCGTTCTTTCAAACAGCGAAGTGAAATACGCCGATGCACCTGACATGACTTCCCAGATAGGGGAGTACAAGGGCGGCGTGGTCTATGCTCTTCTGAAGGGCTCTTTGGTGAACGGTGTGCTCAAGGTGGGAAAAGCCAACGTGCAGTTGCTCGACCCGGTGGAATCCTTGGAATTGGGAGCTGTAGACCTTCATAAAGTATCTGTGACCGGCTTTGTAGTGGGTATTTCTGGTGCGACCGGTTATATGGTGGCAACCAAGGTGGAGGACGAAGGGGCCGATGAGACCCTGGTGCCTTATCCGCTCCGCTGGGCGATGGGTAAGGACCTGAACTACAGCAACGCTACCTGGAATAATGACAGCCCCCGTGCGGAACCTATCCAGGGTATCGGCTATATTGAATATGTGCCTTACGATCTGGAAGGAACCAACAGCGGCGGCAACTTCAAACTGGACGTTCAAGCCAATAACCTCCGTGTTACCGGTCCTTATGTGAATGACTACTGGCTCTTCTACGGCAATGGCGCCATCCCGGCCAATACGGAGGTGCAGATTGCCTTCGAGATGCGTTCATCGGCCTGGGGCCAGAAATTCTGGGTCCTGGAGTATCTGGATGGCGAAGAGTGGCTCACGGCTCCCAATGTGAAATATTCGGACGAGCCAGGCGTGGAGGTCCCCTATCATATCGCCACCAACCCCGACGGTGCCACCAACTCCCAGCTTATGGAGGTGATCAAGTTCCGCAAGAACAATGAACACCTGCAGATCCGCATGCGCTGCTCCGTGAACTGGCGTGGCGGCGGACAGCCCATGGCCAATCCCCGTACAACGGCCTCCAGCCGTCTTACCGTTACCAATGTGGATGATGACACCTATAAACCCAACATCCAGATAATCAAGGAAGGTAACGGTGTGGAAAAAGATCCCGTGTACGCGAATATCGAAACTTCCACCGATCTCCTTACCTTCAATGGTACACCCGGAGATCCCAAGGAACTGACCATCACTTCTGACTATGACTTCACCGTGTCTACATCTGCCGACTGGCTTTCCCTGGACCCGACCGAAGGTGTGGCCGGCGAGCCGCTGGTGGTAAAGGTTACCTGCGAAGAAAGCCAGCTTGCAGAACTTCGGCAGGGAGTAATCCGCATCGTTTCCGAAGATTCCGAGAAAGTGGTGAACGTGGTGCAGAGCGCCGCCGGCCAGATACTGGATCCGTTCATCTCCATCAGCGGCGGCAATGCCATTACTGTGGGCAGTGACGCCGGCAAGACCATCGTGAAGGTGCAGACCAACACGGAGTTCGACTTTGTCTCCAACGACTCCTGGATCAGCATTGCCCCGCTCCAGACCAAGTCTTTGGTAGACTGGTTCGAGTATGAGCTGACCTACGAGGAAAACACCGCCGAACAAACTCCCCGCAGCGGTTCCGTCCGCTTCTTCAACACGGAGAAGAAACTGGAAACCATTCTCACGGTAACCCAGGAAGGCGCCCCCGCCTCCGACGTCTATTTCCAGGACGACTTTGAATGGCTGGCTCCCTGGTCAGATTCTGCTCCCGATGATGTCTCCGACAACAAGGTGGGCACTGCCCAGAACATGTTCACTACGGCTGCGCTGGCTCCTGCCCTGGAGGAATTCCAGAGGCGCGGCTATGGTTATGTCTGGGGCTGGAAGGATCAGGACTGGTCTGACGGTCTTCCCGACAACGGTAACAAGCAGACGCTCTATCTGATGAAGAACTACCTAAAATTCGGCAAGACTTCCTACAACTCCGGAATTATCCTTCCTCCGCTTGCCAAGATGGCCGGAACGGACAATGTGGACCTCACCTTTGACTGGGCCTGGTGCATGACAGGTGCTTCTAAGCCGGATGTGATGACCCTCACTGTAACCGTGACCGGCGGAGGCTATCTGGCCGATACCAAGACGGAGACCAGCGGCGAGATTACCTCTTCCCAACCTACGGAAGGCGATCTTACCGTCCTTGAATGGCAGCACGCGAAGGTGACCATCGTGGGCGCAACCCCTGCCACCCGCATCACCATCCGTCCCACCAACGCGGATCCCGGCATCAGCTCTTCCCGCAAGCAGAACCGCTGGTATCTGGACAACATCAAGGTAGAGAAGTCCGATTACCAGGAAAGCAAGCGTGAATTCTATGCCGATGACTTCGAGTGGCTGGCCCCCTGGTCCGAGTCTGCCCCTGATGATGTCACCGACAACAAGGTGGGCACTGCCCAGAACATGTTCACTACGGCTGCCCTGGCTCCTGCCCTGGAGGAATTCCAGAAGCGCGGCTATGGCTATGTCTGGGGCTGGAAGGATCAGGACTGGTCTGACGGTCTTCCCGACAACGGCAACAAGCAGACGCTCTATCTGATGAAGAACTACCTCAAATTCGGCAAGACTTCCTACAACTCCGGAATCATCCTTCCCAAGATCCCCGGCATCACCGCTGCCACCGACGTGGAACTCAGCTTTGACTGGTGCTGGTGCATGACGGGGGCTTCCAAGCCGGATATGATGACCCTCACTGTCACGGTGGAAGGCGGCGGTACCATCCAGGCTACGGGCACCACCGTAAGCGGAGAAATCACCTCCTCGCAGCCTACGGAAGGAGATCTGACCGTTCTAGAATGGCAGCACGCCTCCGTCAAGATTGTAGGTGCTACGGCCGATACCCGCATCACTATCCGTCCCACCAACGCGGATCCCAGTATCACCTCTTCCCGCAAGCAGAACAGATGGTACCTGGATAATATCAAGGTGACGGAGTAACAATCCCTATTCTAAAGCAAAAATCCTCTGTGTGAAATACGCAGAGGATTTTTACTTATGTATGAGCTTTTCAGGCGCTGCGCCTTTCTTCCTTGAGCGTGAGCCCCATGAAGAGGATAGACAGGATGCAGGCGGCTATCAGGAGCAGGAAAGTCCAGCTCCAGCCAAACTGCTGCGCCACCCAGCCGATAACCGTATTGGCCAGGATAAAGGTTCCCAGGAAATAGCCGAAGAAACCGGTAAGGCCGGCAGCGGTACCCGCAGCGTTCTTGGGAGCAAGGTCAAGTGCCTGTACGCCGATGAGCATCACAGGGCCGTAGATAAAGAAGCCTATGCCAATCAGGCTGATAATGACTACGGTGAGGTAGTCGATATAGGCCCAGTAAAGGATGATGAAAACCAGCACCAGGGCCATAAAGAGGATGGTGGGCAGGGCGCGTCTTCCGTGGAAGAGTTTGTCTGAAAGCCAGCCGCAAAGGAGGGTTCCGGGGATGGCTGCGAATTCATAGGCAAAATAGGCCCAACCGGCACTCTTGAGGTCAATTCCCTTTTCCGTGAGGATGGTAGGGGCCCAGTCCAGGCAGCCGTATCGAACCATATACACAAAGGCGTTGGCCAGGGCAATGTACCACAGGAATTTGTTGTTGAGCACATATTGGAAGAAAATTTCCTTGGCAGTGAGGGTTTGCTCGTGTTTTTCCGAGTAGTTTTTGGGGTAGTCGTTGCGCCAGGCTTCTACGGACTGCAAGCCACAGGACTGCGGCGTATCACGCAGTAACATCCAGGCCAGCAGGGCAATAAACAGCGCCACGGCAGCCGGGAAAGCAAAAGTGCCGATCAAAAAGTACAGCTCCGTATGCGACCCATAGAACCAGCTGCCGAACCAGACAGCACCGTAAGTGGCCATCGGCCCCACCAGCGCACCGCCTACGTTGTGCGCGCAGTTCCAGATGCTCATCATGGTGCCCCGTTCGCCGGGGGAGAACCAGTGCGTCATGACACGCCCGCAAGGAGGCCAGCCCATGCCGTTGAACCAGCCAACCAGGAAGTTCAGCACGCCCATTGCCAGGATGGCCAGGGCCTTGTGCTCCGCTCCTATAAACTGGATGGGCACGATCATAAAGCACATGGAAATGGCCGTAAGGACCAGGCCTATGGGCAGGAAGAGCCGCGCATTGGAGCGGTCCGAGACGCTTCCCATCAGGAATTTGGACAGGGCGTAAGCCGCCGCATTCAGACCCAGGACAAAGCCCAGTTCCGTTTTG
>CADAJF010000012.1 GCA_902788175.1 uncultured Bacteroidia bacterium
GAGCCAGTTGCAGTCTGGTAACCGCCCACGGTATATACCGCCGTTCCCTTCGAACTGCCGCCATACAGCATATTCACATAGATCTTGTCTCCATTCTGCCAGTCGATACGCTCCCTCTTGGAAGATGTGCTTACCGTCTGGTTGTTCTCGTCCTTGCCGCTGAAAGCAGTTTTGGTGTCCGAATCAAAAAACTCATCGCCGGGGCCCTTGGTGCTCAGTTCATCCTGGGTATAACTGGTAATGGCCGACAGGATGATTTCACCCTCCCGATTTTCGGGTTCATGGACCTCCTTCTGGCAGGCCGTTGCCAGGATAACGATAGCAAGTATGGATAAAGTATATTTTTTCATCATCTTTTCCTCCTGAATCACCATTTAAATCCTCCGTTTCCGCCGTCATAGTGTTCAATCTCGATGCCGTGGCCTTCCACCGTAACCGTGAAAGAGATGCCAGTAGGGACGACATTGAGGTGGATGATGGCCTTCTTGCCGCGGGGGAAGGGAATCCAGTTCCAGGCCGCATTGGCATTCTCGCGGGTTTTCAGGTCCAGCTGACGGATATCGTTGGGCTGATTGTTCTTGTCAAGGAAAGTGAGCTTCACCGTCATCTGGTGATTGGTGTCTGCGTTCATGCCGCCAAGCACGGTTATCGTGTGAGCCGTACCGTCCTGCGGAAGGCTGACAGGGGTAGTCTGGCCAAAAGTGGACTGCGCGTTGTACCTCACTGCAAGCGAAAGGTCAGCGTTTCCGGCGGGGACAGCATCGTGAACCTGGCTGGTGACGGTAACGTTTCCGCCGTTATCCTTATTGATGGTGAAAGTGTCCTTTCCGGCGAGGTCTTTGTTGGAGTCCAGCTTAAACTCGTGGAGCTTGAGACCGGCCTTTTCCCCGTCAACGATGTGAAACTCGAAAGCCGTGAAATAAGGCTCGAAAGAAAGGGTGACGTTGGTGTTGCTGCTGGTCTTGTTGACCTTTGTCATTGCAAGGTGATAGCCGTACGTAGCCAATTTGGTTGCGTCTGCCATTCCGTTCTGCAGATGCCGCTGTGCCGTGGAGAAAGTGATGGGCAGAGAAGCGGGGGCATTCTGGGCGGTGGGAATGCTGGCCTCTTTTTCCGAACCGGAGGTGGCGGGATAGAAGCCTACGAAAACGTATTCTCCGTTCTCTTCCCACTGGAGGCCGCCCTCGTTCTGGGAAAAGGGGACCTCAATCCCGGCGCGGCTATAACGGCCGGAGGGAGTAATATCTACCACATTATATATACACAAAGGACTGCCGGCGCCTGTGCGCTTCCAGGTACGGGCCCTGTTGCTCCAGATATTCACCTGGTCGCCGGCCACCCAGTCTATCCTTTCAATTTTTTTGCCCTGGTCCGTGACATAGGCGCCTGAATAGGCCACTTTGGTGTCCGATGAGGCAGACTCTGCGGTAAATACTATTTCCTTGCTCGAGGTGAAGGGCGTTTTCCCGCAGCTGATAAATAAAAGGGCGGACAAAGCCGCCACAAAGTAAAGGCTCGCGCTGCTCCTCATAATCAATACCATTCGTGGTTAAACGTTGCCGCGTCTGCGGACGGTGCACCATATTCCACTACCTCCTGGCCGGTGGTTTCTATCTGCGTAGAATCCGCCGTCGAAGACGAGAGGATGCTTTGCTCCATATCCAGTTGCGTACGCTTTAAAACGCGCGGAGATTCAAATGCGAGTTTTCCCATTTTGTCTCTTATTTTGAATAAATCCATTTGAAAAAGCGGGCAAAATTACACACATAAAAGGTATTATACAAATAAAATTGTTTAAAATCTTACCGTTCGTCGGGATAGTTCCGCGTATCGTCGTAATTACAAACACGATACGTACTGACAAAATTTTTCGGTGCGATTTTTGCAGTACTGTAGCAAAACTAAAACCTGAACCCGCCCATGAACGTTCAAAGACCCAGCAAGATTGGGGACGCAGGCGAGCAAATGGCCTGTGATTTCCTGCTTTCTCGCGGTCACCATATCCTGGACCGGAACTGGCGCTCGGGCCATCTGGAGCTGGATATAGTCTCAGAAGGCCCGGACGGGCTGCACTTCGTAGAAGTGAAAACCCGCACCGTCCCCGTCACCACCGGCATCACGGACCAGGTGAACGCCGTCAAGCAAAAACGTATATCGGCCGCCGCCCTTCAATACCTTAACAAAAAGAAGCTGGACGGCAAGGAAGTTTTTTTTGACATTGTCTCTGTCCTTTTTGACGGAGCGGAAACCATTGTCCGCTACTTCCCCCAGGCCTGGATTCCCATGTATGTCTGACAAGTCCAAGTATATGAACCCTTCCCCGCACAGATATTGTGTCATAATGGCAGACGGCTCCGGCAGTCCCAAGCAGCTGCGTGTCACGTATGACCGCTTCCGCGAAGTAATCCCCGCCGGCCAGATTCTCCTGGTCACCCTCTCGCCCTTTGCCCAGCAGGCCCGTCTGCTGCTGCCGGACCTTCCGGAGCAGAACCTCCTGATAGAGCCTTTCGCCCGCAAAACAGCCCCCTGCATGGCCTATGCAGCCTATACCCTGCTGCAGCGGGACCCTGAAGCCATGATGGTAGCCACCCCCTGGGACCTGGTTATCCGGGACGAATCCCTCTTTGCACACACCGTGGAGGAAGCCTTCGATTATGTCCAGGAGCACGATGTCCTGATGACCCTGGGTATCGTCCCCAAGAACCCGGATGTAAACTTTGGCTACATCCAGGTACGGGAGGGCCGAAACGCCCACCTGATGACAGGTCCACTGCAGGTGAAAACCTTCACGGAAAAGCCCTCGCTGGAACTGGCAGAGGTCTTTGTACGCACCGGAGAGTTCTTCTGGAACAGCGGTATCTTTATCTGGAAAGCCGCCACCATCATGGCGGAGATGGAAAAGTACCTGCCGGAAGTCACGGAGCTTTTCCGCGGCTGGCAGGAGCACATCGGCGAAACCGCCTGGCTGGAACGCGCCTACGCTGAATGCCCCAAAGTATCCCTGGACTACGGTGTGATGGAGCGCACCGCCCGCGCATGGCTGTATCCCGCAAGATTCGGCTGGGCCGACATTGACCGACTATGATCTCTGTCCACGTTACCCCCTCCCGAAACATATTCTGCATTTGATGAGCCATGGACCAGAGGCTGGAAGCAAAACTGGGATTTGACAAGGTGCGGGCCGCGATCGAGGCCCGCTGCTCCACGGAGTATGCCGCCGCAAGGGTGGCCGGGGAGGAGCTGAGTACCGCCGGGGCAGAGATTCGCCGGAGGCATCTTCTCACGGACGAGATGCGCCTTATCCTCATGTTCGAGGAGAACTTCCCTACCGCCGGGTACATCGATGCCATCGGCTTCCTGGAGCCTGTGGGCGAGAACAATGCTTCCATTGACCTGCTTTCCATGGGAAAGCTGCGCACAATGCTGGATACCCTGCGCAAGGCGCTGCACTTTTTCCATACGGTGAAAGAGGGCATCTATCCCAACCTTCAGCACCTGGCCGCGGGCATTTCCGCCCCGGCCGATGTCATCCGCCGCATAGACAGCATCCTGGACCGGCACGGGGAGATGAAGGACACCGCCTCGGACGAGCTTTACCGCATCCGGCGCAGCATCAAGGACAAGGAAATCAACGTTTCCAAGCGCATGAACGCCATCCTGCGGAAGGCCCAGCAGGAGGGTCTGGTGGACAGCGAGGCCTCCGTAGTCATCCGCGACGGGAAGATGCTGATACCGGTGGCATCGGCCAAAAAAAGGGCTTTCCAGGGCTTTGTGTACGACGAAAGCGCCACCGGAAAGACCACCTTCATGGAACCGGCCGAGATAGTGGCCCTGCAGAACGAGATATCCGAACTCTACTTTGCCCAGACGCGGGAAGTCTCGCGCATTCTCTACGAATTCGCAGAGTTCCTGCGACCTTATGTTCCGGAACTCATCGCCGGGGCCTCCTTTGTGGGCGAACTGGACTTTAACATGGCCAAGGCGTATGTGGCGCTGGACTATATTGCCGGCATGCCGGTGCTGTCCGAAGACGGCACGCTGAGCCTCAGAAAAGCCCGGCATCCGCTGCTGGAGCGCAGCCTCAGGCGGGAAAAGAAAGCCATTGTACCCCTTACGGTTACGCTTACCCCGGGGAAACGCATCCTCCTGATTTCCGGCCCCAACGCCGGTGGAAAAAGCGTCTGTCTCAAGACGGTGGGCCTGCTGCAGTACATGTTCCAGTGGGGCATGCTCATCCCCACCTCAGAGACATCGGAACTGCCTGTGTTTGACAGGATTATGGTATCTATAGGGGACGATCAATCTCTGGAAAACGACCTTTCCACCTACAGCAGTTTCCTAACGGACATGAAGGCCATGCTGGCCCAGGCCAACGAAAAGACGCTGGTGTTGATAGACGAGTTTGGCTCCGGAACGGAACCTGCGGCCGGCGGCGCCATCGCAGAGGCCATCCTCCACGCGCTGGACAGCAAAGGCGCCTATGGAGTGATCACCACCCACTACACCAACCTCAAACTCTACGCTTCCGCGGCCGATACAGGCGTAGTGAACGGCGCCATGCTCTTTGACGCCGCTACCGTGGCACCGCTTTTCCAGCTGGAAACGGGGCTGCCGGGCTCCTCCTTCGCCTTCGAGCTGGCCCGCAAGATGGGGCTGCCCGAGGCTATCGTCCACGATGCGGAACAGCGCGCCGGAGAGCAGTTCGTGGGCATAGAGCGGAACCTTCGCAAGATTGCCCGCAGCCGCCGCGCCCTGGACGAGAAACTGAGCAAAATCCGCGCAACGGACAAGACCCTGGAAGGCCTCACAGACCGCTACGAGAAAGAGCTGGAAGAAATCAAAGAGTTGCGCCGCAGCATCCTGGACGAAGCCAAGGCAGAGGCCGAAAGGATAATCCAGGGCGCCAACAAGCAGGTAGAGAATACCATCCGCACCATCAAGGAGGCGCAGGCCGGCAAGGAGCAGACGCAGCAGGCCCGCTCGGAGCTGCAGGGCTTTCTGGGCGCCCTGGCCCAGACCCGCGGCCGCCGGGACGCCTACATAGACAAAAAGCTCCAGACCGTGAAGGAACGCAAGGAGCGCGAGGCGCAGCGGAAACGCCGCCGCGCTGACGGCGAGACCCTCCAGCAGATGGAGCAGCAGGAGGCCGAACGCAGGAAGCTGGAGGCCTTCCGCACCGCCCCGCTCAAAGTAGGGGAAAAGGTGCGCATCAAGGACAACGGCATGGTGGGCGAGGTATCCACCGTAAGCACCAAAGCCGTCTCCGTGATTGTGGGCAATATCACCACCAAACTGCCCCTGGACCGCGTGGAACGTATCACCGCCAACGAGTTCAAGGCCGTGGCCAAGGCGCCGGCAAGCAGGCCCCGCCAGGTCTTTGACAGCGCCATGACAGAGCGCAAGGCCCGCTTCAAGCTGGAAGTGGACGTGCGCGGAGAAAGGGTGACGGATGCCCTGGAGATTGTGATGCGCTACATTGACGACGCCATCATGCTGGGTGTCCCTTCCGTGCGTATCCTGCACGGGAAAGGCACCGGCGCACTGCGGGAAGAAATCCAGAAGTACGTACGCACCGTTCCCGGCGTAAAGCAGGCCGGCGACGAGCACATCCAGCTGGGAGGCAGCGGCGTTACCGTAGTCAAATTCGAATAGGGGGGCGCTACTCGCTGTTCATCACCGAAGAGAGGAGCTCACGCAGCTCTTTCATGCTTTGGACGGTAAAGATTTCCCCGCCCCGGACAAAACTCACATTGCCCGTCTCCTCCGAGACCACCAGGATATCTGCGTCGGTGTCTTCGCTGAGGCCGATGGCCGCCCGGTGGCGCATACCGTAATGGGCCGGGATGTCCGTGCGGTTGGTCATGGGCAGCTGGCAGCGCACCGCGGCGATGTGGTCTCCTACGATGATCATGGCGCCGTCGTGCAGGGGGGAGTTCTTGAAAAAGATGTTCATGATGAGGCGGCGGTTGATGTCCGCCTCAAACTTGTCTCCGGTGACCATGTATTCCTCCATGGAGGATTTGTGCTGCAGCACAATGAGGGCGCCGGTTTTTTCTGCCGACATGGCCCGCACGGCCTCTCCCAGTTCCTCCACGCTGTGGCTGCCCATCTTTTCCTCCTTGATGCCCAGCAGGCGGTTGAAAAGCTGGCCGCTGCGCCGGGCCAGTCCGGACTGGACGGCAAAACGGTTCAGGAGGTGGCGGATTTCCGGCTGGAAGAGGATGATGATGGCCAGCACACCCACGTCCAGCAGGGTATTCAGCAGGACGGTCATCATGCGCATGTTGAGCGCACTTACCACGGCCTGCAGCACCAGCACGAACACCAGCACCAGCACAATGTTCAGGACCGTAGTGTCTCCCTTGATGCTGCGGATCAGGAAAAAGATGATGGTGCCCACCATCAGGATGTCCAGGAGGTCGGCCCAGCCAAAACTCAAGAAGCCAAACAGGCCCGTTGTCTCTAAAACTAACATAGCTGGGGCAAAGATACTACTTTTTTGCGCGCATCGACCGCTTGTCTGCCTTTTTTGACTGCTTGTGAGTTTTTTTTCCTTTTCGGGGACTCGTTTTGCAATATTTTTATTATTTTGTGGGCAAGAAAACAAACTGCAAACAACTATAAACAAATGAATTCTTCAAAATCCAAGAAAAATTGGCCCCGGCACCTTCTCCAATGGGGTTCCCTGGCCGCCATCATCTTTTTCGTATCCGGCCTTGCCCGCAAGCTCTTCCCCTCCATGGAAGAAGTGGATCCCGAAACCCTTTGCCCGCTGGGCGGCATGGAAGCCCTGGCCACTTACGGCGTGCGCGGCTCGCTGCCCTGCAGCATGAGTTCGCTGCAAATAATCCTGGGACTGGCGCTGGCGCTGGGCGTAGTTTTTCTGAGCAAGCTTTTCTGCGCCTACCTCTGCCCTGTGGGCACGGTGCAGGACCTCCTTATCAGGCTGCGTAAAAAACTCAAAATCAAAGGGCTGGATATACCGCAGGGCAGCATCGCAGACAAAGTGCTGCGCGTGGTGAAGTACCTGCTGGTCTTCTGGATTTTCTATATGACCGCCACAGCCAGCGAGCTCTTCTGCAAGAACCTGGATCCCTATTATGCCGTGGCAACGGGCTTCAAAGGGGAAATCACCCTCTGGATGTCCATCGTCACCGTCACCCTGGTTGTTGTGGGCGGGCTTTTCATCAAGATGTTCTGGTGCAAGTACCTTTGCCCGCTGGGCGCCATCTCCAACTCCCTCAAGTTCTGGGCGGCCATGCTGGGAATCGGCCTGCTGTGGTACATTCTCCAGCTGGTGGGCCTGAAACTTCCCTGGACGGTACTGCTGGGCACCCTTTGCCTGGCGGGATACCTGCTGGAGATCCTGTGCGCCCATCCCAAGTGGCAGCTTATGCACGTGGTGAAGGACGATTCCCTCTGCAACGGCTGCGGCCTGTGCAACCGTGCATGCCCTTACAATATTGATGTGGCAGGCTGCAAGGGCAAGGTCACCGATGTGGACTGCACCCTCTGCGGGGAATGCACTGTCGCCTGCCGCTGCGGCGCCCTGGAAACAGGCCTGGGCCCCAAAGCCAAGGGAGGCTTCTGGAAATATGTCCCTGCCCTTGTGACACTTCTCCTGCTGGGCCTTGGCATCTGGCTGGGTTCCCGCACGGAACTGCCCACCATCGTGGAGGAGTGGAACATGGAACAGGTGGACCAGAGCACCCTCAAGAGCTTTGACATAGAGCCGCTCCGCTCTGTCAAATGCTTTGGCAGCTCCATGGCCTTCAAGGGCAAGCTTGTCCAGATTCCCGGCACCCACGGGGTTAAAACCTATGTAGGGAAACACCGGGTGCACATCACCTACAACCCTGCCGTCACCACACCGGAAAAGATCCAGGAGGCCATCTTTGTCCCTACCCGCTTCAAGGTGTCCACCCCGGACCTTTCCAGCGTCACGCAGGTGAAAAAAGTCACCATCCACACGGAAGCCATGCCCGACAGGATGGACCTCAATAATTTTGGCATGCAGCTGCGCCTGAGCGGAAAGAAAATCTACGGCGTGGAAAGTGAGTTCGGCTGCCCGCTCAACGTCCATGTGTACATGGATCCGCAGGAGGAAGCCGACCAGTCCTGGTTCAAGCAGATAGTGGAAAAGAAGTACCTGGAAATGCCGCTCGCAGACGGTGAGGTGAAAAAGACCCCGCTGGGCTTCAAATTCGTGGACATGGTTCCCGGAGAGGAACTGATGCCGGTGGCAGACTACATGCACCACATCTTCACGCCCTTCAAGGCAGAATTCCAGAAGGCCGTGGAAACCTACCAGGGACAGCCGCAGTTTATCTATTAGCTGGCCAATCCCAACTACGACAAACCCATCGTCACGCGCAACCTGCCCTTCCTGAGCAACCACCTCTCCAGCATGGAGGGTATCATCGGCGTAAACATGGAACTGAACGAGGAACTGATTCCCGCCATCCGCATCCGCTATGCAGCGCCCTGCACCCCGGAGAAAATCTGGGAGCGGATCAACATGGAAACCTGGACCATCACTTACAAGAAGGACGACGTACGCGAAGAACCCGCCAAGATAAGCTTCAAGGAAGAAGGCGTAGTAAAACCTTTGCAATAAACCCCTGCCTATGAGACGCTTACTGCTAAGCGCCGCCCTTGCCGCCATCGCCTGGCCGCTCCTGGCCGCTCCGCCCCTGAAGGTGAGCGGAACGGTGCGGGAGGCCGGCAGCGGAGAGCCCGTCACGGGGGCCGTCGTGCGCCTGGACGAGAACTATCTCTGGGCCATCACGGACACAGACGGCGCCTTTGTCCTGGACCGGGCCGAGAAAGGCCGTTACCAGCTGGAAGTCTCCTGCCTGGGCTACGTGACGCACACCCGCATGCTGGACGTGAAGGCTTCCGTGACGGACCTTGTGATTGAACTCTCCCCCAACACCCTGGCCCTCAATGAGGTAGTGGTAACGGCAGAAAAGTCCAAGGACAATATCAACACCACCCAGGTGATTGGCCGTACGGCGCTGGACCACCTGCAGATGAACAGTATGGGCGGGATATCGGCCCTGCTGCCGGGCGGCAAGACCATCAACCCGGACCTGACCACGGACAATGCCATCTCGCTGCGTGCAGGCGGCTCCGGAGCCGGCAACGCCGCCTTCTCCACCGCCCTGGAAATCAACGGGGTACGCATGGGCGACAACGCCAGCTTCGGCGGCATGAACGGCTCCGGCACCCGCAGCCTCTCGGTAGAGAACATCGAGAGCGTAGAGGTGATAACCGGCGTTCCATCCGCAGAGTACGGAGACCTGGGCAGCGGCATGGTGAAGGTGAATACCAAGAAGGGAAGAACGCCGCTGAGCATAGTCCTCTCCGCCAATCCGCGCACTTATGAGACGGCCGTTTCCAAAGGCTTCGAGCTGGGAAAAGGCGTGGTAAACCTGGGCGTGGAATGGGCCCGGGCCACCCGCAAGCTCACCTCTCCTTACACCTCCTACACCCGGCGTGGCTTTACGCTGGACTATACCCGCACTTTTGGCAAGGCGCTGCGGCTGGAGGCCGGCATCAACGGAAATATCGGCGGCATGAACTCACAGAGTGACCCGGACGCTTTTTCCGACGAATATACCCGGGAGCGGGACAACCTCCTTACCCCGCATTTCAAGCTCACCTGGCTCCTGAACCGCAGCTGGGTCACCAACCTTTCCCTGGAAGGAAGCATCTACTACCACGACAACCGGAGCCACTTCCACGGATACAATTCCTACGGCTCGGTACAGCCTTCCGTCCATGCCCGGGAACTGGGCTACTTCATGGCCGACGCCCTCCCCCTCACCTTCTACTCGGACCAGATTACAGACTCGAAGGAACTGGATTATGCCGCTTCCCTCAAGTACCACTGGCTGCACCACTGGGGGGATGTGAAGAACATCTTCAAGGCCGGCATCCAGTGGAAAGCCGATGGCAACGTTGGCCAGGGCGAATGGTACGAAGACCCTTCCCTGGCGCCCAGCGGGTATCGGCCCCGGCCCTATACGGAATACCCCTACATGCATACGCTGGCCGGTTTTGTGGAAGACAACGTGACCATTCCGCTGGGACGCACGCAGTTGAACCTGATGGCCGGCCTGCGGCTGGAAGAGGCTTTTGTCAAGGGCTCCAGCTATGAGAACCTGCGCATCCTGTCCCCGCGCCTGAACGCCAAATGGTCGCTCAGTGAGGCGTTTACCATCCGCGGCGGCTGGGGAATCGCAGGCAAACTGCCTTCTTTCTACATCCTCTATCCGGTGCAGGAGTACCGGGACATCCAGACCTTTGGCTTCTCGCACGGGAACTCCGCCTCCTATGTCTATTACACGCAGCCCTACAGCATGGTGTTCAATCCCCAGCTAAGGTGGCAGCGCAACTACAACTCAGAAGTGGGCGCAGACCTTCGGCTAAAGGGTCTCAAACTTTCACTGGTGGGCTTCTACAACCTTACGCGGGACCCCTACGAACTGGGCACCGTCTATGAGCCCTTCTCCTACAACGTGGCTTCCCTGCCGACCGGCTACCAGATGCCCGCCTCCCCGCAGGTGGTGGTGGACAACCAGACTGGAGATGTCTGGTTCCAGGACAGCGACGGCCTGTGGGTACCTTCCGCGCGCAAGGTGACGGACCGCAGTTTCGCAGCCTCCCGCCGCCAGGTGAACGGAGCCGATGTCAAGCGCTACGGCGTAGAGCTCACCGTGGACTTCCCGGAAATCCGCGCCCTGGGCACCCAGCTGCGCCTGGACGCCGCCTGGACCCACACCGCCTACAGCTCCGACATTCCGGTTTACTATTACCAGAACGGCTGGTCGCACACCTCGCTCCCCAACCGTTCCTACCAGTATGCCGGCATCTACAGCGGCAGCACCAACGTGTATAACGGCCGCAAGACAGACAACCTGGACGCCAACCTCACCTCCATCACGCACATCCCGCGCGCACGGCTGATTGTGACCGTAAGGGTAGAGGCTGCGCTGCTCAGGAACTCGCAGTACACCTCGGACCGGGCCTTTACCGTGGGCAGTTCCAACAACAGCCCCACCGGCGGCAATATCTACGACGGACAGTCCTACACGGCCGTTTATCCCACCGCCTATATAGACCTGGACGGGGTGGTGCACCCGTGGACGGATGCATCGGCCCAGGACCCTGAGCTGTCACGCCTGATCCTGCGCTCCGGCAACATGTACACCTTTGCGGCCGATGGCTATGACCCCTACCTGAGCGCCAACTTCAGCGTAACCAAGGAGATCGGGGACCACGTGTCCATCTCCTTCTTTGCCAACAACTTCACCAACGGCCGCAGCTTTGTCAAGAGCCGCGCCACCGGCGTAAGTGCCATTTTCACCCCCAACTTTTACTACGGAATCACATGCAGAATAAAGTTATAAGTATCCTGGCGGCCGTTTTTCTGCTAAGCGGCTGTCTGCAGACGGGCACTCCTTACGGGGAGGGGCTCAATACCCTCACGGTGAGGGTGCTGTATCCGGAAGGCTATTCTGCACGGGAAGGCGCCGGCATCAGTATAGAGAGCGTCACTTCCAGCGCTGCTTACCGCCTGCTTTCCGGGGCCGGCGGCAGCGCCTCTGCCCGGCTTCCCAACGGCATTTACCGCATCAGCGTCAGCGACCGTGAAGGCAGTGACGTTTTCAACGGCACCTTAGACAAACTGGTGCTCTCCGGACAGGATTTACAGGTGGATATCAGCCTCATCCGGTCCAAGGCCGGAGGTCTGGTCATCAAGGAACTGTATTGCGGCGGTTGCAGCAAGATGCCCGAAGAAGGCACTTACCAGAGCGACCAGTACGTCATCGTCCACAACAACGACGACATTGTCACCTACCTGGACGGCCTGTGCCTGGGCACCCTCTCCCCCTACAACAGCAACGCGGCCAACCCCTGGCTGGACAAGGACGGCAACCTCCCCTCCTTCATCCCCGTTATCCAGGCGGTGTGGATGATAGGCGGCACCGGCAGCTCCTTCCCGCTGGAGCCCGGGGCCGATGCAGTGATCTGCCTTCGCGGAGCCATCAACCATGCGGCACAGTACCCCCTGTCGGTGAACCTGAACAAGCCCGGCTACTTTGTGTGCTACAATCCGGTCTATTTCCCCAACCCCAGCTACCACCCCGTCCCCGGAGACCAGATCCGGGAAGACCACTACCTGGAGGTGGTGATCAAAACGGGGCAGGCCAACGCCTACACCGTGTCGCTGAACTCTCCCTGCTTCATCCTCTTCCGCCCGGAGGGGATCAGCATGAAGGACTTCGTGGCCCTGCCTGAGAGCCTGGTGCAAGTGCCCGGCAGTTCCATCGACCGCGTGGTGGCCGTTACGCCGGAGTGGGTGGTGGACGGCATAGAAGTATTCAACGGAGGCTCCTCCTCCAACCAGAAACGCCTTTCCCCCGCAGTGGACGCAGGATATGTGCTGCTCAGCGAAACCTTCAAGGGCCGTACCCTCATGCGCGTAAAAGACGAAGAAGCCAGCGCCCGCAAGGGATTCGAAGTACTACAGGATACCAACAATTCAACCGCCGATTTCTATGAGCGCGAAAAGCAGTCTCTCCATGAGTAGGCGGGGCCTGCTTGTGGCGGTGCTGGGCATGGTGCTCGGCACTCCCCTGGGCGCCCAGGAGTTTTGGCGCGAGGGTCGCAACATAGGCGGTCTGGCCTTCTGCGAGGATGCAGGGGCAGAAGCCCTTTTGGGCGGGCAGTACACTTCCGGCGGCTTGCGTACGCTGTCCCAGGCCCCCGAGCTCTGGGGTGCACTGGTGCAGGCCCAGGCCGAGTCCCACTACAAGGACCTGGTGCTCACCGGCAACTTCTCCTTCCAGCTCCAGAGCGGGAAGCAGATGATGGGCTCCATGTTCACCCAGCCCGGCTATTATCCCGTAGATGTACTGGAATTCACACCCGGACAGAAGACCCGCCAGACCTACGGCATCGGCGGCGGCCTGGCCTGGACGGGCTCTTCCCGTTGGATACCCGGAGCTACGCTTCGCTTCCAGGGAGTGAACTACTCCAAGCGCAAAGACCTCAGGCACACTACTTACAGGCAGGAACTGGAGGTAGTGCCCTCCCTTCTGTACGCCGGCGACAAGTGGCACTTTGGCATCAGCGGCATCTTTGAAAAGACCTCGGAATTTATCCAGGCAGAGCAGCTGGGCGCCGCTACGGCCGAGTCCTACTACGCCTTCCTGGACCTGGGCATGCGCTTTGGCAATTACCAGGTCTGGGACGGCAGCGGCATCCACCTCTCGGAGGCCGGCGTGGACCGCTTTGCCGTGAAGGAATACACTTACGGCGCCTCCCTGCAGGCCTCTTACGGGGACGCTTTCTATGCCGATGCAACCTACACCCGCTCCCAGGGCCAGGTAGGTGAAAAAGGCTACACCTGGTACCGCTTCCCCGGCCAGGCGCTGGAGGGCAAGCTGCTGGCCAGCCTGGAAGGCGCCGGCGGCACCCATACCTTCGGGGCTGCAGCCCAGTGGCGGCAACAGCGTAACCGCGAGAGCGTGATCGAGCGCGTAACCGCCGGCGGTGTCACCACCCCTTCGGAGTACGGCAGCAACCTGATTTTCGAGCGCCGGAGCCTGGGCGGCGGCCCTTCCTACAGCTATGAAAGCCAGAAGGGCTGGTCGCTGGGCATAGAGGCAGAACTGGAGAAAGAGATGAACCGCAGCACGCTCATGTACCCCTATGTGGCCAGCGAACAGCTCACCACCTTCCATCTGGAGATGGAGGGGGCCGTAGAGCTGGGCGCCTTTGAAATAGAGGCCGGGCTGGGCCTTAAGGGTACGCTGGGAGAACACCTGGAGTCCATGGAAAACGTGGACCCGCTGGTGCAGGTCAGCGCCCCTCCCTTCCAGCTGGAAGAGTGGCATGAACTGGAGCACGAGCTGGAAGAAGCCCTGTGCCTTCGCGGTGCGCTAGCTCTCCGCTACAACTTTACCCTGGCACGCAGGGCCGCCTGCTATGTGGAGGCTTCCTGCCGCTGGGACCATGCCTTCAAGGTAGAGCTCCTCCCCGGAGCCAACCGGCAAATCACGCAACTATGTTTTGGCTATAAATTCTAGAGCATGAAAAAGACCTTTACCCTGGCCCTGTGCCTTCTGGCGCTGGCCGCTTGCAAAACCTACGTGCCCGACACCCCGGCAGAGCATCCCATCCTCCTGGCGCCCGTCATGACCCGGGCCACGGAGACCAACTTCGAAGCCGGGGACCAGATAGGCGTTACCATCACCCGCACCAGCGGCGCCTATGTCACCAACGAGAAACTGAGCTTTGACGGAAGCGTCTTCTCCGGCTCGCTCACCTGGTATGCCCCGGAGAGCGAAACCTCCACAGTGGCAGCTTATTACCCCTACAACGCACAGGCGGGAAACAGCTTCAGTGTCCAGGCCGACCAAAGCGCCGGCACGGCCATGTCGGACTACATCTCCGGCTTTAAGGAGGGCGTGACGCCCAGCGCCCAGGCGGTGGTACTGCCTTTCCGGCACCAGCTTTGCCGCCTGGTCCTGAAAGTGGTCAAGGCAGAGGGCAGCGTCTCCTCCGTAAGCGTAACGGGCGTCAAGCTGAGCGCCCTGCTGGGGGCCGACTTCTCCGCCTCCGAGGACCTGAACGCCGCCGCCGGCAGCGTCAAGGCCTTCCGCAAGGACGAGTCCACCTTCCACCTGATTGTTCCGCCCCAGAGCGTCAAAGCCGGCGTAACGGTGACCACCGCAGACGGCAAAGAGCTTTCCCAGTCCCTGGCAGAGGCCACCCTCCTTTCCGGGAAACAATTCACCATTAACCTGGTAGTTGGAAAGAGCGACCTCAAGGTGGTCCTTTCCAGCGACATCGAGAACTGGGACGACGGCGGCGAGATTGGCGGTGACGGCGACGGCGGCGATGCAGACTTTGAGGAGAAACTCCCTGAGGGCTATTTCACCTATGCCGGAGAGCGCTACAGCGTGCGCCAGATGAAAGACGGCAAGTGGTGGATGACCCAGAACCTCCGTTTTGTCCCCAAGGGCTTCACCGTCAGCCAGAGCCTGACCGAGGTAACCGCCGGTGTCTTCTATCCGGTGGTGGTGAATGCAGAGCAGACCGGCCTGGAATTCTCCACTGACAAAGACGTGATTGCTGCCAGGGGCTATCTCTACCAGGCCGAGGCCGCCCTGGGCCTGAAGATAGGCGATATCAAGAGCCTGGAAGATGCGCAGAAGCTGGACGGCGCGCAGGGCATCTGCCCCAAGGGCTGGCATGTGCCCACCAAAGCCGATATCATCGGCCTTGTAGGTAAGGGAGTAGGCGTTACCACCGTTACGGATGCACCTTATTACAACGGCGCGGACGGTTCCATCAAGATGCTCAACGAGGACGGCTTCCAGATGGAGGCATACGGCGCGGTGACCATCACGGACAACACCAAGACCGCCGGCACCTTCATGGGCTTTATGGCCGCGTACAAGGAGCGCGTAGCCAGCGGCATGTTCTGCGGCTCCACCCAGTCCGGCAATCCCACCTACAATGAGAAAGATGTGCCTGAATCCGGTCTCAAGAACATCCAGTTCTTTGGCTTTGTGCCCATGACCAATAAGGCCACCGAGGCCGAATATACCTGCAACGGTGGCAATGTGAGCTATCGCATTGCCGCCCCGCTGCGCTGCGTTAGGGATAATTAGAAAGTATCTGCCATGAAAAAACTCTTGATTTGTATGGCCCTGGGCTTTTGCGCTTTAACGGCAGCACGGGCCGACGAAGGGATGTGGCTGATCCAGTGCCTGGACAAAGCCCTTGAAAAGAATATGAAAGCACGCGGCCTCAAGCTGGGCGCCCGGGAAATCTACAACGAGCAGGCCGGCGGCATTGCCGATGCCGTGGTGTCGCTGGGCTTCTACTGCACGGGCAGCATGATCTCCGACGAGGGCCTGCTCATCACCAACCACCACTGCGCGTTCTCGGACGTGGCAGGCCTGTCCACCCCGGAACACAACTACCTGGAAGACGGTTTCTGGGCCCTGGACCGCTCGCAGGAGATTCCCCTCAAGGGGAAGGAATTCTTCTTCCTGAACAAGGTGCTGGACGTGACGGAGGAGGTGGAGCAGCTGCGTGCGCAGCTGCAGCGGGAGGGCAAGCCCTTCGGCTCCAGGCGCATCAATTCCATCATGGAGAAAAAATACTCGGAGCTGACGGGCCTGGAAGCGGGCCTGCAGGGGATGTGGGCCGGCACCAAGTACTATATCTGCCTCTATACCAAGTACACGGACATCCGCCTGGTGGGCGCGCCGCCCGTGACGGTGGCAGCCTTCGGCGGCGACGAAGACAACTGGGAATGGCCCCAGCACAAGGCCGACTTTGCCCTCTACCGCATCTATGACAAGGACGGGCAGCCGCTTCGGCCCAAGCGCCGCCTGACCATCAGCCAGAAGGGCTACCGGGAGGGGGACTTCGCCATGGTTATCGGCTATCCGGGGTCCACCTCGCGCTATATCTCATCGGCAGAACTTAACCAGACCATCAACGTGGAACGGCCGGTGGCCAACAGGCTCAGGGCCAAGCAGATGGATATTATCCGCAAGTGGATGGACGAAGACCCTGCCGTCCGCATGAAGTACTCCAACTCCTTCTTCTCCCTGAGCAATGTGGCAGAGCTGCATGAAGGGGAGGTGGGCTGCGTACACCGCTTCGGCGTTATCGAAGGCCTGCGGGCCCAGGAGGCGCTGATGACGGAAGACCGGGAGCTGCTGGACCTGCTGGACAGGGAGTATGCGGCTATATCGGCCATAGAGCAGCAGAAGGTTTATTACCGCGAGACGCTGGTGAGGGGCCTGACCATTGCCCGCACGTTCATGCGCATGGGCAGCGCCAAAGACGACCTCCAGCACCAGCGCAAGCTGCTGGCGCAGGGCCTCGCAGAGACGGACCCCCGCGTGGAAAAAGAGCTCCTGGCCTTCTCGGTGCAGGAATTCCTCACTAATATGGACCCGCAGTTCCTTCAGCCCATCCACCTGGAACTGAAAGAGCGATTCGGGGAGGACTACGCCGCCATGACGGACTGGCTGTGGGATAACTCCTGCATAGCGGGTTTCGGCCGTATTCCGGACCAGGAAGTGGTGAACGCCTACATGGGCCCCACCATCGAGAAAGACCCCATCAACCGCTTTATCCGGGAGCTGAGCATCTCCATGCTCAACGACGCAGAGCAGCACGTGGCAGAGCCTTCCCCGCTGCGGCGGGAGTATGTCCATGCCCGTTACCGGCTGCTGGAGCGGCTGGGCATTCCGCAGTACCCGGACGCCAACTCCACCATGCGCCTCAGCTATGGCCGGGTGACCCCCCTGGAGCCCTGGGACGGCATTTATGCCCATTGGCAGACCACTGCGCGCGGCCTTCGCGAGAAGTACAACCCCGCCAACTATGACTTTGCCTATCCTGATGCCTTCAAGGCGGTGCTTCCTCCCGCCGATTTCCCCGTCAACTTCCTCACGGACAACGACATAACGGGCGGCAACTCCGGTTCTCCCGTCCTTAATGCCCGGGGAGAGCTCATTGGCCTGGCCTTTGACGGCAACAAGGAGTCCCTGGCCTCGGACTACAAGGCGGTGGAAGGCTACAACAAGTGCGTCTGCGTAGATATCCGCTACGTGCTGTGGATTATCCGCCACCTGGGCCGCCAGGAATACGTCCTGAAGGAGTTGGGACTTTAAACATTACCAAGCATGAAACGCATCCTCCTTTCCGCCCTGGGCGTATTGGCGAGCCTGTGCCTGCAGGCGCAAATTGCTGATATCCAGGCCCCGAAGTCCATCCTGGACGCGCCTTTCGGTGCCCGGGACGAGCAGCACTTTGCCGCGCCGCCCAAGGACTTCTGGCCCCAGACCTGGTTCCACTTCATCGGGGACAATGTGTCCAGGGAAGGGATGGATGCAGACCTGGAAGCCATTGCCGCCGCAAAGCTGGGCGGCATCCAGTGGTTCCACGGCGCCTTCGGGGGCCGATGGCCGGGCGTGGAAGAGCCAGTAGTACCGCTCTCGGAGGACTGGGAACGGATGGTGGCCTACCTGGGGCAGAAAGCCCGCAGTCTGGGCCTCAGGCTCACCATCCAGACCTGCCCCGGCTGGGCCATGGCCGGCGGTCCCTGGATCAGGCCGGAAGACGCCATGCGGGAGCTGGTCTGGAGCCGGACGGATGTGCAGCCTGGCTGGCAGGGTGCCTTGCCCCTTGGGCAGCCCTCGGAAGAGCCCTGGCGGGATTACCAGGACATCTGTGTGTTGGCCTTCCCCACCCCGGAAGGGGATAGTGGAGAGCCGCTGCAGCTACTGGATATCCGCTCGGAAGAGCCCGACTGGGTGGCCCTGCTGAAGGGAGAAAAAGAGATTGACGCCCGGGCCGGGACGCGCCATTCGGTACGCTTCTCCCTGCCCGAAGGGGCTGTTGTCCGTACTCTGGAACTTCCCAGCCTGGAGAGCTTCGGCCGCGCTTTTGTGAATACGCCGGGTATCCGTATCCAGCTTAACGCCCTGGGACCGGACGGGCGCTGTGAAACGGTCCTGGACTGTTCCCTTCCCATGGGAAGCTGGCAGGATAACAGGCCCCTGTCCCTGGCCGTGAACGAGGCCTGCACAAGGGAGATGGAGCTGATCCTTAGCAACGAGCACCCCATCCACCTGCGTTTCCTGCGCCTGAGTACCGCCGCCCGCATGAACGACTGGCAGGCCCGCAGCGGCAGCACCCTGCGCGGGCGGGAAAAGTACCAGGAGCACACCCGCCAAAGCGAGAAGGCCTTTATCCAAATAGCCGATATCCAGGACCTTAGCTCTCTTCTGGAAGCAGACGGGACGCTGGCGTGGACCGTCCCCGAGGGACGCTGGACTATCCTCCGCTTCGGCCATGTGAATGCCGGCTACCGCAATGGGCCAGCCCCGGCCGAGGCTACCGGCTGGGAGTGCAACAAGCTGGACCCCCGCGGCGCGGAGATTCAGTTTGCCCATTATGTAGGGCGCCTACAGGACGGACCGCTGCAGGGCCAGGCGAACGGAATGCTCATGGACAGCTGGGAGTGCTACAACCAGACCTGGACCGGGAAAATGGAGGAAGAGTTTGCCACCCGCGTGGGCTATGCGCTCCGCCCCTGGCTGCCCTCCCTGGCCGGCTATGTGCTGGACTCCCAGGAGGCTACCGGACGCTTCTACGCCCAGTTCCGTCGCCTGAAAAGCGACCTCTACAACCAGCACTTTTTCCAGCGCATGACCCAGCTGGCCCACGCCAAGGGCCTGCAGGTGCAGTACGAGACCGCCGGCGGCGACGTAGTGGCCATGGACCCCCTGGAGTACTACAAGTACGCCGATGTCCCCATGACCGAATTCTGGCACCCCATTACGGAGGGCTTTGTAGGGGACCTCAATTTCAAGCCCATCAAGCCCACGGCCAGCGCAGCGCACCTTTATGGCAAACGCAGGGTGGCCGCAGAGAGTTTCACCAGTTTTGACCTCACCTGGGACGAGCACTGGGAGATGCTCAAGGAAGTGGCCAACCTGAACATGACGGAAGGCGTGACGCACAATGTCTTCCACACCTATACGCACAATCCCCAGGTGGGTTTCCTGCCGCCGGGCACCAGTTTTGGCAACAAGATAGGAACGCCCTTCCTGCGGGGGCAGACCTGGTGGAAGTACATGCCCTATTTTACCACTTACCTGGCCCGTACCTCTTATCTGCTGGAGCGCGGACTGCCGGTGGTGGACGTACTCTGGTACCTGGGCGACGAGGTGGATCACAAGCCGGACCAGAAGGCCCACTTCCCCCAGGGCTACAAGTACGACTACTGCAACCAGGATGTGCTCTATAACCGCCTGGACGTGAAGGACGGCCTGCTGCAAACGCCTGAGGGCCAGTCTTATTCCGTTTTATGGATACCGGAGAGCGAGTGCATGGAGCCCCGGACCGTAGCCCGTGTGCGCGAGCTCATGGCAGCTGGGGCCAAGGTGGTTTTTGGTCCTGTCATGAGCGCAGCTGCCCTGCAGGCCCTAGGCCTGGAGCCCCGCCTGAAGGCCAGTGAGCCCGTCCTTTGGACCCAGCGCAAGATTGAAGGGGCCCAGTGGTTCTACGTCACCGCGCCCACCGGGAAAGCTTTCCATGGCAACGTGCAGTTCAGGGCGCAAGGCAAGGCCGAGCTCTGGGATGCCGTGTCGGGAACTGTCTGCGGACTAGAGTCTGTCCAGGACGGGGCTTACGCCACGGTGCAGCTGGATTTGGCGCGCGCCGGGAACTGCTTTGTAGTATTCCGCCCGGAAAGTGACAAAACGCCGGTAAAAGCTCCCGAGATGGCAAAAACGGTGGCGCTGAAGCAGTGGACGCTAAGCTTCCCCGCCGGATGGGGCGCACCTGAAAAGCCGCTGAAATTGAAAGAACTCAGGGCCTGGAAAGACCTGCCGCTGGGAGCGGAAGGAAAAGCCTTCTCCGGAACGGCCGTCTATGAAAGCAGCTTTACCCTGCCCAAAGCCGGGGAGGTGGTGCTGGACCTTGGCCGCGTGGACATGATAGCGGATGTGCAGCTGAACGGCGCCCCGGCTGGCGTTCTTTGGGCCAGCCCTTACAAGCTCACGCTCAAGGGAAAAGCCGGGCGCAACACGCTCCGGATTGCCGTTACGGGCACCTGGTCCAACAGGCTGGCCTACGATGCCGCCCTGCCTCAGGCGCAGCGGAAAACCTGGACCATCGCCGGTCCGGAGGCGGGCGCTCCCCTCAGGGAAAGCGGCCTGCTTGGCCCGGTAAGGATTTCTTACTGAGAATTAGCGCAGAATATCGTTGAGAATGCTGGAGGCTGCCTCGCGGGGGCCTTCACCGGGGCCTTGGATTACCAGCGGGTAGGGGTGGAAAGCACTGCGCACGATGATGGCATTCTCCGTGCCGCGCAGGTGATAGGCGGGATGCACGGGCGGCACATTCCGGATGCCGATACCCGCCTTGTAGCCCTTCTGGGTCTTTTCCAAGGAAGCCACGAAGCGGCGGCGGAAGCCCTGGCTTTCTGCCGCGCGCGCCTGCCGGGCCAGCTCCGGTTCATAGGCTTCCAGGCCTGCGTAAAAGGCCTCTACGGTACCCTCAAACAGCTCTTTGGGCACTACGGGCGTAACCTCTACGTCTGCTTCTTCCAGCTGGACACCGGCTTCGCGGGCAAGGATGAGGAGCTTGCGCAGGGCGTCCCGGCCGCCCAGATCCAGGCGCGGGTCCGGTTCTGTAAGGCCAGCGAGCTGGGCCTTTTTAACCAGCGAGGCAAAGCTTTCCCCGCCGGGCCTGTATTCTCCCAGGATCTGGTTCAGAGTACAGGAAACCACGGCCTCGATGGAGAGAATCTCGTCGCAGCTGTTGGTGCCGCGGGCAATGGATTCCAGCATGGGCAGGGCAGCGCCTACGGTGGTCTCGTAGCGGAGCATACTGCCGTTTTCGCGGGCAGCAGAGAGCATGGCCGCGTAATCCGGATAAGGCACTGCAAAAGAGCGGCGGTTGCTGGAGACAATGCCGATGCCGGCTTCCAGCAGCTCCCGGTAGCGTTTGTAGAGATTCTCACTGCCGGTTACATCTATGAAAAGGGAGCCTTTGGGCGCCTGCTGCAGGACAGCATCTACAAAATCCCCTTCCCGGTTAAGGGCAGGATTGCCGCCGGGGTCTATCCCATAGCAGCGGCTGTTGGCCAGGCCCATGATGCGCAGCTGCTTGCCAGTGCGCTCCTGTACGGTGCAGGAGGAGCCCTTGATCATCTCTGTAAGGGCCTTCCCCACCGCGCCGTTTCCGGCGATGAAAAGGTTTACCTCCCTCAGGGGAAGTTCCTGGAAAAACGCCCGGTGAAGGGCCTGCAGGGCCTGGTCCAGTACGGTTTCCCGCACCTGGATGTCCAGGCTGGCACCGTCCGGTGAAATGGCCAGGGCGGCTATGCCGACTTCCTGAAGGGCCTTGCGGGCCTGCGCTTGGGCTTCGGCGGCGGCTTGCGGCTTTGCGGCGACCGGCTGCGGGGTGCCTACCAGGCGAATCTTGCCGGCCTGGGCGGTGACGCCTATCCATCGGCCGGAATCTTTTTCTGCGCTGATGACGGTGTATTTGCCGTCCGGGGCAAAGGTATTGCGGATTTCTATGTCTATGCCGGCGGCCATGGCGGGGGCTACCGTGGGCGCATATAGCACCTTGGCCCCGTGCGAGGCCATGTCCAGGGCCGATGCATACGACATCCGGGGAACGGTGCGGGCAGCGCCTACCTGGCGCGGATTGGCGGTCATGATGCCGGGGACGTCCGTCCAGATCTGGAGGCTCCGGGCCTGAATGGCCGCAGCGTAGAGGGCGGCGCTGTAGTCCGATCCCCCGCGGCCCAGGGTGGTGATATGGCCTTCTGCGTCCCGGCAGATAAAGCCGGGGGCTATGTAAATATCGGCCGCAACAGCCTCTATGGCCTTTTTGATGCGGTGGAAGGTTTCCGGTTCATTGTCCAGGACCACCAGCTCACGGGAATCCAGCCAGGCGGTGCAGTAGCCTTCTTCGGAGAGTTTTTCTGCCAGGAGCGTAGTGGAAAGAATCTCGCCGAAGGTTACCTGCTCCTGCTTGGGAGCGCTGCGAAGACTGGCAAAAATGGCATCCAGCTTTTCCTGCACCCTTTGGCGCTGCAGCCCGGTAAAAAGGCGCCGGGCTATTTCCCGGTGACGCTCCTCCATCTGGGCGAAGGCCGCTTCCGTGCCGCTTAAAAGCGCATCCGTGCAGCCGCTGATGGCACTGCTTACCAGCACCACCTTAGCCTTTAGCGCCTCCTTCTCCACAATATCCAGCACCCCCGACATCCGGGTTGCCGATGCCACGGAAGAACCGCCGAATTTCAATACGCTGAACATGCCTTTTGCAACTTTACCTCCCTGCGCATCCCTTTGCTACAGGAAATCTTTGCAAATATAGGCAAAAAGAGATTCCCGGTCAAGCCGGGAATGACCAAAGGACAGCGGGTTGCCGATGGAAATATTTTTGTCCAAATGAAAAATTATGTGTACCTTTGCAAAAGAAACAAATTAGAATAATTCAAATTTATAAACATCATGAAAGAACTGAAAGGTACCAAGACGGAAAAGAACCTCCAGGAGGCTTTTGCCGGTGAGTCACAGGCCCGTAACAAATACACCTACTTTGCTTCCAAGGCAAAGAAGGACGGTTACGTACAGATTGCCAAAATTTTTGAAGAGACCGCTGCCAATGAAAAAGAGCACGCAGAGGTTTGGTTCAAATACCTTTGTGGCGGGGACATCCCTACCACCGCAGAGAACCTGCTGGCAGCAGCTCAAGGCGAGAACTACGAATGGACGGACATGTACGACCGCATGGCCCAGGAAGCAGAGGAAGAAGGCTTCAAGGAGATTGCCGCTAAATTCCGCATGGTGGGCGCCATCGAAAAAGAGCACGAGGCCCGCTACCGCAAACTGCTGGACAACGTGAAGAATGACCTGGTGTTCTCCCGTGACGGAGACTGCATCTGGCAGTGCTCCAACTGCGGCCACCTGGTGATTGGCAAAAAGGCCCCGGCCATGTGCCCCGTCTGCTCTCATCCCCAGAGCTATTTCCAGCTCAAGGCAGAGAACTATTAGAGTAAAGAACTAAACTCGTGGACGCCTTGCAGGCCCTCGGTTTTCAAGGCAGCCACTACAGCCCCTCGCGCGAAGCCTTCCCTGGAGAAGGCTTCGTGTTTTAATGTAAGGCGGTCACAGTCAGAAAGATAGGTAACCGTGTGGATACCCGGGACCTCACCTTCCCTGATTGATGCTATCCGGGGGCTCTCCCCCATTCCCTCCTCCACCAGGGCACCCAGGGACTTGGCCGTTCCGGAAGGGGCGTCCAGTTTGTGGATGTGGTGAACCTCCTCTATTTCTGGCGTATAACCAGCATCCCTCAGCATCTGGCTCACGTTCTTTACGGCCTTGAAAAGGGCATTCACTCCTATGGAGAAATTGGAGGCGTAAATCATGGGGGTACCGGCATCCAGGAAGGTGTCACGAACCTCCGTAAGAATGTCATTCCAGCCGGTTGTACCAATCACCGCCGCCTTGAAATGCCGGGCGATAAAGGGGTAATTGGCCCGAAAAGCCTCCGGTGTGGTGAAGTCTATGCAAACGCACTCCGCTGCCACGGCAGGGTCTGTAGCCGTGATGTCCTCACTGGCCTGCACCAGCGGAATCCCAAGCCTCTGGAGCTCTTTCTCTATCATGTGGCCCATCTTCCCGTAGCCACTGAGGATTACTTGAATCATAGGGGTTTACCTTTGAAGGAATTGGCAGATTCTAACGTATTGCCCGACGGCGGTTTCCAGTTCTGAGGGGAGGATTTGCTCGTCGGTTCTGTGCGCCACGCGGACGGTGCCGGGGCCGCAGATAATCTTTTGGGAGAAGCCCGCCAGGTGCGGGGCGTCGCTGCCAAAGGCCACCGGCGCCTTCCTGAAGCCGGGGAGGGTAAAGTAGCGGGCCGGGGCATCCCCGCCGCGGGGAATGACCGTTATGCCGCTCTTCAGCGAACGCTTGCGGGCAGTATCGGCCGCCCCTATGGAGGCCATCCAGTCCTGCACCTTCTGGTCCGACACAAAGGTTGTGCGGAAATACAGCCGGCATTTAAGCTCCGGGGACAGGATGTTCTGCGGATTGTCGCTGTGCAGAAGCCCCACGTTCCAGGTAGTTTCCCCCAGCAGAGGGTCCTGACCGAAGTCCTTCTCCTTCAGCTTGTTATAAAAGTCGTTGAACATATCCACGGCACTTACGCCATACTGCGGATAGCCGGAATGGAAGGCCTGGCCAGTGAACACAAGGTCAAAGGACTTGGTGCCTTTGGAGGCGCTTACCATCTTGTTTTCCGTGGGTTCTCCCACCACCAGATACGGTGCCTGGAAAGGAGTCTTGGAAAAAGCCTTGGCACCCCAGGAGCCGGTTTCTTCCCCCGCCAGCAGCAGCAGGCCGAAGTCCGTCACCCCAGCCGCCTCCAACTCCTTGCAGGCCATGTACATGGCAAAGAGCTGGCCCTTGGCGTCACAGGAACCCCGGCCTTTGATGGCGCTTGGGGCTTTCCGCGTTTTTTGGAGGCGGTCTTTATCGGCGGCCTTTATCCTGGGATCCAGCAGATGGAGCGGGATGGCCGGGGGAATATAGGGCGGAACGGTGTCCATGTGGGTGCAGAAAACCACCTGCGGAGTGCCCCAGCGCAGAAAGAGATTTAGGGTACCATCCCCCACATCCATCAGTTCCTTGGAGGGGGCTTCCAGGCGCTCATGGAGCCACAGCGCCGTCTCCCGCTCCTTTCCGGAAGTGGAATCCAGGGAAAGCATTTCCTTGAACAATTGCCAGTCCATCATGCCTGAATCCAGCCGTTTTGCAGTAATACCTGGGCAATTTGCACAGCATTGGTGGCCGCGCCTTTGCGGATGTTATCGCTTACGCACCAGAGGTTGAGGCCGCTGTCTACGGAAGGGTCCCGGCGGATGCGGCCAACAAAGACCTCGTCCTTGCCCCAGGCGCCTATGGGCATGGGGTAGAGGTTCTCCGAAGGGCAGTCCTGGACCACTACGCCGGGCATATCGGCCATCAGTTCCCGGGCTTTTTCCAGCTCAAAGGGCTGGCGGAATTCTACGTTTACGCTCTCTGAGTGACCGCCTTTTACCGGTACGCGCACGGTGGTGGCGCTTACGGCGATGGAAGGGTCCCGCAGGATTTTGCGGGTCTCGTTTACCATCTTCATCTCTTCCTTGGTATAGCCGTCCGGCAGGAAGGAATCAATGTGCGGGAGGACATTCAGGTCTATCTGGTGCGGGAATTTTGTGCCGATACCTCCGGCACGCTCCGCCTCCAGCTGGGCAATGCCCTTCTGCCCCGCACCGGTGACGCTTTGGTAGGTGCTCACCACGATGCGCTTGATGCCCCAGGCCTTGTGCAAGGGTGCGAGGGCCATCACCATCTGAATGGTGGAACAGTTAGGGTTGGCAATGATGTGGTCCCCGGGGGTGAGGACATCGGCGTTGATTTCCGGCACTACCAGCGGGACGGAAGGCTCCATGCGCCAGCAGGAGGAATTGTCCACCACGTAGCAGCCCACCTCCGCAAAACGGGGCGCCAGCTCCTTGGATGTGGCACCTCCGGCGCTGAAAAGGGCCAGGGCAGGACGGCGGGCAATGGCTTGATCGGCGCTGATAACTGTCCATTCCTTGCCTTGGAACTGCACCTTTTTTCCCCAGGAACGCTCCGAGGCCACCGGGAGAAGTTCCGTCACCGGAAAGCGGCGCTCCTGAAGCACTTCCAACATTTTCGAGCCCACCAGGCCGGTGGCTCCCACAACTGCGACCAGCATAAACTACCTTTTTTTATACTTATATCCAGCGGCTTCCCAGCGGGGCATTTCCACGGCCTTCACAATGCTGTAGAAGCGGTCGAAGTCCTCTGCAAAATCCTGCTCCGTGGGCCAGGAGGGGGCTGCGTTCCAGGCGCGCTCCCAAATACCCACGGCCTTGGGCAGCATCTGGTAGGTGGCATCCTGCAGGCTGCGCACTTTTTCTCCCCAGAGCAGGGCTTCCGCGCCGACTATCATTTCCGGCCTTTGCAGCGGGGTACGGCCGGCGGCGGCTTCTGCCCAGTTCACGGGCGTATCCACGCCTTCCCAACGCTCGGATTCGTAGATGCGCCAGGGCTGCAGGGCAAAGGATTTGCGCTCGTCCACATACCCGCCCCAATGCAGGCCAATCTCCAGCGGATCATCGCTGTAGGCGAGGTCCACGTAAGCGTTCTGGACATTGGAAAGCAGCACGGGAATGCCTTCGTTGGCCAATTGGTAAGTGAGTTCTATCTTGTCTCCCTGGGTGCTCCAGGCGTTCACAAACAGCAGCTGGGGCTTCAGGTCTTCCAGGGTCTGGGGGTGGATGCCCTGTACCATTTCCTGCCAGCCGGCAAGGAGTACGCCGCGCTCCTGCGCCAGGGCCAGGATGCCGCGCGTGAAGCGGTCTTTCATCTCCCTGCGGCTTCTTCCGGCCCAGACACCGCCGGGAACTTCATCGCCGCCGATATGGATGGCTTTCAGGGGGACATCGGCCTCCCTGTGCATGCGGATAAGCTCGTCGAAGAGGACGTTGAAGAACTTGTACACGCCCGGAAGCTCCGGGTCCATGACATTGTCCGTGAAGTCCTGGGCGCTCCAGTAGCGGGAGGTGTCGGCGGGGTCCTGCAGGCGGAAACTGGCGTCTCCGCTGGTGCGTTCCTTATACTGCATGGCCTTGATGGCCGCACGGGAATGGCCCGGGGCGTCGAACTCCGGCACTACGGCTATGCCCCGCTCCCAGGCATAACGGAGAATTTCCTTGTATTCGGTTTCCGTGTAAAACGTTTTCACACCTGTCTTGCCGGCGGCGGCCGGTTTCAGGGCCAGGGTTTCCTGCAGGTCCCAGTCCGGGAGCTGCTGCTGGCCAGAAAAGGCCGTGAGCTCCGGCAGGCGGGGGATTTCCAGGCACCAGGACTCGTCGTCGCCCAGGTGAAAATGCAGGAGATTGAGCTTGTAGGAAGCCATGATGTCCAAGATACTCAGGACCTCTTCCTTGGGCCTGAAATCCCGCACCACATCCAGCATAAAGCCCCTGAGGGGAAGGTCCGGCCAGTCTTCGATAACCATATCCGGCAGCTGCGCGGGCAGCTTTTCCAGCGTACTTTGGGCGTAGATTTCGCCTTCGCGGTCTGCGGCTTCTACCTCTGTCTTGCCATCCTTGGCAGTGATGCGGTACCAGCCGGCGGGTTTACTGCCCTCCTCCCGGGCACTGCCGCTGCCGTATTCAATACGCTTGGGGCGGGGAATCAGGTCTGCCGGCTGTACGGAGTAGCGGGCCTGGAACCAAGTATCGGCGACTGGGGTGCTTTCGCGGGGAAGGAAAGTGTATTTGACCGGGAGCGGCTTGTCTTCCTTGCCTTTTTGCTGGAGAATGAAGCCTTCCGGGGCCCAGTCATGGCGGGGAAGCTGGCGGACCGCATACTCGACGGTAAGCGTCTTGGGGGCGTCCTCCGGGATGTCCAGGTAGAAGGTGGTGCCCTGGAAATGATGGAAAGCCAGGCCTTCGGGGGCAATTACTTCTTGCTTGCCATACATCTCCTGGAACCAGAGGCGGGAACTGCCCGGCAAATTCTTGAGGGTGAGCGTATTGGTGGCACGGCCGGGGGCAGTTTCGGGGCCTTCGGCCCATTCCACCGACATGGGGCCGCTGCAAGCGACCAGCGCCAGTAAACTTAGCAGGATGGTTTTTCTCATAACTTATCGAAGAAGGTCTTCCAGGTGAACGCTGCCTTCAGTTTTGGCATCGCGGTATTTCACAATTACCGGGCAGTAGAGGTGGACGCCCCGGCCGTCGCGGGCAATGGGCTTGGAACCGCTCACCACCACGGCGCCGCGGGGTACCACTACCCGTCCCTGCGCGTTGCGGGGAACAAAATCGCCCGCTGTAGCATCGTAGATGGCCGTGGAGGAGGTAATCACTACGCCAGAAGCGATGACGGCGCCCTCCTCGACGATGGTGCCTTCGTAGATGCCGCAATTGCCGCCCACGAATGCACCGTCTTCGATGATGGTGGGCAGTGCTCCCGCCGGTTCCAGCACCCCGCCAATCTGCGTAGCGGCCGATATGTGGATATGCTTACCCACCTGTGCACAGGAGCCGATGGTAACATGGCTGTCCACCATGGTGCCCTCGCCTACATAGGCGCCTACGTTCACGTAGGAAGGGGGCATGACGATGCTGCCGGGGGCCAGGTAAGCGCCGCGGCGGATGGAAGTACCGCCGGGGACTATGCGCACGCCGTCCTCTTTGCGGAACGCCCGCACGGGATAGCTGTCTTTGTCAAAAAAGGGGAACTGTCCCTGGGACATGTCTGCTACAACGCCCATGCGGAAGCCGGCCAGGATGATTTCTTTCACCCGCGTGTTCACCTTCCACTGCCCGTCCACCTTTTCCGCCACGCGGAGTTCTCCCGCTTCCAGGGCATCCAGGGTCCGGTTGACTTCTGTCAGGCTTATTTCCATAATGCGGCGAGGGTTTTGCGGATGGCTGTTTCCGTCTCGTCGGTGGCCGGGACCAGCGGCAGGCGAAGCTGGTTTTCCATCAGGCCCAGTTGGGCCATGGCGGCCTTGCCGGGGATGGGGTTGGGCTCTATGAAGAGGTCCCTGAAAAGGCTGCTGAGCCGGTGGCCCAGGTCTTCGGCTTTGTCCCAGTCCTTTTCCAGGGCAGCTTTGACAAAGCGGGTCATCTCCCCGGGGCAAACGTTGGAGGCCACGGAGACAACGCCGTCTGCGCCGCTGCGCATAAGGGCGAGTGTGTCCTCGTCGTTGCCGGACAGGACGCTGAAACCTTCGGGACGGCGGTTGAGGATATACTTTACCTGCATCAGGTTGCCGGAAGCCTCCTTCACGGCCACAATGTTGGGAACGCCCCTTGCCAGAGCCAGGGTGGTCTCTGCCTCACAGTTGGCGCCGGTGCGGCCGGGAACATTATACAGGATAATGGGTTTTTCCGTATGCTCCGCTATGGTCCGGAAGTATTCGTAGATGCCTCTCTGGGGCGGTTTGTTGTAGTACGGGACCACTACCAGGAAGGCATCGGCGTCCTTGAGGAGCGCCATGTTGGAGAGGGTCCCCTCCACGCTGTTGGAGCCAACGCCCACCACTACAGGAAGGTCTTTTGCACTATCTTTTACCGCATGGAAAACCAGCAGTTTCTCCGCATCCGTGAGGGTGGGTGTTTCGCCGGTAGTGCCCAGCGGAACCAGGAAATCCACCCCGGCCTCCACCTGCCTTTCCGCAGTGCACACCAGTGCATCTACATCCACCGCACCATCCTTAAAGGGAGTAAACATGGCTGTCCCGCAGCCCTTGAAAAGAAGATTGTTCATACTTAAGCGTTATCGTTACGATTTTTCAAAGATAACAAAAATCCGCGATTATTCCAAAGTTGCAGAAGGGGTGTAGCATAAGTCACAGAAAATCACTACATTTGTAGAAACCAAACCGTCTGAAGATGAAAAGAGTATTTATTGCAGCCATTATGGCTTTGGCCGTTGCCTGCTCTGGCAAAGACCCCGTGGAACTGTATGTTCCAAAGAACACCGTGGAGTTCGCCGGGAACGCCTTCACCGCTTTCAGCTTAGGTGCAGACGTAAAACTGTACACCACCCCCAATCCGGACAAACCCCAGGAGTGGATGGTGCAGGGAGTAGTCCCTGTGCGCAAAGAAACCCAGGACCAGCTGTCTTCGCTGGATATCGACCTGGTTCCCCTGGACGAAAGGGGCATCCGCGTCCGTGACAACTTTGTCCTCAGGGGAGAGGACCTGCAAAACCTCGTGCCCGTGTATAACGCCGGCGAGGATGTGGAACGCACCATCGTCTTCTCCGTAGTGGAAGGCGAAGGCGCCAAAAAGTACTTCACCTACAAAGAAGCGGCCGAAATCCTGGCTCACACCAAAGGCGTAAGGATGGACTTCAATGCAGAACTTGCCCAGCCTGAACCCGCCCAGGCCGAAGAGAACAACACCACTGCTGCCGCCAAAGGAACCCAGGAGGAATTCCCCATGACCCTGGATGGCCTGTGCCGCAAGTACGGCGTTTACGGCCTTCTGGCCCACTACGAAAACGCCATCAAAAACAAGGACAAAAAGGGCGCCAAGCGTATCGAGGACCAACTCTGGTCCATTGAGAAAAAAGTGAAGGCAGACCGCTCCATCCCCGAATCCCTCCGCGACCGTTTCAAAGACTACATCGAAGACAAAGAAGACGAAATCGAGGACCGGTATTAGCGCCTGGTTGCCGCCGGCCCGTTTTCACCGGCGCCGCGCGGCCCCATTTCCTTGGCCACGGACTTGGCCATGGCGATGAGTCCGGCCTTGGAGGCCGAGTAGTTCACCTGCCCGGGGTTTCCCGTCTGGCCGGCGATGGAAGCCATATTGATGATGCTGCCGCCCTTCTGCCGGGCCATCACAGGCACCACGGCGTGCAGGAAGTTGAAGGCGCTTTTCATGTTCACGGCAATCACGGCGTCCCACTGCTGCTCGCTCATGCGCATCACCAGGCCGTCCTTGGTGATGCCGGCGTTGTTCACCAGGATGTCGATTCGGCCGGCGGTGTACGCAGAAGGGGTGTTTTTGCGCACCGAAACGCCAAAATCGCCCGCCGGTGAACAAAATCGGCCGCTTTTGCGCACGGGAGGCCGAAAATCGCCCGGCGGTGAACAAAAATGGCCGCTATTGCGCACGGGAGGGGGGCGGGTGGGAGTAAGCCCCCGGCGCTTCATCAATACTCGTCCCAGCTTTTGATGCCGATCTCGTCCTGTCCGACGGCGCAGAAAGCACGGATATAGGCTGTCGCCAGCCGGCTGTTGGTAATCAGCGGAACGTTGAAGTCAATGGCCGCGCGGCGCATCTCGTAGCCGTTGCTCAGTTCGCGGTGGGTAAAGTTCTTAGGAATGTTGATGACCAGTTCCACCTCGTGGCGGCGGATCAGGTCAAGGGCGGCAGGTGTGCCTTCCTCCCGTTCATTCGGCCACAGGGCGCGAAGAGCCGGTACGCCGTTCTCGTTCAGGTATTTACAGGTCCCGCCCGTGGCGTAGATGGTGTAGTTCCTGCCCGCAAGCAGCTGGCACGCGGGAAGCAGATCGGCCTTTTGGATGGGGTTTCCGGAGGAGATGAGGACGGATTTTTCCGGAATGCGGTGCCCCACGGAAAGCATGGACTTGAGCAGCGCTTCGTTCAGATTGTCGCCGATACACCCCACCTCGCCGGTGGAAGCCATATCCACGCCCAGTACAGGGTCGGCCTTGCCCAGGCGGGCAAAGGAGAACTGGGAGCACTTGATTCCGACATACTCCAACTCGAAGGGATCGATGTTGATTTTCTCCGGACGCTGGCCCAGCATGCAGCGGGTTGCCAGGTCGATAAAGTTGACCTTCAGGACTTTGGAAACAAAGGGGAAGCTACGGGAAGCACGGAGGTTGCACTCGATGACCTTGATGTAATTGTCGCTGGCCAGGAACTGGATGTTGAAGGGGCCGGTGATGTTGAGCTCGGCGGCGATAGCGGCCGTAGTCTTGCGAATCTTGGCGGCCGTGATGCCGTAAATCTTCTGCGGAGGGAACTGGATAGTGGCATCGCCGGAGTGTACACCGGCAAACTCAATGTGCTCCGAGATGGCGTAGGCAATGACTTTTCCGCCGTCTGCCACAGCATCGCACTCCAGCTCCTTGCAGCGCTGCATAAAGGAGCTGATGACCACCGGATGTTCCTCGGAGACCTCTACGGCCATATCCAGGAATATTCTCAGGTCCTCCTTGCTGTAACAGACGTTCATGGCGGCGCCCGAGAGTACGTAGGACGGCCTGACCAGCACCGGGAACCCTACTTCATCGACAAACCTGTCCACGTCCTCCATCGTGGTCAGCTCGCTCCAGCGGGGCTGGTCAATGCCCAGTTTGTCCACAAACTGGGAGAATTTATTGCGGTCTTCGGCCCGGTCTATATTGTGCGCCGTGGTGCCCAGGATGTGTACGCCGGCGCGCATCAGCGGAATGGCCAGGTTGTTGGGAATCTGGCCGCCCACACTCACAATCACGCCGTAGGGCTTCTCCAGTCCGCAGATTTCCATCACGGTCTCAAAGCTGAGCTCGTCAAAATAGAGCCGGTCGCAGACATCGTAGTCGGTTGATACAGTCTCCGGGTTGTAATTGATCATCACCGCCTTGTAGCCACTGCTGCGCAAAGTGTTCAGGGCATTCACCCCGCACCAGTCGAACTCCACGCTGCTGCCTATCCGGTAGGCGCCGGAGCCCAGGACAATCACGGTGTTGGACCCGTCGTCGAAGGTGATATCATCCACCTCGCCGTTGTAAGTCATATAGAGGTAGTTGGTGGAGGAAGGGAACTCTGCGGCCAGGGTGTCAATCTGCTTGACATAGGGGCGAAGGCCCAGGAATTTGCGGTAGTCGCGCACCTTGGCCTCCGGAACATCCAGCACCCGGGCAATCTGGATGTCGGAGAAGCCCTGGCATTTGGCCATTCGGAGAAGGTCAAAGTCTATGTCTGTCAGTTTCTTACAGGATTCCAGCTGCCGATAGGTGGTCTCGATGTTCCCAAGTTTCTCCAGGAACCAGCGGTCAATTTTGGTCAGCTCATAGATGCGGTCCACTGAGTATCCAGCTTCGAGGGCGGCGGAGATGGCGAAGATGCGCATATCCGTGGGATTCCGCAGCATATCGTCCAGGTCCTCGCTTTTGAGGGGCTTATTGCACACGAACCCGTTGGCTCCCTGGCCAATCATACGGAGCCCCTTCTGCATGGCCTCCTCGAATGTGCGGCCGATAGCCATCACCTCGCCTACACTCTTCATACTGGATCCTATCTTCCGGGAGACGCCCTTGAATTTGGCGAGATCCCAGCGCGGAATCTTGCAGACCACGTAATCCAGGGCCGGCTCGAAGAAGGCCGGGGTAGTCCTGGTCACGGTGTTGCGGAGCTCGTGCAGGCCATAGCCGAGACCGATCTTGGCGGCGATAAAGGCAAGTGGATAGCCCGTGGCCTTGGATGCCAAAGCGGATGAACGGCTTAGGCGGGCGTTGATCTCGATAACGCGGTAATCATCGCCGGCGGGGCTGAAGGCATACTGTACGTTGCATTCGCCGACAATACCGACGTGGCGCACAATCTCAATGGCTTTCTTGCGAAGGAAGTTGCACTCATCGTTGGTAAGGGTCTGGCAGGGGGCTACCACAATACTCTCGCCGGTATGGATGCCCAGCGGGTCGAAATTCTCCATATTGCAGACGGCGATACAGTTGTCGAAACGGTCCCGCATCACCTCAAACTCAATCTCTTTCCAGCCGCGCAGCGACTTCTCGACCAGCACCTGCGGCGAGAAGGAAAATGCCTTGCGCGCAACAGTTTCCAGCTCCGTCTCATTCTCGCAGAAGCCGGATCCCAGGCCGCCCAGGGCATAGGCGGCACGCAGAATCACCGGATAACCCACATCACGGGCGGCGGCGCGGGCTTCTTCCAGGTTGCCGGCCGGGTGGGATTTGATGGTCTGAATGCCAATCTCGTCCATCCGCTGCACGAAGAGCTCGCGGTCTTCCGTGTCCATAATGGCTTGTACCGGAGTACCCAGCACCTGCACGCCGTTGGAGGCAAGGACGCCGCCTTTGTACAGTTCTACGCCGCAGTTGAGCGCCGTTTGGCCGCCAAAGGCCAGCAGAATGCCCTGCGGCTTCTCTTTCTTGATCACTTTCTCCACAAAGAAGGGAGTAACCGGCAGGAAATAGACCTTGTCCGCCACGCCCTCCGATGTCTGCACCGTGGCAATGTTGGGATTGATCAGGACTGTCTGGATCCCCTCTTCACGCAGGGCTTTCAGGGCTTGCGAGCCGCTATAGTCGAATTCGCCGGCTTCGCCGATCTTGAGGGCGCCCGATCCGAGCACCAGCACTTTTTTGATATCGGGATGGATCATAGCTTGGAGATAAAGTCGTCAAAGATAAAATCGCTGTCTTCGGGGTCGCTGGAGACCTCCGGATGGAAGTGAGCGGAGAAATAGGGCTGGCTTTTGTGCCGGATTCCCTCGTTGGTGCCGTCGTTCATATTGATCAGGTACGGCTCCCAGTCTGCGGGCAGCGTGTCCGTGTCCAGCGCATAGCCGTGGTTCTGGACCGTGATGAAGCAGCGATCCGTGCCTGCCTGCCGCACGGGCTGGTTGTGGGACCGGTGGCCGTATTTGAGTTTGCTGGCCGATGCGCCGGCGGCGATTCCCATCAGCAGGCCGCCCAGGCAGATGCCGCAGATGGGCTTCCCGCCCGCGTGCATGGCTTGGCGAAGGTGCTGGACCGTCTCCTGGCAATGCGCCGGGTTGCCGGGCCCGTTGGAAATGAACAGGCCGTCCCACTCCAGCCGGTTGAAGTCGTAATCCCAGGGAACGCGGATCACCTCCACGCCACGCCGGACCAGGCCGCGCAGGATTTGGTGCTTGACACCGCAGTCCACCAATACTACCTTTTTGTTCCCCTTGCCGTAGTGCATCACCTCTTTGCAGCTGACCAGGGCCACCTGGTTCTCGAGGTTGGGATCGGCCACGTCAAAGGTCCCGTCGTCCATCCCTTCGGGCACTATCTTGCCCAGCATCGATCCCTGTTCGCGCAAAATCTGTGTGAGCAGGCGGGTGTCGATGCCACAGATGCCCGGAACTTTCTGCTCCTTCATCCACTCGCCCAGGCTTTTGACGGCACTCCAATGGCTGTATTCCTGGCTGTACTCGGTCACAACCAGGCCCCGGACATGGATTTTCCCGGATTCGTAGTTTTTGAGCAGGCCGTCCCCGTCGGTCTCCATCGGGGGAACGCCATAGTTGCCTATCAGCGGATAGCTGGCACAGAGAATCTGGCCGGCGCAGGAAGGGTCCGTAAGGCTTTCGGTGTAGCCTGCCATGGCTGTGGAGAAGACTACTTCGCCGTCGCACGGGCCGTCGTAGCCAAAACTCCAGCCCTCCATTTTACGTCCATTCTGCAGGACAAGCGTTGCTTTTTTACGTGTTGACATAGGATTTTATCTGACTGTTTTCAATTCTGTGCCGCCGGGGACGGCAAGGCCTTCGGCGCTGCGGATAACGACTCCGGACGCCCCGTCGCGCAGGGCTGCGAACGCGTTGTCCAGTTTGGGAATCATCCCGTCCTGGATGCGGCCTTCGGCTTTCAGCCGGACATATCCGTCCGGATCAAGGGAAGGGATGACGCTGCCGATGTCATTCCGGTCATACAGCACGCCACCTAGCTCAAAACAATAAAAGAGCTTTGCGCCCAGAGCAACGGAAACCGCGGCAGCCATCGTGTCGGCGTTGGTGTTGAGCAGCTGGCCGGCGCCGTCGTGGTTGATGGCGCAGAAAACAGGGGTGAGGCCGGCATCCAGCAGTTGCCGGATCAGCTGAACATTAACGGAAGCGGCCGTAACGTCTCCCACAAAGCCGAAATCCACTTCCGTCACGCCGTCGGAGAGGGTGAGGGGCGGCCGCTTGCGGGCCGTAATCACGCTCCCGTCACAACCCGACAGGCCGATGGCGTTGCAGCCGTGGCGCTGCAGCCGGGTCACGATGTCCTTGTTGCACCAGCCGGCATAGACCATCGTCACCACCTCCAGGGTCTTCGCGTCCGTGACGCGGCGTCCCTCGATCCGGACGGGCTCCACGCCCAGCGCCTTCTGCACCTGGCTGGCGCGGACGCCGCCGCCGTGGACCAGGACCTTCGGCCCCTCCAAAGCCGCGAACTCGGCGCAGAAACGCTCCAGGGCCGCCGGATCGTCCACGACCTTTCCTCCTATCTTGTAGAGGCGGATCATAGGCTCTCCAGCATCCGTTTCATCACCACCTGTGCCGACACGGTGCGGTTGGCCGCCTCGGGGATTACGATGCTCCGGGGCGAGTCGATGACCGCGTCCGAGACAATCATGTTGCGGCGAACCGGCAGGCAGTGCATGAAGAAGGCATTGTCGGTCACCGCCATGTGGCGCTCATCCACGGTCCAGCTCCTGTCCTTGCTCAGCACCTTCCCGTACTGCGCGGGATCCGTGACGCCGGGGCAGCTCCAGTTCTTGGCATAGACAAAGTCGGCTCCCTCCAGGGCCTTCATCTGGTCGTATTCGACACGGGCGTTGCCGACGAAAGCCGGATCCAGTTCATACCCGCGGGGGTGCGTGATGACAAAATCGACATCGGCCGCATTCATCCATTCGGCGAAGGAATTGGGCACGGCCTGGGGCAGGGAATTCGGATGCGGGGCCCAGGTCATCACCACCTTCGGCCGCTTCTTTTCCTTGTATTCTTCGATGGTGATGAGGTCGGCGAAAGCCTGGCAGGGATGCACCGTGGCCGACTCCAGGCTGATGACGGGCTTCCCGCCGTATTCGATGAACTGGCGGAGCACGCTCTCGTTGTAATCGAACTCGCGGTCCTTCAGGCCGGCAAAGGAGCGGATGCCGATCAGGTCGCAGTAGCTGGTCATCACGGGGATGGCCTCGCGCAGGTGCTCGGATTTGTCGCCATCCATCACCACGCCCATTTCGGTTTCAAGCTTCCAGCTGTCCTGGCCGATGTTGAGCACTATGGGATTCATCCCCAGGTTGAGTGCCGCCTTCTGGCTGCTCAGGCGCGTACGGAGACTGCTGTTGAAAAAGACCAGCATAATGGTCTTGTCCTGTCCAAGGTGCTTCCAGGCAAAAGGCGTGGCCTTCACCTGCCGGGCTTCCTCAAGCGCTGCGCCCAGGTCGCCGATGTCGTTGACGTGAAAGAATGTTTTCATACGAGTAGTTTGTTGAATGTTCTGAGGAAATGGTCTGCCTGGGCTTTTGTCAGGCACAGGGGCGGAAGAAGCCGGATCATATTCTGACCGGCGACCCCGGTGAAGATGTGGTTGTCATACAGCAGTGCCCGGCGCAGGGGAGCCACAGATTCGGCCATTTCGATGCCAATCATCAGTCCCTTGCCGCGTACCTCCTTGATGCGGGGGCTTCGGGGCAGCGATGCCATGATATGCTCTCCGACGGAGAGTGCGTTGGCCATCAAGTCCTCCTGTTCAATGATGTCGAGAACGGCCAGCGCGGCAGCGCAGGCAAGGTAGTTGCCGCCGAAGGTAGTGCCCAGCATCCCTTTCCGGGCCTGGAACTGCGGAGCAATCAGGATGCCGCCGCAGGGGAAGCCGTTGGCAATCCCCTTACCCATCGTGATGATGTCCGGACGGACGCCCGTCCACTGGTGGGCGAAGAACTTGCCGGTGCGGCCGTAACCGCTCTGCACTTCGTCCAGGATGAGGACGGCCCCGTGCCGCTTGCACAGCCGGGAAAGGTCCTGGAGGAATTCCTGCGAGGGCACATGGATGCCGCCGCAGCCTTGAATGCCCTCCACAATCACGCCGGCAACATCTCCCCGGGCAAGTTCCGCCTCCACGGCGGCAGCATCACCCAGCTCGCAGAACGTTACCTTGTGTTGCGCGTTGAAAGGGGAGACGATGGCCGGATTGTCGGTCATTGCCACGGCACCGGAGGTGCGGCCGTGGAAGCTCCGGCGGAAGGCGATGATGCGGTCCTTTCCCGTGTGGAAGGAGGCCAGTTTGGCGGCATTCTCGTTGGACTCCGCGCCGCTGTTGTCCAGAAAAAGGGAATAGTCCCCGTAGCCGCTGGCTTCCCCAATGCGGCGTGCCAGTTCCTCCTGGAGCGGATTGCGCACGCTGTTGGAGTAGAATCCGATCCTGTCCAGCTGCTCCTTGAGCGCGGCGACATAGCGGGGATGCGAATGCCCGACGGAGATAACCGCATGGCCGCCGTAAAGGTCCAGGTATTCCTGTCCTTTTTGGTCCCACACCGTGCAGCCCTGCGCCCGTACGGGCGTAACGTCGAAGAGGGAATATACGTCAAAAAGTTCCATACAGTCTGTTAAAATGCCGATGCCTTCAGCCTGAGGCCTGCCGTCTCGGGAAGGCCGGTCATCAGGTTCATGTTCTGAACCGCCTGTCCGGACGCTCCCTTGAGCAGGTTGTCAATTACGGAGGTGATTACCAGCGAGCTGCCGTGCTTTTCCGGGAATACGATGCATTTGTTGGTGTTGATCACCTGTTTGAGGTCTACCGGGCGGTCGGAAACGAAAGTGAACGCCGCATCGGCGTAGTAATCCCGGTAGAGCTTCAGGACCGCCCCGCCGTCCAGCGGACAGTCCAGGGTGATGGAAGCGAAGATGCCGCGGGCATAGTCGCCCCGCATGGGGACAAAGCGGATGTCCTCAAAACCGAGGTTGCGCCGAATTTCCAGAAGGTGCTGGTGCTCAAATACTTTGTAGGTGGAAAGATTGCCTGTACGCCAGCTGAAATGCGTTGTGGCGGACGGCTTGACACCAGCGCCCGTAGCGCCGGTGAGGGCCGTCACGTGGACGCAGCCCCCCAGCAGGCCAGCGGCCGCCAGGGGCAGCAGGCCCAGCTGGATGGCCGTTGCAAAGCAGCCCGGATTGGCCAGCTTCTGCGCGGAGCGGATTTCCTCGCGCCGCCACTCGGGAAGGCCATAGACGTAGCCTTCGGCCCCGTCGCGGTAGTCCTGTGCCAGGTCCACTACCTTCAGGCCTGCCGGGCAGGCGTTTTCCGCCCAGAACTCCCGGCTCTTTCCGTGCGCCGAGCAGAGGAAAAGCACCTCCACGGAATGAAGGTCATAGCTTTCGCTGAAGCGCATCTGCGTGTCCCCGAAAAGGCCGCTGTGGACCTCCCAGAGCTGCTTGCCTGCGTTGCTGCCGGAATGCACGAAGGTGATTTCCACCTCCGGGTGGTTCACCAGGATGCGGAGAAGTTCACCCGCCGTGTACCCGGCGCCGCCGATAATGCCGATTCTCTTTTTCATATTTCCGGATGATGGATGGTCAGATGTTCCCTGGGGTCGTACAGCAATCCGGTGCAGATGCACATCTTGTAGTCGTGGCTTTGCAGGATGTCAAAGTGGCGGCAGCCCTCGCAGCCCTTCCAGAACTCCGGATCGTCCGTGAGTTCGGTGAAGGGGACCGGCCGGAAGCCGAATTCATAGTTCATCTTCATCACGGCGGCACCCGTGGTGATGGAGAAGATCTTGGCATCCGGGAAGAGTTTGCGCGAGAGGATGAAAGTCTGCTCCTTGATGCGTTTGGCAATGCCCATACCGCGGAATTTGTGCGCGACGATGAGGCCGGAATTGGCGACGAAACTCTTTCCGCCCCAGGACTCGATGTAGGAAAAACCGGCGAATTCCCCTTCATCGGACAAGGCGATTATCGCTTTGCCGGCGAGAATCTTCTCGTCGATGTACTGCGGGGTACGGTTGGCGATACCGGTTTTGCGTTCAAGCGAGGAAATGTAGATTTCCCGGCAGATTTCTTCATTATAGCGGGTGTGGTTTGCATCGGCCACCATGACATGGATGTTCATAGGTATACAATAAGGCCCCTAACGGCAAGACAAACCGAGATTGTCAATTGCTATTGTCGGGCGAAAATTCAAAAATGGGGACAGCACGCTGAATTTCCGGAGATGTGGGAGGGTTCTACGCCTCCTATCTTCGGTCTCGTCTGGAATATGAGCGGCTCACGAATGACATAATTTCTGCAAACATAATTAAAAATTTTTAAAATCTCAAATAATAATGAAAAAACTCGCGCAAAACATTTTTACGCGAGCATGTAAAGGGTATGCCAGAAAAGTTCCTAGAAGGCGTAAATCACAATGTAGAAGAGCATGACGCCGGCGCAGATTAGTTTGGCGCCGGTGCCAAAAATGAAGCCCAGGAAAGCGCCGAAGGCAGATTTTACCGAATCCGCTCCGGTTTTGCCGTCCAGCAGGAGTTCTGCCAGGAAGGCACCCAGAAGGGACCCCAGGATCATGCCCAGCGGCGGGTAGATGAGGCCCAGGAAAAGACCGGCGATGGCCCCCAGGCCGCCCCATCGGCTGCCCCCTGTAAGGCGCGTAAAGTATGCGGGGACAATGTAGTCCAGGATGCTAACCAGGACCACTATGCCCAGCCACACCAGCAGCAGGGTGATACCCATGGGTTCTCCTGCACCGTTGGAGCCGTCGCCCCAGATGTAAAGGAGCAGCATGCCCAGCCAGCTTAGAGGCGGCCCGGGGAGGGCAGGCACAACACTGCCGACGATCCCTACAATGCCCAGCACAATGGCCAGGATAGCGATAAAGGTTTCCATACGCTAGCGGGCCATGGCGGCTTCTACATCTTCCGGGCTGATGGGCAGGCGGCCGTGACCCAGGCGGCGTGCGCCTTCCGGGGTGATGAGGATGTCGTCTTCCAGGCGGATGCCGCCAAAGTCATAATAGCCCTCCAGCTTGGCGTAGTTCACAAAGTTTCCGCCCAGGCCTTCCTTCTTGAATTTCTCTATCAGGGCCGGGATGAAGTAGATGCCGGGTTCGTCGGTGATGACGTGACCGGGGCACAGGCGGCGGGCCATGCGTAGCGAGCGAAGGCCCAGCTGCGTGGCGCGGGTCTGGTCCGGGTCATAGCCCACCAGGTTCTCTCCCAGGTCTTCCATGTCGTGGACGTCCAGGCCCATGTTATGGCCCAGGCCGTGCGGCTGGAACAGACCGGCGATACCGGCTGCGAGCATCTCCTCCAGGTCTCCGTGGACCAGCCCCAGCGCGCTGAGGCTCTCCAGCATCTTGCGGGCCGTTGCCAGGTGTACCTCCCGGTAAGTGATGCCGGGCTTGCACAGGGAGTAGGCCAGTTCATTGCACTCATAGACAATCTGATAGATTTCCCGCTGCTTGGTGGTGAACTTGCCGCTGGTGGGATAGGTGCGCGTGAAGTCCGAGGCATAATGCTCATTGCTTTCTACGCCGGCGTCCACCACCAGCAGTTTGCCGGGCTCGATGATGGCAGCGTGCCCGTGGTTATGCAGGGTTTCTCCGTGCTGGGTGAGGATGGTGGGGAAGGCAGCGCCCCAACCCTTGGCCAGTGCCACGCCTTCCATCTTGCCCACGATTTCCTGCTCTACAATACCCAGCCGAATGGCGTCACGGGCTACGGAGTGCATCTCTATGCCCAGGTCACAGGCGTGGTCAAGCGCCTCTATCTCAATGTCTTCCTTGATAAGGCGCATGGAAACGACGGCCTTTATGAGGGCCTCTGAGGGCGCCGCACCCGGTAACAGGGCCGCCAGTTTCATGGTGTTGAAATAGCGGGTGGGCGGCAGGAAATGCACAGCCCTGCCGGACTTGCAGGCCAGCGCCACGGCGTTACCCACAGCGCCATAAGGGGCCGAATGTTCCACCCCCGTGGAATCCGCCTTGGAACGGACCGACGGCTGGGGACCCATCCAGATAATATCGTCAATGTCAACGTCGTCTGCGTATAGAGTCTCTGCGCCGGAATCGATGTCCAGGGTGGCGGCCATCAGGGGTTCATCCAGGCCAAAATAGTACAGCCAGCAGCTCTCCTGGCGCCATTTGTAGTAATTGTCCTTGTACTGGGCCGGAGCCTCGGTGTTGCCGATAAAAAGAATCAGGCCGCTCTGGCCGGCCTCCCGCATCTTGGCCAGCAGCGTTTCGCGCCGGCGCACATATACTTCCTTTGCAAACATAGTTTATCGTTTATTTCCCCCAAAGATACGAAACTTTTTCGTAACTTTGTGTCCTTATGGAAAGTCACATCAAAGATATCAACCTGTGGGAAAGCGGAGAGCTCAAACTCAGCTGGGTCCGCAGCCACATGCCCCTGCTGGAGGGCATCCGGAAGGATTTTGAAAAAACGCAGCCGTTCAAGGGGCTCAAAGTAGCCCTGAGCATTCACCTGGAGGCCAAAACCGCCCACCTGTGTGAGGTTTTGGCAGCCGGCGGGGCGCAGATGTACATCACCGGCTCCAACCCCCTCAGTACGCAGGACGACGTAGCCGCCGCCCTGGTGCACCAGGGCCTGAATGTATTTGCCATCCACGGCTGCAGCGAGGAAGATTATTTCCAGGACATCCGCCGCGTGCTGGAGGCAGGCCCCAACGTAATCATCGACGACGGAGGAGACCTGGTCACCACCCTGCACAAGGAGTTCCCCCAGCTGCTGGACCAGGTGATCGGCGGCTGCGAGGAAACCACCACCGGCATCCTGCGCCTGAAAGCGATGGATGCAGCAGGTGCCCTGAAATTCCCCATGATGCTGGTCAACGACGCCAATTGCAAGCACCTGTTTGACAACCGCTACGGCACGGGCCAGAGCGTCTGGGACGGCATCAACCGCACCACCAACCTGATAGTGGCCGGCAAAACCGTAGTGGTGGCCGGTTACGGCTGGTGCGGCAAGGGCGTGGCCATGCGCGCCAAGGGCCAGGGCGCCAAAGTAATTGTGACAGAAGTAGATGCCGTGAAGGCCATGGAGGCCGTCATGGACGGTTTCAAGGTGATGCCCATGCTGGAAGCCGCGGCAGAGGGAGATTTCTTCGTGACGGTCACCGGCTGTGAGGATGTAGTGGGTCCGGAGCACTTCCTGCGCATGAAGGACGGCGCCATCTGCTGCAATGCAGGCCACTTCGATGTAGAGGTGGCGGTGGCGCGGCTCAAGGCCATGGCGGTGAGTCATCGGCCCGCCAGAAACAATATTGAGGCCTATACCCTGGAAAACGGCCGAACCATTTACATCATCGCGGAGGGACGCCTGGTGAACCTGGCCGCCGGCGACGGTCACCCCGCAGAGATCATGGACATGTCCTTCGCCATCCAGGCGCTCAGCGCCCGCTACCTGGTGGAAAACCGGGGCAAACTTAGCCAGAACCTCAACCAGGTCCCCGCTGCCGTAGATCAGGAAGTGGCCCGCCGCAAACTGGAGGACTGGGGCATTGAGATAGACCACCTTACCCCGCAACAGTCCCAATACCTTTACGGAGCGTAATGGCACTGATCCCCGTCCATTGGTGGACCAAGGAAGTCCACTCTTTCCAGATATCCCAGGACAAATTCCGCAAACAGCCCTGGGCAGGCGGCGTAACCCTGCTGGGCTGCGTGGTGCTGGCCATGCTGCTGGCCAACCTGCCTTTTACCAAACACGCCTACCATAACTTCCTGCACACGGAATTTACCATTCACCTGGCCTCACCGGACGGCCTGGTGGATTGGTTCTTCCCCCGGGGGATGACCATGGAAAAGTTCATCAACGACATCCTCATGGTCGTTTTCTTCTTCACGGTGGGCCTGGAAATCAAGCGGGAAGTAGTGTGCGGGGAACTCTCCTCCTTCAAGAAAGCCATCCTTCCGGTGATAGCGGCTTTGGGCGGAGTAGCTGTCCCGGCGCTGCTGTATTTCCTGGTAAACAAGGGAACGCTGGCCGCTTCCGGCTGGGGCATACCCACTGCTACGGATATTGCCTTTGCTATCGGCATCCTGTCCATCCTGGGAGACAAAGTGCCGGTCTCGCTGAAGGTCTTCCTCACAGCGCTGGCCATCGCCGATGACCTCATTGCCATCCTGGTGGTGGCGCTCTTCTACGGCGGCAGCATCAATTTACCGCTGTTGGCCCTGGCCCTGGCGGTCATCCTTTTTGTGGCGCTCATCAAGCACCTGGGAGAAAAGCGGATCAGCTTCTACATTGTGCCCGCTGTCATTGTCTGGTTCCTGTTCTACTACAGCGGCATCCATGCCACCATGACAGGCGTGGTGATTGCCATGCTCATCCCCATGGAGGCCCGCTACAACAAGGCCAAGTTCCATCGCCGGGCCAAAATCCTCTATGAAGGCCTGCTGGAAGCCGAAAAAGTCCACACCTCAGAGGACTTCCCCAACGGCCCGGAGCGCTACTACCTGCGCCGCCTCAGCAGCCTTACCAAGAAAACCATCCCGCCGTCTTATCGGCTGGAACACAAGCTGAATCCCATTGTCAATTTTGCCATCATGCCCGTCTTTGCCCTGGCCAATGCGGGGGTGGAAATTACGGACATCTCCTATTTTAACGTCTTCAAGGCCATAGACCCTGTGCTGGGCAGCGTGGGCCTGGGCATTTTCCTGGGCCTGGTGCTGGGAAAGCCGCTGGGCATCACGGCAGCTTCTTGGCTGGCCATCAAATGCAAGGTAGGCGATATGCCCTCCAAGGCCAGCTGGCCCATGCTGTTTGCCGTTGCCTGCCTGGGTGGTATCGGCTTTACCATGAGCATTTTTGTAGATACGCTCTCGTTTGCAGGGCCGGAGGTTGCACCGGAAGTGACGCAGACGCTTCGCGATGCCGGCAAGATAGCCGTGCTGCTGGGCTCGCTCTGCTCAGGCATTCTGGGCTCGCTGCTGATTAGCCTGACAGCCAAAGTGAACAATAAAACTGACTCTATATGAAACTCTTAGAAGGAAAAGTGGCGCTCATTACGGGCGCTGCACGGGGTATTGGCAAGGCCATCGCCCTCAAATATGCCCAGGAAGGTGCCGCTGTAGCCTTTACGGACCTGGAAATCAATGAAGCAGCCCAAGAGACCGTAGCCCAGCTGGAGGCTTTCGGCGTTCCGGTCAAGGCCTATGCCTCCAACGCCGCGGACTTTGAAGCCACCCAGGCCGTGGTGGAACAGGTAGTGGCCGATTTCGGCCGAATCGACATCCTGGTCAACAACGCCGGCATCACCAAGGACGGTCTGGTGATGCGCATGAGCGAGCAGCAGTGGGACGCCGTCATTGCCGTCAACATGAAAAGCGCCTTCAACTTCCTCCATGCCGTAGTGCCCGTGATGGCCAGGCAGAAGGGCGGCAGCATCATCAATATGGCTTCCATCGCCGGCCAGACGGGAAATCCCGGGCAGGTGAACTACTCGGCCTCCAAGGCCGGACTTATCGCCATGGCCAAGTCCGTGGCCAAGGAAATGGGGCCGCGCGGCATCCGGGCCAATTCCATCGCGCCCGGTTATGTGATTACGGAAATGACCGAAGTCCTGCCCCAGGCCGTTAAGGACGAGTTCGTGAAGCTGATTCCCCTGAAGCGCGGCGCCACCGTGGAGGAAGTGGCCAATGTAGCCCTCTTCCTGGGCTCCGACCTCTCCTCCTACGTCACCGGCCAGGTCATCGCCGTCAACGGCGGCATGTACTGCTAATCCGTGCGCAAAAGCGGCCGATTTTGTTCACCGCTGGGCTGATTTGGCGTTTCGGTGCGCAAAAACACCCCTTCTGCGTACACCGGCGGCCGATTTTGGCGTTCCGGTGAACGGGAAGGGGGTGTTTTTGTGCACGCCGGGGCTACCGCCGGGCTACTCCCACTCTATGGTGCCGGTGGGCTTGGGGGTGAGGTCGTACAGGACGCGGTTCACGCCGGGGACTTCCGTTACGATGCGGCGGGTGATGTGGTGCAGCAGCTCATAGGGAATCTCCTCGATGGTGGCAGTCATGGCGTCACGGGTGTTGACGGCGCGGATGATGACCGGCCAGTCCCAGCTGCGCTTGTCGTCCTTCACGCCCGTTGACTTGAAGTCCGGCACGATGGTGAAATACTGCCATACCTTGCCTTCCAGGCCGTTTTTGGCAAATTCCTCGCGCAGGATGGCGTCGCTCTCGCGGAGTGCTTCCAGGCGGTCGCGGGTGATGGCGCCGGTGCAGCGGACACCCAGGCCGGGGCCGGGGAAGGGCTGGCGGAAGACCATGTTATCCGGCAGGCCCAGTTCCTTGCCCACTACTCGGACCTCGTCCTTGAAGAGGAGCTTGACGGGCTCTACCAGCTCGAACTGAAGGTCTTCGGGAAGGCCGCCCACATTGTGGTGGGACTTGACGGGACCGGATTCAATGATATCCGGATAGATGGTTCCCTGAGCCAGGAAGCTGATACCCTCCAGCTTGCGGGCCTCTTCCTCAAACACGCGGATGAATTCCGCGCCGATAACCTTGCGCTTCTGCTCAGGATCGGCTACGCCGGAGAGCTTATCCAGGAAACGGTCCACGGCATCTACGTAGATGAGGTTGGCGTCCATCTCGTCGCGGAACACGCGTACTACTTGCTCGGGCTCGCCTTTGCGCAGCAGGCCGTGATTGACATGGACGGAGACCAGCTGCTTGCCCACTGCCTTGATAAGCAGGGCTGCCACAACCGAGGAGTCCACGCCGCCGGACAGGGCCAGCAGCACCTTCTTGTCCCCTATCTGGGCACGGAGTTCTTTAACCTGTTCATCGATGAATTGCTTGGCCAGAGCGGGAGTGGTGATGCGCTCCATAGAGGCCGGACGGACGTTACCTGTACTCATATTGATTAAAAAATTATTCGCTTCTTGTATAGTTGGGGGTTTCTTTGGTGATGGTGATGTCGTGCGGGTGACTCTCTGTCATGCCGCTGGCGGTGACGCGGGTGAAGCGGGCCTTCTTGAGGGCTTCCAGGCTGGCTGCGCCGCAGTAGCCCATGCCGGAGCGAAGACCGCCCAGCAGCTGGTAAACGGTCTCTGCCAGGGTGCCCTTGTAGGGGACTCGGCCCACGATGCCTTCCGGTACCAGCTTGTTCAGTTCTGCTTTGTCGTCCTGGAAATAGCGGTCCTTGGAACCGGCCACCATGGCGTCGATGGAGCCCATGCCGCGGTAGGCCTTGAACTTTCTGCCGTTGTAGATGATGGCCTCTCCCGGGGACTCTTCCGTGCCGGCGAACATGGATCCGCACATGACGCAGTCTCCGCCGGCGGCGAGGGCCTTGACGATGTCGCCGGAGTAGCGCAGGCCACCATCGGCGATAAGGGTAACATCCGTTCCCTTGAGTGCCTGGGCAGCGTTATAGATGGCGCTGAGCTGGGGCACACCCACACCCGCCACAATGCGCGTGGTGCAGATGGAACCCGGGCCGATACCCACCTTCACGCCATCGGCGCCGGCCTTGACCAGGTCCCGGGCGCCTTCCTCGGTGGCCACATTGCCCACCACCACGTCCAGCGACGGGTAGGCGGCCTTCACCACCTTCAGCAGGTCTATCACGCCCTTGCTGTGGCCATGGGCCGAGTCCAGCACTACGGCGTCCACGCCTTCGGCCACAAGGGCAGCCACGCGGTCCATTGCATCCGGGGTGATGCCGATACCGGCTGCCACCCGCAGGCGGCCCTGGGCGTCCTTGCAGGCATTGGGATAGCGGCGCTCCTGCATGATATCCTTATAGGTGATAAGGCCCACGATATTGCCTTCCGTATCCACCACGGGCAGTTTTTCCACTTTGAACTGCTGCAGGATGGCCTTCACGTGCTCCCGGTCCGTCTTGTTCACGGGAACGGTGATCAGGGAGTCGCAGGTCATGACTTCGCGCACCGGGACGGAGAGGTCCTGGTAAAAGCGGACGTCCCGGTTGGTGACAATGCCTACCAGGCGGCGGGTGCCGTCCGTGACGGGAATGCCGCCGATGTGGTTCTCCTTCATCAGCTGCAGCGCATCCCCCACCGTCTGGTCCTGGCAGATGGTGACAGGGTCGGAGATCATGCCGTTTTCCGAGCGTTTGACCTTGCGGACCTCGCCGGCCTGGGCCGCGATGCTCATGTTCTTGTGAATCACGCCGATTCCCCCCTCACGGGACAGCGCAATGGCCATGGGAGCCTCGGTCACCGTATCCATGGCGGCCGACACGATGGGAATGTTCAGGCAGATGTTACGGGAAAAACGGGTTTGGAGATCCACCTCCCGCGGGAGGACTTCGGAGTAAGCCGGGATGAGAAGGACATCGTCGAAGGTGAGGCCTTCCATGGCGATTCTGTCATCGATAAAGGACATAGCTATAGTGTTTTAATCTGATTCTCTGACGTGGATAAGGGATTTGACGGGAGCGATGTCTTCCAGGCGCGAGCGGCCGGGAAGGTCGTCGATTTCTACCAGGAATACAAAATCCTTCACCTTAACGCGGTACTCTTTCCCGCCGATGGTGACTTTCTGGGCGTTCAGGCCCAGGGCCAGGCCGCGTGCAGTGCCGCCGGTGGCCAGGATGTCGTCGAAGAAGGTGATTTCTATGGTGTCTCCCTGGGGCTTGCTGGCCGCAATGTCCGACACACGGAAATAGACGTGGTCCGGGCCGTATTCCTTCATGATTTCTACCTGAACCAGGTCCCCTTCCGCGAACGGCAGCTTGCCTTTCTTGCGCAGGGGAATCACGTTCTGCACCTGGGTGGCGGTATCATAGAGCATGGGCGTGGCGAAGAGGAAACCGCGGGCTTCCGGAGCCGCGATATTGGGGGTGAGGCACATGGCGGTCAGGTCCTTCACCACCTCCCGGAAGAGCTGCTTATCCTGCAGGAGCGGGATAATATCTACAAAGTTCACTCCCTTGATGGGGAAGTTGGGATAGAAATGCAGGTGTTGTCTGTAGTTCATAGGGCGCTGGGGTCTATCAGGTGGTTCAGGAGGGCATATACCGTGAGGCCGGCCACCGTTTTGATGCCGGTTTTGCGGGTGATGTTCTTGCGGTGGGTGATGACAGTGTAGATGGAGATGTTGTACTGGTCTGCGATTTCCTTGTTCAGCATGCCCTGGGCCACGCTTACCAGGATTTCTTTTTCGCGGGCGCTCAGCTCCTCCCCTTCCGGGCGGGCGGCGGCCACCACTTCCTCCATGCGCACCACCATGGGCACCAGGATCTGGTCTTCGATGAGAGTGTGCCGGGAGAGGTCCCGCTCCAGGTTGTAGAGGTAGAAAAGAGCTTTGTAGGCATCCTGCTGGCGGCACTGGGCGGGCAGGTACATCATCACCAGGTTCTTCAGGTCCACCAGTTTCTCCTCTACGTTGGAGTGGTTCTGCTCATACTCGCCGATGGTGAACTGCACCTGGGGCTCCCGGTCCAGCATCTTCTCCACATAGGGGAAAACGGTCTGTTCCTCGTAGGAAAAATGAGCCAGCAGCTCTTGCCTGTACTGGGCGAAGAACTGCCGGATAACTTGCTTTTGTGACTCCTCGCAGGGAAGAACCATCTCTTCCAGGGCCGCCTCAAGGCTGGGGAGCATGTCCCCGGTGTAATAGCTGTGGGACTGCTTGAGGTAGGAGAGGATGTCTTGCAGGTTGGCGCCCTGGAGAGCCTCCCGGCTGGGCCGATACCCCTCCGACAAATGCACGCGGCACAGCAGGAGGAAGGTTTCCGGATCCACGCCGCTTTCGCTGCAAACCTCCTGGACCGTAGCCTCCCCGAAGCCCAGGCGCAGTCCCATCCGGGTGGACACTCCCAGCAGGGAGAAGTCCACGTTCATGAGGTCTGCCATCTTCATGGCGGGGCTCATTGGACGGTGGCTGGAACTCTTACTCATACAATAAGCTACAAAGGTAATAAAAAAGTTGTACATTTGTAGCCGAATGGAAAAGAAAACACTGGCCGAAGTTCCCCATGGTGCGCACAAAGTGCTGCTCCACGCCTGCTGTGCGCCTTGTTCCAGTGCCATAGTGGAGTATCTGGTGCAGCAGGGTATAACGCCCGTTATCTTCTATTCCAATTCCAATATCTTTCCCCGCGAGGAATACGACCTTCGGCTTAACGAGTGCATCCGCTATGCCCTCAAATGGGGCGTGGAAATAGTTCAGGACGTGTATGACCACGGGGCCTGGCAGCAGTGCATCCAAGGGCTGGAACAGGAGCCGGAGCGCGGAAAACGTTGCCTGGAGTGTTTCAAGCAGCGCCTTCTACGAGCGGCGGAATATGCATCAGCAGGGGGCTTCCCGGTTCTGGCTACAACCTTGGCCTCTTCCCGCTGGAAGAGCCTTGAGCAGGTGAACGCGGCCGGTCAATGGGCCTGCGACCAGGTCCAGGGCGTTACCTGGTGGGCGCAAAACTGGCGAAAAGGCGGCCTACAGGAGCGCCGGAACCAGATTATCCGCGAAGAAAACTTCTACAACCAGCTTTTCTGCGGCTGCGAGTTTTCCCGTTAAAAAGCGAAGTTGATACCGGCTTTGATCTGGTGGCGGCCCATGGTGTGGCTTTCCCGCTTGCTGGCGTTGAGGAGGGTATGGTCGTAACCCAGCAGGAACTGGATATCTCCGATCTGGACGCCCACACCGCCGCCAAGGAGGATATTGAAGCGATTGGTGTCACCCTTGTCTCCGTAGTGATCGTAGTCGTCTGAAGTGGAACCGTGGATGGGGCCGATGGAAGCGGAGGCATTGAACGTGGAACGGGCCATCAGGCCAAGCCGGAAAGTGGGACCGGCAAAGGCGAGGATGCTGATATTGTTTCCTATTTCGTACTGGCCGGTGAGGTTTACGGGCAGGCTCAGGGCCACCTCGGTGTAGTTGGAAGAAAAAGAACCGCCAACGGGAACTCCACCGAAAGGAGAACCCTCATAGATATTCTTGCTCTGGAAAAGCATGTCCAGATACAGGCCGGGGGCTACGCCGAAGTACTGTCCAAAGGCCATGTTATAGCTGGCACCCAGGTAGAAACCGTTCAGGTGCTCGGGATCTCCGATAGCCTTCCCTTCTTTGTTTTTGGTGTTCTCGATGTTGTGCAGGTAGCCGGCGCCTACCACCAGCTGGGCGTGGGCCTGCATGCCGATAAGCAGGGAAACCACGATAAGAAGTACTTTTTTCATCTTTAAGTTATTTAATGACTTTGTTAAATACTACAATTTGAGGAATACCTTCTTCCTGTACAGCGGAAGGGCCGTGAGCCAGATAAGTCCCACACAGAAGAGGGCAAAAAGGAGGGAAGTGAATTCCGTAACAGGTACCTGCTCCATAGCCCAGGACTGGAAACCCGTCAGGTGCCAGGTCCAGGCCATCACGTCCGACATCAGGTAGCAGTAGATGGCGTTGGTGCCGAAGACCTTCCAGAACCCGGTGCGCTTCCAGTAATGCTTTTCGTCAATGAGCCACTGCAGAAGGCTCAGGAGCAGGGTACCCATGCCACAGATGAGCAGAACAAAGGAGGGAGACCAGATTTTCTTGTTTACCGGGAGCAGCCAAAGCAGCAGGAATCCCGCCACCAGCAGCGCCGTTCCCAGGGCGTCCATCTTGCGGAAATCCCTCTGGTACAGAATCTTGCCCACCAGAAAGCCGATAAGGGTATGGGCAATGGCCGGGATGGTGGAAAGCAGGCCCTCCGGGTCTATTCCGTTGCCCCAGCGGTACAGGTGGGTTTCCCCTAAAACAGCACTGTCCACCCGGGCTATGATGCTGGAAGCGTCCTGCGCATAACCGTTCCCAAGCAACAGCAGGGCCGAGTACCCCGCCAGCAGGCCGGCTGCCACCCAGCCCAGCCACTTGTGGGGAAGCTTGCAAACCAGCACCGCCGTGACGCCAAAGCACAGGCCAAAGCGCTGCAGGACTCCCATCCAGCGAATGTTTTCGAAGGCAAAGCGGCCGTTAACCAGCATGCCAATCACATTCACCAGCACGCCCAGCCCCAGCAGCAGCAGAAAGCGGCGGAGAATCTTCCGGGACAGGGTGAAGCTCCCTTTCCGGAGAGAGAAGAACATGGATACCCCCATCAGAAAAAGGAAACAGGGGAAAACAAAGTCCGTGGGTGTGAACCCGTTCCACTGCGCGTGCCGGAGCATGGGATAGCGCACGCTCCACGACCCCGGGCTGTTCACCAGCACCATCAGCGCCATGGTAATGCCCCGAAGCACGTCAATTGCCTCTATTCGCTTGTCATTCATGCTGTAAATATACAAAAAAATCGGCCGGACCGCAAAGCTTAGCTGTAGATTGCGCCATCTGAAGCAACCGATGCAGTAATTTTGGCTTGCCGGCATGCAAGATTTCCCGTTTTTTGACTTATCTTTACAGCGGGAGCCTTATTTCCCTCCCTGTAGTACTATGAAACATCTTTTCCTGGCAGCAGCCATCCTGGCAATCCTCCTGTCCTGCAACAAAAGCAAAGCGGAGCCAGACCAGGGCAACCCGTATAAGAGCCTGGAGCTCAATACCAAGTCGGCCCAGTTTGCCCGGCAGGGCCACAGCTTTGCCTTCCATTTCTTAGAGCAGGTTAACGCAGCGGAAAAGGGCAATTTCATCATCTCCCCGCTTAGCATGCAGTTCTTGCTGGGGATGGTGCTGGACGGCGCCCGCGGCGAGACCGCAAATGAAATCTGCCGCGTCCTTGGCTATGGCGCCGGGGAGGTGGATGCCGTCAACGAGTACTGCCTGTCCATGCTGGAGCAGTTGCCCGCCCTGGACAAGAAAACAACGCTGAGCATAGCCAACGCCATCTTTGTCAACGAGGGCTGCCCTTTGGAGAAAAGCTACAAAAGCACGGTCGGGAAGTATTACAAGGCAGAGGTTGCCAACCTGGATTTCTACAGCCCCAGTGCCCTGAAAACCATCAACGGATGGGCCAGCAAACAGACAAACGGCATGATTCCAAAAGTCCTGGAAAAGGTGGAACCAAACATGCTGGCTTATCTGCTGAACGCCCTGTATTTCAAGAGCCAGTGGAAGGAGAAATTCCCCAAAGACGCCACCACGGAAGAGACCTTCACCGCCGAATCGGGCCAGAAGGGCAGCGTAAGGATGATGAAGCAGGAAAAGGAATTTGCCTACAATGAGAACGACATTTTCCAGATGGTATGCATGCCTTACGGAAACGGCGCCTTTTCCATGTATGCCTTCCTTCCCCGGGAGAAGAACAGCCTGGCCGATGTAATCGGCGCGCTTAGAAAGGCCTCCTGGGACGATATCCGCTACGACACTGTCCCCTGCCATGTGAATCTGTGGCTCCCTAAATTCGAGGGCAAATTCCACATCAAACTCAACGATATCCTTTCGCAGATGGGCATGCCCGCCGCCTTCGACCCTTACAAGGCGGACTTCAAGGCCATGTCTTCCCTCGCCTTGTGCCTGAGTTTCGTGCAGCAGGATGCCGCCATCGTAGTGGATGAAGAAGGCACCGAGGCCGCTGCCGTATCGGTGGCCGGCATGGAAAAGGCAATGGCCGTTGCACCCGGCCAGCGGGTGGATTTCCATGCCAACCGCCCCTTCCTCTACCTGATCACCGAATCCAGCACCGGCGCCATCCTCTTCGCCGGAAAATTCACCGGGAAATAAGCCTCCATGATAACTAAGTAGCTGACTCTCAGGCGTATCCTGAAACCAATCGTTGCAAATTGCAACGATTGATTTTTGTAATAGACTCAGGGTGAGGCTGTTAGGTATCAGGCGAAATGGGCCGATAGCCGGAGGGCACGAAAAATCCCCGCTCGGGCGAGCGGGGATGGAGAGTCTGGTGAGGAGATGTTAGAGATTGGGGTTCTCCTTGTGCCATTCGGAGACGGGGGGGATGATGCCCAGGGAGATGATTTCCTCGCGCATCTTTACCAGGTGCTGGTAGGAGGCGTCCAGGGCGGCGAGTTCTTCCGGGGTGCCCTCCGGGGCGGTGAAGTGGCAGCCGGTGGAGTCAATCACCGTGGGCATGGCCATCATCACGTGGTTGTACTTGCCCTCATTGACATAGGTGCCGGCAGGCCAGTAGAATTTCTCTCCGCCCATGGCGGCTTCGATCATCTTCACGGCCTGGTATGCGGGGCTCTGGAAGGAGCTGCGGCCGCGCAGTTTGATGATGTTGGAACCACCCTGGATGGTCTCGTGCTTGATCTGGGCGAAACGCTCTTCGCTCAGGCCCATTTCGGCGAGGGGCTTGCCGTCCACTTTCACCTGGGAAGCGAACACTGCCATGGCCTCACCGTGGCCACCGTAAGTGTGGGCGCCGGTGACCTTGCACTGCTGCACATTGAACTCACGGGCAAGGGCCTCCTGCAGACGGGTGCTGTCCAGGGCGGCAAGCGAGGTGAGTTTCTCGGGCTTGAGGCCGGAGCGGATGAGGGCGGTGAGGGCGGTAACGTCTGCCGGGTTGAAGATGACCACCACGAACTTCACGTCCGGGCAGTATTTCTCAATGTTCTCGCCGAATTCTGCAGCAATCTGACAGTTGCCCTTGAGCAGGTCCTCGCGGGTCATGCCTTCCTTGCGGGGTGCACCGCCGGAGGAGATGATATACTTGGCGTCCTTAAAAGCGACGGCCGGGTCGATGGTGGCGGTGAGGTTCACGCCCGGGAAGGCGCAATGGTCCATCTCCGCGAGGACACCCTTGAGGCCGGGCTCGAAGATGTCGTACAGGCAGATGTTAGGAGTGAGACCGAGCATGCAGGCGGTCTGGACCATGTTGGAGCCGATCATACCGGCAGCACCCACAATCAGGAGCTTTTCATCAGTCAAGAATTTCATGATATTTTTGAGATTAAGGATTACTTTCTACTAACCGGATTGCAAAGATACGAATTTTTATTGTCGTTTGCGAAAATTCCATTATCTTTGTGCCGATATTTTGTAACGATTAAAATGGAGCCTCCCAGTCCAGTCAAATCCAACTCAGTAACGGGCGTCGGTTCAGACGACCCTCTGTCGCGTTTTAACTAGATTTTTTGGAAAAAACCCGGTGCAGCGGTGCATCCGGGCGGCCTTGTTTTGTCGTTGAAAAAACCTTGTAATGGGACTTTTTTTAAAGAAGAAACTGGACAATGAAGCCACCATCGGCGTGTGGCACATTACAGAAAGCGAGGAGGAGCTCACCCTTCTGAGCGCCACCCCCACGGACGAGATGGAAGAAATCTCGTTCATCAAGAGCGCATCCATGCGCCGTCAGCGGCTGGCCGTAAGGGCCCTGCTGAACAAACTTTTCGATGAAAAGGTTTACCTGAGCCACCACGACAACGGCAAGCCCTACCTGGAGAACAACCCCATGAACATCTCCATCAGCCACACGGACCAGTTTGTGGCGGTGATCCTCCATGAGGACCAGGACTGCGGCATCGATATCGAATCCCTGGACCGGGACTTCTCCGCCGTGGAGAAAAAGGCCCTGAGCGAAGATGAGATAGAGGACCTGGAAGACGAAAAGCGCAACGAGCAACTGGCCATCTACTGGTGCGCCAAGGAAGCCATCTTCAAGCTTCTGAGCCGATACAACGTAGATTTCGCAGAGCAGATAGAGGTAGAGCGCTTCCGCCCCCGCGGGGAAGGAGAACTGGAAGCCACCTTCATCGACAAGAACGAAGATGAGCAAGAATTCGAGCTCGAATACATGACCTTCGAACGCCATGTAATGGTATGGGTAGTGGGGGACTGAGCCCCGCCTGTTGAAAACTTGGCCCGCCAAGAAACAAAGCAGTTATATTTTAGAAGAATTCTAAGTTAAAAATCGGCGCTTCCGTTTGTTAATCAGTGAATTAACAGACGGAAGTTTCTTTTGTGGAAAACTTTTTTCCCGAAAAGCTTGGGAAAAGAGAAACTTTCCTTCTAACTTTGTTCCTGCGGGTTTCCCCGCCAACTTAAACCTACTAATAACCCTGCCTTATGGTAAAACGTGTACTCAAGCGCGACGGACGCCGCGTGGACTTCAATAACCAGAAAATCGTAGCTGCCGTTCTCAAAGCCATGCGCGTGACGGAAGGCGGCGAAGACATTGTATTGGCCGCCCAGATTGCCCAGACCATCTCCCAGCTGGAAGCAGAAGAGATGAGCGTGGAGGAAATCCAGGAAGTGGTGGAGAACCTCCTCATGAACAGCCCCCGCCAGGAGGTGGCCAAGGAGTACATCCGTTACCGCAACCGCCGCACCCTTGCCCGCCGGGCCAAGAGCAACGAGATTTTCGAGACCATCATCCAGGCCCAGGCCAACGACATCACCCGCGAAAACGCCAACATGAACGCGGATACGCCCGCCGGCATGATGATGAAGTTTGCCTCGGAGGCCACCAAGACTTACGTGGACGAGAACCTTCTCAGTGACCCCGTCCGCGAGGCCGTCGCCGGCAACTATATCCACGTACACGACAAAGACTACTATCCCACCAAGTCGTTAACCTGCATCCAGCACCCGCTGGACCTGATCCTGGAACACGGCCTGAAAGCCGGCCACGGGGAATCCCGTCCCGCCAAGCGCATAGAGACCGCCTCCGTGCTGGCCTGCATCTCCATGGAAACCGTCCAGAACGAGATGCACGGCGGCCAGGCCATCCCCGCCTTCGACTTCTACCTGGCTCCCTTCGTCCGCAAAACCTTCGAGGAAGAAGTGGACAAGGTCAGCGCCATGACCAACGTAGATTACAGCGCCCTCAAGGAGGTTCAGATCGACGACTACCTGAAGCGGGACCTGGTGGGCATGCAGGGCAAGGAGCGCGCCCTCCATCACGCCATCAACCAGACGGTGGGCCGCGTGCACCAGGCCATGGAAGCCTTCGTGCACAACATGAACACCATCCACAGCCGCGGCGGCAACCAGGTGGTCTTCTCCTCCATCAACTACGGAACGGACACATCGGCAGAGGGCCGATGCATCATCCGCGAAATCCTGAACACCACCTATGAGGGCGTCGGGAACGGCTCCACGGCCATCTTCCCCATCCAGATCTGGAAGAAAAAGCGCGGTGTAAGCTACCTCCCCGAAGACCCCAACTATGACCTTTACAAGTACGCCTGCAAGGTGAGCGCCCGCCGTTTCTTCCCCAATTTCCTAAACCTGGACGCCACCTTCAACCAGGACCCCGCCTGGGATCCCACGGACCCCAAGCGCTACGTCCACGAGGTAGCCACCATGGGCTGCCGTACCCGCGTGTATGAGAACCGTTTCGGCCCCAAGACTTCTATCGGCCGGGGAAATCTGAGCTTTACCACCATCAATATCGTGAAGCTGGCCATCGAGTGCATGGAAGAACCGGACAAGGAGGCCCGTATAGCTACCTTCTTCGAGAAACTGGACTGGGCCCTGGAAATCAGCGCCCGCCAGCTGGACGAGCGTTTCCAATTCCAGAAAACCGCCCTCAAAAAGCAGTTCCCGCTGCTGATGGGCGGCCTGTGGCTGGGCTCCGGCAAGCTGGACCCGGACGAGACAGTGGAAAGCGTCATCAACCAGGGAACGCTGGGAATCGGTTTTATCGGCCTGGCCGAAGCCCTCATCGCCCTGCTGGGCAAGCACCACGGCGAAAGCGAGGAAGCCCAGGAGCTGGGCCTTAGGATTGTCACCTTCATGCGCGACAAGATCAACGGCTTCTGCGAGCGCTACCAGCACAACTATTCCGTCCTGGCCACCCCCGCAGAGGGCCTTTCCGGCA
>CADAJF010000013.1 GCA_902788175.1 uncultured Bacteroidia bacterium
CCGAAGAGCTTCCAGGCAGTGTCCAGCATTTCCGTAATGCCGATATTCACGTCGATGGCCAGCAGTTCCCTGGCGTAGTCCTTGGCGTAGTCCAGGCAGCGGTGGTCGTAGTCCGAGAGGTCGAAGCCGTTCTCCAGCTTGGTTTTGGCGTTTTGGGCATCGGCGTACAGGCGCACGCTGGCATTCATCACCTGGGAGTGGTCCTCGCGGGTTTTCTTGCCCTGTACCAGCTGCTTGAGGCGGCTCAGGGAGCGGAAGGGGTCGATGATGACTTTGCCGGTGTCTGTATCGGCCTTCAGGTACAGCTGGCCTTCGGTGATGTAGCCGGTGTTGTCCGGGATGGCGTGGGTGATGTCGCCGTCGTTGAGCGTGGTGACGGCGATGATGGTGATGGAGCCGCCGGTGGGCAGCTGCACGGCCTTTTCGTAGATTTTGGCCAGGTCACTGTACAGCGAGCCGGGCATGGAATCCTTCGAGGGAATCTGGTCCATGCGGTTGGAGACGATGGAAAGGGCATCGGCGTACAAGGTCATGTCCGTCAGGAGCACCAGCACTTTCTCGTTTTTGTCCACGGCAAAGTATTCTGCCGCGGTAAGGGCCATATCCGGCACCAGGAGGCGCTCTACGGGCGGATTCTCCGTGGTGTTGATAAAGCAGATGATCTTTTCCAGGGCGCCTGCCTGCTCGAAGCTGCCGCGGAAGAAGAGATAGTCGTCGTTGGAAAGGCCCATGCCGCCCAAGATGATCTTGTCGACGTCTGCGCGGAGCGCTACATCGGCCATAACCTGGTTATAGGGCTGGTCGGGGTCAGCGAAGAAGGGAATCTTCTGGCCGGAGACCAGGGTATTGTTGAGGTCGATGCCGGCAATGCCCGTGGGGATGAGCTGCGAGGGCTGGCGTCGCTTGTAGGGATTCACGGAAGGGCCGCCGATCTGGCGCTCCTGTCCGTCAATCTCCGGGCCTCCGTCGATGGGATGGCCGTAGGCGTCGAAAAAGCGCCCTGCCAGCTGGTCCGAGACCTTCAGTACCGGAGGTTCTCCCATGAACACCACCTCTGCGTTGGTGGGGATGCCCTCTGTGCCTGCAAACACCTGGAGGGTAATCATTTCCCCCTTGGTGCGCACCACCTGGGCCAGGCGGCCGTCCACTACGGCCAGTTCTTCGTTGCTCACACCCTTTGCGCGCAGGGAAACGGTGGCTTTGGTAATGCCTTCCAGCCGGGTATAAATCTTTTGGTATGCTTTGCTTGCCATAGTCTATGCAGTCATTTTCTTAACGGATTCGTTGTAGGCCCAGAATTGCTCGCCTTCATAAGGGGAGTAGTTCATCTGGCGGAGTTCGTTGATGAGGGTCTTGAAGAACTCCCGGCATTTTTCGTAGTCTTCGAACTTGTAGTCTTTGTCGCAGATTTCCAGTACCAGGTCCAGCATGAAGCGCTGGCGCTCCAGCGGGCACAGGGCGTCGATGGCATCGAAGGCATCCTGCTGAAGGATCACAAAATCAATGAGTTCGCTCTTCCAGTAGTTGACGTGGTAGCCCATGGGGACGCCGTCGTCTCCCAGGATGTTGATCTGTTCTGCCGCTTCCTTGCCGCGACGGATAAGGTTCTTGGCGTGGAGCACTTTGTCCACCCAGCCTTTTTCGATGGTCTGGTCCAGGTAAGAGCGGATTTCCGGGTAATCCAGGTATTTGGAATAAGACTCCAGGGGGCCTACTGCGGGGTAGCGTTTTTGGTCTGCCCGGTTCTGTTCCAGGGCGTAGAAGCAGCGGGCGGCCTTTTTGGTGCTCTCCGTAACGGGCTCCTTGAGGTTGCCGCCGGCAGGGGATACCGTGCCGATAAAAGTGACGGCGCCCGTTTCCCCGTTATTCAGCACCACCATGCCCGCGCGGGCGTAGAAGCTGGAAATGATGGCCGACAGGTCCACGGGGAAGGCGTCTGCGCCGGGGAGTTCCTCCATGCGGTTGCTCATCTCGCGGAGGGCCTGGGCCCAGCGGGAGGTGGAGTCTGCCAGGAGGAGGCATTTCAGGCCCATGGCCCTGTAGTACTCGCACAGGGTCATGGCGGTATAGACGGAGGCCTCACGTGCGGCGACGGGCATGTTGGAGGTGTTGCAGATGATGGTGGTACGCTCCATCAGGTGACGGCCGGTGTGGGGATCAATGAGTTCCGGGAACTCCGAGAAGATTTCCACCACCTCGTTGGCGCGTTCGCCGCAGGCGGCCATCACGATGACATCGGCGTCTCCCTGCTTGGCTATGGCGTGCTGCAGCACGGTTTTGCCGCAGCCGAAGGGGCCGGGGATAAAGCCGGTACCGCCTTCCGCGATGGGATTGAGCGTATCTATCACGCGTACGCCCGTTTCCATAATCTTATTGGGACGCGGTTTCTCCCGGTATCCCTTGACGGCTACCTTCACGGGCCATTTCTGGGTCATGGTAACGGGAACTTCCTCTCCGGCGGCGTTAAGGAGCACTGCGATAACCGTGTCCACGTTGTACTGACCGGCTTCCTTGACCGATTTCACGGTATATTCTCCCTGGAAGGAGAAGGGAACCATGATCTTGTGGGGGAGCCAGCCTTCCTTCACCTCTCCCAGCCAGTCTGCGGCCGCCACCTTGTCTCCGGGGGCGGCCAGCGGGGTAAAGTCCCACAGTTTCCGGCGGTCCAGGGGGTCTGTGTATTCGCCGCGCTGGAGGAACACGTTTTCCATGGTGGCCAGGTTGTTCTGGAGACCGTCGTACACGCTGGAGAGCAGGCCGGGTCCCAGCTGGATTTCCAGCATGTGGCCCTCGAACTCCACGGTGTCGCCGCCTTTGAGGCCGCGGGTGCTTTCGAACACCTGCACGGAGGCGGTATCTCCGCTCACCTTGATTACCTCTGCCATCATCTTTACGCCTTGGAGGTCGATGTAGCAGATTTCATTCTCCGCAACGGGGCCGTCCACCTTCACGGTGACCAGGTTGCTCACAATACCGGTAACTATACCTTTTGTCTTCATGATCAATCTTCTTTATATTCCACACCTTTGAAAGTGCCTTTTACTTCTCTTACCAGCTGGCGGAAGAGTTCGCGGCCCTTGGACTCATCCAGGGCCAGCCAGCGGTTCACTATGTGGAGCTTGGCTACGTATGCCAGGACGGCGGTAAGGTCAAAGTAATGGAAGGTTTCCAGCTCTGACACTTTTTCCCAGCAGACATCGTCCAGGGCTTTCTCCCGCTCCAGCAGGCTTTCCTGGGCAAGGGCCAGCTGGACCGTGGCCTCTTCCGTGAACTCTCCGCCGCGGAAGCGGTAGCCGTCAATGTCCAGGTCCTGGTCTTCCTCCGTGCCTTCCCCGGTGAGAAGGTCCTGCTCTTCCGGGCGGCCCAGTTCCAGGTTCAGGAAGCGGACCTTGGCGTTGCGAAGATTCAGGTCAAAGCGGAAGTATTCCCTCAGGAAGGGGAGGGGATGCGCCAGCGCCCGGGCATAGAAATCCGGGCACAGCTTATCCGGGTCCAGGCCTTCCAGGAGAAAATCCAGCGCTGCGCTGTCTTTTTCCGAAAGGTCCTGGCGGATTTCCTCCAGGACATGGGAAAAGCCCTGACCCTCTTTCTCATAGCGGAAATCTGCGGTAAGGAAGGGGAGGCTGGAGATGATGTACTCGTAGTTGCTCATTATCTATCCGAAGAGGATTTTTTTGGTGGCGGGGCGGAGGTAGTCTCCAATCAGTTCACGGAAACTCTCGTCCGTGAGGCTGATAAAGTAGCTGCCGTCCTTGGGGCCTATCCTGAGGCCGCCGCCCAGCTTCTTGGAGAAGGAGGCCTGTACGCCTTTCCCCAGCGTTTTAGCCAGTTCTCCCTGCAGGAAGGGTTCCAGCTGCGCGCGGAGTTTCTCCGGAAGGAGCAGCGCGATGTCCGTGCTCTCCTGCGTGCTGAAACGCTGGGCTACGGTAAGGATAACCTCCTTGAGGAAGGAAGGATCCTCCAGGGCTGCGCCCACGGGAGCGTCCACGGCTTTGGCGATGATGAGTTTCTCGATGCCCTCACGGGTTGCCTGGAGCGCCTGCGTAGAAGCGGTTTTTACGTCTCCCTCCACTTTGGTACGGTAATCCTGGGCTTCCCTGTGGGCCTGCGCCAGAATGGCTTCCGCCTCTTCCTTTGCCTGTTTTACAATGACTTCGGCCTGCTCTTTTGCTTTGGCAAGCAGGGCCTCGCCTTCTTCCTTTCCTTTTGAAAGACCCTCGTTGTAGAGCTTTTGGGTCAGTTCCTGGAGTTTGTCCATATTCCTTGCGTTAATACAATAATTCTAGTGTCAAGAGACAAATATAGTAAATTCCCGCAAAAAAAGAAAGGCCGCTTGGGCAAATGCATGCGCCCTGCATTTGGAGCGGTCTGGAAAATTCCTTAGATTTGCAGAATACGGGACTATTAGAGTATGAACCGGAAGCTAGGGAGTATCATAACGGGACTGCTTTTGCTGTGCACTTCACTGCATGCACAGGAGTTTACCCCCGTTGTACAAGCTTTTTCCAAAGCGGACTACGGCGCCGACAGTCAGAACTGGGCCATCGAGACGGACCTGGCCGGCATCCTCTATGTGGGCAACAACCGGGGCCTTCTCACATTCGACGGCTTTGGCTGGGACCTGTACACCCTTCCCAAAAGCATGACCGTCCGCAGCCTTCTTTGCCACGAAGACAGGGTCTATGTAGGCGGCTTCGAGGAATTTGGCTATTTCCAAAGAGGCAAAGACGGCCGCCTGGCGTATACCTCCCTGTCGGCCTCCCTGGAAGGCTACACCATGCAGAACGACGAGATCTGGCGCATCCTTTCCCTGGACGGCCGCATCGTCTTCCAGGCCTTCCGAAGCTGGTTCATCCTGGACCAGGAGAAACTTACCCCCGTCCGCAGCCAGTCCTTCGTAGAGTTCTTTTCCCTCTGCGGCGGGGAGGTCTATGCCCGCTCGGAGCAGCATGGCTTTTCCCGCGTGAACCTGGAAGACGGAACGCTGGAGCCAGTCAAAGGTACGCCTTTCACCAGTCCCTGCATAGACATCCTTCCTTACGCAGAAGATGTCCAGCTACTGGTCACTTACGCCGATGGCCTTTTCCTGATGGGACCGGACGGCTTCTCCCGCCTCCCTACAGAGGCAGATACGATTCTCCGCAAAGCGCAGGTGAACGTGGCCATAGCGGGCGGGGAGGGGAAAATCCTTGTAGGAACGCGCCTGGACGGTGCACTCTGCCTGGACCGGGAGGGGCACTTGCTCTGGCACATCAATTCCGCCAACGTGCTGCCGGGCAATACGGTGCTGGATATGAAGGCCGGGCCGGACGGGAACCTCTGGATGGCCCTGGGCAGCGGAGTGGCCATGGTCAACCTGTATTCCAGTCTCAGGCTGGTGAGCCGCCTGCAGCCCAGCGTAGGAGACATCTACACCGCCGCCTGGTTGGAACCCTACCTGTATCTGGGCACCAGCCAGGGCCTGTTCCGTGCCGTCAAAAGCGGTGACAGGATTGCCGATATCCGCATCAATCCCCTGGTCAACGGCCATGTCCAGGACCTCACCTTCGTGGACGGGCAGCTCTTTGCCGGAACAGGCGGCCCCACCTTCGAGCTGCTGGAACCTTCCCGCGTCAAGGAAGTCTCCCCAGTGACCGGCGGCTCGTGCATGGCCAAAGGAGTCATTCATGGTCAGGAAGTACTGGTGCAGGGAACCTATACCCAGCTGTGCGTGTATCTCAAAAAGGGAGGAAAATGGGCTTTCAGCCATGCCGTGCAGGGTTTTATGGAGCCGGTGGGCAGTATCAAGATCGATTATAAGGGAACCATCTGGGCCGGGCACCTGCATGAGGGTTTTTACGGCATCCGCCTCTCCTCGGACCTTCGGGAAGTGGCCTCCATAGAGCGCTACGAGTCCCTGGACGGGGAACACCCGCTACCTGTCAAAGTGCTCTCCTTTGGCTCCCGGGTGGTGTTTACGGACGGTGCGTCCGGTTTCCATACCTACGATGATTTGCAGGGCCGCCTGGTCCCCTTCGAGGAGCTGAACAGCGCGGTGGCGGGCTTCTCTCCCTTCCACGGCATCACGCAGGCCTCTCCGGATTCCTACTGGTTCATCTCCGAACGGGAGGCCGTGCTCATGCAGTGGGATGCGGCGCAGGCTCGCTGCCTGGACATGGTCCCATACCGCCTGTTGGGCGGACGCACGGTGGACTCGGGGCAGCGGATCCTTCCCCTGGGAAGCGGAGAATACCTTTTTACCCTGGAGAATGCCCTTGCCACGTACAAGCCCATGGGGGAGAATCTGACCAGACGCAATCCCGTCATGGAACCGGTCACCATCAAAATCAGCGACCGTAGCAAAGCCGCAGCGGACAGCCTGCTTCCCCTTACGCTCAAGGCTCCCAGGATACCTTACAGATACAGGAACATCTCCTTCCGCATGGCCTATCCAGTAACCGGTCTGTTGCAGAATGTGCGTTTCCAGGCCCGTCTGGAGGGGTTGGATCCTGACTGGATGGAACTGTCCGGCGCTCCGGAGGTCACTTACAATTACCTTCCTTCCGGCAGCTACCTTTTCCATATCCGGGCCATCGCCTACGACGGCTCTGTCCTTTCCCAGTGGGAGTGGCCTTTTTCCGTTCGTCCTCCTCGGTGGCGTTCAGCCTGGGCCATCGTGTTGTACACGCTGCTGCTGGCCGCTGCGGTGGTCTCGGTGGTCTTTTACTTCATGGCAAGACACCGCAAGCAGCTGGAGCGCCTGGAAAGGGAAAAACTGGAAGAAGAAGTGAAACTCAAAAGCAAGGAGCTGGCTTCTACCATCATGGGAAGTATCCGCAAACGGGAGGTCCTGACAGATATCCGGGAGGAACTCTCGGCCCAGAAGGCTGCGCTGGGGAAGGATTATCCGGACAAATACTACCAAAAAATTTGCTCCATCATTGATTCACAGCTGGGCTCGGAGGCGGATTGGAAGGCCTTTGAATCCAACTTCGACAACATTCACTCCAATTTCTTCTCCACTCTCCGTGAACGCTATCCCGCTCTTACGGATACGGATCTCCGTTTCTGCGCCTACCTTCATCTGAACCTTACATCCAAGGACATCGCTTCCCTTATGAATATTTCCTTAAAGGGAGTTGAAGCTGCCCGCAGTAGGATTCGCAAAAAGATTCAATTGCCTCAGAATCAGTCTCTCACCTCCTTTATGATAGACCTCAAGTAGGGGAAAAATAGGGGTGGCTCACAGGCCCCCAAACGGGTGATAGTGTTTTAGTGGGGCCGCTTTTTTTGCATTTCTGCGCTCCTGTGGTCATATTTGTCGCAGAACACAAAGAGACCACGGATGAAAAAACTAGTTTTACCCTGCGTAATCGCGCTGATAACCATTTCCTGCTCTCCCAGACAGGCCAAAACTGCATCCCACCCCAAGGTGGATTCCCTCATGAGGGTGATGACCCTGGAAGAAAAGATCGGGCAAACCGTCCTTTTTACCAGCGACTGGTCTGTAACCGGCCCTTCCATGCGGGACAATTACCTGGAAGATATCCGCGCCGGCCGTTGCGGTAACCTCCTGAACGCCTATACAGCAGACTTTACCCGCGAAATCCAGCGCATAGCCGTGGAGGAAACCCGTCTGGGTATCCCCATTCTCTTTGGTTATGATGTCATCCATGGTTTCCGGACCATCTTCCCCATCAATCTGGGCATGAGTGCCTCCTGGGACATAGAGGCCATTCAGGAAAGCGCTCGCATAGCTGCCAGCGAGGCGGCCGCCGCTGGCCTGCACTGGACCTACAGCCCCATGTGCGATATCTCCGTGGAACCGCGTTGGGGCCGTATCAGCGAAGGTTCTGGGGAAGACCCCTACCTGGGCAGCCTCATTGCCGCCGCCATGGTGCGCGGATACCAGGGAGATGACCTCTCGGCAGACCATACCCTCCTTTCCTGCGTGAAGCATTTTGCCGCTTATGGCGCGCCCCAGGCAGGAAGGGACTACAATACCGTGGACATGTCGGAGCGCTGGCTCCGGGAGTTTTACCTGCCTCCTTACAAGGCAGCCGTGGATGCAGGCGCTCTTAGCGTGATGGCCTCCTTCAACGAGCTGGACGGCATCCCCGCCCACGCCAATGCACACCTGATGAACGAAATTCTCCGCGAAGAGTGGGGCTTCCAGGGCTTTGTGGTAAGCGACTATACCGGTATCATGGAAATGATCCACCACGGCTACGCAGAAGATCTCGCAGATGCCGGCCGCCTTTCCATCAATGCCGGCGTGGACATGGATATGATGAGCTCTTCCTACATGGACCACATGAAGGAACTGGTAGAGAGCGGGAAAGTATCCATGGAAACCCTGGACAACGCCGTGCGGCGCATCCTGAACCTGAAGGCCGCCCTGGGCCTTTTCGAGGACCCCTACCGCTATTGCAACCCGGAGCGGGAAAAAGCGCGCACGCTTACTCCGGAGAACAAGGCCTTTGCCCGCAGTTTCGCAGCAGAGAGCATGGTCCTTTTGAAAAACAGCGGTGTCCTGCCGCTGCGAAAAGGCGAAGTAGTGGCCGTTACAGGGCCGCTGGCCCAGTCCAAAGACGACTTCCTGGGCAGCTGGAGGGGTGCCGGGCAGGTAGAAAGCGTTCCCGTGAGCATCCAGGAGGCCGTTGGGGAAGTGACGCCGCTATCGGCAGGCGCCTCCAAGGTGATCCTGGTGGCAGGGGAGCCCTGGCACTGGACGGGGGAAGCCGCTTCCCGCAGCAGTATACGCCTCCCGGAGGAGCAAACCCAGCTGCTCAAAAAGCTTAAGAAGGAAGGGAAGACCGTAGTCCTTGTGCTTCTGAACGGCCGTCCGCTGGATCTGAGCGAAGAAAGCGAACTCGCTGATGCCATCCTGGAAGCCTGGTATCCCGGCACCATGGGCGGCTATGCCGTGGCCGATGTCCTTTTTGGCGACGTGAACCCCTCCGGAAAACTTCCGGTCACCTTCCCCCGCAACCTGGGCCAGGTTCCCATTTATTATTACGCGAAGAATACCGGCCGTCCCTATGTGCACCCGGATGCCAAGTACGAATCCCGCTACCTGGATGTCCCCAACGAGCCTCTTTACGCTTTCGGCCACGGGCTCAGCTATACCACCTTTGATTATTCGGAGATTATGCTGGAGGGTGGTCACAGCCAGTCCGGGCAGGGAGTGACCTTGAGCGGGGACGGAACCCTTAAGGCTTGTGTAACCGTCACCAACACAGGTGCTTGCGAGGGTACGGAGACTGTCCAGCTGTATATCCGGGATCTGGTAGGCAGCGTTACCCGCCCCGTGAAACAGCTGAAGGGCTTCGAGCGCATAACCCTTGCCCCCGGGGAGTCCCGTATCGTGGAATTCACCCTGGACAAGGAAACGCTTTCCTTCTGGAGGCAGGACATGAGCTGGGGCCCGGAAAGCGGAGATTTCCAAATTTTCATTGGCGGTGCATCAAATCAGGTCAAAAAAGCATCTTTTAAGTATGCGCTGTAGTTTAAGCTGGGCTGTGGGGCTGCTTGTCGTCTGCACCCAGGCCTGCCAAATAAGCGACGATAAACTGCTGGACCGCGTGGAGCAGGCCACCATTGGCTATTTCACCCAGTTCGCAGACCCTTCCACCGGCCTTGCCCGCGAACGGGAGAAGGACCGGAACGGCAACATCGTCACCACCGGCGGCTCCGGCTTTGGCCTGATGGCTGTTATCGCCGGCGCGGAGCGGGGCTACTTTCCCCGGCAAGAAGGCGTGGAGCGAATTGCCAGGATGGTAGGGTCGCTGGAAACGCTGGAGCGCTTCCATGGCGCCTGGGCCCACTGGTACGACGCGGATTCCATGCAACCATTTTCCTTCTCCCGCTTCGACGACGGCGGAGACCTGGTGGAAACTGCTTTCCTGGTCCAGGGCCTGCTGACGGCGCGGGAGTGGCTCAAAGGAGATCACCCGGAGCTGGCGGCACGCTGCAACCGCCTGTGGGAAGAAGTGGAATGGGACTGGTACACGCAGGGTACGGATTCCCTGTACTGGCACTGGTCCAAAAACCACGGTTTCAAGATGAACCACCGTATCAAGGGATACGACGAGACCCTTATCACCTATGTGCTGGCGGCCTCTTCCCCCACGCACCCCATTACCCGGGAATGCTATGAGGCCTCTTACAAAACCTCCGATTACTATTACAACGGCAAGGAGTATTACGGCATTAAGCTGCCCCTTGGCATGGAGCTGGGCGGCCCGCTCTTCTTCTGCCACTACTCCTTCCTGGGCCTGGACCCGCGGGGCCTCAGCGACGGTCACACCAACTATTTCCAGCGCAACAAGGCCCATACGCTCATCCACCGCGCCTATGCCATGGACAATCCTAAAGGCTACCGGGGCTATGGAGAGCGCTTCTGGGGTTTCTCTTCCTCGGATGACCCATACCTGGGCTATTGCTCCCACCATCCCGGAACAGAGAGTGAAAACGGCACAGTGAGCCCTACGGCGGCCATTTCCTCCATAGTCTATACCCCGGAGGAGTCCTTGCAGGTGATGCGTTACCTGTACCGGGATGTTCCGGAGAGTTTCGGCCCTTATGGTTTTTACGATGCCGTGAACCTTGGCTGCGAACCTCCCGTGCTGGACCACTACCTGGCCATCGACCAGGGACCGCAGGCCGTGATGATAGAAAACTACCGCAGCGGCCTGCTGTGGAAACTCTTCATGCAGGCACCGGAAATCAGGCAGGGCCTAGATAAGCTGGGCTTTTATTATGAAAACTAAATCCTAAGATATGAAACGATTCCTAAGCATTCTATTCCTCTTTGCGCTGGGCCTTACGGCCTTGGCGCAGGGATACCAGGTGAAGGGTGTTGTGGAAGATGCCCTGGGCCCCGTCGTCGGCGCTACGGTGATGGAGGCAGGCACTTCCAACGGCACTTCCACCGGCTTGGACGGGGAGTTCACCCTGGTGGTCTCCGGTCCCGGCGCCCGGGTGGACGTGAGCTGTATCGGCTACGCCGTGCAGTCCTTTACCGCTTCCAGCCTTCCTGCCGTCATCCGCCTGCAGGAAGACAGCAACTTCCTGGACGAGGTAGTGGTAGTGGGTTACGGCACCCAGAAAGCCAAAGACCTCACCGCCCCTATTGTCAATGTGAAAGGGGACGAACTGGCCAAGCAGACTGCCGCCAATCCCATGAGTGCCCTCCAGGGCATGGTGAGCGGCGTACAGATTACCCAGAGCGGCGCTCCCGGCGCCGGCCCGTCCGTCAAAATCCGTGGCGTAGGTTCCATCGGTGACTATGCCAGCCCGCTCTATGTGGTGGACGGTGCCTTCATGGACAACATCGACTTCCTCTCCTCCAATGACATCGAGTCCCTGACGGTGCTCAAGGATGCATCGGCGGCAGCCATTTACGGTGTGAGGGCCGCCAACGGCGTTATCCTGGTTACCACCAAGAAGGGTATCAGCGGCAAGGTGCGCGTGACCTACGACGGCTACGGCGGCGTGCAGGTGCCCACCAATATCATGAAGCTGGCCAATACGGAGCAGTACGTGGAGATGTACAATCTGGCCTATCCAGAGAGCACACCCAAGAGTGCATCCAGCTACAGCGGGGTAAGCACGGACTGGTACAGGGAACTGGTGCATCCGGCCCTTACGCACAGCCATTCGCTGGATCTGTCGGGCGGTACGGAAAAGACCAATTATTCCGTGGGCCTCAGCTATTTCTTCCAGGACGGTATCATGAACTATACCACCAACAACTACAATCGCCTGAATTTCCGTGCCCGCCTGGACCAGAGTATGACTTCCTGGCTTAAAGTGGGTGTGAATACGGTGATTTCGCGTTACGGGAAGCACAATCCCAATTCCGGTGTTTACTACCAGGCCTTTGTGAATCCGCCCGTTTATGGCGTGTACAGCGATGCCAACACGGATGCCTATCCGGAGCTTTTCGACTCCCCGCAGCGCTACGGTTACAGCAACGCTTACGGGAACCCGGCGGCATCGGCCTACTATCACAACAGCAAGGAGGACGGCATCAAGACCGTTTTCAGCGCTTACGCAGAGGCGACCATCCTGCCCAAACTCAAGTTCAAGACCTCTTATAATCTGGACTTCTACTTCGCGGACCAGCAGTCCTACACTCCGGAGCATTTTGTAGGCGGCTCGCAGGGCACATCGGTTTCCAGCCTGTCCAAGACTTATACTTACGGAACCTACCAGATCCTGGACAACACCCTTACTTACCAGGATCAGCTGGGTGCCCACAACTTCACGGCCATGCTGGGCCAGTCCACGCGCATGCAGTACAACGCATGGCTCAACGGTCGGGCCAGCAGCGTTCCGGACTACGACGACGCCTCCCGCTATCTGGTGAACGGTTCTTACCGCAACCAGAGCACCACGGACGGTGCCGGTCGTTACAACGGCCTTTCCTTCTTTGCCAGAGGCACTTACAGCTACCGCGAGAAATACCTCGCCACCCTCACCTTCCGGGCCGACGGCAGCTCGAAGTACCAGGATAAATGGGGCTTCTTCCCTTCGCTGGGTCTGGGTTGGAACATCTCCGACGAAGACTTCATGAAGGGGCAGCGGGTATTCGATTACCTGAAGCTCCGCGCCAGCTGGGGCATGCTGGGCAACGACAATGTCCCCGCCAATGACATCAACATCGCCGGCTCTTCCGGCGTGGATTCCTCGGCCGTTTTCGGCGACACTCTGGTGGACGGCATGGGTGCCCAGACGGTATACCAGAACTACCTCAAGTGGGAGGTGGTGACGGAGGCCAACGTGGGCGCGGACTTCGCCTTCCTTGGTAGCCGCCTCAGCGGAGACATCGACTTCTATCACCGCGTGACGGACAGGGTAGTCTTCCATGCGCCCATCGCCACCGGCGGCGGCGTGGCTTCGCTCCTGGCCAACAACGGCAAAGTCCTGAACATGGGCGTGGAACTCTCCCTCAAATGGGCCGATACCATTGGTCAGGATTTCAATTATAACCTGGGCATGAACGCTACCGTGAACCGCAACCGGGTGCTGGCCCTGGAAGGCCGCGAGACCATTCCCGGTGCCCTCACCAACGGCGCCTATGCCACCATGACGCAGGTGGGCTATCCTATCGGCGCGTTCTGGGGCTATCAGGTGGACGGCATTTTCCAAACGGAGTACGATGCCCAGATGTCCGATGTAGCCCAGCTTTCCACCGGCGCCGGCTACTTCCGCTACCACGATTTTGCCGGTAACGAAGACGGCACGCCGGACGGCAAAATAACGGAGGCAGACCGCGTTTACCTGGGCTCTCCGCTCCCTTGGCTCATGCTGGGCATGAACCTGGGCTTCGAGTGGAAGGGCTTTGACTTCTCGATGGTCATGAATGCCAATATCGGCAATAAAATCTTCAATGCCAAGCGTTTGAACAAGCAGGTATTCCCGGACGGAAACTACGACTATGACTTTTATCTCAACGCCTGGCGCAAAGACGCCCCTTCCACCACCTATCCCACGCCCCGCGTGCTCACGGAACAGCTGATGGCCCAGAGCAACAGCTTCTTCGTGGAGGACGGTTCCATGTTCCGTATCCAGAACGTGCAGCTTGGCTACACCCTGCGCGGCCTGTTTGGGAAGGGGAGCAGCCTGCGCCTGTACCTCTCGGCCCAGCGTCCGCTGTCCCTGTTCCGCTACAACGGTTTCACCACCGAGATTGGCGGCTCTCCCATTGCTACGGGCATCGACGGTTCTTCCGTCTATCCCATGCAGTCCATCTATACCTTCGGCGTCAACCTCAATCTGTAGGAGTATGAAAGCTAGAATCATTCTTTTCGCAGCAGCCGCCCTGGCGGTGGTTTCCTGCTCCAAGTTCCTGGATATCCGTATGGAGGCTACCATGCCTTCGGCCGGTATAGACTATTCCAAGACGGACAATATCTTCCTTCCCGTAAGCGCTGCATATGCCAGCATGCGCCTCAGTGAAGGGCGTGCGCAGAACTATGTGGGCGTAATGGAGATTGTTTCCGATGACGCCGACAAAGGCTCCTCCGAGAGTGATGGTCCCACCGTGGCCCAGCTGGACAATTTCACCTACGGTCCGGACAATGTGCATGTGGAGCAGATGTGGAATTACTACTACGACATCTCGTCGGCCGCCAATTATGCCATCGAGTCCATGGACCTCTTCACGGAGGCCATCACCTCTGAAAGCGGGCAGCAGATGGTGGCCGAATGCCGCGGAGAAGCCAAGATTATCCGTGCCTACGCCTATTTCAACCTGGTCCGCCTTTTTGGCCGCGTTCCCATCATCGATCGCAGCATGAGCGCAGCGGAATTGGCCTCCATGCAGGTATCTTCGGTGGAGAGCATCTATGACTTTGTCTATAATGACCTGGATGCCGCCATCGCTGTCGTGCCGGAAAGCCATACGGACTATAAAGGCCGGTACAACAAGTACACGGCTATGGCGCTGAAGGCCAAGGTGGCCCTCTACCGCAAAGACTGGACGGAAGCCGCCCGCCTCACGGACGCCATCATCGCCAGCGGCCGTTTTTCCCTCATGAGCCGCTTCAAGGACGCCTTCAACGTGGAAAACGAGTACGGCTCCGAGTCACTCATGGAGGTTGGCAGCTCGGACCTTGGGCAATCCACCGGCGGCATGCCGCTTTGCTATTACGCCTTTATCCAGGGGCCGCGCGGTAACAAGGAACCCTTCCAGGGATGGGGCTACAAAGTACCCAGCCAGCGCCTGGTGGATTTCCTGGACGCCCGCGGGGACCACGTCCGCAAGGCCGTAACCCTGCTGGTTCGCGGGGAAACCACCCCCGAAGGCGACTTTATTGACCCGGGCTGTGCCAACCCCTATTATAATGGCAAGGTCTATGTCCCCACCCGCCTGAACAACCGCTCCTACAACGCCTATGGCCTGGACCACAATATGCGCCTGCTTCGTTACGCAGACGTGCTGCTGATGCACGCAGAGGCCATGGCCCAGGGCGCTGCCATCAGCCCGGCTTCCGGCTACTCGGCCACTATGGCCCTGAATGAAGTGCGCAGCCGTGCCGGCCTGCCCGCTGCGGAGGCCACCCTGGAGAATATCTACGAGGAGCGCCGCGCAGAACTGGCCCTCGAGGAGAACCGTTTCTTTGACCTGGTGCGCTGGGGCCTTGCCCCTCAGGTGTTGGGCCGCCTGGGATTCCAGGCCGGAAAGAATGAGGTGTTCCCCATCCCTTCTGCCCAGCGGGAACTGAATCCCAATCTTCCCGCCACTCCCGGATATACGTATTAAAGCTTAAACACATATTTATTAACCATTTATCAAACAAAAAGTTATGAAGAAATTCTTTGTTCTGGCAGCTGCCGCTGCGCTGGTTCTTGTCTCTTGCAAGAAGAAAGATGTCCCCGTCCCTGAGCCCGAGAAACCCGAGGCCAAGACTGCCATCGAAAACCTGGTAGCCTATTTCCCGCTGGAATCCGCCACCGAGGCCGTCAAGGTCGGTGAAGGTGTCTCCTACGAAACCAAGGGCGGTGCCGGTAACTTCGGTGCCGGTTATATCGGCCAGGGTTATGTGAATACCGCCGGCAACAACAACGAGGCCTTCCTCAAGCTCAAGCTCGCTTCCAACAACGCCCTTGCCAAGTTGCAGGATGTCACCTTCACCGCATGGGTGAAAAACCCTGAGGATTTCCAGAAGGGTGCCCTGATCTCCGTGAACGGAAAGAACTTCCCTACCCAGGACTGGCCTTCCATGATTGCCTATTTTGACAACAAGGGTACGGATGAGGAAACCGGCGTCAAGAAACAGCAGGTAAACGGCCGCTTCATGTTCAAAAACGCAGAAGGCGCCGAGACCAACCTGTGGCTGGATACCTGGGATCCCGCTTTCGCCGTGTATGGCAAGTGGTTCCAGTTCGCTTTCACCTATCAGGCTTCCAGCGGTGCCTGGGCCCTGTATGTGGACGGCGTGAAGGTCCGTGAAGCAGAGTACGGAGACAAGATGCCCTTTGGCAAGTGCATTCCCGCCGACGCCAGCGCCATTTACGTAGGCGGCTGGTCCTCCTTCATCGAGAAGTATCCCGGTGCCGCCGAATGGCAGATGTACTTTGGTGGCAGCATCGACGAGATCCGCTTCTACAACAAGCCCCTCACCGAGGCCGAGATTCAGTCTCTCCGCAAGGAAGAAGTGGCCATCGCCCTTTCCTAATTGCTCTTTTACGGCGGCAGGGGGAGGAATCTCCCTGCTGTTGCCATGAAACATTATTTGCTTTTTCTGGGCATTCTTCTGGCCCTTTTTTCCTGCGGGCAAACCCCTCAGTCGCCTCATGCCCCGAAGGCGATGGTGCTGATGGTGAAAGTGGACGGCGTGGCCGTTCCCAACGACGGTTCTCTGGGGGATGTGTCGCTTACTCCCCGTATCTGCCTGGAATTCTCCCGGGAGATAGCCCTGGACAAGCTTTCCCTTGCCTCGCTGGCTTATTCCGGAGGGGAGTTGACGGCCAGGGTGACGGACGGAACAGTCCTGGAACTGACGCCCGCGGAACCGCTGGCTCCTTCTACTCGCTACCGCCTGGGGATAGCAGCCGGAGAATCTTTTGGCATAGACTTGATGGAGGGTTTCGTATTCTCCTTCACCACGGCATACGACCCCTCCGACAAGTTTCCGCGCATCAGCGATGAAGACCTCCTCACCAAGGTCCAGGAGCAGACTTTTGCTTACTTCTGGGACTATGCACATCCCGGCTCCGGCATGGCGCGGGAGCGCCTGGGTTCCGGGAACACGGTAACTTCCGGCGGTTCCGGCTTTGGCATCATGTGCCTCCCCGTCGGCGTGGAAAGGGGTTTTGTCTCGCGCGAGGCTGCAGCGGAGCGCATGCGTAAGATACTCCGTTTCCTGGCCACGGCTGACCGTTTTCACGGCGTTTATCCGCACTGGATGAACGGGGATACGGGGAAAGTGATACCTTTCTCCTCCAAGGACAATGGGGGAGATCTGGTGGAAACCGCCTTCCTCATGCAGGGCCTCCTAAGCGCGCAGGTTTACTTCGACCAGCCCGAAGAAGCGGATATCCGCGCTGCCATCGACCAGCTCTGGCGGGAGGTGGAATGGGACTGGTACACCCGGGGCGGGCAGAAGGTGCTTTATTGGCACTGGTCTCCCTCGGACGGCTGGGCCATGAACATGAAGATTACAGGCTGGAACGAAGCCCTCATTGTTTACGTGCTGGCGGCGGCTTCTCCCACGCATCCGGTCCCGGCCGATGCATACCACGAGGGCTGGGCCCAGTCACGCAAGATGAAGCCTTCTGTCAATGGGCCGCTCTTCTTTGCCCATTATTCCTTCCTGGGGCTGGACCCCCGAGGTCTCTCGGACGCCTATTGCGAGGATTATTTCGCGCACAACGTGGCGCACGCCCGCTACAATTATGAGTACTGCGTCCGCAATCCCGGGCACCATGCCGGCTACTCTGCTGCCAGCTGGGGGCTGACCGCCTCTGATATCCCCGGCGGCTATACGGCCAGTTCCCCTTCCAATGACAAAGGCGTGATTGCCCCCACGGCTGCAGTAGCTTCCCTGCCGTATGTGAGGGAAGAAAGCATGGAGGCCATCCGCACCTTCTACTATATCTATGGGGACCGACTCTGGGGAGAGTACGGCTTCCGCGATGCTTTCTCGCTTGACAACAATTGGTTTGCCTCCTCCTACATTGCCATAGACCAGGGGCCCATTGTGGTGATGATAGAAAATGCCCGCACAGGCCTGCTCTGGCAGCTTTTCATGCAAAACGAGGATGTTCTCCGCGGCCTTTCCGCCCTGGGCTTCTCCCGCCAATAAAGCCCCTCGGCCCGTATCCTAACTCGCTGACATACAGCCGTTTCCAGAAATCAATCGTTGCAATTTGCAACGATTGATTTTAGTAACTGCCTCAGGTTCAGGCGGTTGCGTATCGGGCGAAACCGGGGTTCAGGCTTCGAGGATGAGGCCGTCGTGGGCAGGTTGGACGAGGGAGCGGATGCCGCGTTCCCGGCACAGGCCCTGCAGCTGTTCGCAGAAGGCGGGATGGGAGGGGAAGGCGTGGCTCAGGTGGGTGAGCCAAGTATGCGTGGCTTCTATGCGAGCGGCCAGTTCGAGGGCCTCCTCCAGCGAAAAGTGAGAATGGTGCGGATGATAGCTTACCGTATTGAGCGTTAAGTGCTTAAGACCTTTTAGCTTAGGGAATTCCTCTTCCGGAAGGGAGCTCATGTCGGTCAGGTAGGCGATGTCCCCGAAACGGAATCCCAGCACGGGCATCTTGTCGTGGAAGCCGCGGATGGGAATCACGTTGGGTTGCTCCCTGGAAGCTTCCACCACCGCATTGTCCGAGGGCTTGAGGCTGCCGTCCGGCTGGCGGTAAAAATAGCCCACGTCATGCACCCATTCCAGCTCTCCTGCGCCCTGCAGGCTTTCTACACGGAACGGCCGATCATCTATCAGGTGTACGTGCCACTCCGGCGAGCCGGGATACTTGTGCTCTGCGAAGGCGTAGGCGTAGTCATTCCGCAGGGTGCGGAGCACGCGCTCCTCGCAGAAAATCTCTGCCGCTTTGCGGTCTATGTAATTGAGGGAGCGGACATCGTCCAGGCCGCCCGTATGGTCCTTGTGGTTGTGGGTAAGGAGAATGGCGTCCAGGTGTCTGACGCCCTGCGAGAGCAGCTGGGTGCGAAAATCCGGCCCGGCATCTACCAGTATCGTCAGTCCCTCGTGCTCCACCAGGGCCGATGAGCGCAAACGCTTGTCTCTTGGGTCCCGGTACCGGCAAACCGCACATTGGCAGCCGATGATGGGCACCCCCTGCGACGTTCCCGTCCCGAGAAAAGTCAGTTTGGTGCTCATAGCACAATCTCCTCCAATTGGTTGATGCGCGCGGGATCGAAGGGACGCTCCACGCGGATGTAATTGCCGGTGTAACCGGCCATAAGGCCGCTGTGCTCCGAGGACTCCCAAAGCACGGTTTCCGGAATGCCGATATGTTCCTCCACGAAACTTTGGTGCAGCTGCTGGCAAAGGGCCTCCAGGGCAGCCACACGCTCCGTTTTGATGCGCTCAGGCACCTGGTCTTTCCACGTGGCCGCACGGGTGCCGGGCCGCCGGGAGTAGGGGAATACATGGATAAAGGCCGGCCGAATACGCTCTTTGAGGAAGTCGTAGGTCTGAAGGAAAAGCTCTTCCGTCTCTCCGGGCAGCCCTACAATGACATCGATCCCCAGAAATACACGCGGCTCCCCGGGGCGTTCCATGGCAGTTCGGATGTAATCTATGCGGGAGGCAAACAGCGCGGTGTCGTAGCGGCGGCCCACCCGCTGGAGCAGCTTGTCGCTGCCGCTTTGCAGGGGAATGTGGAAATGCCGCTGGAACTTGGTTCCGGAGGCAATCCAGTCAATGATTTCCGGCGTGATCAGGTTGGGCTCGATGGAGGAAATCCGGTAACGCTCAATGCCCTCTACGGCATTCAGGGCTTTTAGCAGGTCCAGGAAAGACTCTCCGCTGCTGCGGCCGAAATCTCCGGTATTCACCCCCGTGAGCACCACCTCTTTGATGCCCTTGGCAGCAATGTCCTGCGCCATTTTTACCGCCTCGCAGACAGGTATGCTCCGGCTGCGCCCCCTGGCAAAAGGCACCGTGCAGTAAGCGCAGAAATTATCACACCCGTCCTGCACCTTCAGGAAGGACCGCGTCCGCTCCCCGCTGCTGTATGCACCAAATACGCTTTTTTGAGCTTCGGAGGGTATTGCTTTGGAAACCGCCTCCGCTTCGCTCCGGCCCCTCCCACCGCCAGAGGCGGCGGGCCCCTCCCTCTTATCCGGCCGAGGGTGGCCAGAGGTTTCCGAAGCAATACCCTCCGAAGCTACCAGGAGAATGTCCTTTTTTTCATCGGCCCCGAAGACTTTCCAGACGCCTTCCATTTGCAGGAGCTGTTCCCGGCGAAGCTGGGCATAGCAGCCGGTAACCATAATCCTGGCCTCCGGGGCAGTGCGGTGCGCCCGGCGAATGAGGTTGCGGGACTTTTTCTCTGCCGTTTCAGTGACTGCGCAGGTGTTGATCAGGTAAACGTCGGCGGGCTGCGTCCAGGGAACCACCTCCCAGCCGGAGGCGGAGTAGCCTCGCTCGTAGGTGGATGTCTCGGCGTAATTGAGCTTGCAGCCCAGCGTTGTGAAGGCTATTTTCATGCGAGAAGAAGGAAAACACAGGGACGTTTGCCGATACTTACCGGCGCAGCCTTCCACTGCGCCACGGTGCGGGTGCGGATGAAGGCGTCCGGGCAGGTGAGGTTGGCGGCGATGCAAAGCCGTGTTCCAGGCCCCAGGCACTGGAGCATATCCGCCAGAAGGGCGTCGTTGCGGTAAGGGGTTTCTATCAGGATTTGCGTCTGGAGGGCAGTGGCAGAGCGTTTCTCCAGGGCTTTCAGGGCGTTGCGGCGTTCATCGGCCTTGGCGGGGATGTAGCCCACAAAGGCGAAGGACTGGCCGTTGAGACCGGAGCTCATCAGGGCCAGCATCAGCGACGAAGGGCCCACCAGGGGCACCACTTCAATCCCGTGCCTGTGACAAAGGGCTACCAGCAGGGAACCGGGGTCCGCCACGGCGGGAAGCCCCGCCTCCGAAAGCAGGCCCACGGAGCGCCCGCCGTTGAAAAGCTGCAGGTATTCCTCCACCTGGGCGGGAGGGGTATGCTCGTTGAGCTGGTGGAATTCCAGCCCCTCTATATGGCCTTTGAGGCCCGCCTGTGAAAGAAAGCGGCGGGCGGTGCGCACTTCCTCCACCACAAAGCACTGCAGGCTGGGCAGCAGCTCCAGAACCGGTGCAGGCAGTACATCGGCGGGGTTCCCTTCACCCAGCGGGGTGGGGATCAGGTATAGTTTTCCGTAGCTCATTTGCGGGTGAGTTTTCCGTCCGGTTCCACTTCCAGGACTACGCTGCGGGCGGCATCGGCGGCCTGCTGGCGCGAAGCGTTCTCCCGTGCCTGCGAAGGGGCGAAAAGGCTGCGGAAAAGCTCCCGGAAGGTGTTGAAGTCCCTCTGGAAGGAGATACCGCCGCCATGGCGCTGGCTGTTGTCCAGGTAGGAAGTGTATTGGTCGGCCGAGTGGGTGAAAAGTTTCATGCGCAGCGACCCGCTGCGGTTCAGTTTGACCTCTATGTCCATGTCCCCGGCAACCTCGTTGGTGGAGGTGCCGCCCAGCATCTGCTTGTTGCCCACAGTGCCGTTCACAATGACACGGTTGTTGAACAGCTGGGTGCTCAGGGCCACGTCGAAGATATTGCTGCCGGTCTGGGTGGTGGCATAGTTGAGTCCCATGTCCAGCGGGATGTCCAGCTTCTGGAAGATGTTGTTGATCTGCCCGGACATGATACTGGACATGTTGGAGAAGAGGGCATCGCTGCCGCTGGAGGTGATGCCGGACTCTTCGGCGGGCAGGAAGTTGCCGGCAAGGAGCAGGTACACAAACTGTTTCTGCACCTTGTCCACCGTGTTCAGGGCTCCGTCCACCTGGGCCTGCGTGGCAGGGTTCAGGTCTGGGACGTCGATGGAGAAATTGACCTCCGGATTGCTCAGGCGGCCCTTGATGTTGATGCCGCAGTTGACGGTGCGGCGGCTTACGGCGGTTTCGTCGGCGATCAGGCCCGAGAGGCTGGCCTTGGTGGTGTAGAGGCCCTTCACGTCCAGATCCGTGTCCCAGACGTCTCCGTTGAAGCGGATGGCGCTGCCATCCTGGATGGTGAATTTGCGCGTTACTAGGTTCATGGCGCTGAACAGGAAGCTGCCCTGGGAGATGTTGTAGTCGCCGCCCATGCCAAAGTTGTCCCGCTTGTATTCCAGCTCGATGGTGCCGCTGCCGCTGGCATTGAGCGAGGATTCGTCCACGTCTATGTTCACCTGCATGTCCTGCGTGGCGCGGATGCGCAGCTTCACTTCCAGGTCTGTTCCCTGGGAGTCTTCCTGCGTGGCGGCGGCCATCATGACTTCGTAGGGGTCCTCCTCTGCCTGGGTGTCTGCTTCGGTGAATGTGAGCATCTCCCGGGAAGAGCCGTCCGAGGACGATCCAAGGGTAAGGTGCAGGTCTCCGGGGCCGGAGGTGGAGGCGTTGATATTGAGCAGAATCTTGCTCAGGGAACCGGTAATGTCGGCCCGGCCTGAGGCGACGGCAGTGCCGTACATCAAATTATTCACCCCGCGCGGAAGATCCAGCACTTTCATGCCTGTAATCTGAACATGCGTATCCAGGCCGATATCCTTGAACCCACCCAATAGGATGCTTCCGTCTATGTTTCCTTTACCGCCCAGGCCGTCCGTGAGGCTGACCTTGCGGAAGAAAAGGCCTTCGTCGTTGAGCTCCAGCGGGCCTTCTATCCGGTAGGGTACGCGCGTATAATCCAGTGTGAGCAGACCTTCTTCTATACGAAGGTCCTGGCTGGAGAGGTGGAATTTGTCCAGGGTTCCGTCCAGGGCCACCTGGCCGCTGAGCCCGCCGCCAAATTGATAAAAGAGGGAGCTCAGGAAAGGTGCGGCGTAGCCAAGGTTCAGCCTGTCCAGCCGGGCCGATGCATGGACGGCGCGGGACTTGGGCTGATAGAAAGCTTCTACGTCCAGATTCTTCTTTCCGTCCAGCTGGTTCCTGACGCTGGCATTGAAGCGTTGGTTGGGCTCGTCCCAGACGCTGGAAAGCTGAAGCTGTCCCATCCGCTCTCCGGCCACATAAGTGGAATCGCAGGTGACGGATACCAGAAGGCCCATAGTGGGCTCTGTGGGGGAAATGAGCATGGCCTGGCCTGTGGCATGGCCCTCTATGGTGGGAAGGTCCCCGCCGAGGGTATTCAACAGGCCGATGTCAAATTTCTCCATCCGGACCGAGAGGGTGTCGGGGCGGGTGGGGGAGTAGCCGCCCTGGACCAGCAGGGTTTCGTCGTTGTGGCGGGCCAGGAAGTTGCCTATCCGAAGCTCTCCGCCGCGATAGGAGATTTCCTCCGACGAGAGCCCCCAGCCGTTCCCCTTGTAATAAAGGTTGGAAGGAAGGGTGCGGGCGCTTACCAGAAGGCCTTCCTGGTCCCGGGAGAGCTCCCCGGACAGGTACAGCTGGGCGTGGGTGTCCATCTCCTCCCCGTTGTCGAAGGTGTAGCCTATTCCGAACTGGTTGTCGTCGGCGAAAAGGGTGATGTCACTGGCCAGTATCTGGGCGCCGGAAAGGGATATCTGCCCGCCGGTGATGGAGGCGTTCTGGACCCCGGATGCATTGTTGAGGCTGAACTTGAGGTCCTTGATGAACTTGTCTTCGTAAGCCAGGCGGCCGGAGCGCAGGGAAGCGGTGAGGAGGCTGTCCTGGGGGGTCACTTTCAGCGTTAAGGTGGTGTTTCTCTCTACGTACAGGCCGGGAACAAGGAAAGAGAGCAGGTCCTGGGCCTTTTTCACCTTGAGAGTGAGGTCATAGCCGGCGCCGCTCCAGGGCTGGACTTCCTCTTCCAACAGGGCGGGGAGGTCCCTCCCTATTACCAGTGCCTTTAAGTCGCTGATGAAAGTGCCCGGCCCTGCATCTCCCACAAAGCTGCCCTCCAGGAAGGAGGATTCTATGCTGATGCGGTTGACATCGTCGTTGGAGTGGGAACGGATGAGCACGTCCCCGATCTGGTGGTGGCCAGTGTCGCTTTCCAGGGAAACGCCGGAAAGGGTGATGTCTCCCAGCAAATCCTGCTTGTCCGTGCGGATGAAATTGGACGATGCCTGAAAACTCACTTTGGAGCGTTCGCGGCTGTCCAGGTGCAGGGCGTGGAGGTCTGCGTAGCCCAGCGAGGCGAAGAAACGGTACTGGGCGTTGCGGGTGTTGCCGGAGAGGTTGAAGGTGCCCTGGAAGAGGAAATTGAGGTTGGGGTCTGCGGCGATGATGCGGCCGTCGAAGGCATCTCCGCGGTAGGTACCCACGGCGCTGATGCCGGAGTAGTCATAGTCCATGGCGCGCAGGCGGCTTATCTGCAGGGTGTCCAGGCGCACCTGCATGTCCCCGCCGCGCGGGAAGGTGGCTTCCGCTACCGTACGCATGGTCAGCGGCCCCAGGGAGTTGTTGCCCAGGATGCGCCCCAGGTCCAGGTTCTCCGTCCTTATCTTTCCGCCGATGACGATAGGAGCGGGCTTGCCCACAGCTCCTGTGAGGTTGACATCGGCCTGGGCAGCGCCTACGGAGGAGGTAATGTCTCCCTGCACGTGCAAGTGGTTCAACTGCCCGCTGATCCTGCCCTGGAAGTGGAAATCCTCTCCTTTGGCCATATCGGAGAGGTCCAGTCCGGTGCCCGGTGCCCAGGCCTCTACGAAATCTCCCAGGCGGTCCAGGCCAAAATCCAGCTCCCGTACCTGGAAGTCCATCTGGGTGAGGCTGGTGTCCGGAAGGCCTTTCATGCGGCCGCTGAGGGCGGCGCGAACGCCGTTCTCCCGGTCTTCGACGAGCAGGTTGTCCAGTTTGAAGTCGTTGACGTAGCCATGCAGCTGTCCCTGGAGGTTCCCGCTGAAACTGATGCCTTCCAGACCGTCGCTGAAGCAGCGGAGGTTGGGGAGGCTGAGGTAGGAGCCGGGGCGGATATCGGCGTCCAGCCAGATACGGTCCACGAAATCTCCGTAGTCGCTCATGGGGCCGTCCATGATGAAGTGGTTCAGGTACACGTCGCTGTCCCCGACCGCCAGGCGAAGCCCCTCTATGCTGGCCTTTTCTTCCCCTACATCCACCTTTTTGGCCGACACCTCCCGTGCCGTGAAACCGGTGGTTTTTTCGCGGAAACTGAGGCGCTCCACGGTGCCGGTGACATGGCTGTCCGCGACCTCCAGCTGGGTGGCCAGCAGTTCCTGGACGTGGACGCCGAAGTTGTTCCAATCCACTTCCCCTTCACCGTAACTGCGGCCTTCCAGGGCCATTTCTTCCGCGCTGTCCGGATTGGCCATGCTAAAGTGGAAGTCTTTGATTTCCAGCAGTCTTGCGCTTAGAAGCTTGCCCCATTGCGTTTTCTCCCCGGAGGATTCTTTGTCCTCGATGCCCAGGACGCGGTAGATGTTCATGGTGGAACCGTCCGGGGGTTCGAAGGTCAGGTTGAAACGCCCGCCGTCCAGTTTGAGGCGCCTGACGTGGACACCGTCTTTTCTGAAAAGCCCGCTAAGGGAGAATTTGGCGGTAAGATTGCGCACGTACGCTACCGTGTCCATGCCTTCCACGTAGGGGTTGGGATCTTTCAGGAGGACGTCTTCCAGCACCAGGGCGTCGAAGGGACGGACAGTGAGCCGGCCCACAGAAACATCTGCGGGCAGGCTTTTTTCCAGCCTTCCGGTGACCATCCGGGCCAGTGCCGTCTGCACCTTGGGGGACTGGACCACCACCATCCCGGCAAGCAGCAGCAGGAGGAGAAAGCCCAGGACCCAGGCCAGTATTTTGAGAAAACGTCTCACGATTCTTTGCCTACAACTTACAAAAGTAGCAATTTATTGCTACCTTTGCAATTGATTTATGCACAAAAGCATGGCAGACTATATTCTGGGCATAGAATCCTCCTGCGACGACACCTCGGCGGCTGTCATCGCAGACGGCGTGCTGCTCTCGAATGTGATAGCCTCTCAGCAGGTCCACAAGGACTTTGGCGGCGTAGTGCCGGAGCTGGCATCCCGGGCGCATGAAAAGAATATCGTCCCGGTTGTGTCGGAGGCCCTGAAAAGGGCGGGTATATCGGCCCGGGAACTGACGGCCATTGCTTTTACGCGCGGGCCGGGCCTGCTGGGCTCGCTGCTGGTGGGCACTTCTTTTGCCAAGGCGCTTTCCCTGTCGCTGGACATTCCGCTGGTGATGGTGAACCACCTGCAGGGGCATGTGCTGGCAGGTTTTATCCGGCAGCCGGACGTGCCTGTGCGGGAACCTTCCTTCCCCTATCTTTGCCTGCTGGTTTCCGGCGGCAATTCCCAGATTGTGCGCGTGAACGGGCCGCTCTCCTATGAAATCCTGGGCCAGACCATCGACGACGCCGTGGGAGAGGCCTTCGACAAATGCTCCAAAATGCTGGGGCTGGGTTATCCCGGCGGTCCCGTCATAGACAGGCTGGCCCGGCAGGGCAATCCGGAGCGTTTCCATTTTGCCAAGCCCAATATTCCGGGGCTGGACTACAGTTTCAGCGGCGTTAAAACCTCGCTTTTGTACTTTGTGAGGGATCAGATGGCCCAGGACCCGGATTTTCTGGAAAAGAACAAGGAGGACCTCTGCGCCAGCTTCCAGAAAACCCTCATAGACGTTCTCATGGGAAAACTGATCCGCGCAGCCAAGGAAACCCGCATCCGGGAAATCACCATCGGCGGCGGGGTGTCGGCCAACAGCGGCCTGCGGGAAAGGATCGTGGCGGAAGGGGAGAAGCGCCACTGGAACACCTACCTGCCGGAATTCAAGTTTACCACGGACAATGCCGCCATGATAGCCATTGCCGGCTGGTTCCAGTACAAGGCGGGCATCCGCACCCCGCTGGATGTGGCCCCCGTTTCCCGTTTGGCAGATTTTTAAAGGGCAGCCGCCTGGGCGCACTGGATGCCGTCCAAGGCCGACGACACGATGCCCCCGGCATAACCGGCACCTTCCCCGCAAGGGTAGAGGCCGGGCACGTCCAGGTGCTCCAGCGTCTGAGGGTTCCGGGGCAGCCGAACGGGCGAAGAAGTGCGGGATTCCACACCCAGCAGCAGGGCATCGTTGGTGTAATAGCCCCGCATGGAGCGCTCTACCTGCGGAAATACCTTTCTAAGCCGCGAAGCCACATGCTCCGGCAGCAATTCATGCAGCGGGGCCGATACCACCCCGGGGTGGTAGGAAGTCTTGGGTAAGTCCTTGGAAACCAAGCCTCTGCAAAAGTCTTTCATGCGCTGGCCAGGAGCCGTGAAAGGATGCCTGGCGCCATGCTCCCGGGCGTAACGGTACATGGCCCGTTCTACGTCCCGCTGGAAATCCATGAGGGCGAAGGGACCGGAGTAGCCGGCAGGCTGGTCTCCGGGTTCTATCTGCACCACCACGCCGGCGTTGGCCCATTTGGAATTGCGCGCGGCGTTGGACATGCCGTTGAGCACCACGGTGTCCGGCTCCGTGGAAGAGGGGACCAGGATGCCGCCGGGGCACATGCAGAAAGAGAAGACGCCCCGTCCATCCACCTGCTGTACAAAGGCGTACTCTGCCGTGGGCATAAACGGCTGGTACTTACCGTGATAGCGGATTTGATTCAGGAGCCACTGGGGGTGTTCCACCCGTACGCCCATAGCAAAGCCCTTGGCCTCCAGCGCCCAGCCCCTGGCCTGGAAAAGTTCATAGATATCCCGCGCCGAATGTCCGGTAGCCAGAATGACCCGATTGGCCCTGTAAACACTTGTCCCGCAGTGCACTTCAAACGCCCTGTCCGGTCCTTTCCGGACGATGTCCGTCACGCGCGAGTCAAAGTGGTACTCCCCGCCATGCTCCTCAATGCAGCGGCGGATGTTTTTCACCACCTCCGGCAGGCGGTCCGTGCCAATATGCGGGTGCGCGTCGATGAGGATGTCCGGGTGCGCGCCGAAAGCCACCAGCTGGTGCAGCACCTCCCGGATATCGCCCCGTTTGGAGGAGCGGGTAAAGAGTTTTCCGTCCGAGAAAGCCCCGGCGCCGCCCTCCCCGTAGCAATAATTGGAATCCGGATGCAGGACGCCTTCTACCGAGAGCCGCGCCATGTCCACCTTACGCCGCTCCACGTCTTTTCCGCGCTCCAGCACAATGGGACGGCGCCCCAGCTGCAGCAGCTTGAGGGCGGCAAACAGGCCGGCCGGCCCGGCACCCACCACAATCACGGGCTCTGCCCCGTGAACGTCCTGGTAGGGCGCAACGCGGTAAGGCTCAAAAGCTTCCCCTTCCCTGTAGGCCTGAACGCGGTAGCGGTACAGGATGTCCTGCCGGGCGTCTATGCTGCGGCGCACAACCTCCACCCGTCCCACTTTTTCCGGCCTCACGCCCAAGGCTTTGGCCGCAGCCTCCTTCAGCTGTGCCTCCGTGAGCTCCTTGCCTATGCGCAAGGCTAACTCGAATTCTTTCATCGCGTTAACTGGCGCAGCTGTCCAACTGGGCTAATGCAAAGTCATAGGCGCCCACGGAGATGGCCGTAGAGGTGCCAATCTTGTCGATAATCACGCCAATGCGTTTCTGAGGATCGTAGGTGACGGTTTTTTCCGTGCCGTAAATCTTGAGCTCGCGGGCATCGCCTTTGGCAAAGGCGGCGAATTCTGCTTCGTCGTCCAGGTTGTACACCTTCATCTGCAGCCGCTGCAGGGTATCTCCGGAGAGGGTACGGACAGTGCCGCGCATCTCTTCCAGCAGCGCCGGCATGAAGAATTTGGCCGATGCCGATATACCGCCGCCAATGACCACCAGTCCGTCCATCAGCTGGGCGGCCTGGGCGATGGCCTGGCCGGCAACACGTCCCAGCTGCTCGAAGGCGGCCAGGGCGGCCTTGCGGTCTCCGGGGCGCTGGCCATCGGCGATCTCATAGATGTCCTTGGGGGTGAGGGAAGCATCCTGCACGCCGGATTGCTCTGCGTACACGCGCTTGACGGCACGGATGGCGATGCTGTCCTCCAGGATGACGCCGCTGATCTGCGGATTGGGCAGGCAGTAGGTTTCCACGCAGGAATTGTCCCCGCGGTTGAGTTCCCCGCCAATGACGCAGCCAATGCCGCAGCCCGTACCGAAGGTGTAGCCTATGAGGTTGCGGAAACGCTTGGCGCTGCCCGCTGCGGCCAGTTTCTCGTTCACCTGGGGCAGGGCGCCGCTGAGGGCTTCTCCGTAAGCGAAGAGGTCTCCGTCGTTGTTGATGAACACGGGGATACCGAACACTTCCTTCAGGTAAGGGCCCAGCGCCACGCCTTCACGGAAAGAAGGGAAGTTGGGCAGATAGCCGCCGATAATGCCGGCGGGATAGTCCGCCGGGCCGGGGAAGGCAAAGCTGATGGCTTCCGGCTTAACGTCTCCCAGCAGGTTGATGACGGTTTTGAAGCCGGTGACCATGCTTTGCAGGCAAAGGTCCAGGTTGTTGGCGTTGGAGGGGAGGGTGATGGTTTCCAGGATGAATTCCTCTCCCCGCATGGCATTGAAACGCAGCGAGTTGCCGCCCGCATCGAGGGTGAGCACCACCCGCTTGTCATTGATGTATTTTCCCATAGGTATGCAGTTTTGTTTTATTCAGGTATTAGTGCAAAAATACACAAAATTTCTTACCTTTGCGCATCAAGCTCCCAAAAAGCCTTGAACAAAGCACTACAACTATATGAAAATCCAACTTTTTGCGATGGCGGCCACGGTGATGGCCCTCATCGCCTGCAACAGCAACCGTGAGATGACTCCCCAGGAAGGTTACATCGGCCCCTCCGATATCCAGATTACGGACGGGCACATGAGCCCGGAGGTTCTCCTCTCGCTGGGCCGCGTCAGTGATCCCCAGCTGTCCCCGGATGCCAAAACCATCCTTTACGGCGTAAGCTACACCTCCATCCAGGAAAACCGCAGCGTGCGCAACCTTTTCACCATCCCGGTAGAAGGCGGAGACCCCGTGCAGCTCACCATGGACGGCAAAAGCATATCCGCCGCTCGCTGGAGCCCGGACGGGGAGGTCATCTACTTCCTCCAGGGCGGCCAGCTGTACAAGGCTCCTTACCGGGAAGGCCGGCTGGGAGCGCGTGAGCAGCTCACGGACATCCCCTCCGGCGTGGAGGATTATGCCCTTTCCCCGGATGCTTCCCAGCTGATGTACGTTACTTCCGTGCACAGCGCCGTAGAGGTCCCCTCAGACTCGGACCCCATGCTGGACAAGGCCCAGGCCTATGCCACGGAAGACCTGATGTACCGCCACTGGGACCACTGGATGACGGAAATTCCCCACACCTATGTGGCTGCGCTGGGTAACGGCATCATCAAGGAAGGCGTGGATATCCTGGGCGGGCCGGAGTTCCTGTACCAGCTGCCCAACGGCCCCTTCCCGGACATCGCAGACCTTGCCTGGAGCCCGGACGGCCGCTATATCGCCTACGCCTGTAAAAAGCTGGAAGGCAAGGAGTATGCCTTCTCCACCAATACCTGCATCTATATCTATTGCCCCCTCACCGGAGAAACCACCCAGGTCACCTTCGAGGGCGGCTATGACACGCATCCTGTCTGGAGCCCGGACGGCAGCCGCCTGGCCTGGCTCTCGATGGAGCGGGACGGTTATGAAGCCGACAAAGTGCGCCTGATGGTGGGAGACGTCCACTATGACGCCGTTCCCGAAGGACAGGCCGCCGGCCCTATGGTGGACAATATCCGTGACCTTACGGCCGCCTTCAAGTACAACGCAGACGGCCCCGTATGGGCCGAAGACGGCAAGTCCCTCTACTTCGCTGCCCTGGCAGAGGGGGTGGAAGGCATCTTCAACGTGGTGCCGGAGCAGGAACCCGTGATTGTGCGCCTCACCGCAGACAATCTCTGGTTTGACTTTGGTTCTCCCTTTGGCGTGCTGCAGGACGGCACCCTCCTGACCACCTTCACTTCCATGGATTTCCCCACGGAACTGGTGGCCGTCAATGACAATGCCATCCGCCAGATCACCTATGAGAACCAGCACATCCTGGACCAGCTGGACAAGCACGAGACAGAGGCCCGCTGGCTCAAGACCGTGGACGGCCAGGAGATGCTTACGTGGGTGCTGTTCCCGCCCAAGTTTGACCCCGCCAAGACCTACCCGGCCATCGAAATCTGCCTGGGAGGCCCCCAGGGCACCCTTTCCCAGGGCTGGAGCTACCGCTGGAATTACCTCATGATGTGCCATCAGGGCTATGTGGTGGTGCTGCCCAACCGGCGCGGTACCACGGCCTTCGGCCAGCCCTGGTGCGAGCAAATCTCCGGTGACTATGTGGGCCTGAACATGCAGGATTACCTTACCGCGGCGCGGAATATCAAGGCAGAGCCTTATGTGAGCGGCGTGGCTGCCTGCGGCGCCTCATATGGCGGTTTCAGCGTGTACTACCTGGCCGGGATCCACAAGGACGTGTACGACTGCTTCATCGCCCATGCCGGCATTTTCAACGAGGAGCACATGTACATGACCACCGAGGAAATGTGGTTCCCCAACTGGGACAACGGCGGCCTGCATGAGTACGCTTACGAAGAAGGGGAAACCGGCCCCGGCGGCGATGGCATCACCTTCGGCGGCATCAAGCAGGGCGGTTCCCCCTGGAGCAACCTGCCCAAGGCCAAGCGCCACTACGACAACTCCCCGCACAAGCTGGTGCGTAACTGGAATACGCCCATTCTTTGCATGCACGGCGGCATGGACTTCCGTGTCCCCGTAGATGAAGGCATGGCCGCCTTCAACGCCGCCCAGATGATGGGTGTCCCTTCCAAGCTCATTGTCTTCCCCGGAGAAAACCACTGGATCCTGAAGCCGCAGAATGCCCTCTACTGGCACCGCAGCTACTTTGACTGGCTGGACCGCTGGATGAAGGACTAAGAGATCCGCGAATAATCTTTGGAGACGTAACGGTCTTTTTTAAGCTCGGCTGCCAGGATGGCATTGCCGGGCTTTTCCAATGTGGGATCCTGGTCCAGGATGTGCTGGGCGTAGGCGCGGGCATCGGAGAGGATGAGGCCGTCCTTGGCCAGCGAGGCTATGTTCAGGGAGATGGGAAGGCCGCTTTGCATGGTGCCTTCCAGGTCCCCGGGGCCGCGCATCTTGAGGTCTTCCTCTGCCAGTTCGAAGCCGTTTTCCGTGGCGCAGAGAAGGTCCAGGCGCTTTTGCGACTCCTTGGATACCTTCACGCCTTTCATGAGGATGCAGAAGGAGCTTTCTGCGCCCCGTCCTACGCGGCCGCGCAGCTGGTGCAGCTGGCTAAGGCCAAAACGTTCTGCGCTCTCGATCACCATCACGGATGCGTTGGGGACATCTACGCCCACCTCGATGACGGTGGTGGATACCAGGATATGGGCCCTGCCGGCCACAAAGGCGTCCATGTTGAAGGCTTTTTCCTGGGGCGTCTGCTTCCCGTGCACGATAGCCACCTTGTAATCCGGCAGCGGGAAGGCCTTGACAATTTCCTCGTAGCCCAGTTCCAGGTTTTTGTAGTCCAGTTTCTCGCTTTCGAAGATGAGCGGGTACACGATGAAGGCCTGGCGGCCCTTGGCTATCTGCTCCCGGATAAAGTTGTGCATGGCGTGCCGTTTCCCTTCTCCCACGCACAGCGTCTGGATGGGTTTGCGGCCGGGGGGCATCTCGTCGATGACGGAAACGTCCAGGTCTCCGTACAGGGTCATGGCCAGGGTGCGGGGGATGGGCGTGGCTGTCATGACCAGCACATGCGGCGGTGTCCCTTGCCACCCTTTGTTCCAAAGCCGGGCGCGCTGCTCTACGCCAAAGCGGTGCTGCTCATCTACGATGGCCAGCCCCAGAGCCTTGAAATGCACCGTATCTTCAATGAGGGCATGCGTTCCTATCAGTACGCCTATGCTTCCGTCCTGCAGCCCGGCATGGATTTCCCGCCGGGCGGCGGCGCCGGTGTTCCCGGTAAGGAGCGCAACCCCTACGCCAGTTGGCTGCAGATACTTGGAGACATTGGCAAAGTGCTGCTGGGCAAGTACTTCCGTAGGGGCCATCAGGCAGGCCTGGTAACCGTTTCCCACGGCAATCAGGGCCGACAGCACCGCCACCATGGTTTTTCCGGAGCCGACATCTCCCTGCAGGAGGCGGTTCATCTGGTGGCCGCTGCGCATGTCTTCCCGGATTTCCCGGATTACGCGCTTCTGGGCGCCGGTAAGTTCATAGGGAAGGGCCTTGTAGCAGGCGTTGAAGGCTTCTCCCACCACCGGCATCTTCAAGCCCACGGCATTGCGGCTGCGGACAAACTTTTGCTTCAGGAGCGACAGCTGCAGGAGGAAAAGTTCCTCGAATTTGAGCCTGTAAGTGGCCTTGGCCAGCGCTGCCTTGTCCAGCGGGAAGTGGATTTGGCGCAGGGCATAACTGAGGGGCACCAGCCCTTTTTCTTTCAGGATATACTCCGGCAGGCTTTCCTGCAGCCCGGGCAAAATCCCCTCCAGTGCAGTGCCGATAAGCTTGACCATCACCTTCCCGGTGATACCGGAGGTTTTCAGTTTCTCGGTGGAGGTATAGACGCCGGTGAGCACGCCGGTAGTGGCGGCATCCGGGGCATCCACCTCCGGGTGTACCATGTTCAGGCGACTGCCAAATACCGCAGGCTTGCCGAAAAAGATGAAGGTGCTGCCGGGCCGAAGCCGTGCGTGCATCCATTTGCAGCCTTTGAAAAAGACCATCTCCATCTCTCCGCTCTGGTCTGCCACCAGGGCGCTGAGACGGTTGACCATATTGTATTTGATCTGCTCCGGAGGAAGCTCCGCGCCGTTTTTGGCGAACAGGCGCACCCGCATGACCGTGGCCCGCACCTGCACCTGGGCGAGTTCCGGCTGCAAGTCCGCGATGCGCACGATGCTGCTGCGGTCTATGTAACGGAAGGGAAAGGTGCGCAACAGGTCTCCTACCGTGCTGATGCCCAGTTCGGATTCCAGCAGCTGCGCCCGTTTGGGCCCTACCCCCGGCAAATACTGTATGGCCGTATCCAGTGTCATGCACCACAAATATATGAAAAAAAGCTATATTTGCGCTATGAAACGGGTATTTATTCTGCTGGCCATCCTGGCGTCGGTGTGCGCCTGCGGAAGGCGTGACGTACACACTTTGTTTGTAGGAACCTATTCGGACGGCTTCTACGCGTTTGACTTCGACCTTGCAAAAGGGGAAATCGTAGCGGCCGGGGAGGAGTTTGGCGCAGTGGCTAAGGCCCCTATGCCCAACCCCTCGTTTCTGGCCGTCGAAGGCAATAAGGTGTATGCGGTGAGCGAGATGCCGGATTCATCGGCCGCGGTTTATGCCTGGCGCTATGGCGGCGGGGGCTTCGAACTGGTGGGAAAACAGCCCAGCGGCCTGCCGGAGGGCGGGGAAGACCCCTGCTATGTGTCCACCAACGGGCAGCTGCTGGCGCTGGCCAATTACGGCGGCGGCACCCTCTCCGTTTTCAAGCTGCGCAGCGATGGCAGCATAGCCCCGCTGGATTCGCTGATTTACAGCAGCGCGGGCGGTCCGGACCTGGAGCGCCAGGGCAGCCCGCATGTGCACTGCGCCCTCTTTACGCCGGATAACAAACTGCTTTTCAGCGAGTTCAGCGCAGATGCCATCGGCGCGGTGGACATCACTCCTGCCGGTGTCAGCCATTACAGGAGAGTGGCCCAGCTGCCCGCAGACTTCGGCCCGCGGCACCTTCTCCTTAAAGGTAATACGCTCTATTGTATAGGAGAACTCTCCGGCGACGTGGCCGTTTACACCTACCCTGAAATGCAGCTGCGTCAGGTAGTGAAGGCCGATGAGTCCGGCGCCCGCGGCGCGGCAGACATCCACCTGAGTCCGGACGGGAAGTTCCTCTATGCCAGCCTGCGCCTGAGGCAGGACGGCCTGGCTGTCTTCCGGGTGCAGCCGGACGGAAACCTGGTCAAATGCGGCTACCAGCTCACCGGGACGCATCCCCGCAACTTCACGGTGCTGGAAAAATGGGTGCTGGTCGCCTGCCGGGACACCGGCCAGATAGAAGTCTATGCCCGGAATACAGAAAACGGCAGCCTGCAGGATACAGGCCGCCGCATAAACGTTCCCAAACCGGTATTTGTCCTTAGCCTTTAAGCCTTCCTTCCTGCAGGGAGTCGTACTGGAGACGCTTGCGGAAGATGTCGATGGCCGTGTAGATGGCGCTCATCATGGAATGGGGGTCTGCTTCGTCGCGGCCGGCCATTTCGAAGGCTGTGCCGTGGTCCGGGGAGGTGCGGACTACCGGCAGCCCTGCGGTGAAATTGACTCCGTCGGCGAAAGCGAGGGCCTTGAAGGGAGCCAGGCCCTGGTCATGGTACATGGCAAGGGTGGCATCGTAGCGGCTGTAATTGCCCAGGCCGAAGAATCCGTCGGGGGAGTAGGGACCAAATGCCTGGATACCTTCCTGCCGGGCCTGCTGGATGGCCGGCAGGATGATGTTCTGCTCTTCGTCTCCGAGCAGGCCGCCGTCCCCGCAGTGGGGATTCAGGCCCAGGACGGCAATCTTGGGATCCGGGATGCCGAAATCCCTTTCCAGCGAAGCCTTCATGATGCGCAGTTTCCCCAGGATGTTTTCCTGGGAAATGCGGCCGGGGACCTCTCGCAGGGGGATGTGGCCCGTTACTACACCCACTTTGAGCTGCTCGCTGACCATGAACATGGTAACGTCCCTGGCATCGAATTGCTGCTGGAGATAATCGGTGTGTCCCGTATGGGAAAAGCCCTCCGAGTTCATTGCCCGTTTGTTGATGGGCCCCGTGACCAGCACGTCAATCTGGCCTTCCTTGAGGTCCCGTACGGCAACCTCCAGCGCAGTGATGGCGTTCTGGGCGCTCTCCGGGGTGCTTTGGCCGGGCTCTGCGTAGATGTTGTCCGGCAGGCAGTTGACCAGGTTGATTTTGCGCATCCGGGCATCGGCCGCGGAGGAAATCACGTTCACATCCATGGGGCCGATGTTGTGGATGGTTTTGCGGTAGAAGCCCATGAGCTTGGACGAGCCGTAAACCACCGGCGTGAAGCTGTCCAGGATGCGCTCGTCTGCCAGGGATTTGATAATTACTTCGTATCCTATTCCGTTGCTGTCCCCTTGGGTAATGCCAACGACTAATTTTGGGAGTGCCATAAAATTCAACTGTATCTTTTCAATTCAACTTTTATAAATATCGCACAGGCCTGCCCTGCGACATTTCACGTTACCCCCTCCCGAAACCCCTCCCCTCGGGGGAGGGACTTAAAACGAGGGGTTGAGTCTCTGCGATATACCCTATATCTTCCGGGAGGGAGGGCTGATGGTACGCTTCTACGGCCAGGTGGTCGCAGCGCTCGTTTTCCGGGTGGCCGGCGTGGCCTTTTATCCAGTGGAAGGCTACGCGGTGGCGCTGGTAGGCGGCATCGAAGCGGAGCCACAGGTCCACATTCTTTTTGCCCTTGAAGCCCGTGCGCTTCCACTTTTCCAGCCAGCCCTCGTTGAGCGCCTTCACTACATAGGAGGAGTCGCTCCAGACGTGGACTTCTGCGTTTTCCCAGCGTATCTGTTCCAGGCCCAGGATGACGGCCAGCAGTTCCATACGGTTGTTGGTGGTGCAGGCGAAACCGCCCGAGAGCTCTTTTTCGTAGGTGCCGCAGCGAAGCACCACCCCATAGCCGCCCGGGCCGGGGTTGCCGCTGGCTGCTCCGTCCGTGTACAGGAAGATGGGTGGTTTCTTGTCCGTCATATCATGCAAAAGTACGGATTTTATGTTATCTTTGCAAACTATGGAAAGTACGATTGCAAGAGTAAAAGGGCAGGTCGGGGAATCGGCCCGCGTGAAGGAGGCCCTCCTGCAGGATGCAGGTACCCTGGAAACCATTGCCCATGTGTCCGGCCTTCTGGTGGAAACATACCGGCGGGGCGGTAAAAGCCTTTGGGCCGGGAACGGCGGCTCTGCGGCGGATGCCCAGCACATGGCGGCGGAACTGGTGAACAAATTCCGCCTTAACCGTTCCGGCCTGCCGGCCATGGCCCTTACGGTGGACACCTCCATCCTCACGGCTATCGGCAACGACTATGGCTATGAGCAGGTGTTTGCCCGCCAGATAGAGGCTTGCGGTGCGCCCGGAGACGTTTTTGTGGGCATTTCCACTTCCGGGGGATCGGCCAATCTCCTTGCCGCCCTGGAGGTTTGCCGGAAAAAAGGGATTGTCACGGTGGCGCTTGTGGGGGCGGCCCCTTGCCCCATGGACGCGTATGACCACGTGATCCACATTCCCTCCACCGACACCCCCCGCATCCAGGAGTGCCAGACCCTGATCGGCCATATTTTCTGCGATGAGGTGGAGCAGGCCCTTTTCGGCGCACGGCCACAGAAATAAAATTTTTTAAAAATTGCGGAAACTCTGTGATTTCATCGATTTTTTTTGTAACTTTGCGCCGCTTCAAATAAGAATTAATGTTTAACAAACAATAAATTATCACGCAATTATGATCAGACTTGGTATTAACGGCTTTGGCCGTATCGGCCGTATGGTGTTCCGTGCCGCCGTTGAGAACTTTGGCAAGGACATTGTGGTCGTGGGCATCAATGACCTCCTGGATCCCGACTATCTCGCTTACATGCTCAAGTACGACTCCGTGCACGGCCGCTTCGACCATGACATCAAGGTGGAAGGCAACTACCTCATCGTGGACGGCAACAAGATTCAGGTTTTCTGCGAAAAGGATCCCGTGAACATCACCTGGGGTGCCCTTGACGTAGATGTAGTGGTGGAATCCACCGGCTTCTTCCTCACCGCAGAGCTGGCCCAGGCCCATATCCAGGCCGGTGCCAAGAAGGTGATCATGAGCGCTCCCTCCAAGGACAGCACCCCCATGTTCGTGTACGGCGTAAACCACAAGACCTATGCCGGCCAGGACATCATCTCCAACGCTTCCTGCACCACCAACTGCCTGGCCCCCCTGACCAAGGTTCTGGACGACAAATTCGGCGTAGTCCGTGGCCTCATGACCACCGTGCACGCTGCCACCGCCACCCAGAAGACCGTTGACGGCCCGTCCAAGAAGGACTGGCGCGGCGGCCGCGGCATCCTGGAGAACATCATTCCTTCCTCCACCGGCGCTGCCAAGGCCGTGGGTAAGGTTCTCCCGCAGCTGAACGGCAAACTCACCGGCATGTCCCTGCGCGTTCCCACCAGCGACGTCTCCATCGTGGACCTCACCGTAGAACTGGCCAAGGAAGCCACCTATGAGGAAATCTGCGCTGCCATGAAGGAAGCCTCCGAAGGCGAACTCAAGGGTGTGCTCGGTTACACCAGCGAGGCTGTCGTTTCCACGGACTTCCGCGGTGACGCCCGCACCTCCATCTTCGACGAGAAAGCCGGCATCCAGCTGGACAAGACCTTCGTCAAGGTTTGCTCCTGGTACGACAACGAGTGGGGTTACAGCAACAAGGTTCTGGAAATGGCCAAGGTCATCACCAAGTAATTCCTTCCCCTGCTTTTTTATAGAACCCGGCTTTTCAACTGCCGGGTTTTTTTGTAACTTTGTGGCATGAGAATTCTCCTTTCCAACGACGACGGCTACAAAGCGCCCGGCCTGCACGCCCTCTCACGCGTGATGGCGCAGTTCGGGAGCGTTACCGTAGTGGCGCCCAAGCACCACCAGAGCGCCATGTCGGCGGCTGTTTCCCTGGGCGTAAAACAATTGGCATACAAGGATTTACCGGAGGAAGGCCCCGGCCAGTGGGCTTATCTGGACGCTACGCCCGTCTCCTGCGTCAAATTTGCCCTGCAGTACAAGTATGAGGCCCGCAACCCGGACCTGGTGGTCTCTGGCGTGAACCACGGCAGCAATGCCTCTACCGGGGCCAATTACAGCGCTACTATAGGCGCAGCGGAGGAAGGCGCTATCAACGGCATCAAGGCGGTGGGGGTTTCCATCGACACCCACAGCCCGGATGCAGACCTTTCTGCCGTGGAGGCCCTCCTGCCTTCCATCATGCAGCACTTGCTGGAGCATTGGCCCGAGCAGAAGGGGATTTACTACAACATCAATTTCCCCAACCTCCCCCTGGAGAGAATCAAGGGTGTCCGCTTCACCCGCCAGGGCGCCGGCTTCTGGATCAGGGAATTCGAACCCTGGAACGAGGAACGCCTCAATCAGCTGGGCCTTACGCACGCCTTCCTGTGGCGCCACCAGCACGTGGAAGCGGAAGAAGGGGAGAGCCTGTACTTTATGACGGGAGAGTTCGTGAGCATGGACGATGACCCGGACCAGGCAGACCACCTTCTCATGAAAGAGGGCTGGGTAACCATCGTTCCCTGCCGCGCAGACCTGACCGACTACTCAGAACTGCAAAGGCAGCTTGCCCTGTAAGCCATGAAATATTACATCATCGCCGGCGAGGCTTCCGGTGACCTGCACGGAAGCAACCTCATGAAGGGCCTGTATGCGCAGGACCCGGGGGCCGATATCCGCTTCTGGGGCGGTCCGCTGATGGACGGTGTGTTCCGGCAAAACCAGCAGGGGACAGGCCTGGTAAAAGATTACCGGGAGGGCGCCGTGATGGGCTTTTGGGAAGTGCTGATGAAGGGCTTCACCGTCCTTGGAAATCTGCGGCGGTGCAAGGCCGACATCCTTGCCTGGAAACCGGATGCGGTGATCCTGATAGACTATCCCGGTTTTAATTTTCGCATTGCTGAGTTTGCCCACCGGATGGGCTTCAAGGTGTATTATTACATCGCTCCCAAGGTGTGGGCTTCCAGGGAAGGGCGCATCCGCAAGCTCAAGGCCTGGGTGGATCGCCTTTTCATCGTTTTCCCCTTCGAGCAGGAGTATTTCCGCTCCAAGGACGTGCCTTTTACCTATGTGGGCAATCCGCTGCTGGACGCGATAGACCAGAGCCCGGCCCTGCAGGAGCCCCGGGAGGCCTTTTGCCGGCGTTGCTGCCAGGGGGATGAGGCCCCGTACATAGCACTGCTGGCCGGCTCCCGGAAGATGGAAATAGACAGCATGATGCCCGTATTCATGGCCTTCGCCGACAATTGGCACACGCTGCACCCCGAATGCCGGTTTGTGGTGGCTGCCGCCCCCTCGCGGAGTCTGGAGGACTATGCCCCTTATCTGGGGGAAAGGCCCTATGTGTCAGTTCTTTTTGGGGAAACCTATGGGGTGCTGCGCCATGCCCGGGCCGCTGTCATCAATTCCGGAACGGCCTCGCTGGAAGCGGCTCTGATTGGCACGCCGCAAATGGTGGCGTACAGAATGGCTGCGCTAACGGCCTTTATTGCCCGGCGCATCATCAAGGTCCCCTATGTCTCGCTGGCCAACCTTATCCTGGGACGCCTGGCTTTCAAAGAGTTCCTGCAGGAGGACTTTACCCTGGGGAACCTGGTGCAGGAGATGCAGCGCCTGTGGGAGGACGGCCCTTACCGCCAGGCCATGACGGCCGATTATTCCCGCGTACGGGAGCTTCTTGGCGGCTCCGGCGCTTCGCTTGCAGTAGCCAAGGCCCTGATAGAAGAAATTAATACAAATAAATTATGATCAGACGTATCCTTTTTGCCCCTGTGGCCATCATGCTGCTCGCTTCTTGCGGCGCCTGTTCCAAAGACACCCCTCCTGCCCCGCCTGCCACGCCCACCATCCCTGTCATCGACAAAGTGCTGGCCAAAGCCGAAGTTTCGGCTTATGCTGCAGAACTTACCGCGCAGTGGAAAGACTCCGTGCGCTATGCCCTGCAAGGCCAGTTTGATGCGAAGGCGCTCAATATCAGTTCCAAGACCATGCGACTCTGGTGGGCCCAGTATGGCAGTAAGCCTGCCGCCGGACGTTCCCTGTATATCTCCCTGCACGGCGGCGGAGGTACTACGCCCGATGTGAACGACGGGCAGTGGGAGAACCAGAAAAAGCTGTACAAGCCTGCAGAGGGCATCTATCTGGCCCCCCGCGCCATCACCAATACCTGGGACCTGCACTTTGTCCCGGAGGCGGACGCCTTCTATGAGCGCATCATTCAGATGGCCGTCACTTTCCTGGACGTGGATCCTGACAAGGTGTACCTGATGGGTTATTCGGCCGGAGGAGACGGCGTGTGGCGCCTTGCTCCCCGCATGGCAGACCACTGGGCCGCCGCCTCCATGATGGCCGGCCATCCCGGCGACGTATCGCTGCTGAGCCTTCGCAATACACCCTTCATGATCTGGTGCGGAGCGGAGGACAGCGCTTACAAGCGTAACGAGGAATGCGCCAAGCGCATAGAGGAGATGGACGCCCTGCAGGCCGAAGACCCCTCCGGCTATGTCCATGAGGGTCATATCGTTCAGGGTAAGGGCCACTGGATGGACCTGGAGGATGCCGCCGCCGTTCCGTGGATGGCTTCATTCAGGCGCAATCCCTTCCCGGAGCGCATAGTCTGGTGCCAGGAGGAAGTAAACAAGGACCATTTCTACTGGCTGGGCGTTCCGAAGTCCCAGACCAGCAAGGGCAAGCTCCTGACGGCCGTTCTTGACAAGGGAAACAACGCCATTGTCATCGAAAAAAGCGATTTTACCCGCGTTACGCTTTACCTGAATGACACCATGCTGGATCTGGACAAGCCCGTGAAGGTGCTTTACGGGGAGCGGGAGCTCTTCAACGCCAAAGTGGAGCGCAACGCCAACACCATGCGCAAAACCCTCATCGAGCGCGGAGACCCTTCCTATATCTTTTCATCCGTAATTGAAGTCGCCCTGTGAGAAAAGTAGCCCTTACCCTTGCAGCCAGCCTTCTGCCGCTGCTTGCTTTTGCCCAGCCGCAGCAGAGACCCTCCGACGAGCATCTCCTCCGGGACTGGATCCGCACCATGGCCTCCGATGATTTCGGCGGCCGCAAACCCATGACCCCCTATGAGGACAAAACGGTGGAATACCTCTCCGGCCAGATGGCGCAGATGGGGCTCCAGCCGGCGTTTGACGGCAGCTGGTACCAGCCTTTCGGGATGATTGCCGTTACTGCCAAGCCCCTGAAAAACCAGGTGCAGGTGAAGGGACGCAGGCGCGCCACTCTCAAGTACCCGGAGGATCTGGTTATCTGGACGGCGCGTGCCACGGACAAGGTGGAACTGCCCGCTGCGGAGTTTGTCTTCTGCGGTTTTGGCATCCATGCGCCGGAATACGGCTGGGACGATTTCGAGGGCGTGGACGTGAAGGGGAAAATCATCGTGGCCATGGTCAACGACCCCGGCTACTACGATGCCTCCCTTTTCCGGGGCCGCAACATGACCTATTACGGCCGCTGGATCTATAAATTTGAAGAAGCGCGCCGAAGGGGAGCGGCCGGCTGCCTGGTGCTGCACAACACGGAAGCGGCCAGTTACGGCTGGCACGTGTGCATGAACGGCCACCTGGAGGACAATCTGGCCATCTACAATCCCGAAACCGCCAACGCCGATGAGCTGGCCGTCAAAGGCTGGCTGCACGAGGATGGCGCCCGCAAGCTTTTCGAGGCGGCCGGCATGGACCTGGAAGCGGCGCTCGCCGCTGCCAAGCGCCCGGGATTCAAGAGCTTTCCGCTGAAGGTAAAAGGCGATGTGCGGATGGACGTGCGTTATGACATCCAGCAGACGCGCAACGTGGCCGGCATCCTGCCCGGCACCGGCGACAACGGGGAAGTGGTAGTTGTGAGCGCACACTGGGACCACCTGGGTTTTGGTACCCCCGACGAGACCGGCGACAATATCTACAACGGTGCCGCCGACAACGCCTCCAGCATGGCAGGCGCACTGCTGCTGGCCAAAAAGCTTACGGAGCAGCCGCTGCGCCCGCGCCGCTCCATCCTCTTCCTTTTCCCCTCCTCTGAGGAGAGCGGCCTCTTCGGCTCGGAGTATTACTGCGCGCATCCGGCCGTTCCCATGGAAAAGACGGTGGCGTGCCTGAACCTGGAATCCATCGGCCCGGCGGAGCTTACCCACGACGTGGTGATCCTGGGCGGGGGAGCCAGCAGCCTGGACCGCTATTATGAGGCCGCCGCCGCTGCCCAGGGGCGTTACATCTTTTACGACGACGACAACTCCGACGGCTGGTTCTTCCGCTCCGACCATTACAATTTTGTCAAAAAGGGCGTGCCCGCCGTGGTGATGGAAAACGGCCTGCATCCCGTAGATCCGTCCCGTCCCAACCGTTATCCCTTCCAGAAATGGTATCACAAACCCTCGGACGAATACCGGGAAGACTGGGACCTGGAAGGGACGCTGGCCAACCTGAACCTGGTGCTGGGCGTGGCCCTCTCGCTGGCCCACTCCAGCGGCGGCCTGGACTAAATAGTTTGTTTCGCTCAAAAACTTTGTTTACCTTTGTACCATAACCGTAAATACAGGTAGGGTGAATATACTTAAACGAATGTCTTCCTGGTATTTCAGCAAGAATGTGCTGCCTTACTGGGTGATCCTTGTGGCCGATACGTTATTTGTATTCGTCTGCAGCATCATTTCCTTTTGGATTATTAACGGAGGACAGTTTACCGCTGCCAACCTGGAAAGCGTACTTCTCTCCTCTTTGTTCTATGCCATCCTCAGCTGGGTAGGCGCCCGCATTTACAAGACCTACGCCGGTATCCTGCGCTATACCAGCTTCGTGGACCTGCTCAAGCTCACCTATGCCAATCTGGTGAGCATGGGGCTGGCCGTTCTCTGCTGCGTTTTGTTTCATTCCCAGGGATGGACGCTGCTCTCGGCCCATTCCATCCTGAGCACCTGTCTGGTATTTGCGTTTTCCACCATGGCCATGTGGCTGTTCCGCATGCTGGTGAAAACCCTCTATGAGACAGCTACCTCCAAATCCAAGGCCACCCGTGTGCTCATCTACGGTGCCCTGAACGGAGGAATCGGCCTGGCCAATAACATCCGCTCCGAGGATCCCCTCAAATACGACCTTCGCGGCTTCATCACCCACGAAAAACGCATCAAGGACATGAAGCTGCTGGGCGTGCCCGTCTATACGGCGGACCAGGACTTTGGCGCCATTGTCAGGCGGGAGCGGATCAAGGGCGTACTGGTTACCCCTTCCTGCCTGGAAGAGTTCCGCGCCAACCAGCGAATCCAGGACGAGTTCATCAACAACGGCGCCCATATCTTCATGGTCCATGCCGCCCAGGAGGCCGTTTTGAAAGATGGGATGCTGGTAGAGAACAACGAGAACAAGGTCCAGATCCAGGAAGTGAGCGTAGAAGACCTGCTGCCCCGCTCGGAGATTCGCGTGGACCTGAAATCCGTGGGTGAGCAGCTGGCCGGCAAACGCGTGCTCATTACCGGGTCGGCGGGTTCCATCGGCATGGAAATCGTTCGGCAGGTAGCGCATTTCAATGTAGAGAAGCTGATGCTCATAGACCAGGCCGAAACTCCCCAGCACGATGTGCGTCTGATGATGGCCCGGGAATTCCCCCATGTCCCCTGCGAGGTAGTGGTGGCCTCTATCAGCCGCCGCACGCGCATGGAATATGTCTTCCGCTACTTCCGCCCGGACTATGTGTTCCACGCAGCCGCTTACAAGCATGTGCCCATGATGGAGGACAACCCCAGCGAGGCAGTCCTCAATAATGTATATGGTACCAAGGTTATCGCAGACATGTCCGTCAAATACGGCGCCCGCAAATTTGTGATGGTTTCCACGGACAAGGCGGTGAACCCCACCAACGTGATGGGCTGCAGCAAGCGCATCAGCGAGATTTATGTCCAGAGCCTGGACCGCAAGCTCAAGATGGAGGCCATGGCTGCTGCCAAGGGCAAGGACGGCCCCCTGGAAGAACGCACCCAGTTTATGACCACCCGTTTCGGCAACGTGCTGGGCAGCAACGGTTCCGTGATTCCCCTTTTCCGGGAACAGATCAAGCGCGGCGGCCCCGTGACAGTTACCGACGAAAGGATTGTCCGCTACTTCATGCTCATTCCGGAAGCCTGCAAACTGGTCCTGGAAGCCGGCACCAAGGGTAACGGCGGAGAGATCTTCGTCTTCGACATGGGCGCTCCCGTCAAAATCGCAGACCTTGCCAAGCGCATGATCGCCATGTCCGGCGCCAGGAACGTCAAAATCGAGTACACCGGTCTGCGGGATGGAGAAAAACTCTATGAAGAGGTACTGGGAGCCATGGAAGGCACCAAGCCCACTTTCCATGAGAAGATTCGCATTGCCCAGGTCCGTGAGTATGACTATGATGCCGTGAGCAAGGAAATCGAAGAGCTCACGGACGTGGCCAAACTCTTCGACAACATGGAGACAGTCCGCAAAATGAAGCGGATAGTGCCCGAATATAAAAGCAACAACTCTGTTTACGAGCAATTAGACGCGGAAATGGACCAAAATGGGGGGGGGGTAGATAAAAATGCTCATTTATTAAGTTAATAAAGTAAAAATATTTATTTTATTGATTTTTTTCAGGGATAGTGCTTAATTTCATAAAAAGTGTTAACTTCGCCCTGTTTTGAAAAACACTTTATGAAACTGCACGTTACCTCGGAAACTAGCCGCCTTAGGGCAGTGGTACTGGGCCTCCCTTATTCTCCCGGTCCCACCCCCTCATTGGAAGATACCTTCGACAGCAAATCCTACGAATCTGTCCTGCACGGAGTGTACCCCGTGGAGGAAGATATCGTGCGCGAGATGGGCGCTTTCGAAAAGATCCTGAAAAAGTACGATGTGGACGTTTACCGTCCCCGTCCAGTACCCAACTGCAACCAGGTCTTTTCCCGGGACGTAGGCTTTGTAATTGACGACAAAATCATCGTCTCCAACATTATCCCGGACCGCCAGGAAGAGATTGACGCATATGAGGATATCTACCGCCAAATCCATTACAAGCAAATCTACAACCTCCCGGAAGAGGTACACGTAGAAGGCGGGGACGTCATCCTGTACAAGAACTACATCTTTGTGGGCCAGTACGACTTCCCGGACTACCGTCAGGTAAAGACCGCCCGCACCAACCGCCTTGCCGTGGAGTACCTGGGAATGATTTTCCCGGAGCGCACCATACTCCCGCTCAACCTCCTCAAGTCGGACACGGACCCCTATGAGGGCATCCTGCACCTGGACTGCACCTTCATGCCGGTGGGCCGGGACAAGGCCATCATCTACAAGCGCGGCTTCATGAATCCCCGGGACGCAGACCATCTGATCGATATCTTCGGCAAGGAAAACGTGCTGGAGATTACCGCAGAGGAGATGTACGCCATGAATCCCAACGTTTTCTCCATCAGCGAGGATGTGGTGGTGGTGGAAGAGCATTTCTGCCGCCTCATCCGCCATATGCGGGAAGTTTGGGGCATGACGGTAGAGACAGTCCCGTACCGGGAAATCTCCAAGATGGGCGGCCTGCTGCGCTGCTCCACGCTGCCACTTACCAGAGACTAAGTACAATAACCAATAATTAACACACACTAAAACCAAGTATGAAATCTGCAGATTACATTGCGCTGGAAGCCAAGTACGGCGCCCATAACTACCACCCGCTGCCGGTAGTGCTGGAAAAAGGTGAAGGCATCTTCGTCTGGGATGTAGAAGGCAAACGCTACTTCGACTTCCTGAGTGCCTATTCCGCTGTGAACCAGGGACATTGCCATCCCAAGATTGTGAAGGCCCTGTGCGACCAGGCCCAGAAGCTGTGCCTGACCTCCCGCGCTTTCTATAATGACTGCCTGGGTCCCTATGAGAAGTTCGCCACGGAATTCTTCGGCTATGACAAGCTCCTGCCCATGAACTCCGGCGCAGAGGCTGTGGAAACAGCCCTCAAGCTGGCCCGCCGCTGGGGTTACAAGGTGAAGGGCATTCCTGAGAATGAGGCCCTTATCATCGTCTGCGAAGGCAACTTCCACGGACGTACCATCACCATCGTCACCATGTCCTCGGATCCGGAGAGCTACGGCCAGTACGGTCCCTTCACCCCGGGCTTTGTCCAGATTCCCTACAATGATACAGACGCCCTGGCCAAGGTGCTGGAAGAAAAGGGTGACAAGGTTTGCGCCATGATCGTAGAGCCCATCCAGGGTGAAGCCGGCGTGTATGTCCCCAGCAACGGCTATATCAAGCAGTGCTATGACCTCTGCCACAAGCACAACGTCCTCTTCATCGCCGATGAAGTACAGACCGGTATCGGCCGCACCGGCCGCATGTTCGCCTGCGACCATGAAGGCGTACGCCCGGACATGATTACCATCGGCAAGGCCCTCTCCGGCGGTGTCCTTCCCGTTTCTGCCGTCCTGGCAGACGACGAGGTGATGCTTACCATCGGCCCCGGCGAGCATGGCTCCACCTTCGGCGGCTTCCCGCTGGCTGCCAAAGTGGCCGTTGCCGCCCTGGAGGTGATCCGCGACGAAAAACTCACGGAGAATGCAGAGCGCCTGGGAGAAATCTTCCGCGCAGAGATGGCCAAGATCAAGAGCCCGTACTTCAAGTATGTGCGCGGCAAGGGTCTGCTGAATGCCGTTGTCACCGAACCCGGAGACAACTTCGAGGCCTGGGATATCTGCCTCAAACTCGCCGACAAAGGCCTGCTGGCAAAGCCCACGCACCGTCATATCATCCGCTTCGCCCCGCCGCTCGTAATTAACGAGAAAGAGCTGCTGGAAGCTTGCGCCATCATCAAGGAAGTCTTCGAGAGTCTATGAGCAAGCTGGCCATGATTGCATTCGGAGGCAACGCCCTGTTGCGCTCCGGGCAGAAAGGCACCTTCCAAGAACAAGTAGAGAACGTAGAACGCACCTGCGAGAATCTGGTTCCCCTCCTCAAACAGGGGTACCAGATTGTCATTGGCCACGGTAACGGCCCCCAGGTGGGTAACGGTCTTCTGCGCCATCAGGCTGGTGAGCTGGAGCATGCGCTTCCTGCCCAGCCCATGGATTTCTGCGGCGCCGAAACCCAAGGCTCCATCGCCTATCTCATCGAGACGGGCATGGACCGCGTCCTCTCCCGTAACCAACTGGACAACAAGGTGGTATCCCTGGTCACCAGGGTAGAGGTAGCGGCCGATGATCCCATGTTCCAGAACCCCACCAAGCCCGTTGGTCCCTTCTATGCGCAGAAGCCCCAGGACGGTGCCGTCTATAAGGAGGACCCCAAAGGCCGCGGCTGGCGCAAGGTGGTGGCTTCTCCGGTTCCCATCGGCATCCAGAACGTAGATCTGGTGGGCCGCCTTGCCCGCGAAGGCTACGTGGTGGTTACCGTTGGCGGCGGCGGCATTCCCGTTGTCCGCACCGAAAACGGCCTCAAGGGCGTGGAAGCTGTCATCGACAAGGACCTGGCATCGGCCCTTTGTGCCACCTGGATTGGCGCGGATGAATTCTACATCCTCACGGACGTGCCCAAGGTGTACATCAACTTCCGCAAGGAAGGGGAGATGGCCCTGGATACGCTCACCGTGGCCCAGGCCAAACAGTATCTCGCGGAGGGACAGTTCGCAGAGGGCTCGATGGCCCCGAAGGTGCGCGCCGGCATCCTGTTCATCGAAAACGGCGGAAAACAATGTATCATCACCGAAGCAGGGGAGCTGGGTAATGCCTCCTGCGGAACAAGAATCGTTCAATAAACACTATGGCTTACAACCTCAGAAACCGCAGTTTCCTCAAACTGCTCGATTTCTCCCCCAAGGAGATTCAGTACCTGCTGGACCTGGCCCGCGACCTCAAGCGCGCCAAATACACCGGCAACGAAGTTCCCCGCCTCAAGGGCAAGAACATTGCCCTCATCTTCGAGAAAACCTCTACCCGCACCCGTTGCGCCTTCGAGGTGGCTGCCTACGACCAGGGCGCCCATGTGACCTATCTGGGCCCTTCCGGCTCCCAGATCGGCATCAAGGAGACCATGAAGGACACCGCCCGCGTGCTGGGGCGCATGTACGACGGTATCGAATACCGCGGCTTTGCCCAGAAGACGGTGGAAGAACTGGCCGAGTTCTCCGGTGTTCCCGTATGGAACGGCCTCACCAATGAGTTCCATCCCACCCAGATCCTGGCAGACCTCCTCACCATGATGGAGCACACCGACAAGCCCCTGAACCAGGTTTCTTTCGCCTACCTGGGCGATGCCCGCTTCAACATGGGCAACTCCCTGCTGGTAGGCGGCGCCAAGATGGGCATGGACGTGCGCATAGTCGCTCCCAAGCAGCTGTGGCCCTCCGAGGAGCTTCAGGCCCAGTGCCGTGAGGTGGCCAAGGAGACCGGTGCCCGCATCACCATCTCCGAAGATGTTGACGCCGGCGTGAAGGGCTGCGACTTCATTTACACGGACATCTGGGTATCCATGGGCGAACCCGACAGCGTGTGGAAAGAGCGCATCGAGATGCTCATGCCTTACCAGGTGAATGCCAAGCTCATGGAGCGCACCGGCAACCCTGCCTGCAAGTTCATGCACTGCCTGCCTTCCTACCACAACCGGGACACCAAGGCCGGTGAGGAAGTGTACCAGAAGTTCGGCCTGGACGGCATCGAGGTCACCGAGGACGTGTTCGAGAGCAAGAGCAGCATTGTCTTCGACGAAGCCGAGAACCGCATGCACACCATCAAGGCCGTGATGGTGGCCACGCTTGGAGATTAAGGAATTATTGGCTATCTTGCGCTCATGAGTAGCAAAAGACTTGTCATCGACTATGAGGAATTCTCCTCCGTCGATAAAATGAGCGCAGCAGACCAGGAGCTTGTCGCAAAGGCCCTCGAGGCCCAGGCAGGCTCCTATTCTCCTTATTCCCAATTTCAGGTGGGAGCGGCTCTGCGCCTGGAGGATGGCACCATCATCAAGGGTGCCAACCAGGAAAACGCGGCCTATCCCGCCGGCCTTTGCGCGGAAAGGACAGCCCTCTTCGCTGCCGGCGCCAATTACCCGGACATAGCGCCGGAAACCCTGGCCGTTGCAGGCAGTGACCATGGCGTGCTCTGTGAAAGCCCCGTTTCCCCCTGCGGCAGTTGCCGGCAGGTAATGGCGGAATACCAGAAAAAACACGGGAAACCCCTCAAAATCATCCTGGTGGGCAGCAAGCGCATCCGCAAATTCCAGCGCGTAGAAGACATTTTACCCTTCATCTTCGACAGCTTGAAGATGGAGCAGTAGGAAAAGCGGAAATCTTTTCCTACCTTTGTATCGGGAAAGTCTTACACGACCAGCTCCCTCCGAACTCCCCCAGGACAGGAATGTAGCAAGGGTAGGAGGTCGTAGCGGTGCGATGTAAGGTGCTTTCCCTTTTTTTCTTTCTGCATATTGTCCGTTTTTCCTGAAAAATGAGTTAAAGATATGATAGCAGTTTATACCATTACCTCCGGCCTTCACGACGAGGCTTCTGTAGCGCAGCTCAGCGACGCATTCTTGCAAGCGGTTTTTCCCACCGGCGAATTCGACTTCCGAGGAGCCGATTTCAGTGACTTCGGCACGCATGTGCTGGATCTCATTTATGTGCGTACAGGCGGTGCAGAGGGCATTTTCAAGGGCCTGCTGCCGGAGATGCTCGCAAAGGGGACGGAGCGCTTTTACCTGCTCACTTCCGGGAAAAGCAATTCCCTGGCGGCATCGCTGGAAATCCTCTCCTATCTTCAGCAGCAGGGGCTTAAGGGGGAGGTCCTGCATGGCGGCGCCGCCTATCTTCAGGAGCGGGTGCAGGTGCTGCACACTGTAGAGGAGGCGCGCAGGAAACTCTCCGGTACGCGCATTGGCGTAATAGGGGAGCCCTCGGACTGGCTCATTGCCAGTCACGCAGACCCTGTGGCCGTTCAGGAAAAACTGGGTGCCCGCATTGTCCCCATTCCCATGGAGGAACTTTTGCAGGAGATTCCCAAGGCGCTGCAAAACAACGCTCCCGCCGAAGAAAAGATGCTTCCACATGTGCGAAGGGCCTACCCTGGCGCCACGCAGATTTACCATGCGCTGGAAAAGCTGGTGGAGCGCCATCAGCTGGGCGCTTTTACCCTGCGCTGTTTTGACCTGCTCACGGCGGTAGGCAATACCGGCTGCCTGGCCCTGGCCTCTTTCAACGCGGACGGTATTCCGGCTTCTTGCGAGGGGGACGTCCCTGCGCTGCTGTCCATGATGATAGCCCAGGCGCTCACGGGAAAAACGGGCTTCCAGGCCAATCCCTCGCGCATTGACGTGGAGAAGGGAGAGCTCCTGTTTGCCCACTGTACAGTTCCCTTCAATCTGGTTACGGACTGGCAGTTAGACACCCATTTCGAGTCAGGTATCGGCGTGGGTATCCATGGAAACCTGCCGGAAGGTCCTGTGACGGTATTCAAAGTTTCAGGTAAGCTGGACCGCTTCTTTGCGGCGGAAGGGGAGCTGCTCTACAACCAGTATGAGGATCATCTTTGCCGCACGCAGGTGGTGTTGCAGCTTGCCCCGCAGGATGCGCGCTATTTCCTGACCAGTCCTATCGGCAATCACCACATAATTCTTCCCGGCCATTGCAAGGCCCTTTTGGAGGAACTGCTGTGAAAGCGTTTTTGGAGCAGCATGGCGTAAAGCCTACGCCCAATCGTCTCCTCATTGCCCGTGCGCTGGAGAAGGCCGGTTCTCCGCTGTCCCTGCTGGAGCTGGAGGCGCGGGTAGAGAGCATTGACAAGAGCAATATCTTCCGCACGCTCAATACTTTCCGGAAGGCGCACCTGGTGCATGTGCTGGAAGGGGAGGTGGTACGCTATGAGCTGTGCCACAGCACCCATGAGGACCACGACGATGACCTGCACGTGCATTTTTACTGCGTGCTCTGTCACAAAACCATCTGTCTGGAGGATACACCGGTGCCGCCGGTGAAGGTTCCGCAGGGGTATCGGCCGCAGGCGCTTAGCTATCTGGTCAAAGGGGTGTGCCCGCAATGTGGCGGATAACCAGCCCCGCCAGCGTAAATCCAAAAATACCCGTAATGTGGACCAGGGTGCCGTTGGCAATGGCTTTCCCCGGCCCGGGATCCATTTCTGGCCCCAGGTTGGGGAGGAGTTCGTCGTCGTAAACGCAGAGGAAGGGTTTGGCGGGAAGCGTGCCGGCGCGCCGCATCTTTTTGCGCAGCGCAGAGCCCAGCGGACAGCCGCGCACCTCGAAGAATTCCGCCACGCGCACCTTCAAAGGGTCCATCTTGCAGGCCGCACCCATGGAAGAGAAGAGCGCCCCGGGGCAGGCCGATGCCTCCAGCAGCAGGTTCATCTTGTCCGTAAGTGAATCGATGGCGTCCACGATAACGTCGAATGTTCCCAGCTGAAAGTCCTTCCCCTGGGAATAACGGTCTTGCAGGGCAATGATTTCTGCGTCCGGATTGATTTCCAGCAGCCTCTCCTGCAGCACTTGTACTTTGGGCTGGCCCACCGTACGGGTGGTGGCGGGAAGCTGTCGGTTGATGTTGGTCTCGTCCACGCAGTCCGGATCTACCAGGGTGAGGTGGCCTAAGCCGCTGCGAATCAGCGCTTCTGCGCACCAGCTGCCTACTCCGCCAACGCCGAAAAGGATCACGCGGGCTTCCTTCAGACAGCGGATACCTCCTTCTCCCAGCAGGCGTTCAGTTCTGGATAGCCGGCTCATAGCCAGGTGCTTAAGATGGCTGCGACGTCGCGCCAGATTTCCTCTTTGCCCTGCTCATGCAGAATCTCGTGGCGAAGGCCAGGATACACCTGGCTGGTCACGGTCCGGTACCCGCGCGAGCGAAGGAAACTCACGGCCCGGGAGAACTTTTTCAGGGAGCCGATACAGGGGTCATCGGCGCCGGCGATAAAGTGTATGGGCATTTCCGGGTGGGAGAGGGTCCATGCGTCCGGGTCATAGGTGCGCTCCATCAGGTCCATCAGGGCTTTGTAGCCGTTGGCCGTGAAGCGGAAGCCGCAAAGCGGGTCTTCATTGTAGGCCTGGATGTTGGCCCTGTTGGTTGAAAGCCAGGCATTTTCCACGCCTTCTCCCTTGAATCTGCGCTGGAGGGAGCCGGTGGACATCTTTTCCAGCAAAGAGCTCCGGTAATGCGCCCCCCGGAAAAGGCCGATACAGCCAGCCAGTATCTTTCCCAGCCCTGCAGCCCCGTTTTTCGAGGGGGAGCCGCAGACTACCAGTCCGTCTATCTCAGTGTCATACTGCCTGGCCAGGCAGCGGACAATGAGCGAGCCCATGCTGTGCCCGAAGAGGAAAACTTTCTTCCCCGGGTATTGTTCGCGGGCCCAACGGACAACGCAGAGGGTGTCTTCCACCAGCATCCGGCTTCCTTTCTTGCCAAAATAGCCCAGGTCTTCTGGCGTGGCTGCGCTGGCGCCATGGCCGCGCAGGTCTGTGATGATGCAGGCAAAGCCCTGCTCTGAGAGCCACGTCATGAAGGGCACGTAACGCTCTTTGTGTTCTGCCATGCCGTGTACCAGGACTACGGCTGCCTTGGGATTGGCTGGGGCGATGACCTGCGCGGCAAGTTGCAGGCCGTCAGTGGCGGGAATGTTCATTTTGCCAAGCGTTCAAAGGATTCGGGTAGGGGAGAGGTGCAGCGCACCATTTTCTGGCTGTAGGGGTTGCGGAACACCAGCGTATGGGCGTGCAGGGCAAGGCGGCGGAGAGGGTCTGTTTGGGCGCCGTATTTCTCGTCGCCGGCCACGGGGTGGCCCATCTGCGCCGCGTGGACACGGATCTGGTTCTTTCGGCCGGTCTCCAGGGAGAACTCGGCCTGGGTATAGTAGCGGCTGCGCCGGAGTACCTTGTAATGCGTGATGGCCAGCTGGCTGTCTTTCACTTCCTGGGGGAAGGACATCATTTTCAGGGACTTGGGATTCTCTGCCAGCCAGCTCTGGATGGCGCCGCTGTCCTTTTCCACCTTACCTTCCAGCCAGGCCACGTACTTGCGCTCTGCCACCAGTTCCTTCCACTTGCTTTGCAGGAGGTTTTTGGCCTGCTCCGTTTTGGCAAAGAGGACAACTCCGGAAGTCCCTTTGTCCAGGCGGTGGATAATCCAGACCTTGGCAGTGCTGCGGTCCGGTTCCTTCCCGCTCAGGAGGTCTTCCTTGCGCTGCATGCGGGCATTGACCTTGATATAGGCGTTCAGGAGGGCGTACAGGGTCTTTTCCTTGTGGCCGCTTTTGGCGCTGCTGCCGCGGGCGGTGGATACGCAAAGCATCCCGGAAGGCTTGTCCACTACCAGGAAGAAGGCGTCTTCAAAAAGGATTTGGACGCCGGCTTTCAGGACTTCTTCCCGGGCGTCCGAGCGGATGGAACGGGCTATGGAGATGCCTTTGGGGAGGATGGTGAGTTTGTCGCCTTTTCGCAGCGGATGGTCGAAGGCTGTGACAGACTGACCGTTCACCTGCACCTGCCCCTTGGAAAGCATGTTCTTGATACTGGTGCGGGAGCGGGTGGGGAAGAGGGCAAAAAGGGAGGCCAGCAAGGCGCCGTCCTGCTCTATGGTATACATGGGCTAGAACGTCTTTACAAAGTCGATGTCTTTCTTGAGCATCACCTTGGGTTCCATCTTGGACACTTTCTGGAAAAGCTTGAACTGGTATGCGGGGGAGAGATATACACGGTGTTCGTTCTTGCCTTTGCGCCACCATTTATAGAAGGCGATAGGGTCTGTGTCGTAGGGGATGCGGGCTTCTATCTCCGACGGGAAGCCGGGGAAGTCGATGATCATCTTAAGGCCGGTGATGCGCTTGTAATACTCATAATCTGCCCTGCGGAGCTTGGAGACAAGAGGGATAAACACCTCATACTGATCCACTTGCAGGACTTTTTCCTTGATAATCATCCGGTGTATGCGTACGGGGTCCTTGTGGAGCCACTCGGTCATGGAGAGGGTGACCGGACCATCTTCGCAGTCCAGCGTGAGCATGTCCGAACAGAAGTAAATCTTTTCGCTATCTAGAGGAAAATTCTCCATATTTTCTCCGCATACTTTGCAAATATATGAATTTTTTTTCTTTTTTCCTTGTTTTTTTTTATCTTTGAAGGGTTTAAAGGGAAATCAACTCTTCAAATTATTAATATTATGGCTTACAAAATTATTGACATTCAGGGTATCGGCCCCGTGTATGCAGAGAAGCTCATCGCCATTGGCATTGAATCCGTAGACCAGCTCCTGGAAAAAGGCGCAGACCCTAAGGGCCGTCAGGCTCTGGAGGAAGCTACCGGCATCCGCCATGACCTCATCCTCACCTGGGTAAACCACGCAGACCTCTTCCGTATCAAGGGCATCGGCCCTCAGTTCTCAGAGCTCCTGGAAGCCGCCGGCGTAGATACCGTCAAGGAACTCCGTAACCGCAATGCCGCCAACCTGGCCGCCAAGATGCTGGAAATCAACGAGGCCAAGCACCTGTGCAAGCGCACTCCCGTGGAGAAGGAAATCCAGAAATTCATCGATCTTGCCAAGGAACTGGAACCCAAGGTAACCTACTAGTCCCTTCGGTATGGAATGACAGTGGCTCCTCCGGGGCCATTTTTTTGTGCCGATTTTTGCAAAAAATTCTCCGGGATACTTGCAGATTCAAAAATTGTTTGTACCTTTGCAATCCCGAAAGGGAAGTTCACTGAAAACTTGGTGCGGTAGTTCAGTCGGTTTAGAATACCGGCCTGTCACGCCGGGGGTCGCGAGT
>CADAJF010000014.1 GCA_902788175.1 uncultured Bacteroidia bacterium
ACACATGTAGAAAAAGACAAGGCCCACCAGGGTAAACATGGCCAGGTAACGCACAATCCACTCTACCTCAATGTCCTCGAGGGAGGAGTAGTTCTCTTCGCACCACAGGTGGTATTTCTTCACGTGGGTAAACAGAAGGCCGATAAGAACAAGCGGATACAGGATGACGAGGGGCTGCAGGTTGGCCGGGATAAAATAGTCCAGAAGGGCCAGCGCCAGCATCGGCAGAATCTGGATCAGGGCGCGCCGGGGGGTCATCCAGCCGGGACGGAGCGCCTCAGTGGGGTACAGCAGCAGCATCCAGCCCAGCAGGTTTCCCAGCAGCAATTCCAGGGTGGTAAGCCGATAGGCGGCCATATTCATCGCGGGATCGGTGGACATCAGCCACTGGAGAAGATAGGCGCCGTCGGTCAAACCCCACAGGAGCAGCGTCCAGCCCCAGATCCTGCGGACGCGCATCCCGCCCGAATGGCGGAACATCATCCACGCGCCAAACAGGGACAGGGTGGTGGAAATGGCAACGAGTGCCGGGGAAATCACGCGGTCAAAATGATCGTCCGGAATGTAACTGGACAAACAGAAACTTATAACCACGCACAAAGCAAGGATAAGGAAAAAGCGTAACTCCGCCGCGTATTTAACCCACTGATTCATTGATAAAACGGTCGCTAAAATAATACTTTTTGGGCAATAAAGCAAAACAAACTCTTTTCCGGCAAAGCGCGCCCCGGCGTGCCCATCGGCTTTTGAAAACTGTTTTTTGCAAAATTGGGCCATTATGGCTAAATTTGTAAGTTATGCCCAATTTATTGGTTGAAATAGGAAATACCGCGCTCAAGGCGGCCTGGTCGGAGAGAATCACTCTTGGAAAGACTTTCCGATACCAGGGGGACAAGTGGCTGGATTTTGTCCTCACCATCACCCGGCGGGAAAAGCCTGCGGTTATGGTGGTGTCTTCCGTCTATCCCATCACGGAGGAAGAAAGCGTGCAACTACAAAAGGAGTGCGGCTACCTGCTGGTGCTGGACAGCCGGAACAAGGAGTGGCTCCTTTCACACGGCCTGCCCACCTACCTCTCTTATGACAGGGCCGCTTCCATCCTGGCCGCCCGCTACCTTTTCAAGGGAAAGGGCTGCACCATCGTGGACCTGGGCACCACTCTTTCCATCGACTTTACCGGAGCCGATGGCACCTACCGGGGCGGCAACGTTTCCCTGGGCTGCCGCACCCGTTTCAAGGCGCTCAACCGTTATTCCCGCTCTCTTCCGCTGGTGGATATTCCGGAAAATCCGGGGCCTCTGGGCCTCTCGGAGGTGGACTCTATAGGCAGCGGAGTCGTTTCAGGCATTATATTTGAAATCGAAGGTTACCTGCATCGGCAGCCGGATAATATTGCTGTTTTTACCGGCGGCGATGCGAATTATTTTGCAAAACGGATGAAAAGTTCCATCTTTGTAGTTTGTAACCTCGTGTTGATGGGGTTGGCATTAATGGCTGACGAATATGTTCGGAAGATTGATTAAAGGATATACTGCGCTTGTTACCCTGTTCCTCTCTTGCTGGGCCGCCATGGCACAGACAGACGGAACCTACAGCGGTTTCTCCCCTTATTCCGTCTTCGGCGTGGGGCAGATGCACCAGCCGGGAACGGCCTGGAACCGCAGCATGGGCGGGGTGGGTGTCGCAGCCCGCAGCAACCGCTATATCAATATCATGAATCCGGCCTCGGTCACTGCCCGTGACTCCCTGTCCTTTATGACGGACTTCGGCCTGGGCGGCCGCATTTCCCTTTTCACGGAAGGGGACAAGAAGGCCCTGAACACCACCTTCAACATAGACGACTTTGTGATTTCCTTCCCGCTGTGGAAGCACACCGCCATGATGCTGGGCGTCACCCCCGTGAGCGACGTAGGCTACTACATCACCTACTCGGAAATGGAACTGGACACAGGCTACCGCCGCTTTGCCTCTTTGGGTAACGGCGGCATCTACCAGGCGTTCGGAGCCTTCGGCGCCACGCTCTGGAACCGCCTCTCCCTGGGTGCTCAGGTCAATTACCGCTTTGGCAATATCAACAAGCAGGCGGCCATCTATTACGACGACGAGTCCTTCCGCAACATGGCCTCCGGAGACTCCCTGCAGGTGAATAACTTTACGGCCAAGCTGGGCCTTCAGTATGAGCAGCCGCTAACCCACAGCTCCTTCCTTACGCTGGGCGCAACCTATCAGCTGGCCACCGGCATGAGCGGCCATACCATCCACTACGAAGAACGCGGCAGCTATGACCGCCGCCGCACAAGCTCCACCCTGGAGGAAGGCCAACTCATGATGGGGGACGAATTAGGCGTAGGCCTCAGCTACCGCGTGGCAGACAAATTCTTCCTGGAACTGGATTATACCCGCACGGACTGGACCCGCTCCAGGCTGGACCAGGTGAAGGGTTTCTCCAATGTCGGTGATGTTGTATTCAAACAGTCTGTGGGCCAGTCATTCCGGGCCGGAATGGCGCTCACTCCCAACCGCAATGATATCCGCTATTTCCTTCGCCGCTGCACCTATCGCGCCGGCGCCTATTTTGACCAGTCCTATTATACGGTGGACGGCGCGCACGTGAATGCCGTGGGCGTTACGCTGGGCATGACCTTTCCCGTTTTCCGCTGGTATAACGGCATCACCGTAGGGCTGGACCTGGGCCGAAGAGGCCTGGCCACCTCGCAGGTGAAGGAGACGTATTTTGGCTTCAACCTGGGTTTCAACGTATTTGACATCTGGTTCCAGAAGCGCACCTACGAATAGAATGGCATAATCCTTGAAAAAGCAAAATTTAAAATACTGATGTTATGAAAAAGTTAACCCTCATCCTTGTTGCCGCCATGGCCGTTTTCTCCTCGGGGAAAGTTTCCGCCCAGGGCAAGTACGGCGCAGACAGCGCAGAATGCATCAAGTATCTCTCCTACTACACGGAGTACTTCAAGCAGAAGAATTATGAATCGGCCCTTCCCAACTGGCGCCGCGCATATGCTCTTTGCGCTCCTACAGCCTCGGAGAATATGTTCATCCAGGGTACTACCCTCATGACCCGCGTATTCAACCAGACCAAGGACGCCGCTCAGCGCAATGCCATCGTGGACACCATCCTGGCCCTGCAGGATACCCGCCTGGCTTACTATTCCTTCACGCGCAAAGGAGACCAGAAGCCCCTGATTCTCAACAACAAGGGTAAGTACATGATCAATTACCGCAGCGCCAACGCCCCTTACATCTACCAGAACGTAGGTGCCATCGTGGACGAACTTGGCTCCAAGGCAGACGGAACCCTCCTTGTGAACCTGCTGCAGTCTTCCATTGCCATGTACCGGGAGAACCAGCTATCCGCAGACGAGGTCATTGCCACCTATGACAAGGTGAATGACTGCATCGAGGGCTTTACCCCCAAGAACGAGACAGAAGAAGAGGACGCCCTGAAGGTCAAGACCGCCATCGAGACCATCTTCGCAGACAGCAAAGTGGCCTCCTGCGAGAACCTCATCGCCATCTTCACCCCCCGTTATCAGGCAGACCCTGAAAACCTGGCCCTGGTATCCAATATCGTCAAGCTCATGAACTCCGCAGAGGACTGCGCCTCCAATGACCTGTACCTCAACGCCGTAACGTCCATGTACAAGCTGGATCCTTCCTACCGTAGCGCCTTCGGCCTGTACCGCCTCAACGCCGCCCGCGGCAATGTGGCAGATGCCGCCCGCTACCTGGAAGAGGCCATCCTTTCCCCGGATTCGGATGCCGCCACGGATGCCCAGTACTACTATGAGATGTCCGCCTTCTGCTACAAGAACGGCATGCGCGGCAAAGCCTCCGAGGCTGCCCGCAAGGCTGTGGAACTGGATTACGGTTATGCCGGCAAGGCATACCTGATCCTGGGTAACCTCTGGGCATCGGCCACCTGCTCCTCTCCTCAGGACAAGTGGGCCCGCTACTGGGTAGCCGCAGACTACTACCAGAAAGCCCGCAACGCGGATCCTGGCGTAGCCGACGAAGCCTCCTCTTCCCTGGGCAACGTGAGCCGCTACTATCCGGAAGCCTCCGAGGCCTTCATGTATGACCTCACCCGCGGCCAGTCCTACACGGTTTCCTGCAGCGGCATGACCGCCACCACCACCGTACGCGTACAGTAAGTGGACAAAACCCGCATATTGAAGACGATGGCAAGCGCCCTGGCGCTTGCTTTCGTCGTTTTTTCCTGCAAGGGAAACCTGTCGGAAGCAGACAAACTGGATCTCGCCAAAGTGCCTATCCAGGTGGTGGACAGCATGTTTTACGTGGAGTCGGAAAACGGCCGCGTAAAGATGCGGGTAGAGTCTCCCCGGCTGGAGGTGTACGAGTATGACAACACCTCCTATGACCTCTTTCCCAAGGGAATCCACGTGTACGGCTACAGCGAGGACGGAAGGCTGGAAACCACCATCCAGGCCCGGGAGGCCCGCCACGACAAAAAGAACAAAGACAACAAAGAGCTCTGGAGCGCCTACGGCAACGTGATTATCCGGAATATCTTCAAGCAGGAGACCATGGAGACGGATACGCTCTACTGGGACGGTAACCTGCGAGAAATTTGGACAGACTGCTACATTCGCATGTATTCCCCTTCCGGTTCCATGCAGGGTTACGGCATGCGCTCGGACGAGATGGCCCGCAACGCCGTGCTCCAGCGCCCCTTCGACAATGTCTTCATCATAGAGTCGGAAGAGACCCGCGTGGTGATAGATTCCGTCAATTTAATAGGGCCCGTGCCAAAAAAATAATGGTATTTAGAAGAAAATTAGTAACTTTGCAGCCCTTATAATCGGAAATATTAAAAAATTCATATTTTATGGCAGCTCTTGAGACCATCAGAACCAAATTCGGCATTGGTGCATCGATCATCATTGCTATTGGTCTTTTACTCTTCCTGGTGAACCCCTCGGACATTATCCAGACCATCCAGTCCACCTCTTCCAAGTACGATGTAGGTAAAATCGACGGCAAGTCCATCTCCTACCAGGAATTCGAACGCGAAGTGAGCGAATTCGCAGACGTCCGCGAAATGCTCACCGGCCAAAGCTCCTCCACGGAGCAGGCCCAGCTCCAGGTCCGCGATATGGCCTGGAACAACCTGGTAGACCAGAACCTGGTCATCCCCACCATCGAAAAAGCCGGCCTCAGCGTAGGTCAGCAGGAGCAGATTGACCTCTTTATCGGCGAGCAGCTTTCCCCCGTCATCACTTCCTCCGGCCTGTTCGTGGACGAGAGCGGCAACTTCTCCGCCTCCCTCGTGCGTGAATTCATGGAGAATGTATCGGCCGATGAAAGCGGTCGCGGCATCCTTCTTCGCAACTACCTGCAGAATGCCGTGCGCAGCAACCGCTACAACGAGAAGTACATGGGTCTGTTCGGCGCCGCCTCCTATGTGAACTCCCTGGAAACCCAGCGTGCCGTGGCAGAGAACAACACCACCGCCAACGTCAGTTTCGTGATGGTTCCCAACACCTACTATCCCATGGATTCCACCGTGGTCATTTCCAAGGCAGACATCCAGAACTACTACAACAGCCACAAGGACATGTTCCGCCAGAAGGCCACCCGCAGCATCGAATACGCCGTTTACGAGGTAACCCCTTCGGATAAGGACATCGCCGCCCAGAACCAGGAATTCGTAACCCTCTACGACGAATTCACCACCACGGACAACGTACGTGCCTTCCTGCAGCGCAACAGCGACCGCCAGTGGGCCGATACCTGGTACAAGGAAGGAGACCTTCGTACCATCAACCGTGACGTAGATACCTTTGTAGCAGAGAACCAGAGCGGTGTTTCCCCGGTGTTCCAGTCCGGTGACAACTTCTTCGCCGCCCGCATCATGGAAAGCGCCAATGTGCCGGATTCCGTGTACGTTCGCCACATCATGCTCACCGGTGCCAACGCCCGCCAGCAGGCAGACAGCCTGATGGGTGTTCTTGGCAAGGGCAACTTCTCTACCCTTGCCGCCCTCCACTCCATTGACCAGGCCAACGCCTCCGACGGAGAGATGGGCAACCTGGGCTGGCTCACCCAAAATGCCATGATTCCCGGCTTCGAGTCTGTCCTTACCGCTCCCGTTGGCAAGCCTTTCATTGCCACCACCATTTACGGTACCCACATTGTGGAGGTGACCAAGACCACCAAGCCCGTGGCCAAGAAGAAGGTAGCCGTGTTCGAGAAGGCCACCCTTCCCAGCAAGGAAACCTATTCCAGCGTGTACAACAAGGCCAACCTGCTGGCCACCCGCGCCGCCGGCAAGTATGAAGCCTACAAGGCCGCCTGCGACTCTACCGGCGTCTATTCCCGCTCCATGACCATCAATGAGGGCACGGATACTTACGGTTCCATCGGCCACGCCAAGGAAGTGACCCGTTGGGCCTTCAACAACAAGCCCGGCAAGGCTTCCGGCATCATCACCGTGGACAACAACTACTTCTTCGTGGTGGCTGTCAAGGACGCCCAGAAGGAAGGCTATGCCAAGGTGGAAGATGTATCGGAAGGCATCCGCAGCCAGCTTTACAGCGAACTTTACGCCAAGAAGCGCTGCGAGGAAATCGCCGCCCAGATTGCCGGCCTCACCTCCCTGGAGGAAATCGCAGAGAAACTGGGCACCACCGTTTCCAACCTCACGGACGTTACCTTCTCCACCACGTCGGCGCCCACTACGGAACCCTCTTTCGTGGGTGCAGTGGCCGCCGCTAAGGAAGGCGCTATCAGCGGTCCCGTGGCCGGTGTCATGGGAACTTACATCTTCCAGGTGAACGGCCGCGAAACCGGCGCCTACTACACCGAGGAAGACGCCCGCAACTACCAGGCCCGCCTGGATTCCTACCACGCCCAGATGCTCCTTCCCATTATGATGGACAAGACCGTGGACGACAACCGCGCCCGTTTCTATTAATAGACTCGCCCTATGTCGCTAAAATGTGGAATAGTAGGCTTGCCCAACGTGGGCAAGTCTACTTTATTTAACTGCGTAAGCTCCGGCAAAGCCCAGAGCGCCAACTTCCCTTTCTGCACCATAGACCCTAACGTGGGTTCCACCAATGTGCCGGACAAGCGGCTGGAGGTCCTTACGGACATCTGCCAGCCCAAGCGCACCATTCCCGCCACCGTGGAGATTGTGGATATAGCCGGGCTGGTGAAGGGCGCCTCCCGCGGGGAAGGGCTTGGTAACCAGTTCCTTGCCAATATCCGGGAAACCGATGCCATCCTGCACGTGCTGCGCTGCTTCGACGACGGCAACATTGTCCACGTGGACGGCTCCGTAGACCCTGTCCGGGACAAGGAAGTGGTGGATGCAGAGCTGCAGATCAAAGACCTGGAGACGGTGGAAAACCGCATCAAGAAGGTGGAGAAACAGGCTACTACCGGCGGGGACAAGGAGGCTAAAAAGCTTTTGAACCTGCTTCTTCGCTACCGTGAGGTGCTGCAGAAAGGCCAGTCCTGCCGAGTAGTTCCCCTGGAGAATGCAGAGGAAGAGCAGATGGCCCGTGAGCTGTACCTTCTCACCAACAAGCCGGTGCTGTACGTCTGCAACGTGGACGAAGCTTCTGCCGCCACTGGAAACGACTATGTGGAGGCCGTCCGGGCCGCCGTGGCAGAGGAAAATGCCCAGATTCTTGTCATTGCCGCCCGTACGGAGGCAGAAATCGCAGAAATCGAGGATTACGAAGACCGCCAGATGTTCCTGGAAGAAATGGGTCTGCAGGAAAGCGGCGTAGTGCGCCTGATCCAAAGCGCCTACCGCCTGCTGGGCCTTCGCACCTTCTTCACCGCAGGGGCCGACGAATGCCGCGCCTGGACCATCGTAGCCGGGGACAAGGCCCCCCGCGCCGCCGGTGTCATCCACACGGACTTCGAGCGCGGCTTTATCCGGGCCGAGGTCATCAAGTACGAGGACTTTGTCCGGTACAAGACCGAGGCAGCCGTCCGCGCCGCCGGCCGCATGGGCATCGAAGGCAAGGACTATGTTGTCCAGGACGGCGATATCATGCATTTCCTGTTGTTTAAGGGGTAAAATAAAGGAAAAGTAAGTAAAATATAATCCATTGAATTAGCGGCTTTTAGGCCGCTTTTTCTTTTTCCTTTGTTTGACTTTCTTAAACGCACTTTTTGTTACTTTTCGCAAATTTTGTTACTCGTTTGTTACTCGTTTCGGATTTTTTGCCTATATTTGTACCCGTAACAAGTTAAGTATTTCTATTATGGCAAGACCGAAAAAGCAGCAGCGGGCAAAGGAACCCGTAACAATCCGTTTTAAAGAGCTGGCGAAAGGCAGCAAATCTATTTACCTGGATATTTACCGGGACGGGGTGCGCAGCTATGAATTTCTAAAGTTATACCTAATCCCAGAGCGCCCCAACCACCCGGAGGATAAAACCGCCAACCAGGTAACCAGGGACGCGGCCAACGCGATAAAGGCCCAGCGGATTAAGGAAATAGTAAACGGGGAGGCCGGGATAAAAAACCAGGCCGGGAAAGCCTTGCTACTTTTGGACTGGATGCAGCAGCGGCAAGACCGGGCCGATAAGGCCGCCCAGGATGCCGGGCGCAAGGCCAGCAACACCGCGGAGGGGATAAAGACCGCCCGCACCCACTTACAGCACTATTTAGACACGGCCTACAAGGGCCGGGCCGTTACCCTGGCCCAGGTGGATAAGGATTTTTGCACGGGCTTTGCTGCCTATCTAAAGGACGCCCCGCAGCGCTGGGGAGCTGGCACCCTTTCCCCAAACACCGCCGCGCTTTATTACTCCAACTTTGAGGCGGCTATGAATGAGGCGTACAAAAAGGGCCTTATTTCCGTAAACCCTTGCGCGCTGGTGGATATTAGCGAAAAGCCGCAAGGCCAGCCCAGCGAAAGGGACTATCTAACCGCGGAGGAATTAAAGATCCTGGCGGCGGCCCCGGCACCAAACGAACAAGTAAAAGCCGCTTTCCTTTTCTCTTGCTTTTGCGGCTTGCGCCTTTCCGATATTGAGGGCCTAACCTGGGGGGATATACACCAAAACGGGGACACCTGGCAAGTAGAAACCAGGATGCAGAAAACCCGGCAAATTTTGTATTTACCCCTTTCCGATGCCGCCCGCCGCTTTTTGCCGGAACGCGGCACCAAAGGGCCGGAGGATTTAGTATTTACCTTGCCGAAACGGGTAACAACCCAATGGGGCGTTACTACCTGGGTAAAACGCGCCGGGATCGCTAAAAACATTTCCTTTCATTGTGCCCGCCACACTTTCGCCACCCTGGCGCTTACCCAGGGCGCAGACCTTTACAGCATTTCCAAGCTATTAGGACACACCAACGTAAGCACAACGCAGATTTACGCCACGATCATAGACCAGCGCAAGCAAGCAGCGGCCAACCTCTTAAACGGAATTTTGGACTAATGAAACGCAGTATTACAGCCCAGGCCGCCGCCTTTGTTGAGGGCGCCCGCTTTGAATACGGCACCAAAGCCGAAACCCGCGCCGCGATCCTGGCGAAACTTGCCGCGATCCTGGCGGAACGTAACGCCCTGGCCGCGGAACTGGAAACGATAACCAGCCCGGCCCAGGATTTCGCAGGGATCGGCCCGGCCCCCAGCCCGGAGGCCCTGGCGGAACTGGAGGCAAACACCCAGCAGCGGCGCGACACCCTGGCCGCCCGTATTGCCACCCTGGACGCCCTATTTTTAGCAATTTGCCAGGCAACGGCAGTAGCGGGCCTTACTCTTTCCGGGGGCGAAATTTCGGCCTTAAAACGCCAGGGGATGCCGGGCCAGCTGGCGGCAGAGCTGGACGCGCTGAAAGCGGGCAAGATTGCAGCACTACCAGCAGCGGAACGCCTGGAGGAAAAGACCGCGCGGCGGCTTTACACAGCGCTAACCAGTGCGGGCCTAATTTCCGGCCCCTGGGACACTTTCGCGTATTACCTGGCCCAGCAGTCCACCCCGGCGGCGAAACGCCCGGAAAAGGCCCTTTCCTGGGACGGGACGCCCGCCCAGCTGGCCCGCCTTATAGACCTATTACCCAGGAAACGCAAACAGCCTTATACGCGGGCGCTTTGCCTGGCCTTTGGCGTAGATGATCGCACCCGGCTAAACGTGGTACAATCCGCAAAAACGCACCCCCTGGAGGCCAAATTTGACACCCAAATAGATACTATATTTTACACCCTACAAAAGTAACAAGTTATGCAAGACAAAGAATTTTTCCAGGACGCGCAGAACGTTTGCGCAAATGCTATTGACCTACTTTTAAAGAGTTGGACGGATGCCACGCCAGCGGCCACGATGCGCGAAACCTTGCAAGGGCTTAACGGCCTAAAGGACTATTTCGCAGCCCAGCAGTAACCGCCAGCGGCCACCCGCTGACCCCTTACGCCCCTACATTTGTGGAAAGCCCACTTTTGTAGGGGCTAACTATTTGATATTCTTTACTTTATTTTGGTTTTTGCCTTTAAATTTGCCCTTGCATTACTGAAAAGCTTTGCAGCCCGCGCCGCTTGCGCTTTTCTTCTTTTCCTGGGGTGCGGGCTTTTTATTGAAAGTACAAATGTAAAACCAAAATAGTAGCAGTATGCAGCACGAAAACCCACACGGCGGCGAAACCTTGCGCCAGGCCGTTATTACCCAGCCGGGCCAGCTGGCGGCAAATGATCTTATAGACCTGGAGGCGGCGGCCCGTTTCCTGGGCTTTAAGAAAAGCTACCTTTACAAACTTACCAGCTCCCGGCAAATACCCTTTTACAAGTACGGCGGGCGGCTTATTATGTTTGACCGCGCAGCCCTGGAAACCTGGCGCGCCGCCAGGCTGCAAGCCGTACCCACCCAGGCGGAGGCAGCGGCCAGCGCCGCCGCGTATTGCGCCGCTAAACCTTTGCGATAATGAGCCAGGAACGGAAAATAGATTTTAGCCGCTGGCCCAGGCAAGACGCAGCCCAGGAAACCGGGCGCGCCGTGCCGTATCTTGACGTTACCGGGGAGGATGCGCCGATAGACTTTTTATTTACCCTGGGCGGCGAATACGGCCTAATAGCGCGGGCCAACCTCCACACCCTGCAAGGCACCAAGAAAGCCGGAAAAAGCGCGGCGGGCCTGGCGCTGATAGTAGCAGCGCTAAAGGGCCAGTTTATAGGCATAACCGCCAGCCGCCAGGATTTGGCCGTTTTGTGGATAGACACGGAACAAGACAAAAACACCTTGCGCAAAAAGGCGCGGGCCGTGCTGTCTATGGCCGGACTTGACACCCAGCCGGAACGCCTTAAAATAGTAACCTTGCGCGGCTTTGGAGGCCCGGCGGATGCCCTGGCGGCCACCCTGCAAGCGATAGAGGAAAACGCGGCGGATTTCGTTTTTCTTGACGGGGTAGTAGATTTGTGCCAGGCGTTTAACGATGAGGAAAAAAGCCGGGACGTGGTGCGGCAGCTGGAGGCCCACGCGGAAAAGTACGGCGCCGCGATCCTGGGACTAATCCACGTAAACAAAAAAGACAATGAGGCCCGCGGCCACCTGGGCGCTATTATGGTGCAAAAGAGCGCCGAAATTTACCAGGTGGATAAGGTGGAGGGAACGGACACCGCCAAAGTAACGCAGCCCTTTAGCCGCTTTGCCCCCGTGCCGCCTTTCTCTTTCTCGTTTGCGGATGATTTCAAGATAGCGCCAGCGGCGGAGGCAGAGGGCCGCGCCCTGGAGGAAACGCGCAGCCGCTTTGCCCCGCTTTTCCAGGATGCAGACCGCAAGACAAAGGGCGAACTTATAGAGGCATATTGCCAGGCCCAGGGATGCGAAGAAAGCAAGGCGGAAAAGGATATAAGAGCCGCCGCCCTGGCGGGCGTACTCTTTAAATCCAAAGAGGGCCGCAAGGTTTTTTATAGTTACCTTTTCCCGTGTACGGATATGCCCGAAGATGATATATAAATACCCGTAAAAACCCGTATACCCCTAAAGGGGTATATATACGGGGATTTACGGATATATTAAAAGGGCGTACGTACGGATATTTTACGGATATTTTACGGATATACGGATATTATGAAAACAAGCCTATTTAAAGCCAAAATTTCGTTACTCCCTTGCGTGAACGCAGACGATAGCGAAATAGAAAATATAAGCCTGGGCCGGGCGCTGATTGCGGACACCTGGCGCGCCCAGGTTGAGGCCGTAAGGGCAGAGAAAGACCCGGCCAAACGCAAGGCCCTAAAAGCCGCCTTGCCGTGCTTTACTCCCAGCGGGACTTTTACGCACGTTTCCCGCGCTGGCCTTGTGCGGCATAGTGGTTTTATTTCCCTGGATATAGACTACAAGCCGGAAAAGGGGATAAATACGGCGCTGGCCGGGTATGATCTAAAGGCAGCTATTAGCGCCGTGCCAAACGTAGCCTATTGCGGCCACTCTTGCGGCGGCTCCGGGTACGTGGTTATTGTGCCGATAGCAGACCCGGCCAAACACCGCGAATATTTCCGCGCCCTGGCGTATCACTTTGAGCGCGCCGGGCTGGAACTTGACCCGGCCTGCAAGGACGTAACCCGCAAACGTTTTGTTTCCTGGGATGCCGACCCGTATATTAACACAGCGGCCCAGCCCTGGGCGCTGACCTTGCCGGAACGTGAACACGCAACCCGCGAAACCCTGGGCCGCGATCTGGACGCAAGCGAAACCGCGGCAAAGGTGGAGGCCGTTATAAAATCTTGTGAGGCTAACCGCTGGGATATTACGGCGGCGGAGGGGGACTGGTGGAGGATACTTTGCAGCCTTGCAAATACGTTTGGGGAGGCTGGCCGGGATTATGCCCACCGAATTAGCGCGCTATATCCTGGCTACACGCCGGAAGAAACGGACGCGAAATATAGCCGCGCCGTTAAACACCCGGAATATAAAGACCAAATAGGGACTTTCTTTTACATAGCCCGCCAGGAAATAGGAAAGCACGATTTCGATAATTTGGGCCTATGAGAAAGGAACGCCACCGCATAAATATAACCCTGGCCGCGGAGGATTACGCCAGGGCGGAACAGCTGGCCCAGGCTGGCGGATTTAAGAACGTTTGCGCCTTTGCCCGTGCCTTGCTTACCCAAGTAGCCCAGTACGCAGCAGCGCGCCAAATGAACGCCCAGCAGCTGGCCCGCCAGCCCACCACGATAGCGGCGGAAATAGCCGAAATGTTTAACGATCTAATAGACTGGGACGCGGCCAACCCAGCACAGCAAAGGGCCGCTATAAGAGCCAACGAAAAACGTAACGAACTATGACACACAAACGCAGCGAAAAGGAAACCCGCTATTTGCGGGAAATTGTAGGCGCGGACGGCACCAAAGTACACTACTTTAACCCGGCCAGCCCGGAGGATGCCCGCGCGTACCGGGAACGCCGCCGCGCTAACCAGCTGGCGGAAATGCGCCAGGCCACCGGGACAAAGCCCAGGCGGCAGCGCAGCGCCCAGGAACGGGCCGCGGCCCAGGTTAGGGAAATGCGCAAGGCGGCGGGAGGCGCTGGGAAATGAGAAAGCCAGCCTACAAAGCGGCCAACCAGTCCCGCCAGGATTACAAGTATAAAGCAGAGCGCAGACACCGGGAGGCAGAGCGAAAGCAGAAAGCAGCGGCCAAACGTGCCAGGCGCCAGGGGATAAGTAAGTAACTAACACCCCCCCCCGGTGTTTTTTAAAAGGGGTACCCCCTTGCTAAACCTCGCCCCCAGTCTTGAACGACCAAAAGCAAATTTTCGGATTTGCGGAACTTTGGCCTTTTTTGGCCCAAAATGAACGAAAAAACCAGTAAAAACGTAAGAATATGAAAGAAAAAGTATTTGTTTTGGAGGCAAAGCGCCAGGCCCTGGCCGCTGGCCTTTCCGATGCTGTCGCCCGCGTTACGGCCCTGGGCAAGATCGTAAAAGAAACCGTGCCGCAAATTACCTTTGGGGTGCCTTTCCTTTGGGCGCTTATGGATTGCAACGCGCGCCCCTGGTATTCTTTGCGCCAGCTGTTAGCGGATACGATGCTAAACGCAGCAGCAAAAAAAGCCGGGCTGGATTGCGGCCCAGGCTGGAACGAAGAAACGCGGGGGTACGTGGAAACCCAGGTTTTGGATAATAGGCACCCCCTGGCGCGCCTTTCCGATGACGTCAAGCTAAACCGCAAGTTTGTAGAACTCCAATGCCGCAAAGAGGCAAACGCCGTTTTAACCTTTGCGATAGAAAGGGACTATTTGCGCGCCGGGCTTATCGTGATAGGCAAAGACGGGGAGGCAGCGCCCGCCCAGGATGCAGCGGCCCGCCTGGAGGACTTTTGCACCCTTTACGCGGAAACCAAAGAGCAAGCCGCCTTTATTGCTAACCTGGAACGGATGCAGCGCGCCGCCCTGGAACTGCAAGCCGCCTTTAAGGCCACTTGCGCCAGCTTGCCCGCAAAGCAGCACCGCGCAGCCCTGGAGGCTTGCAGCGCGGCTTATGATCCCGCGGGCTTTGGGCTGGTACCCAGCGGCTATATTTCGCTAACCGCCCAGGATGCCACCGCCCGCGCGCTGATTTCCTATTTTGACCGCACCCAGGACGCAGCGCCCAAGTTTTACAACCTGGCCGGGCGGTATACTATTAGCCCCGCGGAACTCTTTGCAATTACGGGCGGCCTGGCCGGGGATCGTAACGCCCAGGGCGGCGGCAAAGTAGTAAACGGGCGGCAAAGCGGCTTTAACGTTTACCCGGCTATCATTGTGGAGGGCTAAAGCTATGACAAGTTTTTCTTTTGGTATTACCTTTGAAACCCTGGCGGACAAACTAAAAGAGCGCCTGGCGGCCCAGCCGCAAAAAGGGGGAGTTATACAGATTGAGGCCCGCGGCCACCGCCATATTATCATAGCCCAGGCAGACCCCGGCGGCCAGCTGGCGCCCAGCTATGAGGAAACCACCGCCGGGCTTATAGTAACGCGGGGGGATTACAGCGAACTAATACCCTACTGGGATATTTTCGGAGTGAGCAGCCACGCATTTACACCACAAACGGGCAAATAGCTATGACCCTGCAACAAGTACAAAATTTTATGCTGTACCGGGTATATTCGAACTATACCCCGCAGCAGGCCGCGGCAAATCCGTTTATTTGCCTGGCCTCTTGTTGGCTGGTAAATCCCAGTTACTGCCCACCCTTAACCGAATACCGCGACCACTTGCGTATAGCCTTTTACTTGCGAAGGCTAACGGCCCAGGGCTATAAAGACCCCCTGGATATTTCGGCGCTTTACCCGGATAATGACCCAATGAAACAATATATTTTGCCGGGCAGCAACCGGGCGGAATGTATAGAGGGCCAGGCGGCGGGCTGGTTTACCCCTGGAACGGGCGGGGTAAAGATAACCACCCCAACGGGGGAAATTATAGAGGTTAGCGACAGCGAAATTAACGCCGTTTCCCGCGGCTATTGGAGTACGCCGCCGCCGTACCAGCTGCCAACGGAGGGCCTGGCCTGGGTTACTCTCACTATTTTTGACAGCCGGGACGTAGCGAAAGCGCCGCCAATTTATCCCAGTTTGAGGTAAAACCCTTGCAGACTAAAAAAGTTTTACTACCTTTGCAGAAAGCCGCCGCGGAATTATGGAGTTTTGGGCCTTGCCTAACTTGTTACACCCTCCAAAATTTCCAGGCGGTTTTTTGGTGCTTTTGTTACCCGTTTGTTACTCGTTTAATTTTGTTACGCGCTATATGGCTGATAATCAAGGGCAAAAAGGGGTAAATATACATTTCCTGTTCAACGTATAGGAGGTTTTTCCGGAAAACAGTATCTTTGGGCATGAGAACCTTGTTCTTGTGCCTTTTTCTGTGTCTGGGGCCTTCCAATGTTCTTGTGCCTTTTTCTGTGTCTGGGGCCTTCCAATGAGGCTCCCGGGGACACGCTGCGGGTCATGTTCTGGAATGTGGAGAACTTTTTTGATGCCAGAAGTGACAGCACCAGTGTGGCCGATACAGAGTTCTCCCCGGCCGGAGAGCGCCGCTGGGGCAGGAAAAGGTTCCGCACCAAGTGTCAGGCCGTTGCCAAAACCATACTTTGGGCGGCGTCGGAGCAGGGCGGCCTGCCGGACGTGATTGGCCTCTCAGAAGTGGAAAACGCCCGCGTACTGAAGGCCCTGCTGCAGGAGACAACCCTTCGGAAACTGGATTACCGGATAGTGCATTTTGACTCCCCGGACCCGCGGGGAATTGATGTGGCGCTGCTCTACAGGGCCTCCCGGCTGCAGCTGCAAAACGCAAAACCCTGCCACCTGTATGCGCAGGATTCCACCGTCCTGCCAACGCGCGATATCCTGCTGGCCAGCTTCTCCGGCGGCCTGTCTTTCCTCGTTAACCACCATCCATCCAAATACGGCGGGGCGGCCGTTTCGGAGCCTCGCCGGAAAATAGCCGTAGAGCGCCTCAGGCAGCTGGCCGATTCCCTGGCTGCGGCCGGACATGGGCACATCATAGCCATGGGGGATTTCAACGACACGCCGGAGAATCCGCTCTACAAGGGCCTGGAACCCAGCCTTTGGAACCTGGCTGCACCCCTTCACGAGAAAGGTGAGGGTACCATCAAGTACGAGGGCGCCTGGGAACTGATAGACATGTTTTTTGTGAGCGAAGCCTGCCTGCCCGCCTCCATGGAAATCCTCCATGTCCCCTTCCTGCAGGCCCCCGATGCCTCCCACGCTGGCACCAAGCCCCTCCGCACCTACTCCGGCCCCCGCTACGCAGGCGGTGCGTCGGACCATTGCCCGATATGGGTAAATATTCCCGTAAATTTATTATCTTTGTAAGACACGCAACAACACAGCACAGATATGAAAACCAGAATCCAGGAAAAATTCAAATCCCTCTTCGGGACGGAGGGACAACTTTACATGTCTTCCGGCCGTATCAATCTTATCGGCGAGCATACGGACTACAACGGCGGATATGTCTTCCCCGGCGCCATCGACTTTGGCATCATGGCGGCCATCGAGCCCAACGGGACAGACACTGTGAAGGCCTATGCCTTAGACCTCGAGGAGTACGTAGAGTTCAGCCTCCGCGAGGAAGACAAACCGGAACAGCACTGGCCCCGCTATATTTTCGGGGTGTGCATGGAAACGCTCAAGCGCGGCGGCAAGGTCCAGGGTTTCAACACCGTCTTTGCCGGCAATGTTCCCCTGGGTGCAGGACTCAGCTCCTCGGCCGCCCTGGAGAGCGTTTTTGCCTTTGCCATCAACGAGATCAACGGCAACGGCATCGACAAATTCGAACTGGCAAAAATTGGCCAGAGCACAGAGCACAACTATTGCGGCGTCAAGTGCGGCATCATGGACCAGTTTGCCTCGCTCTTCGGCAAGGAGGGCTCCCTGATCCGGCTCAACTGCAAAACCGGGGAATACAAGTATTTCCCCTTCCATCCCAAGGGTTACAGGCTGGTTCTCCTGGACACCTGCGTAAAGCATAAGCTGGCCGACAGCGCCTACAACAAGCGCCGCGAGTCCTGCGAGCGGGCCGCCGCCGCCATCAAGAAGAACCATCCGGAGGTGGATTTCCTCTCGGATGCCAACCGCCTCTGGCTGGACGAAGTCCGCGGCCAGATTTCCCAGGAGGATTTCCTCCGCGCCGAATATGTGATCGGTGAAGTGCAGCGCGTGCTGGACGTGTGCGACGCCCTGGAGCGCGACGACTACGAGACAGTGGGCGAGATGATGTACCAGACCCACTTCGGCCTGTCCCGCCTGTACGAGGTTTCCTGCGAAGAGCTGGATTTCCTGAACAAACTGGCCCGCAAGTGCGAGGTTACGGGTTCCCGCGTGATGGGCGGCGGCTTTGGCGGCTGCACCATCAACCTGGTGAAGGAAGAACTGTATGAGCCTTTCGTCCGCTCGGCCATAGAGCAGTTTACCCTTAAGTTCGGCCATGCGCCCAAGGTTTACAACGTGGTAATCAGCGATGGCGCCCGCAAGTTGTAATCATTGTCAGCAAAAGACGGAAATACCTGTCCGTCAAAGTATTAACACCGCCCTTGATCCGGAAGTCAAAGCCCGGGTCAAGGACGGTTCCCTCTTTGTGTGGGAGTGCCCTTACTGCGGCCACCGCAACCTGGCGGTGTACCAGACACTCTACCATGACCCGGACAACCGCCTTATGGTATGGCTGCTGCCCGGTGAGCAGCAGGCTCCCCGGGCCGTGGAAGAGGCAGTCAAGGACCTGGAGGGATATACCCTTCGGCTGGTACGGAATGTAGGGGATTTGGTGGAAAAGGTGAACATCCACGACGCCGGCCTGGAAGACACCGTCCTGGAAATGTGCAAGTGGGTGACGCGCCGCGAATTATCGGCCAAGAACCCCGCTGCCATGGATGCTTCCCTTAAATTTGTCCGGCTTGAGGGCGCCGACAACGAACTGGTGATGGCCTTCCCCCTGGACGGCCAGATGCAGGTGGTGAACGTGGGCTTCAACGTCTATGAAGACGCCCGCGGCATCCTTTCCCGCCACCCCGCCATCCGCCCCGCCCCCGGCTTCGCCCAAATAGACCCCGCCTGGATAGACCAATTCTTCCGCTAATCGGCCCGATACCTAACCCCTTGACCCACAGTCGTTTCCTAAAATCAATCGTTGCAAAATGCAACGATTGATTTCTGTAATCGGCTCACACAGAGCCACTTGCGCATCACGAAAAATGGCCCTTTAAAAGTCCATGTTGTAGATGAGGCTGAGGGACCAGGGGCGCTCCTGCTGGGTGGAGGGGTACCAGGAGCCGCCAAGGTAGGAGAAGGAAAGGCCCAGGGAGGAGCTGTAGGGAAGGATCAGCTTGGAAAGCTCTGCGGTAAGGTCTGCGCCTGCGCTCCAAAGATTGCTGCCGCCCCCAAGGCCGGTGAAATCCCCGTGGGGGGTGAGCACAAAATGCGTGATATAGGCCACTCCGGGAATGGAAATGTCGCCGAAGGAGAAGGGAATGGCATAGTCCGCCGTCACCTTCCACTGCAAGGGGTGCTCCTGTGCCAGCAGGGAGCCGGCGGCGGAGTCAAAGCCCCGGGGGAGCGTCTGAACCGCTAACTCGCCGAACACCAGGCCTTTGGGCCGAATCTGCTGCTGCACAATGCCCGTAAGCTTGAGGCCCTGCGGACGGAAGAGCCCCGGCAGGTAGCCGTAAAGGTAGCCGTAAATGTTGGGGGTGAAAAGGGCTGTCTGTCCCGGCCTGAGGTTGGCGCCTGCTTCTGCCCCTATGCCCAGTCGGGGATACACCTGCCTGGAAGCTTTGGAAAGCATGGCATAAGCGCGAACAGATACGCTCAGGCGCTGCATGGGCACATTCCCGCCTTCTCCAAAGGACGTGAGCAAATAAAAGGTAGAGAGTCCTTTGAAATACATTTCCGGAGCCGACAACAGAACCGGTTCCGTTGCCATCCAGTTGTTGGAAAGGGTGTATTTGAGCTGCGGGACAAAGCCATAGTTCACCCCGTGCCGACGGACGGAAAGGGGAATATAGGCCCGCAGGGAAGCCTCAAAGAGGGGGCCGGACATCGTTTGGAATGTACTTGCCTGGCGCATGGAACTCCCGTTGTCATAGCGCTTTATCAAATATTGCCTGGCGCTGCGGTCTCCCAGGTCAAACGAGGCTTCAAAAACGGGGTACAGGCCAGTGTACAGGAGTTTTGCGTGAAGGGCATTGCGCCAGTTGTTGGGATTGTCCGGGCTGGGATGGAGGCTGTAGCCCACCATGCCGGACACTGTTCCCAGCGTATTCTGGAAGTAGCCGCTGAGCCCCAGGGCCGCCGTTTTGTACGACAGGTCCATGGAGCCCTCCGTCACGGCGTCGTAGTTCACATACAGCGGCAACCAGGTATGCAGCCGCAGCGGGTGAAGAATTTTCCGGTAACGCACAGGCCGGCTCATGGGGACGGCCGATTCCAACTGCACCGAAGCCCCCAGCGCCTGCTCCTGCGAGGCAATGGTATCGGCCAGGAAATAGGCGTGGGTGTCCGTGAAAGAGACTTCTCGGGGCTGCAGAGCCTGGAGCGGTGTGCGGAACAGCTGCATGCCTTCCAGCGTTTGCGCCGCGCAGTAGAGGTACTCCCCGTCGAAGCAGGGATCCGAGGCGCCGTAACGCGTGCTTGTCATTTGCAGCAGGCGCCCCTCCCCGGGGTAGTAGCGGTAGTATTCGTTCACGCCCGTGCGGTCCGACACCCAGTCCACAAAACCCTCTCCGCTGCCCAGATTCACCACTTTCTGGATGCTGGGAGGCAGCACTTGTGCCCAGTCTCCGTCTGCTCCAATGCGGTAAATCCCCGCACCCTGGGTTGATATCCCCGCAAGGAAAACCTCCTCCCCGTACCAGCCGAATTCTGTGGGCTGGATGCCGTCCGGGACGCGTATGCGGCGGAGCTGCTGGCCACTATCGGCACAAAGGAAGACCACGAAGTTCTCTCCGCCGGGAAGGTATTCGGCCGCTACCAGCTGCTTTCCGTCCATGGAAGGGCTGGCGTTGTGATAGTAGTGGCCTGTTGCCAGGTCCTGCGTGTTGCCAGTATTCAAGTCATAATAAACCACAACGCTGCTGCCGCCCAGCTTCCAGCGGGGATCCTGCCGTTTCTCCGTCCAGTAAAGCCGGTTCCGCACAGGGTCCAGAAACAGAGAGGTTTCCACGGATTGGAAATACCTGAGCCTTACGGTTTTACCATCTTTGATGGCAAGCAGTTCCGGCGTGCGTACAGGGCCGCTTCGCAGGGCATACAGGGTCCCGTCCGGACCTGCCTGCGGCGAACTGTAATTCACGGGGAAGGGTTCCCCGGGAGTGATCTGCTCCATTTCCTGGAAGGGAGCGCGGGCAGCCGCATCGGCCTGCCAATGCGCGTTGACGCTGTCCAGGATTTCGCGGAAAGTATCATCGAAGCGAGTCCCTTGCCGTTTTTCTTTTAAGCTGTGCCTGAAATTGGCCGACAACAAGTAAGGCCGACGCCGGGCATTTTCCGCCGTCTCCTTCATGATAAGCGGGTCTCCGGTAAGGTAGCGGCTGCCGGCAACGGTAAGGTAACCCTGTGCGTAATGGTCCGGCGTGATACGCCTGTAGGAGCCGTAGCGCCAGCGGAACCAACTGCGCTTGTCTCCCTGGTCCAGGGCTACGCGGTAATAATTCAGGAAATCGGCCGTGCGGGCGCGCGTACCAAGGCCGAAACCCGTCTCTACCGTAACTGCATCTCCTTCCCCCAGCGCATGGCCTACAAAGAGTTGATAGGCAATGGGATTCCAGGCATCACCGGTAAGGCGGCGCAGGAAGCGGATGCCGGGCTTTTGCAGTTGGGCCTGGTGGCGGGGCTCATGCGACGCCAGCTGAATGGGCCAGGGAGAAGGGATGGTGTTGTAAGCGTCCGGCTGGGTGTATAAGTCGAAGCGTTGGGGCGCCCAGCCCACTGACCCGTTGGAGTAGGGGTTGTAGGCATGAAGAACGACGGGCATCTTGCGGGACTGGCCCTCTCCCGGGATAAAGCCGTAACTGCGGCCCACGGGGACGCGGAACTGCTCCAGCAGGCGGCCGTAAGTGCGGGCCAGGGAATCTGCTCCTTCTGGATAAATCAGCTGATAATGAGGCGTTTGTATGGTAAACCAGCGGAGATGGCCGGGATCGTCACCGGCCAGGTAAAACTGCGCCTTCAGGGGCAGGGCCGCCAGCAGCAGGGCCAGCAGCAGCAAAGTCTTCCGCATCATACCTTACAAAATTAAGAATCTGTTTTGAATAATTCAATACATTCTTTACGCTTCTTTTTGGTAAATATTCACCGAAAAATTTCGAACATCTAAAGGAAAAAAAGTAATTTTGTGGAAAATGAAGTTGAGAATCCTCTTAGTGACGGCCTTGCTGGCCATCCTCTCCTGCGGACCCCGGAAAAAGGCCCCCGCATCCCTGGTACGTCCGTTCCCCTCGGCAGAGGTTCCCCTGATGGTGTCGGACCCCCTGGAGCGCATGCAATGGCGAAGCCTCCACTTCTGGGACCGTTTTGCCGCGCCGGACAGCCTTTACCACAGCGACTCCCTGACGGTCAACGGCGTCCCTGCCCAGGAGCTGGAAGCACAGGTGGGGCTTTACGTCACGCTGTTGGAGCAACTTCCGCCGCAGGAGGGTATCCGCTGCGTGGAGCGCTGCTTTGAGCAGATATCGGCCTTTCAAGAGGCTCATCCGGAGGGGCCGGTGTTTGAGCGGATGGAAAAGCTCTTAAGCCGATACCTCTATGACCCTAACTCCCCCGTCCGCAGCGAGTTGCTGTACCAGCCCTTTGCCCGGCGGCTTTCCACATCCCCCTTTGTGGAGGAGGTGGAGCGGATGCGATATGAGCGGGAGGCGTCCCTTTGCGGGCTAAACCAACCCGGAACGCCGGCAACCGATTTTCACTTTATCGACAGTTTTGGACGGCGGCGCAGCCTCTATGGGATTGATGCAGGGCTGCTGTTGCTGATCTTCGGCAATCCGGACTGCCAGGCCTGCCGGGACATCAATGCGCAACTGTCTGGAAACCAAGAAATTTCTGCGCTGCTTTCTTCCGGGGAGCTCAAGGTGGTGGCCGTGTACATAGACCAGGATATAGAGCGCTGGAAAGAGCACGTTGCAGAGTATCCCGCCACCTGGATCAGCGGTTATGACCCCACCTGCACTATCCGCACAGACCTGCTGTACCACGTGCGCGCCATCCCGTCCTTGTACCTGTTATCGGCTAACAAAACCGTCCTTCTCAAAGACGCCACCCCCGAAGCCCTTTTCGCCGCCATCGCCGCCCAATAACGTTTTCAGCCCCGTATTTTGTGATACGTAAGTGCGTCAGTATGAGCGTGTTACAGAAATCAATCGTTGCAAATTGCAACGATTGATTTTAGGAAACAGCTGATAATCAAGCGGTTAAATATCACGGAGATTCCCGGTCAGGCAGGGAATGACGAGCAGGGGCGGGGATGGCAGGGCCGATGGGGTTTAGCGGGCGTCGAAGACCCAGATGATGGCTTCTTCCATCACTTCGCCGGGGCGGAGGATGACGGAGCCGGGGAAATCCGGGCGATTGGGGGAGTCCGGGCAGTGCTGGCACTCGATGGCTACGGCGTCGTAGTCCTGGTGGGCGCGGCCGCTTTTCCCCTGGGGGCAGCCCTTGAGCCAGTTTCCGGTGTAGATTTGCACGGCGGGCTGGGTGGTGAGCACTTCCAGATGGCGGCCGGAGGTGGCACCCCAGAGCTCTGCCGCCGTGCTTAGCTGGCCAGGCATAGCCCCGTCGATGAGATAGCAGTTGTCATAACCCTTCCCATACTTGAGGGCCGGAAAATCCGCCTCTATATCCCGGCCGATAGGCTTGGCCTCCACAAAATCCATGGGCGTACCGGCAACGTCCGCCGGCTCTCCGCAGGGAATAAGGGTTTCGTCCGTGGGGAGCCACTGCGAGGCGTTCAGCTCCAGTTTGTGACCCAGGACGCTGCCGGAGCCTTCCCCGTCCAGGTTAAAGTACACATGGTTGGTGAGGTTCACCACCGTGGGCTTGTCCGTCTGGGCCGTGAGGATGAGTTTGAGGGAATTGTCCTCTCCCCAGCTGTAGTGGGCCACGGCCTTGAGGTTGCCGGGATAGCCGGCCTCCCCGTCCTTGGAATAGTAGAGGAATTCTACGGCGTTACCTTCGATGCGGCTTTCCCAAACCTGGTTCTGGAAGCCTTCCGGGCCGCCGTGCAGGTGGTTGGGGCCGTTGTTGATGGGCAGGGTGTATTCCACGCCGTCCAGGGTGAACTTGCCCTTGGCGATACGGTTGGCATAGCGGCCTGGGATTTTGCCGGAGCAGGGGCCGTCTGCAAAGTAATCCTGGGCATTTTTGTAGCCAAGGACTACATCTCCCAGCTTGCCGTCCTTGTCCGGCACCACAATGGATACGATGCCAGCGCCCACAGAGCAAAGCTGCACGTAAGCGCCGGAGCTGTTTTTGAGGGTGTAGAGGAAAATCTCCTTTCCATCGGGAGAACTGCCCCAAAGCTGTTTGGTAATCATAGTCCTTTTCTTATAAACCACAAACTCGAAGGGAAAACCGGTTTCCGGGTCCACAAAGGTTTCCGAGGTGCTTTCTCGCTCCCAGACAGCCGGGTCGATGACAGGGAAGAAGGCATCTGCTTCTTCCAAAACGGTATGTACGTGGGTGATGTACAGCCTGTCCATATCCTCCAGGGCTGCCTTGTACACAGAAGCCCCGCCCATGATGAAGCATTTTTCCGCGCCGGTTTGGGCCGCCTGGGCATACGCCTCCTCGAAGGAATACACGCAGCTGACTTCCGGAATAGGGTCTCCGCCCAGGTTCAAGACAATGTTCTTGCGATGGGGCAGCGGACGGAAGGGCAGCGAAAAGTAGGTATTCCGGCCCATAATCACCGGATAGCCCTTGGTGGTGGCCTTGAAGTACTTCAGGTCCTGGGCAATGTGCCAGGGAAGGGCGTTTTTTATGCCGATGCCCCAGTTATCGGCAACAGCTACGATCAGACATTTTTCCATAGGATGACAAGTTTAATGGCCTGCGCCGGCCTTTTACGTTGCAGCGGGTTATACCGCTACAGGAGCTTTGATGGCGGGCCAGGGGTTGTAGCCCTCCAGGGTGAAATCTGTGTATTGGAAGTCGAAAATAGATGTGACAGAGGGGTTTAGCCGCATGACAGGCAGTTCCCGCGGCTCCCGGGAGAGCTGCAGGGCCACCTGCTCAAAGTGGTTCTTGTAAAGGTGGGTGTCCCCGGTGGTGTGTACAAACTCCCCGGGCTGCAGGCCGCACACCTGGGCAATCATGAGGGTCAGGAGCGCATAGGACGCGATATTGAAAGGAACGCCCAGAAAGACGTCTGCGCTGCGCTGGTACAGCTGGCAGGAGAGCTTCCCGCCGGCCACATAGAACTGGAAAAGGCAGTGGCAGGGCGGCAGGGCCATCTTGTCCACCTCGCCGGGATTCCAGGCGGTGACCAGCATGCGTCGCGAGTCCGGATTGTGCCGAATTTGGTCGATTACCAGCGAAAGTTGGTCGATTACCCTTCCATCGGCCGCCGGCCAGGAGCGCCACTGGTGGCCGTAAACAGGGCCCAGATTTCCTTCGGAATCGGCCCACTCGTCCCATATTGTGACACCATGCTCCTGCAGGTAGCGAACGTTGGTGTTGCCGGAGATGAACCACAGAAGTTCATAGATAATGGACTTGAGGTGCACCTTTTTGGTGGTGAGCAGGGGAAAGCCCTTGGAGAGGTCAAAGCGCATCTGGTAGCCGAAGACACTTTGCGTGCCCGTGCCCGTGCGGTCTTCCTTCATGACGCCGTTTTCCCGGATATGCCTAAGTAGTTGCAGGTATTGTTGCATAGCACAAAAATAGACAAAAAAAGCCGCACTTGCAAGGCCGCGATTTCGCAGGATTTTTCCTATCTTTGCACTACCCCTCCATTATAGGAGGGCCGGATGCTTATGCAAAAGAGAGAGCATTTTGGCAGCCGGCTGGCTGTGATTCTGGCCATGGCGGGGAGCGCTATCGGCCTGGGAAATATCTGGCGTTTCCCCTATCAGGTGGGACAGAACGGCGGTGCGGCCTTTATCCTGCTGTACCTGGCGGCCTGCCTGGTGCTGGCGCTGCCCATCTTTTTTGCGGAGGCCGCCATCGGCCGGCGAAGCGGAAGCAACGTTTTTGGCGCCATGAAAAAACTGGCCCCCGGAAGCCCCTGGAAGTGGGTAGGCCTTCTGACGGTAATAACCCCTCTTCTGCTGCTAAGCTATTACAGCGTGGTGGGCGGCTGGGCCGTGGATTACCTTTACAAAGCGTGCACATTCAGCTTCTCGGGCAATACCAGCGGCATTTTCAGCAACTTTATCTCTTCTACGTGGGAGCCGCTTATCGCCCACACCGTGTTTCTGGCCCTTACGGCCGGCGTCATCCTGATGGGCGTGAAAAAGGGCATCGAAAAGTTTACCAAAATCACCATGCCGATGCTCTTTATCCTCATCCTCGTCATCATGCTTTTCGGCCTCACGCTGCCAGGTTCGTGGAAAGGGGTGGAATACCTCGTTAAGCCGGACTTTTCCAAAATTACCGCAGAAGTGGCGGCATCGGCCATGGGACAGGCGTTCTTCTCGCTGTCGCTGGGAATCGGGACCATCCTTACCTACGCCTCCTATATGAAAAAGGACGAAAACATCGTATCGTCAGGTACTTACACTGCGTTTTCGGACCTTCTCTTCGCCTTCCTCGCCGGCTTTGTGATTATGCCGGCGGTGTTTGCTGCTGGCATTGCGCCTTCGGAAGGCGCCGGCCTGGTGTTCGAAACCCTGCCCTATATCTTCAGCCAGATGCATACGGGTTCCGTTGTGGCCATCCTCTTTTTCGTGACCATCCTGGTGGCGGCGCTCACCTCGTCCATCTCGCTGCTGGAAGTGGGCGTGGCATACATGGTGGAGGAAAAAGGCTGGAGCCGCCGGCGCAGTACCCTGGTGCTGGCCGCCGGCGTTTGGGTGGTGGGCGCCCTGTGCAGCCTTTCCTTCGGCCCGCTGGAAGGGGTTAAAATCCTGGGCCTTGGAATCTTCGACTTCTTTGACCAGTTCTGCTCCAATTGGCTCATGCCGCTGGGCGGGCTTCTTTTCACCATTTTTGTAGGCTGGTATATGCGTAAGGCCGATGTGCGCGACGAACTCACCTCTGGCGGCCGCTTCAACCGCCGCATCTTCGGTGCGGTGTATTTCCTGATACGCTATGTCGCGCCCGTGGGGATAGTGATGGTGTTTATCACCAACCTGATTTTCTAAAGCCCCAACTCTTCCTTCATGGAGCGAAGCAGGTCAAAGGCCTGCAGGGGTGTAAGATTGTTGAGATCCGTGGCCCGGAGCCTTTCCCGAAGAGACTCCAGAAGAGGGTCATCCAATTGGAAAAGAGATAGTTGCAGAGAGCCGTCTCGCTCCACGCGCCCGGCGCGGGTGTTGTGCGGCTTTACGGGCGTGAGGGCACCCACGGCCTCCAGCCGCTCGCTGTTTTCGAGGGCCTTGAGCGTGCGCTCTGCGCTTTCCAATACTGCGGAAGGCATGCCGGCCATGCGTGCCACGTGGATACCGAAGCTGTGCGCCGTGCCGCCCTCCCGGAGCTTGCGAAGGAAAATGACCTCTTTCCCAACTTCCTTTACGGCCACGTGGAAGTTCTTCACGCGCGGGAACAGGCCCTCCAGGTCGTTCAACTCATGATAATGGGTGGCAAAAAGGGTTTTGGCGCCCTTTCCGTACTCGTGGATATACTCCACAATACCGCGGGCAATAGACATGCCGTCGTAGGTGGAGGTTCCGCGGCCGATCTCGTCCAGCAGCACCAGCGAGCGGCTGCTTAAGTTATTGAGAATCATGGCTGTTTCCAGCATTTCCACCATGAAGGTGGACTCTCCGCGGGAGATGTTGTCCGTGGCTCCCACGCGCGTGAAAAGCTTGTCGAACCACCCAATCTGAGCCTCCGCTGCCGGCACGAAGGACCCGCACTGCGCCATGAGCACAATGAGCGCCGTCTGGCGGAGCAGGGCGCTCTTACCGGCCATATTGGGTCCGGTGAGAATGATAATCTGCTGCCTGTCAGTATCCAGATACACGTCGTTGGGCACGTATTCCTCGCCGGGCTTCATGAGCGTTTCTATCACCGGATGCCGGCCCTGGCGAATGTCCAGCGCCTTCCCCTCATTCATGACGGGCCTGCAATAATGCCGCTCCAGCGCCTGTTGGGCAAAACTGGCCAGCATATCCACCTTTGCCAGAATACGGCTGTTGGTCTGGATGTCCGGAATCTGCTGCTGGATGCGGGCAATGAGCTCCCCGAAAATGCGCGTTTCAATGGCGTAGATGCGGTCTTCGGCCGTAAGAATCTTCTCTTCGTACTGCTTCAGTTCCTCGGTGATATAGCGCTCCGCATTCACCAGCGTCTGCTTCCGGATCCACTCCGGCGGAACCTGGTCCCTGTAGGTGTTGCGAACCTCGATATAATAACCGAAAACGTTGTTGTAAGCAATTTTAAGTGAGGAGATTCCGGTGCGCTCCGCCTCCCGCTGCTGCATTTGCAGAAGGTACTCCTTCCCGCCGGCGGAGAGGGTGCGAAGCTCGTCCAGCTGCTCGTCCACACCGGGGCCGATCACCGGGCCCTTCCCAATCTGCACGGCCGGTTCCGGGGCCATGACGCGGCTCAGCTCGGCCAGCAGTTTTTCGCAGTTCCGGATGCCCTTGAGGAGCCTTGAGAGGGCTTCGCTGCCCTGCAGGCGCTGCTGGATGGGGCCGGTGAGCGCCAGGCCGCGGCCCAGCTGCATCACTTCGCGCGGGTAGGCCTTGCCGCTGGCGATTCGGCCCAGGATGCGCTCCAGGTCCCCCAACTTGCCCAGGTCCATCTGCGTCTGCTCCAGAATATCCGGGTGGGTGGTGAAGTATTCCACACAGTCGTAGCGGGCGTTTAGCTCCTTGCGGTCCAGAATGGGCATGGCCAGCGTACTGCGCAGAAGGCGCGCTCCCATGGGCGAGGAGCACTTGTCCAGGGTCTGGACCAGCGAAACGCCGTCGGCCCCCGAGGCGCTCTGGAAAACCTCCAAATTACGCAGGGTGAAGCGGTCCATCCATACAAAGCGGTCCTCGTCAATGCGGCCGATGGTGCAGATATTCCGAAGCCCCACGTGCTGCGTCTGTTCCAGATATACCAGCAGAGCGCCGGCGCTGCAGATGCCCAGCGGGTACGGCTCTACGCCAAACCCCTTCAGGCTCTCTACCCTTAACTGCTTTTTAAGCCGCTCCGTGGCCGATTCATACACAAATGCCCACTCGTCAATAGAGGTAATATAGTAGTCCCCGAAGCGCTCGCGGAAGCCTTTTTCCCAGCCCCGCTGCACCACCAGTTCCTTGGGCTTGAGGGAACCCAGCAGGGTGCCCACATAGTCCAGCGACCCCTGCGCCACCTGGAACTGTCCGGTAGAGATGTCCAGGAAGGCGGCGCCGCACAGGTCCTTTTCCACCGTGAGGCCGCAGAGGTAATTGTTTTCCTTCACTTCCAGCATGCCTTCCCCTACGCAGATTCCGGGCGTAACTATCTCAGTAACACCGCGTTTAACCAGTTTCTTGGCAAACTTGGGGTCTTCCAGCTGGTCGCACACGGCTACCTTGAAGCCGGCGCGGACCAGTTTGGTAAGGTAGTTTTCCAGGGCGTGGTGGGGGAAGCCGGCCATGGCTACGGGCCCCTTGTCTCCGTTGGCTTTTTTGGTCTGGACCAGGCCCAGCACCCGCACGGCCGTGACGGCGTCGTCCGAGTAGCACTCGTAAAAGTCTCCCACGCGGTACAGCAGCAGGGCCTCGGGGTGTTGTGCCTTTACCTCGAAGTAATGCCGGAGCATAGGGGTATCCTGTGCCTGTTTAGCCATGAATTGCAAAAATACGAAAAAAAGCCGACACTATCGCTTCCACCACGCCGGGCGCTCGTAGGAATAGCCCTCCCGTTCGGCGGCCCAGGCCTGGTTAATGTACACGGTGTCGGCCCGGTCGGTGTACAGGATGCCGTCCAGGTGGTCGCACTCGTGCTGGAAAATGATGGCGCTGTAGCCTTCCACCTGCTCGGTGACCGGGGTACCGTCGGGTCTGAGGTAGGAAATCTGCACTTTGGGTGCGCGGCGCACCACTCCCCGGTAGGGCGGCACCGAAAGGCAGCCTTCTGGACCGGGCGTTTTCTCGCCAAGCAAACTGTCTATCTTGATGTTAAGGTACGGCTCGATGGGCTTTCCGGGCTTGTCGTAGCGCATCACCAGCACCAGGCGGCGGTTGATACCCACCTGTGGAGCGGCTATGCCCACCCCGTCCTGCGACGGGTCCGTGAGCGTCCGGTGCATTTTCGCCAGCAGGGTCTGCAGTTGGGCCGATGCCAGCTCCCTGGGCCCGAAATCGATGCTCTTGGCCCTCAAGATGGCGCTGTCGGCCGGCATAACCGTCACGTACATAAGCGAGTCGGATTGCTCAATCACCGTTTTTTCCCAGGCGGTCCATCCGTCGTGGGCCTGGCAGCCAACAGCCAGAAGAAGTAAAAGGAAGACTCTTTTCATACCACAAAGTTAAGAATCTGTTTTGAAATAATTCGATAAATTCTTTATGTTTCTTTTTGGTAAATTTTCCTTGAAAATTTTCGAACATAGGAACCCCTATGCCCAAAAATTTATCAAAAAAAATTTCCTCAAAAATAACCTATAAATAATAATATCAATCATTTCAAAACAGATTCTTGCGTTTTTTCGTATCTTTGCATGTTTATGAAAAGGGTTTTGGTCATAGCCTACTACTGGCCGCCGTCCGGAGGGTCGGGGGTGCAGCGCTGGGTGAAGTTTGTCAAATACCTGTCAGACTATGGCTGGGAGCCTGTAGTTTTTGCCCCGGAAAACGCCGATTATCCTTCGCTGGACCCTTCCTTTGAGGCCGAAGTGCCACCCTCCGTGGAAGTGCTCCGCGGCTCTATCTGGGAGCCCTACGCCGCCTACCGCAAGCTCATGGGAAAAGGCGCCAGCACGGACATGAACACCCTCACGGGTGCTGTAGCTACAGATGGTGCCGTGACAGAGATTTCCTCCGGCCGGAAAAGCTGGAAGCAGCGGCTTTCCCTCTGGATACGGGGCAATCTTTTTGTGCCGGATCCCCGCGTGGGATGGGTGCGGCCATCGGTTCGCCGCCTCCAAGCGTATCTGTCGCAACATCCTGTGGATGTGATGGTTACAACCGGTCCGCCCCATTCTGTCCACCTGATAGGACAGCGCCTGCACAAAGCTTTGGGCATTCCCTGGATACCGGATTTCCGGGACCCCTGGACCCGCATGTACTACCTGAAGTACCTGCCCATGAGCCCCCGTACCTGGAACATAATCAGGAAGCAGGAGCAAACTGTCCTGGACGAGTGTTCCGCCGTCCTTGCCTGCACCCCTCTGGTACAGGAAGAATTCCAGGCCCGGACAAAAACTCCGGTTGCCTGCATCACCAACGGCTACGACGAAGAAGATTTCGCCGCTCCCGCCCCTGCGGCCGATAGCCACTTCAACCTCACCCACACAGGCCTTTTTGCCGCCGACGGGAACCCCCTCCAGCTGTGGAAAGTGCTGGGGGAGATGGCCGCCGGCAGTCCTTCTTTCCGTGAAGCCCTGCGCCTTCGGCTGGTGGGAAAAGTGGACCGGGAGGTGCTGGAAGCCATTGCCGATGCCGGCCTGGAAGCCAACGTAGTGGCCCTTGGCTACTGTGACCATGCCACGGCCGTGCATGAGCAGCGGGCTGCCTCGTTGCTACTGCTGCCGCTGCGCAACGACGCCCAGTATCGCCCCATCCTGCCCGGAAAACTCTTCGAGTACCTGGCGGCCCGGCGTCCGGTGCTGGGTATCGGCCAGGAAGACGGTGCCATGGCCCGGGTACTCCGCGAAACCGCTGCCGGTACCACCATAGACTGGGAAGATGCCCCGGCCCTGCGCTCCTTCCTGGAGGCGGCCTGGCAGGCCCACTGCGCCGGCGGCATTCCGCCCACGGAAGGGGATATCGGCCCCTATTCCCGCCGCGCCACGGCCCGCGCCCTGGCTCAATTGTTAGAAAGTGTTACACCATGAAATCTGTTTGGAAAAAAATCTGTATAGGCCTTGGTGCCGTAGCCCTTTTCCTGGCCCTCAGTTACGGCTTTGTGCCGCAAGTGCTGGACGGTAAGATAGTGAACCAGAGTGATATATCCGGATATATCGGCATGTCCCAGGAGATGAACCAGTGGAACAAAGCCCATCCGGACAATCCCACTTACTGGACGGACTCCATGTTTGGCGGCATGCCCACTACGGCCATCTCTACCCAGAACAAAGGGGATCACACCCAGTGGATCTATGACCTGCTTCTTACCGGCAAGCGGCCTGCTACTTACCTCTTTATCACTTTGTTAGGAGCTTTCCTGCTGTTTTTGGCCATGGGGGTGAAGTGGTTTGTGGCCATTGGCGGGGCCATAGCCATTGCCTTCTGCAGCTACAATTTCCAGATTATCCAGGTGGGGCACAACACCAAGATGCAGGCTATTGCCTTCATGCCCTGGGTGCTTGCCGCCCTGGTGTACACCTACCGGAGCGCCCTGGATGGCCAAAAACACCCCGTCATTCCCGGCCGGACCGGGAATCTTTTCCGGGTCATTCTCGGTGCCGTGCTCTTTGGCCTGGCTCTCAGTATGCAAATCAAGGCCAACCATCAGCAGATTACCTACTACCTGGCCATCATGGTGCTGCTGTATGCCCTGGTGGAGTTTATCCACTGCTTCCGGAGCAAGGCTTGGCGGCAGTTCTGGCTGGCATCGGCCCTTTTGCTGGTGCTGGGCGGGGCGGGCATCGCTACCAATGTGAACAAGCTGCTGCCGCTGGCTAAGTACACGCCTCAGACTATGCGCGGCGGGTCCGAACTCTCGCAGGAGGGCACCGGCACCAAGGGCCTGGACCTGGACTACGCCACTTCCTGGAGCTACGGCTGGGAGGAACTTCCCAACCTCCTCATTCCGGATTTCAACGGAGGGTCTTCGGCCGGGGCGGTGGATCCGGAGAAATCGGCCACCATCAAACTGCTGCGCCAGGCGGGGCAGAAAAACCTCAAGGAGACTGCTAAAAACCTGCCGCTTTATTGGGGCCCGCAGCCTTTTACCGCCGGTCCCATGTATATGGGTGCCGTCACAGTTTTCCTCTTCCTGCTGGGCCTTTTCCTTTACAAAGGGCGCGAAAAATGGTGGTTGCTGGCGGCTACTTTACTGGCCGTCCTGATGGCTGTCGGTAGTCACTTTATGTTGTTTACAGAGCTTTGTTTCAAGTATTTACCGCTCTATAACAAGTTCCGGACGGTGTCTATGGCGCTGGTGGTGCTGCAAGTTGCCATGCCGCTGCTGGGCTTTGTGACGCTGGACCGTATAGTCCGCTCCAACTACGAAGCCCCCCGTTTCCGCAAGGCCTCCTTCTGGGCTCTCGGCCTTAGCGGCGGCTTCTGCCTGCTGTGCTGGCTCATTCCCAGTCTTTTCGGCAACTTTGAAAGCGCCGCAGACGCCTCCATGCAGGACGTAGTGGTGGAGGCCCTGGTGCAGGACCGCATCGCCCTTTTCCGGGCCGATTCCCTCCGCTCCCTGGGGCTCATAACCATTACTGCACTGCTGCTGTGGTGGCCCTATTTAAACAAAAAGGAGCAAAAGCGCGACAACAGGGCGATAGCTGCCGTCCTTATCTGCGCCATCAGTGCCGTCAACCTTTTTTTGGTGGGCAAGCGCTACCTCAACAGCGACCATTTCACCACCCCGCGGGATTTCAACAAACCCTTCACCGAGCGCCCCGTGGACCAGATGATCAAAGCCGACGAAGATCCCTCCTACCGTGTCCTGGACCTTACGGTGAACGTCTTCAACTCCTCCGTTCCTTCCTACCATCACAAGAGCGTGGGCGGGTACTCGCCGGCCAAGCTGCAGCGCTACCAGGACCTCATCGAGCGCTATCTGTCGGCGGAAATCAATGGACTGTACAAGCAGCTCAACGAGTCCTCCTCCCTGGAGGAAGTGGAGGCCTGGATGGCCGACGGAACTCCGCTGCTCAACGCCCTGAACACCCGTTACGTGGTGCTGGACGGGGATTATCCGCCCCTGGTGAACGAGTCAGCCCTGGGCACAGCCTGGTTTGTGGAGTCGGTGGTGTCGGCCTCCTCGCCGCAGGAGCACATTGCCCTCCTTGGCAGCGTGGACCTCAGCCGCCAGGCAGTGCTGGACGCCGATGACAGCCGCTCCCTCCCGGCCCTGACCGCCCCCGGCATCCCCAGCTCGGCGGATCCCGCCTCTGCAGACTCCGTCATCCCCGGCTTGACCGGGGATCTTATCGGCCTTACGTCCTACGCCCCCAATGAGCTGCATTACCATTACAGCGCCACTACGGACCGGCTGGCCGTTTTCAGTGAAATTTACTACCCCAACGGCTGGAGCGCCACAGTGGACGGAGAGCCCCTGGAACTGCTTCGGGCCAACTGGGCCTTCCGCGCCGCACTGCTTCCCGCCGGCGAGCATGAGGTGGTGATGACCTTCCTGCCGCAGAGCTATCGCACCGGCGCCGCCATTTCCCGCGTCGCTTCCATCGGCCTGCTCCTGCTGCTCCTGCTGGCCCTCCTTGCCCTGATACGCAACTCCCTAAAAACCAATAACTTACAGAAACCAATCGGCGCAAAATGCAACGATTGATTTTCATAAACGCCTAAGAATCAAGAAGATACGTCGCATGACAGAGACAGAGATAATGCAATGGCTGCAGGAAGTGCAGCATCCGGCCAAGGAGGACCAGAGCGTGGTGGCCCTTGGCATGGTGGACAAAGTGGAGCAGGAGAAGGGCAAGGTCCGCGTGACCCTGGCCTTCCCCAAGCGCCCGGATCCGCTTAAGAACTACCTCATCGGCGCTGTGCAGGCCTGCCTGTACCGCCATCTTCCCGGCGGCACGGAGATAGAGGTGGACACCATTGTCAAAGACCCCGCCAAACCCGCTCCCAAGGGCATCCAGTTCAACCTGGAGCAGCTGCGGGAAGTGCGCCAGATCATAGGCATCGCCTCCGGAAAAGGCGGCGTAGGTAAAAGCACCGTTACCGTAAACCTGGCCGTTGCCCTGGCCCGCCTGGGCTTTCGCGTAGGTGTAGCCGACGCCGATGTTTACGGCCCCTCCATCCCCACCATGACCGGCACGGAAGACGCCGTCATCGAGATGGAAGGCGAGGACGAGAACACCAACCTCTTTATCCCCGTAGAAAAGTTCGGCGTCAAGTGGCTTTCCGTCGGCCACGTTTCGCAGGCCGGGCAGGCCCTTATCTGGCGCGGCCCCATGGCCTCTACCGCCCTCAAGCAAATCATCCTGCAAACCGCCTGGGGCCCGTTGGACGTGCTGCTCATAGACATGCCCCCCGGCACCGGCGACATCCAGATTTCCCTGATCGGCGACATCCCCCTCACCGGCGCCGTCATTGTCACCACCCCCCAGCAGGTAGCCCTGGCCGATGTCCTCCGCGGCGCCAACATGTTCCGCAATCCGCAGGTGAACAAACCCATCCTGGGCCTGGTGGAAAACATGTCCTGGTTCACCCCGGCGGCCCATCCGGAAGAAAAATACTACCTCTTCGGCAAAGACGGCGGCGCCCGCATGGCCTCCGGCCTGGACATCCCCCTCCTGGGTCAGATTCCCCTGGTGCAGGATATCCGCGAAGGCGCCGATGAAGGCACCCCCGCAGCCCTTCTGGACCGCCCGGACTCCCAGGCCTTCCTCTCCATCGCCCGCCAGCTCTCCGCCGCCCTCTAAGCGTGTAGCTTAACCACCTGTAGCACAGGCGCTTACAAAAATCAATCGTTGCAATTTGCAACGATTGATTTCTATAAACGTATGAGTGTTAGCTACTTAGCTATCACGGTTATTTTACGAAGGTGAGTTCGTTGATGATGTTGGAGGCGCCGCCTACTTTTTCCACCATCCACAGGACGTAGCGGATATCCACGCAGATGCAGCGCTGGAGCTGGGGCTCGAACATGACGTCAGAGCTCATGCTCTCCCAGTTGCCGTCAAAGGCCAGGCCGATCAGGTTGCCCTTGGCATCCAGCACGGGAGAACCGGAGTTGCCGCCGGTGATGTCGTTGTTGGTGAGGAAGCAGGTGTGCAGGGTGCCGTCTGCATCGGCCCAGCGGCCATAGTCGCCGGCGAGGAGCAGTTCCTTCACCTTGGCAGGGAGGATGAATTCCGGGTTGGAGGGATCTTCCTTCTCCAGCAGGCCCTTGGCGGTGGTGTAATGCCAGTACTTGAGGCCGTCTTTGGGGCTGTAAGGCAGCACGTTACCATAGGTCAGGCGCATGGTGGAGTTGGCATCCGGGTACATGGCCTTGCCTTTCTGCCATTCCATGAGGGCGGCGGCAAAATGCTTGCGGGCGGTGTTGTAAGCTTCCTCTGCGTCATTGCTGCCGCTGGGCCTGCGGGCGCCGGGACCGGGCCGCATGGCGCTGCCGTAAAGCTTCATATAGCGGGCCATCAGAGGGCTGTAAATACCGGCCGACAGCTGCGCCACAGGGTCCTGCATCAACTCCTCAACGGGTGTCTTGGAAAGCTTCTCGAAGGAAGTGAAAGCGCTGGTAGCGAAGAGGGTATCTACATAGGCGGGGATGTCCATGGTGGCAAAATCCCGTCCGGGAATCTGGAGGTAATCCTCCTTGTCTGCCCTTTGCCGATAGAATTCCAACAGGGCCACGGCCTCTTTCTTGTCCAGTTCCACCACATAGTCGCGGTACATGCCCTGGATGCGGGGGAGGATGGCCTCCAGCGTGGCTTCGGCGTTGCGCTGCTTTTCGCGCGTGTAGGCCGAGACGATATTATTATACATGCTTACCAGCTCAATGCGGCTGGGAGCCTCCGAAAGGAGGGTGACGGCGCGGTTGTCGGCCGAGTTCTTCTCTACGTAAGCGGCAATATCGGCCACAGGGTCTCCGTATTTGGCCTTGCGCTCCGGCGAAGCCTCAATCCAGGCCTTCAGGGCAGCTTCCTTCTCCTGCTCCCGGCCGATGATATTGAGGTTCTCGAAAGCCAGTTCCTCACCCTGCCACTTCTTCCAGCCATTGGCGCTGCCGGCGTACTTGTTGGCATACTTGAGCTGGACGGAAGGGTCTGCGCACATGGCTTCCCACATCAGGTCCTGGCGCACGGTGCGGGCATCGATGCGGATGCGGTTGGTGGCAATCATCTCCTTGAGCTGGGTGGCCGTCTGGTAGCGCTGGGTGCTGCCAGGATAACCCATGATCATGGCAAAGTCGTTCTCCTTGACACCGCCGGCAGCGATTTTGAGGCTCTTGGCGGGCTTGTAGGGGACATTCTCTGCGCTGTAGTCTGCGGGCAGGTTGTCCTTGCCGGCATAAACGCGGAACATGGAGAAGTCGCAGGTGTGGCGGGGCCACATCCAGTTGTCCGTCTCTCCGCCGAACTTACCCATGGATGCCGGGGGAGCACCCACAAAGCGGACATCACGGTACGTGCGGTAAACAATGAGGTAGTGGACATTGTTGTTATAGAAACCTGTTACCTGCACGCGGCAGCCGGGATTGGCTTCCTGGGCGGCTTTCTGCAGGTCTTCTGCCTTGGCGCCGTGTTTTTCAATGGCGTCGGTCACGTCTTCCATCTTGACCAGGAAGGTGACGGTAAGGCCCGGGCAGGGAATTTCCTCCCCGAAGTTCTTAGCCCAGAAACCGTCCATCAGGTAGTTGTGCTCATCGGTGGACAGACCCTGAATGCTGCTGTAACCGCAGTGGTGGTTGGTAACCAGCAGGCCCTGGGCCGATATCATCTCTCCGGTGCAACCCCCGCCAAAGTGCACGATGGCATCCTTCAGGGAAGTTTTGTTGATGGAGTAAATCTCTTCCGGGCTCAGGCGGCAGCCGGCTGCCTTGAGGTCTTTGCCGTTGAGCTGTTTCAGCAGCGGCAGGAGCCACATTCCTTCGTCGGCCAGGGCGCTCACCGCGAGGGCGAGACCGGCACAAAAAGCGAGAAATCGTTTCATAAAAGCTAAATTATTTGGTACAAATGTAAACAAAATAATATCTTCGTGCAAGGAATGTAAATAATTGGGTTATAAACTTGATGAAACGTTTTCTCCAGATTTTTTTGCTGCTTGTCCTGGTCTCTTGCTCGGCCGGAAAAGCGGATTATAACCTCCCGGAGGAGACCTTCATCGTAACGGTCAAAAAAGGGGCGGACGGCCGCATCTTTTTCCAGCAGGACGACAACACCATCCTCTACCCCCTCAACTATTCCCGCCCTTACAATGGGCTGCAGCGCATTATCTGCGGCCTGGCTGTACATCCTGGAGGGCAGTGCGGTGTGCTGTGGATGGATTTTCTGGAAAAGGGCCCTACCGTGGCCTTCAGCGGGCAGGACCTTTCTTCCTCGGGCGGCATCGATGTCCTGGAAGACTGGATGACCAGCGTGGAGGACGGCTTCCTTACCCTGCATTATGCCACCTGGTGGGGAGACGGCAGCATCCAGCACAGCCTTTCCCTTGTTACGGGCGCCAACCCGGAAAACCCTTATGAGCTGTGGCTTATCCACAGCAGCAACGCGGATGCCGCCCTGGAGCGGGCCGATGCCCTTACCTACTTTGACATCAACGACCTGCCCCCTACAGGAGCGGAATACGTTAACCTAATCCTAAAATGGAAAAACGGTGAAGGAAAGATTTCCGGCAAGACTTTCCGCTTCCGAAACAGGATGGACTGAACGGGAGCTGCTGGAAAAAATCCGCGGTAAGGACGCGGCCGCCAGGCGCCTTTTCTATGAGCGCTACGCCGGCTACCTTACTGCGGTATGTTCCCGTTATATACCGGACCGTCACGCCGCCAAGGATGTCTTGCAGGAATCCTTTGTGAAAATGCTCCCGGCCCTGGACCGCTTCGAGTACCGCGGAGAGGGCAGCCTCAGGGCCTGGGCTTCGCGCATAGTGGTGAACACGGCGCTCAAGAGCCTTCGGGGGAAGATCTATTTTACCCCCGTGGAAGGACTTCCGGACCTGGCCCAGGAAGAGGCCCCGGAAGTAGAAAAAGTGCCCGCCAAGGTGCTGCAAGGCTTTATCCAGGCCCTGCCGGACGGCTACAGGACCGTTTTCAACCTCTTCGTTTTCGAGAATAAATCGCACCGGGAGATTGCCCAGCTGCTGGGAATCAAGGAAGATTCCTCTGCGTCTCAGTACTCCCGGGCCCGGGCGCAGCTGGCCCGGCAAATCAAAGCCTATCTGAAGGAACATGAGTAAAGAATGGACAGACAAGCTTCCGCAGCTCCTGGAGGACTACACGGAAGCAGCACCGGAAGGGCTGTGGGACGCAGTCCTCTCGGAGGTGCAGCCGCGCCGTCGCCGCGTGGCCGCCTGGTGGTATGCAGCTGGCGCCGGCCTTGCAGCCGCGGCTGCCGTAGTACTGGCTGTGTTCCTTTGGAAAACACCTTCGAGCGCCCCCGTAGCGGTCCTCCCCGTCCCGGAAGACCGCCTGGCCCAGGAGGTTCCTGCAGCCCCTGAGAATCCCGCCCCGGAAACCCCCTCCGCGGGCCAGATCCCCTTTGAAGCCGGGGACCGCATCCATCCCAAAAGCAGCACATCTCCCGCTTCAATAGAGGTGGTTCCGCCCCAGGAACCCAAGCTGTCCCAAACGCCGCCCGAAGCCCTTCCGTCTCAGCCGGAAATAGAGGCTCAATCACCGGTGGAAGCCCTTCCTCCCCAAAAAGAAACAGAAGCTCAGCCCCAGGAGGAAGCTCCTTCGGAGGCCGCTGCCACAGAACCAGTCAGAGAGCAGTGGCCGCAGGAGAAAGAGCCCGTGAAAAAGCTTCGGAAAAGGAAAAAGCTGCAACTGGGGGTTACCTCCGGATCTTACCTGGCGCAGGCCGGAACAATCGTCACCAAGGGCTATGGCGTACCCACCCATCCGGGCATGGCCGTTGCCACCAAAGCCACGCAGGAGAGCGGCGTTTCCGTTCCCATGCTCAGCCGCAACCGGGAAAGCACCACGGAGGCCTCTCACCGGCAAAGCATCCGCCTGGGTGTGGGGGTGGACTACAGTTTTACCCCTCGCTGGAGCGTAGGAAGCGGCCTTATGTACACCGTCCTTCGCTCGGACTTTCAAACGCATTCGGGAGAAACAGAGGCCCGCACAACGCGGCATCTGTACTACCTGGGCATTCCGCTTTCGCTGCAATGGAAAGCCCTGAAATGGAAGCGTTTAAGTATCAGTCTCAATGCCGGCCCCATGTGGGAAACGGCCATAGGGGCGCGGGAAAACACGCGCTCATATATAGGCGGAAGCAAATGGTCAGAGCAGGAGGAAAGTCCCTCTGTCCGGGATACGCAGTGGTCCCTGCATGGTGGAATAGGCGTTCAGTACCAGCTGGCGCGCCACGGGGCCATTTTCCTGCAGCCGGGCCTGTCCTGGTACTTCAGTGGCAGCGGCGCGGTGGAATCCTGGTACACTACCCATCCCCTCTCTCCGGAGTTTAGCTTCGGGTACAAGTTTATTTTCTAAAAGAGGCTGGGTTCCAGTTCCTTAACGTGGAAGGACTTGCGGTGCCAGGGGGTATAGCCGTGGCGGCGGATGGCTTCTATGTGCTCTGCGGTGGGGTAGCCCATATTGCGCTCCCAGCCGTACTGGGGGTATTGGGCAGCTAGCTCACGCATAAAGGCATCGCGGTAAGTTTTGGCCAGCACGGAGGCAGCCGCAATGCTGGCATAGGTGGCATCCCCGTGCACCACAGTCCGGTAATGGGCAAAGCCATAGGGGCCGAAGGGACGGAACTTGTTCCCGTCCACCAGCAGGAAAGCCGGGGCGGGGCTCAGGCGCAGCACAGCCCGCTGCATGCCGGTGACGGAGGCCCAAAGGATGTTGAGACGGTCTATTTCATCGGCCTGGACGGCCTCCACGGCCCAGGCGACGGCCTCCTGCTCGATGACGGGCCGAAGCTCTTCCCGGGCTTTTTCGCTCATCTTTTTGGAGTCGTTCAGGAGTGGATGGTGAAAATCCGGCGGCAGAATCACCGCCGCGGCATACACCGGCCCTGCCAGCGGCCCGCGGCCTGCCTCGTCGCAGCCCGCCTCCAGCCGCCCCGGCTCCATATAAGGTAGCAAATTCGCTTTCATCCCTGCAAAAATACAAAATTTCCCTTTCCCCTAAAATGCCCGGAACCTCCGAAATTGTTATCTTTGCGATATGGAAATCAAACAAATGCCTGTATGGCAGTGGGCGCCGCTGCTGATTGCCGGATTCATTCTGGCGCTGCTGATGTATGGAATGGCGGGGGCCGTGGATCTGGCACCCCGCGGTGGGCTGTTCTGCCTGTGGTGTGGGCTGCTGAGCGCCGGCATGCTGCTCGCGTATGCCCTGGTGGTAAAGTGGTGGGAGGGCGCTCCCGCCAAAGACCTGCCCATGAAGCGATGCGCACCCGACACTGCCCTGGGGCTGGCCCTGGGGCTGGGTTATTTCTGCGTAGTCACCGGAGTGATGGCCATCGCCGGCCTTTATCACGTGAATGGAACGGGCGCCGGGCCGACGGACCTTCTTTACGCCTTCTGCTATTTTGCCGTAGTGGCTGTGGGTGAGGAGATTCTGTTCCGGGGCGTGCTGTTCCGCTGGATAGACGAGAAATGGGGTTTCCCGGTAGCGCTGGGGGTGTCGGCCCTGCTTTTTGGGCTGATGCACTGGAGCAATCCGGGCGGCACGCTGTGGAGTTCCGTTGCCATTGCCGTGGAGGCGGGCCTGCTGCTGGGAGCGGCCTACAAATGGAGCGGCACACTGTGGCTTCCCATTGGCATCCACTGGGCCTGGAACTTTGCGCAGGGGAACATTTTCGGTTTCGCCGTTTCCGGTAACAACGCCGGAAAAAGCCTTCTGAACGCCTGCGTCGAAGGGCCGGACTGGCTTAGCGGAGGCGCTTTCGGGGCCGAGGCCTCTGTGGTTGCCGTAGTGGCGGGAGGGGCGCTCGCGGCCTGGTTTATATACCGGGTCCACCGGAAAAACTAAACCAGAATCCTGGAAATATACTTTCTGTAGGCACTGGGGGTCATGCCTTTGGCCTGCAGGAAGAGCCTGTTGAAGTTGGACTTGTTGTTGAAACCGCAGTCCCAGCAGATTTCACTGATGCTCATGGCGGTGGATTCCAGCGCACGGCAGGCCCGGGCAATCCGGATTCCGTTGAGATAGGTGATGTAGGAAAGGTTCGTGTGCTTTTTGAAAAAGTGCGAGAAGGCCGAGTCCGACATGTCCACCAGCGAGGCTACGTCGGAAAGCCGGATGGTCTCTCCCAGGTGCTTGAGGGAGTAATCCATGACGCGGGCGACCCTCCGTGACTGCGAATGCCTCATCTGGGGGCTGGAGTCTCCCAGGATGGCGTATTCCCTCTCTGACATGGAGTTGAGGAGGCGCAGGAAGGACACCGTGGCCTCGAAGTTTCTGGCACCGGCCAGGGCGATAGCTTCTGCCACCAGCGGATCCTGCTCTGAAAGATGAAATTTTGCAGCGGGAACGGCCCTTCTCAGGAAGGCTTCTATACTGCGGAACTGTCTGAGGCGCAGGATAGGATAGTCCAGCATTTTGCCGGAGAACTGTACTGTGATAACACGGTTCCCCTCTTCCCTTCCCTTCCATACATGGGGAACAAAGGGGGCGATAATCACCAGATCAACAGCCGAAAAGAGCTCTTCGTTGGTGCTGATGATGTGTTTCCCCTCTGAGTTTAGCACCAGGTTGATCTCATACTCTGCGTGGCAGTGTATGGGGTAGTCAAACTTGGCGTTTTTGTGGTCCAGAACCACAAATAAATCGTCGCTTTTTACCGGCGTTATTTCCTGCTGAACGTTTTTCACAAATACAAAAATAGCAAAAAATTCAAAATAGTATCACTTTTTTGCTATATTGTAGATAAATCCAAACAGAAAGTGACATAACTTTGTAACGGGAAAAAATCTCACCACCATGCAAATAAGCGGAATAGGTATCATCGACATCGTCATCATTGTCATCTATCTGGTCTTCATCATCTGGTGGGGACTGCGGAACGGCAAAAGCGCCAACGCCGGCTCTTACTTCCTGGCAGGGCGGGGAACCCCGTGGTTTATCGTGGGTCTTTCGCTCTTTGCCGCCAGCATTTCCAGCACTACGCTTATCGGCCAGACGGGAGACGCTTATGCCACGGGCATAGCGGTTTTCAACTACAACCTTACCGGCGTATGGGTGCTGGTGTTCTTTGCGGTGTTCCTGCTGCCTTTATATATAAGGTCCGGAATCTTTACCATCCCGGAATTCCTGGAAAGGCGCTTCGACAGCCGCTCCCGCTACTATTTCTCCGCCATCAGCATTATCGGCAATATTTTCCTGGATGCCGCCGGTGCGCTTTACTCGGCCGCCCTTATCCTCAAGCTCCTTTTCCCGGAGGTGGAGCTGTGGGTGTTCGTGGTCATTTTTGCGGTGATTGCAGCTTCCTACACCATCCCGGGCGGTTTGTCGGCCGCCATCAATACGGACATTATCCAGGCGGCGGTGCTGCTGGTGGGTTCGCTGGTGATGATGGTCATCTGCTATGCCAAAGGCGGCGGGGCTTACTTTGCTTCCCTGATGGAAAACGGCGACATAGCCGCCCGCCTTATCCGTCCGCTCAGCGACACCTCCACTCCCTGGCTGGGCCTGCTGGTGGGTATGCCCGTGCTGGGCATTTACTTCTGGGCCAACAACCAGACGCTGGTCCAGCGGGTTCTGAGCGCCAAAAGCGTGAACCAGGGCCGTATAGGCGTGATGCTGGCCGGCTTCCTTACCCTGTGCACCCTCTTTATCTTCAATATCCCCGGCGTGATGGCGCGCAGCTTCTTCCCCGGCATAGAGAATCCGGACATGATTTACCCCACCATGGTAATCCGCTTCATGCCGGCCGGTGTGCTGGGCCTGCTGCTGGCGGCCATGCTGGCAGCGCTCACCTCCACCCTAAGCGCCATCCTCAACTCCGCCTCCACCCTCTTCACCATGGACTTTTATGCCAAGGCCGATAAAAAAGCCGACCAGAAAAAACTGGTGCGGGTGGGCAAGCTGTCGGCCCTGGTGATTATTGTGATTGCCGCCGTCTGGGCCCCCAACATCGAGCGTTTCGGCTCCCTCCTGAAATATTACCAGGAGATGCTTTCCTATATATCGCCGCCCATTGTGGCCACCTTCCTGATGGGTGTCTTTGTCAAGCGGACCAACGCCAAAGGCGCCTTTGCCGGCCTGCTTTCCGGCCTGGTCCTGGCCGTTGTCCTGCTCTTTGTGCGTCACCGGATTTTCGGGGACATGCACTTCCTGTTCATCGTGCCCGTCCTCCTGCTGTTCAGCATGCTGGTGATTTACCTTGTGAGCGCGGCAACGGGCAAGCCCGCCCCGGAAAAACTGGTGGATACCACCTTCAGCCTCAAGGATTTCCAGAAAGAAAGCAAGGAACTGAAGCAGCTTAAGTGGTGGAAAAACTACCGCGTCCTGGGCTCCGGCCTTATTGTGATGAGTCTAATCCTGTTATTCATTTTCAGATAATGAAACTGCAACGATACGAAGGAAACCCCATTCTCTCTCCCCACCCCGTCAACCCGTGGGAAAACCTGGTGGTGTGCAACCCCGGCGTCATTCTGGAGGACGGCGTGTTCTACATGCTTTACAGGGCCGCCGGCGACGATGAAGACCACGTGATCCGCCTGGGCCTGGCTACCAGCACCGACGGCTTTCACTTCACCCGCGCCGGGGAAGAGCCGGTTTTTGGCCCCAGTACGGATGGCCCGGACAGCGGCTGCGTGGAAGACCCCCGCATAGTGAAGCTGGGAGACACGTTTTACATCACCTACGCCTACCGCCCCTATGCGCCCGGCCGTTACTGGACCTTCCCGCACGACGTAGTGCGGCTGCCCAGCTGCGACTCCTTCGCCCCCAAGGCCTGGGCACGGAGCTTGGGCAACACGGGACTGGCCATGACCAGGGATTTCCGTCACTTCCGCAGGCTGGGCCGTCTCACTTCGCCGGTTCTGGACGACAGGGACGTCATCCTCTTCCCGGAAAAGGTGAACGGCCGCTATGCCCTGCTGCACCGTCCAAAGGAGTGGATCGGCGCGGCTTATGGCGTAAAAGAGCCTTCCATCTGGATCAAGTTCTCCGATGACCTTCTGTGCTGGGAAGACAAGCCTTCCAAGCTCCTGATAACAGGCCGCCCGGGCAGCTGGGAAGAGAAGATTGGCGGCAGCACGCCCCCCCTCCTTACCCCCGAGGGCTGGCTGATGCTCTACCACGGCGTGGCCGACGGCGGTCTCTCCCACTACAGCGTGGGCGCCCTGCTGCTGGACGCCGAAGACCCCGCGGTGGTGCTTGCCCGCACGCCCGAACCCATCCTGGAACCTCAGATGCCTTATGAGCTCCAGGGCTTCTACAACGGTTGCGTGTTCCCCACCGGCAACGTGGTGAAGGACGGCATCCTGTATGTGTACTATGGCGCCGCAGACAAGTACGTGGGCGTAGCCACCTGCCCGCTGCAGGAGCTGCTGGACCACCTGCTCCAGAATAAACTATAAGTACCAAATAACCAATAATAAGTTATGAGCCCGAAAATCAAAACTCTTCTTGCGGCCCTCCTGCTGGTGGCGGGATCGGTCGCCGGATTTGCCCAAAGCGGTCAGCTTACCGTGCACGGTAAGGTGACAGACCCCACCGGGGCCCCCGTGGCGGGCGCATCGGTTATCGTCGCGGGAACCATGAACGGGACCTCCGCAGACGTTAACGGCAATTACACGCTCACCAAAGTGGCCTCCGATGCCGTTTTGCAGGTGTCCTTCATCGGCTATGTCTCCGAAGAAGAAGCTGTGAACGGCCGCACGACGGTGAATTTCATCCTGCACGAAGACAACGAGCTCCTGGAGGAGATTGTCGTGGTCGGCTACGGCCAGATGAAAAAGAGCGACCTCACCGGCAGCGTGGCTTCCGTGAAGACGGAAAGCATCACCAACGTGCCGGCTAATTCCATCGAGAGCCTGATGCAGGGCCGCATTGCGGGCGTGCAGATTACCAACAACTCGCAGGAGCCGGGCGCTTCTTCCATCGTGCGGGTGAGAGGTAATTCCTCCGTGAACGGCTCCAATGCGCCGCTCCTGGTAGTGGACGGTTTCCCCTTCGGCGATGCCGGCAACCTCTCCCAGATCAATCCCCAGGACATTGTTTCCATGGAGGTGCTGAAGGATGCGTCGGCATCGGCCATCTACGGCTCCCGTGGTGCCAACGGCGTCATTCTCATCACCACCAACAAGGCTGCGGCAGGAAGGACCTCCATCAGTGTCCGCCAGCAGACCACCCTTTCCCAGATGACCTCCAAACTGGACCTGTGGTACGACCCCGTCCTGATGGCCATCACCCAGAACGAGGCCAAGATCAACGCCGGACTCACCCCGCTGTATGTGGGTGCCATCAACGCCAACGGCGTTTACTATCCTTCCATCGAGGAACTGCAGACCACCTGGACCACCAACACCCGTTGGGAAGACCTGGTGCTGCGTGAGACGCCCGTTTCCAACAACACCACCGTGCAGGTTCGCAGCGCAAACGACAAGACCAGCTTCCTGGCCAGCGCCAACTACTACCGCAACAACGGTGTGTTCGTGGACGACTACTACCAGAAGTTTGGCGGCAAGTTCTCCATAGACCATAAGCTCTTCCAGAACTTCACCCTCAAGACGGGCGCCAACATCACCTACGGCAAGCGCAACTACAACCCCGGCCGTTCCTTCAACCGCAATCCCATCTTCCCGGTGTACGACGGCGAAGGCAACTACTGGCTCTACAGCGCCAGCGACTACTACCATCCCATCGCCCTCAAGGAGCTGTCCACCAACACCACGCAGGGCACCAGCGTGATTGCCAACGCCGGCATTGACTGGAAAATCTTCAAGGGCTTCACGCTCACCAGCCAGTTCAACTTCAAGCACGACGAGAGCATCCAGGACATCTACAATCCCAATATCTACTCAGAGACCGGTGCTTTCAACAACGGCTACGGCCAGATCAACAACAGCAAGTCGGACAATATGGTGGTGGACGTGTACGGTACCTACGACAGCATCCTGGCCAAGAAGCACCACATCACCGCCATGGCGGGTTACTCCTATGAGCATTACCTGGGCCGATCCACCAGCCAGACCGGCGTGGACTTTGTGAACGAAACCCTGGGCAATGAGAACCTGCAGGCAGGTAACCCGGAGCGCTATCGCATCTCCAACGGCTTGTCGGAAACCCAGCTGGTATCCGGCCTGATGCGTCTGAACTACGGCTACGACAACCGCTACCTGGCCACCTTCACCGCCCGTGCCGACGGTTCTTCCAAATTCGGCTCCGGCAACAAGTGGGCCATCTTCCCCTCCGGCGCCCTCAGCTGGAACGTGCACAACGAGAGCTTCCTCAAGGATGCCCAGTGGCTGGATGTCCTCAAGCTCCGCGCCTCCTACGGTATCTCCGGTAACCAGGGTATCTCCCCTTACCAGACCCTAAGCCGATTCGGCCAGCACAAGTACTATTACAACGGCTCCTGGCAGATGGCCATCGGCCCCGGCTACCAGTCCGGATACACCGGAGAAGGCGGTATCTACGCCGTCTGGAGCGGTATTGCCAATACCAACCTGAAGTGGGAAACCACCGCCCAGCTGGACTTTGGCCTGGACGTGAGCCTGTTCGGCAACCGGCTCAACTTCACCTTCGACTGGTACGACAAAGTGACCAACGACCTGCTGCGTGAGCGCAACATCGCCCCGTCTTCCGGCTACGACAGGATGTGGGTGAACGACGGTGTCATCAAGAATACCGGTATTGAAATGACCCTGGACGGCATCATGTATTCCAACCGCGACTGGAAGATTGGCGGAACCCTCATGTTCACCCGCAACCGCAACCGGGTGCTGAGCCTGGGCAACGCCATCGAGGCAGGCCTGATGACAGACCCCAACACCGGCATGCAGTATGAATACTATGGCAACAGCCTGGGCCAGTTCCGCGGCTACACCAACATCCTGGCCATTGACCAGCCCATGTACGTGTTCTACGGCTACAAGGTGGACGGCATTGTCCAGAGCCTGGAAGACGGTCTTACCGCCGGCCTGACCGGCGGCGACGCAGAGCCCGGCGAATTCCGCTATGTCGATATCGACGGCAGCGGCACCGTGGACGAGAAAGACCGTACCATCATCGGAGACCCCAACCCGGACTTCCTGGCCTCCCTGAGCCTGGACGTGAAGTGGAAGAACCTGGATGCCAGCATCTTCTTCAACGGCGTGTTCGGGAACGACGTCATCAATACCCAGCGCTTTGGCCAGCCTTCCAACAATCCGCTGCGCTGGACCACGGACAACCCCAACAACAACTATCCCAAGCTCCGCGACGACCGCCAGACCAAATTCTCCGACTGGTGGGTGGAGGACGGCACCTTCGTCCGTATCCAGACGGTGGCCCTGGGCTATACCTTCCCGCTGCGCAAGCAGACCAAGTTCATGGAGAGCATCCGGCTTTACATGAACGTGGACAACCTGTTCACCTTTACCAAATTCAAGGGCTATGACCCCGAAGTGGGTGCCAACGGCATTTACAACGGCGGTTACCCGCGCCTGAGAAGATGGACCTTCGGTATTGACTTTAACTTTTAATCTGTGCAGCCATGAAAAACAAAATAGCTTTCATTCTCGCAGCACTTTGCCTGGTCGCCTGTAACCTGGAGGAAAAACCCTACGGCTTCTACTCAGAGGGCAGCTTCTATAGGACGGAGGCCGATGCCCAGGCCGCCACGATGTACATCTACGATGCCATCAACTATATCGAGTACTCCCGCGCCATCGTGTTCCTGGGCGGCATGAACACCGACGAACTGGACCCGAAGGGCGACGCCACCCAGAGCACCAAGGACCTGGATGCCTGGAGCATGAACAACTTCCGCAGCAACGTGACGCTGGGCAACTTCTTCAAGTTTTCCTACATCACCATCAACCGCGCCAACGCCGTCATCGAGAATGTCCCCAAGATGTCCATCGACGAGGGCAACAAGAGCCGCTTCACCGGAGAGGCCTACTTCATGCGCGCCTACTCCTACTTCAACCTGGCCCGCAACTTCGGCCGCGTGCCCATCCACATGAGCGTGGTTTCCACCATTGACGACACCGCCGCAGGCCTTGCCTCCAGCCTGGACGAGCTCTGGGGCTACATCATCGCGGACCTGGAGGAAGCCATCCGCCTGCTCCCTTATTACAACAAGCCGGAGCCCGGCCGCGTGGACAAGGCTGCCGCACAGGGCCTGCTGGCCAAGGCGTGCCTGTATCTGGCATCGGCCAAGGAGTATGGCGTACCGCAGTACAAGGACATGAGCTTTGACGTGGAGGCCTATTACGCCAAGGCCGCGGAGGCTGCCGCCGGCGTGGTGGACAACCCTTCCCAGACCACCTACGGCTTTGACCCGGACCTGATGCACATCTACGACGTGGAGTACCCCGACGGACCGGAGCACATCTTCATCATGAGCATGGACCGCAGCGGTGAGAACGAGGGTCAGTACTCCAAGATTTCCAAGATGTACATCCCCTACATCGCCGGCGGAACCGTTTACCTGAAGCAGGGGGACACGGATGTCCTTATCCCCACGCACGACGGCTGGAGCGAATACCGCACCAACATCGGCTTCTACAACTCCTTCGAGGCAGGAGACCTCCGCAAGGACTGGCTCATCTGCAAGGAGGTGTATGACGCCGACGGCAACGTGTCGGCCGCCTATCCCGGCTCCATGACCTATCCGTTCTGCCGCAAGTTCATCGACCCCGGTTTCGTGGGCGACAAGACTTCCACCAAGCCTTTCCTGATGCGCTACTCGGACATTGCCCTCACCTATGCAGAGGCCGCCGGTCCCACCGACAAGGCTTATGCGCTGGTGAACTACATCCGCAGCCGCGCCGGCCTGAGCGAACTCACTCCCGGCCTTGACAAGGCCGCGTTCCGGCGGGCTGTCATCATTGAGCGAGTCTATGAGCTGTCCTTCGAGGGCAACATCACCTACGACCTTCGCCGCACCGGCCGGCTGCATACCGTGACGGCCCTTGCAGAGCAAGGTATCACCTCGGATCAGGACATTGTCTTCTATCCCATCCCGTCCATCGAGACCGACCTCAATCCTAATATCAAGTAAGCATGAAACGCAATATACTTTTCATTATGCTGGGCGCTCTGGTGTTACTGAGCGCGTGCACCAAGGATCCCTGGGCAGCCGTGAAGGAAGGCAGCTGGAACCAGGACCGCCGCATCCTGGACATCAAGTTCGCAGGCCAGGCCGGCCTGGCCCAGGTGAAGGACGACGATGCCGGCACCGGCACGGTGACCGTTTCGCTGGCCACCAACCTGGTGAGCGACATGTCCCGGGTTACGGTAGAGACCCTGAACCTCTCCTACAATGCAACGGCCAGCGTACAGCGCGGCGGCACCGTTGACTTTACGGGCGCTGCGCCCACCATCACGGTCACTTCTGCCACCGGAACACCCCGTGTCTATACCATCAACATGACGGAATTCACGGAGACGGTGATTGGCAAATATGCCATCCAGACATCCCGCGTATGGGGCGGTACCGGTCCTGAGTGGGGCGGCGGAGCGCTGATGGATCCCAATATCAAGCCCTGGTGCTGGTATGCCGACGAAGGCTTCGGCCCCGCTGCGGAGTACGACGACTACCTGGAGTTCACCCTGGAGGAAATCATGGCCGACGGCAATACCACCGGCAAGTGCATCCACTACGGCGGCGTTGACGGCAAGCACTGGAACTGCCTCTTCAAGGCGGCCATGAACAAGGAAGGCGACACCGACATTGACCTGCACAAGTTCTACCGCCAGATTCCCATCGGCGAGAGCACCTGGGTGCGCGACTACGTGAACAACACCATCTCCTTCACCGACGCCACCGGCAAGGTGACCACCGGCGAAATCTATCCGGCCGGCGAATACCAGATTTACAAGGACGACTCCCGCGACGTCAAGGCCGTGGTGGAGAACATGGCGTTCGTGTTCAAGCTCAGCGGCGTGGACGACTGGACCAACATTTACTCCGACTACGACAAATTTGTCAAGCGTCCCCGCCTGTACATGATTGCCGTGCAGCCCGTGGCCGATATCCCTGCCGCTTCCGCCACCGAAGGAACCGAGGGCAAGAACTCCGTGGAACCTCCGGCACCGGCCCCCGTCTTTGACCTGCCCGGAAACTGGAAAGTGAAGGAGCAGTGGGTCTATGGCGGCGCAGAAGGCGCCATCACCAAGGACCAGAGCACGGCCAAGAGCTGGTGCTGGAACGGCAACTACGTGAAGGAAAAGGATAACATCCTGTGCTTTACCCCCGAGTCCGAAGGCGCCCTCAAGGGCACGCTCTTCTATGGCCCCGGCGCCGACGGCGAATACTGGGACTACCTCTACGTGGGCAAGAAGGCCGGAGACTATGTGCGCATTGACTGCAGCCAGTGGTATGGCTGGCTGCCGCACACCGAGACCACCTACGTCTATAATCCGGACGACAAGGAGGACTCCGAAGGCGGTACCGTCACCATCCGCAAGAGCAAGAGCCTTACCTACACCGTTCCGCTCCTGCTTCCCGGCAGCTATGAGTTCCTGGGCAAGAGCGCCCTGGTGGTTCCCGAAGGCTGCATGGCCCTGGCCATGCCCCTGGCCGACGCCCCTTCGAAAGACCACAGCTACGAGTGGAGCGACTACGACCGTTTCGTGAACAGCCCGCTGCTGTACGTGATGGTCTTTGAAAAACAATTGACGGAGTAGTGATGCGTCGCTACCTGTCCATACTGGTGCTTGCGGCCGCCCCCCTGCTGTTTTCCTGCAGGGGGGACGAGCCCGCAGGAGGGGATGACCCCGCCCCGGAAGTCACCACGCTTACGCTCTGCGACCGGGATGCCACCCCGCAGACCAAGGCACTGTATTCCAACCTCTGGGCCATCCGGGATAAGGGATGGATATTCGGCCACCAGAATGACCTGGTAAACGGGCGCAAGTGGCAGTACACCCCGGGGGGCTCGGACACCAAGGACGTGTGCGGGGACTATCCCGGCATCTTTGCCGTGGATGTGGCCTCGTTCATGGACGGCCGGAATGTCCCCCTCCAGACCACGGAGGACAATCCCGTGAAGCTTCGCACCATCAAGGAAGCCTACGACCGCGGCATGGTGGTGATGGCCTGCATGCACCTGAACAACCCGCTCACCGGCGGCGACTCCTGGGACAATTCCAGCAACAAGGTGGCCGCCGAAATCCTGAAAAGCGGCAGCGCCACCCAGAAACTCTTTGACACCTGGCTGGATAACCTGGCTGCTCTGGCAAAGGATTTGAAGGGAAGTGACGGAAACCAGATACCCATCATCCTGCGGCCTTTCCACGAGCACGGCCATGAGTGGAGCTGGTGGGGGAGTACGTGTACCACGGCGGCGGAGTATGTGGCCCTGTGGCGTTACCTGGTGGACGGGATGAAGGCGCGCGGGGTGCATAGTTTCATCTATGCCATCTCCCCCGCCATCAACGTCAAGGCCAGCAGCGAAAACGACTTCCTGATCCGCTGGCCCGGAGACGAGTACGTGGACTTCATAGGGATGGACTGCTACATAGGCATTAACAATACGGTGTTCCTGAACAACCTGAAACTGCTCAAAAACGTTTCCGATGCCAAGAAAAAACCTGCCGGAGTAACGGAAATAGGCGTGGAGGGCTTCCAGAACGCCAATTACTGGACAGACAACATTGCCGCTCCCATGGCCGGCCGCAAGATGAGCATGCTGGTCACCTGGAGCAACAAGTATGACCCCTTCGAACTGGGGAAAGTGTATTATTCGGTGTATCCCGGACACCCTTCGGAGAAGTCGTTCAAGGAGTTGTACGCCCGCCCGGACACCTACTTCTGCAAAGACTTGCCGCCCATGTACAAAATGGCCGAAATTATTATAGTACAATGACAAAGAACCTGCTGTTATGCATTGTCCTCCTGCCTCTTCTGGCGGGCTGCGGAAAGAAGGACGACCCGACCCCCGGTGAGGATGAAACCAAGGTCACGCTCAGCCTGGCGGACCCTGCCGCCACGGCCGAGACCAAGGCCCTGTATGCCAATCTCTGGGCCATTCGGGACAAGGGCTGGATCTTCGGCCACCACGACGACCTCATGTACGGCCGCACGTGGTATGGCAAGGAAGGCGGCTCGGACACCAAAGACGTGTGCGGGGACTATCCGGGCGTCTATGGCCTGGACTTCTCCACTTTTATGGACGACCGCCTGGACTCCAGTACAGAGGAAAACGCCCTTCGGCTCAAATGCATGAAGCAGGCCTACGACCGAGGCATGGTTATCCTGGCCTGCATGCACTTGAACAATCCGCTCACCGGCGGCGATGCCTGGGACAACAAGAACAACACCGTGGTGGCGCAGATTCTCACCGAGGGCAGCGAGACCCAGGCCAAGTTCAAGCTCTGGCTGGACCGCCTGGCCGCGCTGGCCAAAGGGCTCAAGGGCAGTGACGGCAAGCTCATCCCCGTCATTATCCGCCCCTTCCACGAGCACACCCAGGGCTGGAGCTGGTGGGGCAGCACCTGTACCACCGAACAGCAGTTCGTGGGCCTGTGGCGCTATTTTGTGGACTATATGCAAAGCTCCGGCGTGCACAATTTCATCTACGCCATTTCTCCGCAGATGGACAGGCAGCAGACAGAGAGCGACTTCCTGTATCGCTGGCCCGGGGACAAGTATGTGGACTTCATGGGCATGGACTGCTACCAGGGCATCAACAACAATGTGTTCGTGAACAACCTCAAGCTCCTGAGCAAGATCTCCACAGAGAAGAAAAAGCCCGCCGGCGTAACAGAAACCGGCGTTGAGGGCCTCCGAAGCGCCGATTACTGGGTTACCAACATCGCTGCGCCCATGGCCGGCCGGAAGATGAGCCTGCTGTGCACCTGGCGCAACAAATACGACCCTATGGGACAGGGAAACCACTACTTCTCCGTATTCCCCGGCCATGTGTCGGTAGAGAGCTTCAAGACGCTCTATGCCCGTCCGGACACCTATTTCTGCGCAGACCTTCCGGCCATGTATCAACCTGTAGCCAACATTACGGTACAATGACAGCGAAAACCCTTGCCAGCCTTTCCGTGTTAAGCCTGCTGCTTGTTGCAGCGGGCTGTTCCCGTCCTGTAACCATCACTGTTACAGAGCAGATTATCAATCCCAACTACCTGGGAAACGGCGTGGAGTGGGATCCCTACGATGAGGCCATCTCCTGGGGAGGCGCCCTTACCGATGCCCAGTGGGACACTCTGTACCGCCGCCTGGACTTTATGCAGCCGCAGTACGTGCGCTGCATGATCAACAGCCCCTTCACCTATTATACCGGGACGGGCTATGACGACGGGCGCAACGCCGATGCCCTCCTGAAGCTGCTTTCCTACTGCCAGCGCAATGACGTGATGGTGGTGTACGGGGAGTACAACCCGCCCACCTGGGAGATGAAAGGCTCCCAGGAGTGGGTCCAGGCTTCCGTGAAGCACCTGAACTGGCTGGTGGAGGAGCATGGCTTCACCTGTATCAGGCATTTTGTGATTTTCAACGAGCCGGACGGCAACTGGGCCTCCACCAACGGCGACTTCTCCTTCTGGAAAGAAATGGTTGCACGTTTTCAGGCCCAGATGGACCTTTATCCCGCCCTGGAAGGCGTTTCCATCGCCGGGCCGGATGCGGTGATAGACTACCACAACCCTTCGTCGGCCTACGATTTTACCGGCTGGCTGGAGGAAACGGTGAAGCAGGTGCCTGAAATAGGGATTTACGACATGCACGCCTATCCTGGGCAGCGCTATGTGCGCAGCGGGGAGTTCCAGAAGACGCTGGAGGACCTGAAGGCCCGGGTGGACAAGCCCATCATCCTGGGAGAGACGGGCTACAAGTATTTCTCGGACCCGGCCGATTCTTCCCTGGCCAAGGAGTACTGGAAGCGCGTGGAGGGCCATCCCTATACCAAAGGCAGCGACTGCAACATGCTGGTGTATGACGCTTTCTATGCCCTGGACATGCCGCTGCTGCTGATGAGCGCCATGAACGCCGGCTTCTCGGGGGCGGCTGCCTGGATGCTGGACGATGCCATGCATTCCAGCGGAGACTCTGGCCGGACGGAAGACGTCAAGCTCTGGGGCATGTGGAACATCCTGGGAGAATCCGTTTTTGGAGACGCTTCCCAGCTGGAGCCCCGTCCCTGGTACTATACCTGGAGCCTGATGTGCCGGCACTTCCCTTCCGGCACCCGCATCGTGAAGCTGGAAGGCGACTTGCCCTCAGGCGTGGCCGCTACGGCGGGCATCCTGCCGGATGGCTCCTGCACGGTGGCGCTGGTGAACTGGGGAGAGAAAGACTGCCCCGTCCGGCTGCAATTGCCTGTTTCCGTAGAAGGGTATAGTCTGACAACATACAGCACCGCCCTGGAGAAAAAGCAAATAGCAAACACTTCCTTTATACTTCCTGCGCAAACTTTTGCTATTTTTGCAAAAGAATGAGAAGATTTACAGCCCTTGCCTGTGCCCTGCTGTGCGCTGTCACGGTGCAGGCCAAAATTACCCTTCCCTCCCTCCTGGGAGACGGAATGGTCCTGCAGCGCAATACCACGGTCCAGCTTTGGGGACATGCCACCGGCACATCCGTGAAGGTGGTCACCTCCTGGGACAAGTGCAAGTACCAGGTACGTCCGGATGCTTCCGGCAACTGGTGCGTGCAGGTGACAACGCCGGATGCCGGCGGCCCGTATGAAATCAGCTTCAACGACGGCACAGAGCTCAAGCTGCGGGACATTCTCATCGGTGAGGTATGGATTTGCAGCGGCCAGTCCAATATGGAGATGCCCCTTGGCGGCTGGGACCATCAGCCGGTGGAAGGAGCCTATGAGACCATCCGGGATGCCGCTTCTACGCCGCTGCTGCGCATGTTCACCGTGGCCCGCAACAACGCCGATACCCCGCAGGAAGACTGCCGCGGGGAATGGAAAAGCAGTACGCCGGGGGCCCTTCGCAGTTTCAGTGCAACGGCTTACCATTTTGGGAAAACGCTGTCCTCCTTCATGCCCGGACTGCCTGTGGGCCTGATAGCCACCGATTGGGGCGGTACTCCCATCGAGGCCTGGCTCAGCGTGGGTGCGCTGGAGGCCATAGAGGGAATCGACCTGCCCCGGGCCAAGGGCAACCGCTGGGAAGAGGTCCGGACAGGACAGCTTTTCAACGGCATGATTTACCCCCTGCGAAGGTTCGCGGCGCGCGGCTTTATCTGGTACCAGGGAGAGGCCAACCTCTGGAACGCCCCGGATTATGCCACCATCACCGCCGCCATGGTGGGCGAGTGGCGCGCCCTCTGGGGGAATGCCGACATGCCCTATTACCTGGTCCAGATTGCGCCCTACTCCTACGGGAACCCGGAAGGAAGGATGCTGCCGCTGCTGGTAGAGCAGCAGTACCGCATCCCCGCCCTGCTGCCTCACAGCGGCGTTGCGGCTACAACGGATATCGGCCACAGGGACTGTATCCATCCGCCTTACAAGAAGGAGGTTGGGGAGCGCCTGGCCTGGCTGGCGCTTGCGCGCGATTATGGCGTTGAAGGCCTTCCCGTAACGCCCACCTACAAGTCTATGACCGTGGAGGGGGGGATGCTTCGCCTGCGCTTTGACGGGGTGTCCCGGGAAGGGAACTGCTTCCGGGTTTTTGGGCCGCAGAAACGCCTGGAAATCAACGGGTTTGAGCTAGCCGGAGAAGACCGCGTCTGGTACCCGGCATCGGCCCAGATTGACTGGGACAGCAACGATATCCTGCTCTCCTGTCCAGAGGTGCCGCAGCCCGTGGCGGCGCGCTATGCCTTCCGCAACTGGCCGGAAGGCGCCAATGTGATCACTGACGCCGGCCTCCCCTTGCCCATGTTCCGCACGGACAACTGGCCGGTACAAGACTGATAAACGCCCAAGCAGATGAAAAGAAGTATCGTTTTAGTGCTGCTGCTTGCTACAGTAGCGGCAGCGGGTCAGCCTTACAAGACCCAAAAGGACCTGAGCTATCTGGAAGCCCCGGATACGCTGCGCATCCTGGCTATCGGCAACTCTTTCTCGGAAGATGCCGTGGAAAACAACCTCTGGAACATGCTGGATGCGGCCGGCATCCCCGCCATTGTAGCCAATCTCTATATTGGCGGCTGCACCCTGGAGCGGCATTGGAACAACAGCACGGCCGATGCTGCGGAGTACCGCTACCGCAAGGTCCGCGGCGGAGTCACCGCGGAAAAGTATGGCGTGAGGCTCTCGGAGGCCCTGGGGGACGAGCCCTGGACGCATGTGAGCTTCCAGCAGGCCAGCGGCTTGTCTGGGCTGGTATCCACCTATGAGCCTTATCTTGGCTCGCTGCTGGACTATGTGAAAGGCCGCGTCCCGGAAGGCTGCATCTATGCCTTTCACCAGACCTGGGCCTATGCCGCCAGCTCCGACCATCCGGAGTTTCCGGTCTATGGAAAGAAGCAGGAAACAATGTACAAGCGTATCATGAACGCTACTTCTTCAGTGCTGGCCGCCCATCCGGAGATTTCGCTGCTGATACCCAGCGGCACCGCCGTCCAGAATGGCCGCACGTCTTCCCTGGGAGACACTTTCACCCGCGACGGCTTCCATCTGGACTATACTTTTGGCCGATACACAGCCGCCTGTGCCTGGTTTGCGGCCCTCACCGGAGAGCGTGCATCGGAGAGCACCTGGCTGCCCCAGGGCGTGGCGCCGGAAACGGCAGCCATTTGCCGGAAAGCGGCGGACCTGGCGTTTGAGAAGCCTTTTGCGGTGACGGAGATATCGGCCCCGCTGCTGGGGCTTTCGCAGGCGCAGTACCGGAAAGAGCGCTGCAAGCTGGACATTTACTATCCAGCCTCGGGGAAGCCTTTCAAGACCCTGGTCTGGTTCCATGGCGGCGGACTTACAGGCGGAGAGAAATACCTGCCAAAGGAGCTTCTGAAAAAAGGAATAGCGGTGGTGGCGGTCAATTACAGGCTGTACCCACAGGCCAAGTGCCCCGCTTACCTGCAGGATGCGGCCGCTGCGGTGGCCTGGACCTTCCGGCACATCGCCGAGTTTGGCGGAGACCCTTCGCAAATCTACGTTTCAGGGCACTCGGCCGGGGGATACCTGTCGCTGATGCTGGCCCTGGACAAGGCTTACCTGGCGGCCCGGGGGGTTGACGCGGACCAGGTGCGCGCCTACTATCCCATCAGCGGGCAGGCGGCTACCCATTTCACCATCCGTACGGAGCGGGGCATCTCCTATACCACGCCCATCGTGGACAAGATGGCGCCGCTGGGCAATGTGCGGGTGCTGGGAACCCGGATGCTGCTTTTCACCGGGGAGCGCTCCCTGGAAATGATGGCCCGCTATGAGGAGAACCTTTACCTCAAATCCGTGCTGGAAGGCATTGGAAACGCCCCTGTACCCATTTACGAGTTTCCGGGAGCAGACCACGGGACGGTGCTCACGCCTGCCTTTAAGGTGATACTGGAGGACATGAGTTTGTAATTGTCTTTTTTTTGCGTAAATTTGCGGATTAACGCAAATAATGCAAAAACACTATAATTCAAGATGAAAACTTACAGTACCAAAAACATCCGCAACATTGTCCTTATCGGCGCCCCCCGCAGCGGTAAAACCACCCTCTCGGAGGCCATGCTTTTCGAAGGTAAAGTGATTGACCGCCGTGGCAGCGTGGAAGACAAGAACACCGTGTCGGACAACACCGAGTTCGAGCAAACCAACCAGAAGTCCATCAACGCCACTCCCCTGTACGCAGAGTTCGGCGGCTGCAAGATCAACTTCATCGACGCCCCCGGCTCGGATGACTTCTCCGGCGGTGCCCTCAGCGCCTTCAAGGTGGTAGAGGCTGCCGTGATGGTCATGAACGGAACGGCCGGCATCGAGGTGGGCACCACCCTCTTCGCCCGCTACGCAGACCAGTACAGCATTCCCATGGTCATCGCCGTGAACCAGCTGGACCATGACAAGGCCAACTGGGACGGCGTGCGCGCTGCTATCGGCGAGGAATTCGGCAAGAAGGCCGCCCTGTGCCAGTTCCCGGTCAATCCCGGCCTGGGCCTGGAAGGCTTTGTGGATGTGATCACCATGAAGTTCTACAACAAGAAAAACGAGGAACAGGACATCCCTGCAGCTTACGCCGATGAAGCAGAAGAGCTTCGCGCAGAGCTCATGGAAAAAGCCGCCGAAGGCTCCGACGAGCTCATGGAGAAGTTCTTCGACACCATGGAACTCACCACCGACGAGATTCGCGAAGGCCTGCGCCTGGGCATGCAGAAGGGAGACACCATCCCCGTGTTCTGCGTGGCTGCCAAGGAGAATGTGGGCGTGAAGCGCTTCATGGAGTTTGTCGTGAACGTAGTTCCCTCCCCGGAAGGCAAGGAAGAGCCCACCGTGGACGGCGGCACCCTCAAGTGCGACCCTGCCGGCCCCACCGCCCTCTTCATCTTCAAGACCTCCGTGGAGCAGCACCTCGGTGAGGTTTCCTACTTCAAGGTCATGAGCGGTACCCTCAATGAAGGCGCAGACCTGGTGAACCCGGAAAGCGGCAACGGAGAGCGCCTCAGCGCCATTTACGCTGTGGCCGGTGCCAAGAAGGAAAAGGTTTCCCAGATTGCTGCCGGTGATATCGGCTGCGTCATGAAGCTCAAGGCCGGCAAGACGGATGTCACCCTGGCCCAGAGCGGTGTGGAAGCTGTCAAGCACATGGTGTTCCCGGATGCCAAGTACCGCTGCGCCGTGAAGGCCGTGGACAAGAACGACGAAGCCAAGGTAGGCGACGCCCTCAACAAAGTGGCCGCCCAGGATCCCACCATCAACGTGGAATACTCCAAGGAACTGCGCCAGACCATCCTCTCCGGTATGGGCGAGCAGCACATCAACTACGTCAAGTGGCGTGTTACCAACGAGTTCAAGCAGAACATCGAAATCTACGCTCCCAAGGTTCCTTACCGTGAAACCATCACCAAGATTGCCACGGCCCAGTACCGTCACAAGAAGCAGTCCGGCGGTGCCGGTCAGTTCGGCGAGGTTCACCTGCTGGTTTGCCCCTACGTGGAAGGCCAGGAAGCTCCCAAGAACTTCAAGATCGACGGCAAGGATGTAGTGTTCAACTTCAAGAGCCAGGAAATCACGGACCTCGAGTGGGGCGGCAAGCTGGAGTTCTACAACTGCGTGGTGGGTGGTTCCATCGACCTCAACTTCATGCCCGCTATCCTCAAGGGTATCAAGTCCAAGATGGAGGAAGGCCCCCTCACCGGTTCCTATGCCCGCGATATCCGCGTCTATGTCTATGACGGCAAGATGCACCCCGTGGATTCCAAGGAAATCGCCTTCATCATCGCCGGCCGTAACGCCTTCAAGGAGGCTTTCCGCAACGCCGGTCCCAAGATTCTGGAGCCCATCTACAATGTAGATATCATCACCCCCAACGAGTATGTGGGTCCTTGTATGAGTGACCTCAACACCCGTCGCGGCATGATTATGAACCAGGACATGGACAAGGGCTTCACCGTGCTCCATGCCCGTGTCCCGCTGGCAGAGCTCTACCGCTACTCCACCATCCTGAGCTCCCTCACCGGTGGTAGCGCCACCTTCCAGATGAAGTTCGCAGAGTACGTCCAGGTTCCCGCCGAAGTCCAGACCAAGCTCCTGGCCGAATACGCCGCCCAGGAAGAGGAAGAAGACTAGTCTCCTGATTCTCAGCTGCTTATGAAAATCAATCGTTGCAATTTGCAACGATTGATTTTTGTAATGCGCTGTGCGATAGGTGGTTAGCTTTCGTGGTTTTTGGGGGCCGATGGAAAGATACAGGCGACAGCCTGTCCGTCTTTGCAAAAACGCCTTAAAATGCTTGGACGGGGAGCTGTCGCCTGTTTGTCGGGGGCCGGGCTACTGGCTCTGCTGCACGGTCCAGCCGGTAGGGATGCCGCTGATGCCGGAGGGCCAGGTGACGCCGGACTTCTTGACGAAGGTGCCACTGGAGGGGACACCGCTCAGCCAGTCGTCGGTGTAGCCGGCGCCGGGGTTGGTTGCCAGGCAGGTGACGTTGCCAAGCAAGGTGCAGTCACGGAACATGTAGGCGTAGCACCCGGGAACCAACATGGCGGCTTTCAGCTCCGGGGCGCTTGCCAGCGCTTTGCAGTTGTCGAACATATTCATGTAGCAGCCTTCCGCAAGGTTGGTGGCGGGAAGGGCAGGGGCCGTGACCAAAGAGGTACAGCTGCGGAACATGCCGGAATAGCACTCGGCAGCCAAGTTTTTGGCATTCAAGGCAGGGGCCTCCGTGAGCGAGGTGCAAGCGCTGAACATGCTGATATAGCAGCCGGTTCCAAGGGTGGTGGCGGGAAGCAGCGGTGCGCGCTTCAGGCCGCTGCAGCCGGCAAACATCTCTTGACATGTCCCGTCTCCAACCGACTCTGCGCCCAGGGTCAGATCCAAGTAGTCGTGGCTGCGCAGGTTCGTGTTCCCCTGGAAAAGGCCGGCAAAAGCATAGGCAGACAAAGAGCTCAGGTTGGGGTAGTTGCTGCTGCTCACCAGCGAGCGGATGTCTCCATAGACATAGTGCGGGGCCGTGCCGCTGATGGTGGTATTCAAATACTGCTTATATTCACTGCCGTCATAGCCGCTGTACACGGGGTTGTCTCCCCAGAGGCGCAGCTTGTCCCCGGCGCTCACGGGAATGCTGATGGTAGCAAGGCTGCTGGTGGTGGCCGATGCCATAGAGGCGTCCTTCCCCCAGGTGATGGAAAGGTTCCGGGGGTTGTTGATGGTGATGGTGCCGTCCTCGATGGCTTCGAGTATGAGCGGATCCTTGTCGTAGCTCCAGCCTTTAGGGATGCCGCTTTCGCCCACCGGCCAGGAGGCGTTGGGGTGTTTGATGAAAACGCCTGTAGGAGAAACTCTTCTAACCCAATTTTTGACCGCACCGGGGATAATGAGATAGTAGCCCTGGGTATGATGGGGTTCTTCGCGAGGCCATAAGTTGTTTCTGGCATAGCAAGTTATCTGTTTCAGGTTATAACAATCGCTGAACATCGTAGCATAGGCATTATCGGCAGGGGTTTCATCCTCCAGGACGGGCGAGGCCTCTAAAGAGAAGCAAGAGTCAAACATGTCCCAATAGCAGAATATAACCGTGTTGGCCGGAAGTCTGGATGGCCCTTTTTTCAAAGAGTAGCAATCCGAGAACATGCGACCATACGGAGCCTCCTGATGATTTCCCTGGTACGTTCCGCTGAATGTGGTGGCCGGTAATTCCGGAGCAACTTCCAAGGAAGTACAATAAGCAAACATATAAAAATAGCCACCTTTGCCAACAGTTGTTGCCGGCAGTTCTATTGTTTTTACCGGATGGTTGTAAAGGGTCGTGTTTCGATTCTCAGAAAGACCCTTAAAGAGTCCGGCAAAAGCATAATCGCCGACAGATCTGACATGCGAATGCTGACTGGGTTTGGCATAAGAATTCATGTCTCTCAGGCTCATTACGTTTCCGTACAGATAATGCCTGGCGCTGCAGCGGATGTTTGTATGCTCGAAAATACCTGTATTGTCGCCTTCGGGCCCCTTGGCATACGTTTCGGCAATTCCGCCCAGAATCACCCGCTGCCCGGCGGTGACCGGAATCGTGATGAGGCCCTCTGTGCTGCTTTCGAGGTGCGAGCCGGAAAAGGCTCCTTCCTCGGCATTCCACCTTATATTCCTTCCCAGGGGATTGGAAATGGTGATTGCGCCGTCTTCCAGCGCCTCGATGGTAAGGGGTGTGGCAATGGGGTTGTATTTTGCAAGTCCCACAGTCGCTTTGTAGTATTTACCCGCCTGCAGGGCCGCCTTCTTGGTACCTTCGTAAATGTCTCCGCTTAGGGTTTCGGCCAGGAAGGAATACACTACTTTTTCGCCGCCGGAGTCAATCCTGGGGAGGGCCACATGGAACTCCATGGCCGGGTTGGCAGGAATTACGGTGACGGGGTCCATACGGCCGGGAGCCAGGATGGTGAGCTGCCTGATAGCCCCGGGAGTCCCGCTGCTATAGCGGAATATGAACTTGGTAATGCTCTGCTGGCTTTCGAAGGCGGCATGGGAGAAAACGACCGTCTTGTTGCCGCTGTCCACCTCTTTCACCTCTACGGTGGCCGTGGCATAGTCAAAGTTCTCGGCAATGTCCGCCACCGTTCCCTTCTGGGCGGCGTAGGCGTTCTCCGCTGCTGGCTTTTTCAGGAAATACATCGTGAAGGTGTTGCCAACGCTGAAATTACCGGAAAGGGTGCCTTTCAGCTGGGTGGTGTTGGTGGTTGTGCTGCCGGCCAGCTCCGGAGTCATGGTACCGCGCAGGGTTCCATCGGCATCATAGACCTGCACCTCGTCCGTTCCGGCCCAGTGGAAATCAATTTCGCTCCCGTCATCGGACAGCAGGAGGGCTTTGGTCTCGGGGTCCTTTTCTGCCTTGGTGGCTTCCATCGTTACCGTCCAGGTCTGCTCTTCCTTCCCCGGAGCGGGCTTGTCTTCCACCAAGACTTCCTTCACACAGGAGGGCAGGGCGCAAAGGGCCAGGGCGGCAAAGGCCGCGCTTACGTACAGTTTTCTCATCGCTCAGTCCTCCCATCCGTCGGTTCCTTCCGTAATCCAATGTCC
>CADAJF010000015.1 GCA_902788175.1 uncultured Bacteroidia bacterium
TAACAGGGAAACATTCGTATCCCTGCAGAAGAGTTTTGCAGATTCCGACATGCCCGTAGAGGAAAAACTCAAAACCCTCTACCAGCTGCAGGCAGCGGATTCGGAGATTGACAAGATTATCCAGCTGCGCGGCGAACTCCCCGCAGAAGTCACCGCCCTGGAAACGGAAATCGCCACGCTCAAGGAGCGCAGCGCCGCCATCTCGGCCGTGATGGACCAGTTTAACCGCAACATCGCCGATGCCAAGCTCTCCATCGCAGAACACGAGAGCATCATCGAGAAGTACCAGCGCCAGCTGGAGACCATCCAGAACTCCCGCGAATACGACTCCCTGAACAAGGAAATCGAAAACCAGGAGCTCCTGCGCCAGATCGACGAAAAAACCATCAATGACACCCGCTTCGAGCTGGGCGCCAAGAAAGCCGAACTGGACGAGCTGAAGGACCACCTCTCCATCCGCACGGAGGACCTCAAGGCCAAGAAAGCAGAGCTGGAGACCATCGTGGAAGAGACCGCCAAGGAAGAGGCCGTCCTGCGCGAACGCCGAAGTGCCTGCGCAGAAAAGATTGACATCCGCACCATGAGCGCCTATGAGCGCATCCGCGCCAGCGTCCATAACCACCTGGCCGTGGTGGGCATCTACAACGGCGATTCCTGCGGTGGCTGCTTCAACACCATCACGCCCCAGCGCCGCGTAGAGATTGCCTCCAACCGCAAGCTCATCATCTGCGAGCACTGCGGCCGCATCATCATCAACCCGGACTTCGAGAACTAGTACTCTATGCCGGAGCCGTCCCGCAAAAAAGCCCGTGCTGCAGAGCCGATGAATCTGGAGGCCCTGATGGGGAACAAGCCCCCGCAGGCCCTGGATGTAGAAGAGGCTGTGCTGGGAGCCATGCTGGTAGAGCCCGCCACCATCGACGAGTCGATGGAAGAGCTCTCCGCCTCCTGCTTCTACGACCCCCGCCACCGCATGATCTTCGAGGCCATGTCGGAGCTGGTCAACGAGCACGTGAGCATAGACCTGGTTACCGTGAGCGAGAAACTGCGCTCCAAAGGCAACCTGGAAGCAGTGGGCGGCCCTGTGGTGCTGGCCGGCCTGTCGCAGAATATCGGTGCGGCGGCCCACATTGAGTACTACATCAAGATTCTCAAGCAGAAGACCATCCAGCGGGACCTCATCACCGCTTCCTACGAGATTCTCAAACAGGCCTTCGACGAGTCCACCAACGTGGACGAACTGATTGACAACGCCCAGACCAAAGTCTTCGCGGCCTTCCAGAACAACGTAAAGCGGGATGTGCAGGATATAGGCTCTGTCATCAATGCAGTGCTGGACAACCTGCAGGAACTGCAAAGCGTAACCGGCCCTTCCGGCGTTCCCTCCGGCTATCCTTCCCTGGACCGCATAACCCAGGGCTGGCAAAAGAGTGACCTCATCATCCTGGCGGCCCGTCCGTCCGTAGGTAAGACGGCCTTTGCCCTGAACATTGCCCGCAATGCTGCCGTGCAGGCCAATATGCCGGTGGCGGTGTTCTCCCTGGAAATGAGCGCAGAGCAGCTCGCTAAACGCTTGGTTACCACGGAGTCAGGCCTGTCCGGAGAAAAAATCAAGGGCGGTCTCAAGATGGAACCCTATGAGTGGGTGCAGCTGGAAAACACCATCCGTCAGCTCACCAAGGCCCCCCTGTACATAGACGACACCCCGGGCATTCCCATCATGGAATTCCGCACCAAGGCCAAGCGCCTGGTCAAGCAAAAGGGTGTCAGGCTCATTGTGGTGGACTACCTGCAGCTGATGCAGGGCCCGGTAGAGCTCCGCGGCCTCCGTGAGCAGGAGGTGGCGGCCATTTCCCGCACCCTCAAGGCCACCGCCAAGGAGCTGAGCATCCCCATCATCGCCCTGTCGCAGCTGTCCCGTAACGCCGTCCAGCGCACGGGCGGCACCGGCAAACCGCAACTGAGCGACCTCCGCGAATCCGGCTCTATCGAGCAGGACGCCGACATGGTCATCTTCATCCACCGTCCGGACTTCGTGGGCATGAGCGACAACCCCGAAGACAAGGAAAAAGCCTACCTGGTCATTGCCAAGCACCGCAACGGTGAGGTCTGCGACATAGAAATGCGCTACAAGGCCGGCCAGGTCAAGTTCGTAGAACCGGACCAGAGCCTGGACGTCTATGCCCAGCGCGGCCCGGTGGCCAGCGTAGCCAACGAGCCCTCCGCCAGCCAGGAAGGCGGCTACGACTTTGACTCCCAGGAACAATTCTAGCCCCATGCGCCGCGTTGCACTCATACTGGCACTGATGCTGCTGCCGCTGGTCGTATCCGGCCAGCATCATGCAGGTTGCATTCCCACCATGAAGGAGCATCCCTTCAAAGGCGGGGAAAAGATCAATTTCAGCATGACGTACAAATGGGGTGCGGTCAACGCGGAAGTGGCTTCGGGGCTGGTTACGCTGGATTCGCTGGTGTACAACGGCCAACCCGCGTACCATATGAATTTCAAGGTGAAGTCTGCCGCTTTCTTCGATGTCTTTTTCAAGATGCGGGAAGACTTCCACAGCTGGTTCACCGCCAAGGACCTGCGTCCGCTCAAATTCACGCGGGACACCTACGAAGGCGGTTACACGGCCAAGAACACATACATCTACGACTGGCCCGCCAAGGTCATTCACGCCGATGTAGATTTCAGCTCAAGGGGCCAGCGCAACCTGGATATTCCCCTGCAGGCATGCACCTATGACCTGCCCTCCCTTATTTTTTACCTGCGCTCGATGGACATATCCCACATCAAGCCGGGAAGCAAGTACAACCTGAGCTTTGCCATCGACGACGAAGTGTACGACATCCGGCTCACCTATCACGGCCCGGAGCAGCTGAAGGTGCGCCGTAAGGGCAAGATGGACGCCCACCTGTTCACCTGCTCGGTGGTGTCGGGCGCCCTCTTCGAAGGAAACCAGGAACTGAAATTCTGGTTTTCGGCCGATGGAAAATATGTCCCCCTGGGCGTGATGGCACCCCTGCGCGTGGGCGCCGTCTGGGTATGGCTGAAGGATTATCAGCCATGAGAGAGGAAGTTTCTCATAAAGGGAAAGTGATTAAAATGACCCCGCAGCTTACTACGGTGGCCTTTTTGCAGCATGGTGCCTGTTCCGGGTGCCATGCGGCCGCTTATTGCGGGATGGGAGACCTGGCGGAAAAAGTGGTGGAGGTGCCCACAGACCCCTATGCCGCTTATGACGTAGGCGATGAAGTAGAGGTGCTCCTCAAGGCCACCATGGGCCTGAAGGCCGTTTGGATGGCCTATTTCCTGCCGCTGCTGGTGCTGCTGGGAACTGTCCTGGGGCTCATTGGCCTGGGTGTGGGAGAGGTTCCCGCCGCCCTGGCTGCCCTTGCCGCCGTTGGCGTGTATTATCTCCTTCTCTACCTCCTTCGCGGGAAGTTGAGAAACGAGTATATTTTTGTTATAAAAGGTTAATTATGAGTGTATTATTAGGGACTGTGGTTGTAGTAACGGTCCTGGGACTTGTGCTGGCACTGGTCCTTTATCTTGTGGCTCAGCGCTTCAAGGTGGAGGAAGACCCCCGCATCGACGAGGTAGAAAAAGCCATGCCGGGCGCCAACTGCGGCGGCTGCGGCTTTGCCGGATGCCGGGCTTTCGCAGAGTCGGCCGTGAAAGCCCCCAACCTGGACAGCCACTTCTGCCCGGTGGGCGGCAATGAAACCATGGGGAAGGTAGCCGCCATCCTGGGGTATCAGCTGAAAGAAAAAGCCCCCATGGTGGCGGTTGTGCGCTGCAACGGCAGCTGCGAAGCCCGCCCCCGCGTGAATGAGTACGATGGTTACGCCTCCTGCTACGTAAAATCGCTGCTTTATACCGGCGATACGGCCTGTTCTTACGGCTGCCTGGGCTGCGGAGACTGCGTTGAGGCCTGCCAGTTCGGTGCCTTGTCCATGGATCCCGCTACCGGCCTTCCGGTGGTGGATGAGGCCAAGTGTACGGCTTGCGGCGCCTGCGTAAAGGCCTGCCCCAAGCACGTCATCGAGCTCAGGCCCAAGGGTCCCCGCGGCATGCGCGTATTTGTAAGCTGCCTGAACAAGGACAAGGGTCCCGTGGCGCGCAAGGCCTGCGCCAATGCCTGCATCGGCTGCGGCATCTGCGAGCGCACCTGCACCCATGCGGCCATTAAAGTGGACTCCAATGTGGCCTATATCGACCCGGCCCTTTGCAAACTGTGCCGCGAGTGTGAGGCCCTCTGCCCCACAGGCGCCATCCACGGCGTAAATTTCCCCAAACCCCTGGACAAAGAAGGCGTCAAGGAGCGCATCAAGGCGCGTACGGCGAAGAAGGAGGTGAAAGATGAGTAAGCGAACATTTTCCATGGGCGGAGTCCATCCGCACGACATGAAGATATCCCGGGACTGCGCTCTGGAGCAGCTGCCCGTTTCCCCCACGGTGTACCTGGGTGTGGCGCAGCATATCGGCGCGCCTTCCGTGCCCTGTGTGGCCGTAGGGGACAAGGTGAAGGTGGGGCAGGTGATTGCCCAGCCCGGCGGTGCCGTGGGCGCCTTCATCCATTCGTCCGTTTCCGGAACGGTCAAATCCATCGCTTCCCGCCCAGACCTTGCCGGCCGCTGCACCACGCATATAGAGATTGCGGTAGAAGGCGACGAGTGGCTGGAAGGCATTGACACCTCGGACACCCTTCTCACCACCATCCCCGAGGACCCCAAGGCCATCGTGGAGAAAATCCGCCTTGGCGGCGTGGTGGGTCTTGGCGGTGCCACCTTCCCCACGCATGTGAAACTGTCTCCGCCGCCCGGATCCAAGTGCGAGCGGATTATTATAAACGGCTGTGAATGTGAGCCTTATCTTACCTCTGATTTCCGCGTCCTGCTGGAAAAGAGTGAGCAGGTGGTGGTTGGTGCCGCCCTGCTGCAAAAGGCCATGGGCGGGGTGCCCTGCACCATTGCCATCGAGGAGAACAAACCGGAGGCTATTGACAGTATCCGGGAAGCGGTGAGCAAACTGGGCTATGCGCAGATAGAGGTGATGGAGATGAAGATGATGTACCCGCAAGGCGGTGAAAAACAGCTGATAGATGCTGTCATGCACCGCCAGGTGGGCTCCGGCGCCCTCCCCATCAGCGTGGGGGCCGTGGTCCAGAACGTGGGCACAGCGCTGGCCGTGTACGAGGCTGTCCAGAAAAACAAGCCCCTCATTGACAACAGCGTTACCGTCACCGGTGCGGGCCTTCCCCGGCAGGCCAACCTGCTGGTGCGGGTAGGTACCCCGCTGCAGGATATCCTGGACTACATGGGAGGCATCCCGGAAGGAACGGCCAAGATTATCAGCGGAGGCCCCATGATGGGCCGGGCCGTGGCCAACTTGCAGGCGGCCACTGTCAAGGGCACCGGTGCCTTGCTCCTTCTCAGTGAAGAGCAGACGCGCCGCGCCCCGGAAACCAGCTGCATCCGCTGCGGTAAATGCGCCGATGCCTGCCCCATGGGCCTGGAACCCTTCCTGCTGAACAAACTCTCCAAGACCAAGGACTGGGAGGCCTGTGAAGCCAACGCCGCGCAGGACTGCATCGAGTGTGGCTGCTGCCTCTATTCCTGTCCCGCCCATATCCCCCTGCTGGACAATATCCGGGTAGGGAAGGGCTTTGTCCTCAGTGCCATCCGTGCCCGTGCGGCCACTAAAAAGTAACTGGCTATGAGTAAGTTAATCGTTTCCCCTTCGCCCCATATCCATTCCAAGGACAGTACGCGTTCCCTGATGCGGGATGTGGTGATTGCACTTAGCCCGGCTGTCCTGTGCTCCGTGCTGTTTTACGGCCTGGGAGCGCTGGTGGTTATGGGCGTAAGCGTGGCCTCCTGCGTGCTGCTGGAATGGGCCATTACCAAGTATCTGCTGAAAAAGCCCTCCACCGTCGGGGACTTCTCGGCTGTCATAACGGGTATCCTGCTGGCCCTGAACCTGCCCTATACCACGCCCTGGTGGGTGGTGTTTATCGGCGCAGTGGTCGCTATCGGCGTAGCCAAGATGAGCTTTGGCGGCCTGGGCCAGAATATCTGGAATCCCGCCCTGGTGGGCCGCGTGTTCCTGCTGGTGTCTTTCCCTACCTATATGACCAACTGGACCATTCCCCACGGATGGTTCGGCGCAGATGCAGTGAGCGGCCCCACGCCCCTGGGCATTATCCAGGAGGGCATCATGCAGGGCGTTTCCATCAAGGAACTCACGGCGGCCTATGACTACAAGTCGCTGCTGCTGGCCAATATCGGCGGCAGTTCCGGAGAGGCTTTCGTGCTGGCGCTGCTGGCCGGTTTCGTGTACCTGTGCATCCGTAAGGTCGTCAAGCCCTGGATTACGCTCAGTATCTTTGCTACGGTGGCCCTGACGGCGCTTCCTTTCTGGCTCATCAATCCGGACGTTTACACCGGGCCGATTTTCAACCTGCTCACCGGCGGTCTTGTCCTGGGTGCCTGCTTCATGGCTACCGACTACGTCACTTCGCCCATGAGCGTCAAAGGCGGCATTGTCTTCGGCGTAGGGATAGGCTTCCTGACCATGATGATCCGTTACTTCGGCTCTTATCCGGAAGGGGTGAGCTTTGCCATCCTGATCATGAATTCTGTAGTACCGCTGCTGAACCGCTGGTTCAAACAGCCCAAATTCGGGAGGAGATAAGCTATGGCAGTGAAATCCAATTTACGCAATATGGTGCTGGTGCTGGGTCTGACCTGCCTGCTGTGTTCGGCAGTGTTGGGCGGTGCCTATGTCCTAACTAAAGAGCCGATAGCAGCCGCTGCGGCCCAAAAGACCAGCCGGGCCATTGCCCAGGTCCTGCCCTCGTTCGAAAAAGCGTCTGAGCGGGACTTTGTGCAGGTTTACGGCAAGGATTTTCCTTATTATGCGGCGTTTGACGCTCAGGGGAAGCTGGTGGGGTATGCCATCGAGTCTTCCGTAGTGGGCTTTGGCGGCCCGCTTACGCTCATGGTGGGCATTACGTTCCAGAGGGTGGTCTGCAACACTTCGGTGCTCAGCCACAGCGAGACGCCGGGCCTTGGCGCCAAGTGCAGCGCAGACCCTAAGTTCACCTCTCAGTGGCAGGGCTTCGACCCTTCCGTGAAAAAACTCACAGTCACCAAGGACGGCGGCGACGTGGATGCCATCACGGCCTCTACCATCACCTCCCGCGCCTACGCCCTGGCTGTGGAAAACGCCCTGGCTGCCTTTGATGAACTCTTGAAAGAAAAGGAGGTCTCCCATGAGTAAGTTCAAACTGATCACCGACGGGCTGGTCCGCAACAACCCTACCTTCGTGCTGCTGCTGGGCATGTGCCCTACGCTGGCCACCACCACCTCGGCCGTAAACGGCCTCTCAATGGGCCTGGCTACGCTTTTTGTGCTGGTACTGAGCAATATGGCCATATCGGCCATTGCCCCTGTAGTGCCGGACAAAGTGCATATTCCCGTGTACATTGTGGTTATCGCCACCTTTGTGACGCTGCTTCAGCTGCTGATGCAGGCCTACACCCCTTCGGTGTACGAGACGCTGGGCCTCTTTATCCCGCTCATCGTGGTCAACTGCATCGTGCTGGGACGCGCCGAAGCCTTTGCCTCCAAGCATGGCGTGCTGGACAGCGCGCTGGACGGTATCGGCGTGGGACTGGGCTTTACGCTCTCGCTCACCGTGCTGGGCCTCGTGCGTGAGGTGCTGGGCAGCGGCAGTGTCTTCGGCTGGAATTTTATCGGCGGAAACGATGGCATGCTGGCCTTTGTGATGGCCCCCGGCGCCTTCCTCTGCCTGGGCTACCTGATGGTCCTTTTCAATAAATTTGTCAAAAAGAGCTAGGCTATGGAGTACTTTCTGATTATCATATCGGCCATTTTTGTCAATAATATTGTCCTGGCGCAGTTCCTGGGTATCTGCCCTTTCCTGGGGGTGTCGGGCAAGCTGTCCACCGCCACGGGCATGTCCATGGCCGTGTGCTTTGTGATTACGCTGGCCACGCTGGTTACCTATCTGATCAACAATTATCTGCTGGTGCCCTTCGGCATCACCTACCTGCAGACGATTGCCTTTATCCTGGTTATCGCGGCGCTGGTGCAGATGGTGGAGATTGTGCTCAAGAAGGTGTCGCCGTCGCTGTATCAGGCCCTGGGTATTTTCCTGCCCCTGATTACCACCAACTGCGCGGTGCTGGGTGTGGCTATCAACGTGGTTACCAAGGAGTTTGCTTTTGTGCCGGGCGGTATGCTCAACCTGGCGCAGGCGCTTGTGTACGCCTTTGCCACCTCGCTGGGCTACGGCCTTGCGATGGTCATTTTTGCAGGCATCCGGGAACACCTGGCCCTGATGGACGTCCCCAAGGCGTTCAAGGGCGTCCCCATCGCCATCATCAGCGTGGGCATCCTGGCCCTCGCCTTCATGGGTTTCAGTGGAATGGTTAAGTAGTTGGTTATGAGCTTTGTCATGATTGTACAGCTGCTGATTGTGCTGGCAGCGCTTTACGTGGGGTCCCGTTACGGGTCCCTGGCCCTCGGGGCCATTTCCGGCATCGGCCTGGCCATCCTGGTATTCGGGTTCGGCCTCAAGCCCGGAACGCCTCCTACGGACGTCATTTACATCATCATCGCCGCGGTAACCTGTGCGGGTACCCTGCAGGCTTCCGGCGGCATGGACTGGATGATCCAGATAGCGGAAAAGATGCTGCGAAAGCACCCGGACCACATCACTTTCCTGGGGCCGATGGTCACCTTCTTCCTAACCGTGCTGGTGGGAACCGGCCACGTGGTATATACCATCATGCCCATCATCTGCGACATCGCCCTCAAGAAGAATATCCGTCCGGAGCGTCCCTGCGCCGTGGCTTCCGTGGCTTCGCAGGTGGGTATCACCTGCTCGCCCATTGCCGCGGCCGTGGTGGCCTTTGTCACCATCTCCAACGCCAACGGCTACATGGTCAGCATCCCGCAGGTACTGCTGGTCACCATCCCGGCCTGCCTGCTGGGCCTGCTTTGCGCGGCCCTGGCCTCTTACAAGAGGGGGAAGGATCTGGACAAGGACCCGGCTTTCCTGGCCCGTAAGTCAGACCCCGAGACCTACCAGTACATGTACGGCAATTCCGCCACCACCCTGGACAAAGTCATTACCAAGGAGGCAAAAGCTTCCGTGTACGTGTTCCTGGGGGCGCTTTTGGTGATTGTGGGCTTTGCCTTCTGTCAAATGATCCACGTCGCCGACGGGGAAACCCTGGCCAAGGCCATCAACCTGCCCAAGATGAACATCTGCATCCAGATCATCATGCTCACGGCCGCTGCCGCCAATATCATCTTCTGCAAGGCGCAGCCCAAAAAAGCCGTCGCGGGGGCCGTCTGGCAGTCTGGCATGGTAGCCGTGGTCGCCATCTATGGCATTGCCTGGCTGGCCGACACTTACTTCGGCAACTACATGGACCAGATGAAGGAAATGCTCTCCGGTGTGGTGAGCAGCTACCCCTGGAGCATCGCTTTTGTGTTTTTCCTGGTGTCGGTGCTCATCAATTCCCAGGGCGCCGTAGTGGTTGCCATGCTGCCGCTGGCCTATGAACTGGGGATTGCGGGCCCCGTGCTGCTGGGCGTGCTTCCCAGCGTTTACGGCTACTTCTTCATCCCCAACTATCCTTCAGATATCGCCACCGTGAACTTCGACCGAAGCGGCACCACCGTTATCGGCAAATACCTACTGAACCACAGCTTCATGATGCCGGGCCTTGTGAGCATCGTCATCGCCACCGTCGTGGGCTACCTCATGACCTGCGTCCTCTTCCCCGGCTACTTTGCCTCCTTCATCCACTAGGACGCAAGGTCCCGGATAATAGCCACGTGAGCGGCAGACCGGCGCCCCTCACCTGAGCGACAGGCCGGTGTCCCTTGCCGTATTGACGCATAATCGCCATTGTACGCATTCTATCTGTCAACACGGCAGTGTTTTTCGACGGATAGGCCGACTTATTGGAATTCCTACACACTTGCCATACCGATTGCGCCAATAACGGCGACGAGAAGTATCAGCCCGATGAAGCTGATGATGAAGCCGGCAATAGCAAAACCACGGGGCTTTTTAAAGAGGCCGATAATAGAGAATAGCGCTCCAAGAACCCATACCATCCAGCCGATAACTGGAATCCAATCGGTAAAGAGTGCGATAAGGGCAAGGATAAAACCGGCAAGACCGATACGATTCTTTTTTTGGGGTTGCTGTTCGATGATGATGGGCCGGCCATTGATCTGGTCACTGATTTGGTTTTTGTTGTTCGTTTCCATGTTTTTTCTTTTTATGACTTTGCCTATAAGAGGGAAATAATTCAAAAAACTAACAGTTGTAAATATTAATCGCCAGATTTCAAATCATATTGATAAGGAACACTACCCCCAGTGCCCTTGTATGCTTGTTTATAAAAAAGAATTGTCTTATTTTTGAATGTTGTATTATTGTATTTCATTTTACTAAGTCATTTTCTCGCTTGCACACTAAGTTTAATGGCGTACGATGTATTCATAAGTTATGGAAGCCCAGACCGAAACCTGGCAGAAAGCTTGTGCGCCTTTCTTGAAATGCAAGGCCTAAGTTGTTGGATAGCACCCCGCAATATTCCTTCTGGGAGCAATTATGCGGGAGAAATCACTCGTGCACTGCGATTATCCGATACGATTATTGTGATTTGCTCAATGAAATCGAGTCAATCTCAGCATGTCAAAAACGAGGTTACGTTAGCGTTCAACCAGAATAAACGGATTCTTCCGTACTGCTTAGAAGAGAATTGTTTTGACGATGATTTAGAATACTTCCTATCCTCTAGACAGCAGATCAGATATTCCGGTAATACACAAGAAGATTTTGAACAAATCTTGCATATTTTGGGAAAGAATATGGTAGAAAATGCGCCTCCCCAAAAACAACACAAGAAAGGTCGAGGAAGAAAGGCCGGGATTATCCTCTTTACCCTGCTCTCAATGTGTTTTATAGCGCTAAAATGGTTTTCTCGCAATAAAGAAACTGTCTCTGAGGTTGTGCCGGTAACAAGCATCGAACTGATGACAGATTCCTTCACCGGGAGTATTATCGATGGACATCCTGACGGATTCGGCACATATACTTTTGCCAAGCAGCGCCAGATTGATCTGCATGATCCAGAAAACCGAATAGCTGAAACAGGGGATTATATTCACGGAAACTGGGAGAATGGACATCTCAACTATGGTGAATGGTACGATGTTAAAGGCACAAGTAAAGGTTTTATCCAAATAGGCAATTATCCGGATATAGAACTTGATTGGCAACTGGGGATATGCGAAAAGCTTTAATCATCGGTCTATTTCTGTGTTTGAGCCAGTTAACGTGTTGGACACAGGACCGTTTCTTTCTGTCAAAGACTCTTGAACGGATAGCTCAGGCGGAAGGGGTATCCATACCCATGTATCGCGGAAATCAGGTTGAATTATCATCTTTTGACAAAGAGGGTCATTCCTATCCTATAGTTATAGAATTCCTTCCGGAGGGCGTTTCCCATATTGGCCTGGATCTATTCAATCAAAATGTCAAAAACGAAAATCCGATAATCCTTCGTTTTGTCGAACGATATTTACTTGAACTGTTCGCACTGTATCCCCCTTCGAAACCACGTCGCGTCATGTCAGTTGATGGCGTTTCAACAACAGGGGACATAAAAGCGTTGTTCAATGTTGCACCGGACTCTTTACGGATTGATTATACAACCAATGCCAGCCGTGGGAATGTCCTTTTAAGTGTTGTGGATAAACCTCCCTTTTTTTCGATCTCTTTCCCGCTGAGTATTAGTTTATTGTCGGGAATGGACAAACATGAGTTGGACTCGTCTTTCATTATTGGACTTCGTTCGTCCCCTTTATCAAGAGCGCAATCGATCCCATACAACCTTTCGCGCATTGGTGATAATCTATATGTTTCGGAAAACGGATTCTATGAAATACCCAGCATCCAGAACAGTTCTTTTTTCAAAAGGAAATCCCATACTTATTATCCTGTTTGTGACTCGAAACTCCCTCAAGAATCAGTTCTCACACTATTGTCGGCGCATACAGGCTCCAAAAACTATATTGTTCATTTAACCCACCATACATACGACTACTCCCAGGTTCAAGTCGACGTTCCATTGACACAACTGCTTGGTTATTGTTTGGATAATGGCTGCACTCCATACATCGGGATTGAGCATTGTGGGGATCTGCGGATCCTGGCTACTCTTTTTATGCTGAACGAAGACTTAGGATACTGCCATACCTTCAGTTTCTCTATCGATAAAGCCGTGCTGGATAAGGATAAGGGGACATTCGATGCCCATGCCTATTCTTTTACCCCAATCCATAATTTGAGAAAATGAAGCGGTGTTGCATCATATTCTTATTAATGGCTTGTTCCTACGCATCGGCCCAAAGCCGAGATGCTCTGTTGGAGCGCATCAATCAGATTAAGTTGGACACGGAACGATATCTTTATGGAATCTGTACACTTACGCAGGAATCCACCCAATCTGTTTCTGAGAAAGAAGCCCTGGAGGAATTATCCGGTTATCTGGCCGATTATTGCACGGAGCAACAGTTCTCCTTCATTCATCGGATAGAGGATATCCCTGATAGCCTGATCTCTTTTATTTCATGTCAGGTTTACGAAAACAGTATCAGGAGTGTCGCTTACTTGTCTAAGCATGCATTGAAAGAAATAGAAGATTCCCGTGCCGCTTTGTTTGAGAACGAGAAAAGAGCAGAAAGAATCAGGCATTTCGTCGAAGAGTTAAAAGAATGCAGACAAATTGAACAGGTACAGCATCTACTTCAGTTGACATCGGCAGAAGTTTCCGCCAGATATGGAACCTTTTTGGATGACTCTTCTCAAGAATATGTCGCAAGGAGTTTTCTTGTTTATTATAATCCTGACACCGGAGTAGTTTGGGATATTATGACACCGGGGCATAGCGGTGTCAATCGACGCAGTTTGTATGACGATGGGCCAGCCGATCCATTGCAATATAAGACCGCACCTTTGTGGATTTACATCATAGGATTCAGTTTAGATTTATGAAAAAAACAATACTGCTTATAGCCCTGCTTATGGCGGCTCTCTCGTCCATGGCTCAAAGTGTCGAGTTTAGTGTTAACGAGGGCTTAAGGAACGCATCTTTGAAAAGTAGAATAGAGTGGACTATCACTAATTTTCTTCAAACTTGCAATTCGGCTTTTGCGGGGCGGGGAGCATTACAGTTCCCGGCGGAGTTAATGAGCGAGGATGCTGCGAAGTCAGTCCAATTGCTTTGGAATAATATGCCTTTCCGATGCGGTGAAGAAAGAATTATAGAGAGAATCCTCCATACTTATGCGGGTTACCAAATTCGTAATATCCCCATTATCGTGCGCAATGGAAGCAACAAGTCGGCTTACCAAGAGTTGGTGATTGACTTGGATGAGAGTGGTATTATTACTCGGGTTAATCTGGCCATTCCAAACCACTTGTACAGGAAAGTGTTTTCGGGAGGTGCGGAGGTTAGCGACCTTCGGCACAGGCAAATGATTCTTGATTATGTGGAACAGTTCAGAACGGCATATAACAGAAAAGATATACATTTTCTGGAACAAGTTTTTAGCGATGACGCATTGATTATTACGGGTAAGGTTATCCGGAGAAAGCGGGGGGATCATACGGCTGTCTTGAAGGATAAGCATGAGATTATCTACAAAGAACAGAGTAAAAAAGAGTATTTAAACAGGCTCAGAACCCAGATATTCCCCTCTGCATCCTACATACGTGTCAATTTTTCTGATATCAAATTATCCCGTCATCCGAGTATTGCTGGTTATTATGGTGTGACCATCCGCCAAGGATACGAGTCTTCCATTTATTCGGACGACGGGTATTTGTTTATGCTATGGGATTTCAGGGATGAAAACTGTCCGCAGATTCATGTGCGCACTTGGCAGCCATATTGGATGGACGAAAACAAAACCTCACGATTAGACGAAAACAGAGTTTTTGGCATAAATGATTTTAAAGTGGAATGAAGCGTGCTATTATACTGTTCACGATATTGATACCCTTAGTGCTTCAAGGACAGAATAAGCGAATTGTGGTTCGCGGATTCAAAAGGGCGGATATTGGAGACGTGCGTGCAAGGACTTCTCCCGTGCTGGATCACAACAAGCGAATAACGGCGCTGGTGGATATCGCCGTTCCTGTGACAGATTCTGACGTTTTGTTTGATAATGTTGTCGGGCATCCATTAAAACGTGCCGGCTCTTGGATCGTTCGAGTAGCCGAAGGCACGCCACAGATTAAAATATCAGTGCCAGGATATGCCCCCATCTATTACACCTTCCCGGAGCTGCCGGAGTCCGGACGGGTTTACGAAATGACCTTGGGTATTTTGGACATGCTCAAATACCGGACACTCTTCTTGCCCGTTTATGCTTACGGCCCTTCTCAGTCTTCTTTCGGAGCCATGATAGGCATTTGTAGAAGACACGGGGGATATACCAAAGTCAGGACAAACTTCACATTCGACCTGAAAACAACCTCTGAATGCAGCGACGACGGGATGATAGGTGGGGTGAAGGGATGGTTTACAGGAGAGAACAAAAGTAGCAGGCAAAGCTTTACTGCCGGTTATCTGGGGTTACTTTTCCAAACTCCGGGAGATGCTGCTATGTATGCCTATGGCGGCGGCGGGTATGGTACTCGCGTCTTGGCTTGGCAGGTTTATGGTACCGAGACAGAATATGAGTATTCAAAAGTTACGTCCCGCTCCTTTTCCGGATGGGAAATTGAGACGGGTTTGGTGTTTCGAAAAGGTGGTTTTGCCCTGATGGCCGGAGTTCAAACAAATCAATTCAAGTATGTAGAAGCCAACGTCGGTTTTGGCATCATGTTCTAGGATATGCGCTCTCTTTCTTATTTTTATTATTTTTTCGCAGGCCTGCTTTTGCTTGGGTGTTCTTTCGATCCGGCTGTTGAAAAGAATGACCCCCAAGCGCCTCAGATAACAGTGGATATCAGCTCCCGGATATCGGCCGAGCTGACCATCTCAATGACCGAGCAGATTGCGGATGTGACATTCGGAACAGAACTAATTAGAATTATTGATGGAGAAGAAAGTACAGAGAGAATTGTTTTTCAAACCGAACGGCTGGAAGCAGACCAATCATATACATGGCTTACATCTGATCTGCAACCCGACAACACTTATACCGCCCGCTCGTTTATTACCAACGGACGTAATCGAAAATACTCCGGAAGGAAAACGTTTACAACACCTTCAACATCCAAGGCAACATTGACTCCCGTAACTCTAAAGGAGGATAGGTTGACTGCCACAATCATTGACGATGGGGGGCGGACAATTGAGGATGTTGGATTCATTGCCGGAGATACTCCGGACAGAAAAGCCTTGATGAGAAAAGAGAAGATTCCTGCCGAAAGAAATGAACAGACTTTTTCTCTTCCGACAGCTCTTTTTAAAGGAGGAAAGTCTTACTTTTTTATTGCCTATGCCATAGATGACCATGAGGATGTCGGATATAGTTCCGTTCCGTTGGAGTTCTATGTCCCGCAAAACGCTGAGTCTGTCTCTTTAGACCGTGAGTCTGTCACGTTGGAGGTTGGAACATCAGAAATGCTACATGCAACGGTTTTGCCGGAAGACGCGACTGATAAAACCGTTGAATGGTCATCTTCGGATAGTTCGATAGCTTCGGTAGAAGATGGGGTAGTTCTTGGGATATCTCCTGGGAAAACCATCATTACAGCTACCAGCGGGCGCCAGAGTGCCCAATGCGAAGTGACGGTCGTTAATGCCAGTATCCCTGTCTCCAATGTCTTTTTCATCGAGACGGAAAAGGCGGTTTACGTTGGAGAGTCTTTTACAGTAGAAGCCTATGTTTCTCCAGAGGATGCGACGGAGAAGAATCTTATATGGGAGAGTTCCCAGCCTTCAGTTGCTACTGTTTCCCAAGATGGGACGGTAACCACGTTGGGGGTTGGCACCTGCGAAATTACGGCTACAGCTACCTCGGGAGAGTCCGGGACCCTCACATGTCATGTCGTTAGTGAGGCCCCTTATTTTCCCGACCCCATATTTAGAGAATATGTTTATACACATTTTGACACCAATAATGATGGCTACCTTTCGCGTCAAGAGGCCTTGGCAGTTAGCAGAATCGATGTCGCTGATATGGGAATATCTACGTTAAAGGGGATTGAGTACTTTGAAGACCTTTACTTTTTATATTGTCAAGAGAATAATATTCAGGAACTGGACATGTCTTCCAACGATGATTTGCAGATATTAATTTGCGAACGCAACCAGCTAACCAGTATAAATGTAACAAAAAACCCGCATCTCGTCGAATTTTCGTGTCAGTATAATAATCTTAAAGAAATAGACACCTCGTATAATGGTGATTTGCGGAGACTCGTATGCGACTACAATCAGCTGACGGAGATAAATGTAACAAACAACCCGCACCTCGTTGAATTTTCGTGTGGCTTGAACCAGCTTAGCAGCATTGACATAAGTCAGAACCTGTTGTTGCAAAGTCTTAATATTCAGTATAATGAATTGGAGTCATTGGATATTTCACGAAACACACAACTGCAATTCCTTTATTGCTCTGGTTGTTCTCTAACGTCCCTAGATGTCACCCAAGCCACAGGCCTTAAACAACTTTATTGTGGGGGCAATAACTTGACCCGTATTGATTTGTCGCAAAACAAGGAGCTTGAGCACCTTGGTTGCTCCCCTTGTCGGTCGCTCGAGGAGCTTGACGTTTCAAATAATACCAATCTTGTCTATCTCTACTGCACGTATAATGCTTTCACGCGGCTAGACATTTCAAATAATCCGCGTTTAGAGTTCTTGGAGTGTGGGGCAGGAAAATTAAAAGAATTGGATGTTTCTAAGAACCCATCTTTGGTGCGTCTTGTCTGTACAAATAATCTATTGACAGAAATAGATGTTTCTATGAACCCATGCTTGGAGACTCTCCACTGTCGTGAAAGTCCATTGTTAAAAGATATCTGGCTGAAAACCGGACAAGAAATCACAGATTTTGCATACGACGAGGATGTGGCTACGATCCGCTATAAATAAATCGAACAAGCTACTTTTGAAGGAATGATTTCCGCACAATGACTTTTGAAGAAATAATACAACGCCTTAGAGAACGTGATGACCGGGTAACCCAGTGTTTCTTTTTCTGGGACGGGCCCACATGGCAGCATATTGAGGAGGTTCGACGAACCAACCCCCAGAAAGCGGCTGCCATGCGGAAGCCTGTATGTAATACTGCCCGGCCAGCCCTGCTGAAAGTCCTCCATTCTTTGTACGGGGGAAAGCATTTTGACTATAGTGAGTTGGTTTCAGACTTTTATTATTTCTTGGTAAAAGACGACAAACTGGCCACCATACAAGATCCTAAAGCATTGATGGGATGGCTGGTCCGTACAGCATATTACTTTTTCCTCCATCAGAAGATAAAAAACGACAAAGTGTTAGAAAACACACCGATTGAGTCTCTTACTGATGTGGGGGACGACTTAGAGGCTGACGAGGAAGAGAACAGGACCAGAGAGTTTGTTATGGAAACCATTGCGGCAATGCCCAATAAGACATACGCAAAAATATTGGATGAAGTGACACTCGAGGTGGGTCAGTATAAAGGGAAAGAAAAAATAGATAAGATGCGCCAGCTGGCTGATAAACTGGACATCCCAATAGACAATTTATACGTAAAAGTTTCCCTTGCAAAAAAACAGTTCAAGGAAACAGCCATGCGAATCAAAATGATATAGCAATTATGAAAACGGAGCACTCAATATCTCAAGCAGCCATTGAACGTTATGTCAAAGGCCAATCATCGCTCGAAGAAATAGCCCTCATTACACGTGCGATGCAGGGCGACGAAGACTTTTGCAAGATGATTACCCTTTTGGAGGGCTTGCACAAAGACGGTTTGTTGGAAGAAGATGGCGGGACTATACCAATGGCCAGTATGGCTGCCATGTCGCAAGGGAATCTTTGTGATGTGCTCTGCGAGCAATATATTTTGAAAGACTATCTGGGAGGCGGAGAGGCAGATGATTATATCGGGGAGGCGCTGGACAACTGCTGGTTGAAAGAAGCCGGTACGCCCCTCCATAATATGGGCCGCCTGTTGGAGCGCCACGGAATGACCGTCACTCGAAAATACGAATGTTCTGTCGGGGAGCTCCAGGAGAAGCTCGAAAAAAAATACAGGATCATCGCAGTCGTTGACTATGGTCAGTTATGGAGCAACGAAGCTGACGCTGTCTTTCATGCGGTAGTCATTCTTCAGGTTATGGACGGGATTATCCGAATCTACGATCCTGCCATTGACGGTCATAGCCATTATACTATCGAAGATTTCGTCAAAGCGTGGAATTATTCCCGAAACTATTTGGTATATGCCTCTGTAGAAGGACTTGAATACATTCCGCATCCGATTGACGTCAGTGATGTTGATCTGGACGAAGAATTGATGGAATTAACAGAGGCAATCGCCGAGAACGCCCATGAAGTATGGGCAGAAAAACGACGGAATGAAGGCTGGAAGTACGGCCCCCAAAGAGATGATATACTCCTGGAACACCCTGACATGATTCCGTATTGTGAATTGACAGAGGGCGAGAAATATTATGACCGAGATCTGGCTCTTAACACAATCCGCCTTGTCAAAAAGCTCGGATTCAACATCTCCCGTCGATATACTGCATATTGTAACGCATGCGGGGAATTCGTTTCATCAGGAATGAATTTCTGTCCCAATTGCGGGAGTACGCTTTCGGAGAACAAATAAGGTTTTTCGGACCCTTGTTATCCACCTGCCTAAAAAAAGGCAGGTTTTTTTTGTTCTTGCTGTTAGATTTCTTGACGTTTGTTCTCTTATAGGTGAGATTAAGAAATCACAAAGCAACGTTTAACAACAAAAATAACCAAAATCATGAAAAAAATTATCATTACCCTCATCAGTCTTACTGTCGGTATTTCTTCCATGACGGCCCAGAACGCCCGCCGCGAAATCGGCAATATCTTCATCGATGCCGGGACGGGTCTCAGTTTTGTCTCAAGAGACAGCTACACGATGGCTCTTCCCCCCGTCAAGATAGACGCGGAATATGCACTTTTGGATTTTGGCTTTGGCACTCTTTCCCTTGGAGCCTATTTTAGCCTGGGGATTGACAAGATTCAGTATTATGATTACCGTGTTACGACGTATCTGGCCGGTCCGATGGCGAGTTTTCATCTTCCCGTGAGTGAAAACGTCGACTTGTTCGGTAAGCTGATCGTGGGATATGTCGGAGCCAAATCTTCTGAACCTTTATTGAATTCGGTTGTTCGTGCAAGTGGCCCGGGTGCAGGAATTTATGTCGGAGGGACCTGGTATTTCTCGCCCAGAATGGGCCTCGGCGCCGAGTTTGGATATGGTGGCCCTACCAGTCTTGGCGTCCATCTCAGTTTCCGAATCTAATCTATTATCATTTTTAAAAAGCAACTATCATGAAAACACGTATTGCCTTCATCTCCATTTTCTTTGCCATCTTAAGCTCAGTGCAGATTCACGCTCAAAACCACGCAAGCAATTGCTACTATGTGGAAATATATGAAGTGTCCAGCTTGGTAGGCAAATCCGTGAACCTCGACTTCGGAAAAGACGCACCCGGCAGCATGGTCTACAAAATCTTTGACGAGAACGACCAGAACATCGAATTCAAGAATGTGGTGGCTGCGCTCAACTACATGAGTAGTAAAGGCTGGGAATTAGTCTCGGCATTCAGCAAGATTTCAGGCAAAGCTGGGACCCGAACAGTTTATCTTATGAAATACGATGCGCAGAAGCTTCCGAAAGACCCGATTGTGAAAGCCGTAGAAAAGACTCTTGACGAATACAGATAATGAAAACGAACCACCCTATACGCATCTTTGCCATTGCTGTGATTGCAGCAATGGCAATCTTCTCCTCCTGCAAGAAGGAAACGCTTGAAAACAACAAGCGTCCTGTCCTGGCGATTGAAGAGCAGACTTCCCTCAGTGGCAATCCGGGAGAAAGCCTTTGCTTCCACTTTGACGTTGCGGACCCTGCTGCAGGCGGACTATCTCTCAGATACAACACAGAGGGGCCGGTGAGCGTCAAGTTCACTCATATCTCAGACAAGAATGGGTCCATAGAAATCGCTCTTGCGGAGGACGCCATGTCAGACGGCAAGGTAATCCTCAGCATTACGGACTCAAGAGGGGGATGCAGTCGTTACTGCCTGAATATCACCATTTCCCGTTTTAAAGTTGAGTTTGCGCCCGTGGTGCTGGAAGCCGATCGAGGCAGCGTTGCCGTCATCACATACACATTGGATACAAATATCAGCGAACCGGAATTGATACTCACCCTGGAGGATGGCGGAACTTACTTCACATTGGAAGGAAATACAGTGACAGCCCTTCGGAAAAATATCTCCGGGGCCGATAGAACTACGGTGGTAACCATCTCTGTGCAATCGGGGGACACCACATTTTCTTCCTCTGCACAAATTCGACAGAAGAGCCTTCCAAAGCCTGACAATCTGGTTGAATTCAAGGATAAAGTCCTGCAAGAGGTCCTTGTTAATAGGTTTGACGGTAATTATGACGGGGAGATTTCCTACGAAGAAGCTCTTCTTGTCGAAGAGATTGATATCCGTGGTTGTGGCGTCACGAATCTCACGGGCATCGGCTCCTTTAAAAATGCCTGGAAATTGGATGCCAGGGATAATGACATAGAAAATGGAACAGAAATTGCCCGGCTCCCACGCCTGTATTGGTTGGATCTTAGCGGGAATCCCAATCTGGACACAATTGATATATCCGGCTGTTCCATGTATTTTGAACATTTTATGTTCGACTTATACAAGGAGGCCACATCTGGTGACAAAATACAAACGAGAACCACCTTTACCGCTACTTATAACCAGATCTATTCTACTTCCTACCCTGATTATCGGACATTTGAAGACGATCCGGAGTATGATAATAAAAGGCGGAAGAATATGATTAAGTGGGAGCTGGACAGCCGGCTTCGTCCAATTACTGATGATCGCCGTTCCACGGACTTTTCAAGGCATTACGAGCTTGTTAAAATCAAGGAGCACACCAAAGGAAGCGGGAACCTTGCTTTAGTCTTCAGCGGCATGGGCTTTCTGGATACGGACATTAAAGACGGAACGTATGAGAGGGCCATTAGAGACCTTATATACCACACATCTCGTCATTATCAGTTTAGTTATGCAGACAATTGGGAATGCTTCGATGTGTACTATCTTGTCTATGTTAGCCCGGCACGGACTAACGTGGAGGATTACAAACAACAATGGAGGGATATTGCATCGAGATCTCGTCAAATGATATTTGGGGATGATTATGCCATAGGAGGCGTGATTGGATACACGCTTAGTATAGACCAGTTGTCCGGGAGACCTTCTACGAGCAAAGGGCAAGGAGTCAGTTTCGACTTTGGGCTGGAACTAAGAATACACTTCCCTGATTATAGGCAGATACTTTTTACCAACAGGCCTGGCTTGACTTTATCAAATGAGGGAACAATTGTATATACGGGTAAATATACTTCCATGGCAATTGAATCTATCATTGATTTCTCCGAACATGACTGCCTAACTCTTAAAGGCCTGCTTCGGACACGCTATGCCTGGGAAAACGGAGAGGTGTATCAGAGACTGGGTCTTTCTAATTCGGCTCTCCCTGATATCGCTTTGCTAGAGTGGGATCCGTCCTGGGGGGAGGTTGATTATGAATGGCTCCTAAGACCTTGAGTGGTGTGGTTCCGCTTTTCTTATTGGCCGTGCGCAAAAACACCCCCTTAGCGTACACCGGAAGTCGATTTTGGCTTTCCGGTGCGCAAATATGGCCATTTTTGAGCACGGGGCGGCCAGAGGGGTGGTCAAAGGAGCGGCCAAAGGGGGTGGCCAAAAATCGCAACGGCCGCCCCCTCCCGGGCCCTCACACTTTGAACAGCATGCCGCCGATGTTGCTGCGGGAGGCGCCGGTGACGGAGCGGAGGCAGGAGGGGATGTCCATCATGTAGAGAACGCCCAGGAAGGCGAAGATGAGCGCCTCCTTGAATTCTACGGTAACGGCGTCCGGGACCACCAGCTTGCAACCGGATGCTTTTTCCATGCACTCCAGCAGGAAGACGTTCCAGGCGCCGCCGCCGGTAACGAGGATGCGTTTCCCCGGAACCACCGCCCGCGATAGCTGGAAGGCGCAGTGCTCGTACCATGTGCGCAAAACGTCCTCTACCGGCAGTGCCGATGAGCACAGCAGCGGAAACACCTGCGCCTCTACCCATTCCCGCCCCAGGGACTTGGGCGCCGGCCGGCTGTAGTAATCCAGCGCATTGAGTTGCTCCAGAAGGGCTGCATCCACATTCCCGCGCCGGGCAATTTCCCCGTCCCGGTCCATTTCCAGCCCGAGGGGCCTGCACAGCCGGTTGATGACGTAGTTCACCGGCGAGATGTCATAGGCCGTGCGCCGCCCGCCTTCCCGGAAAGAGATATTGGAAAAGCCGCCGATATTGAGGCAGTAGTCGTACTGGCCGAAGAGGAGGTCGTCCCCTACGGGCACCAGCGGCGCCCCCTGCCCGCCCAGCATGATGTCCAGGCGGCGGAAGTCCGACACCGTAGGCACCCCGGTGACCGCCGCTATGGCCGCCCCGTCCCCGATCTGGAACATGAGCTTCTTGCCGGGCTCGTGGAAAACGGTGCTGCCATGGGAGGCGATGATATCCGGCCTTACGCCGAACTCCGCCATGAACTCCTTCACCCTTTCTCCTAGAAAAGCCCCGTAGGCGCTGTGAAACTGCACAAACTCCCGGGCCTGCATATTCTGCACACCGTTAAGGAGCGTTTCCTTTAATTCCGGCGGGTAGGGGTAGCCTTTGGCACAGTCTGTCCGGTAACTCCAGCCCTGCTCCTCCAGGGTGAATGTGGCACAGCAGACATCCAGCCCGTCCACCGACGTGCCGGACATAAGGCCGATACTTTGCATGCTCTTTTTTTTCATCCTGACAAAGTTAGTCTTTTTTGCCGTCCAGCCCGCGGAAAATTTCCCGTTTTTTTGTAATTTTGCATGATTTTTACCTCAATTCTATGCTGATTGTCCTGAAACTCCTGGGCAGTATCGCCCTGCTGATATACGGAATGAAAGTCATGAGCGAGGCCCTGCAGAAGATGGCGGGTCCGCAGCTGCGTCACCTGCTGGGCGCCATGACCACCAACCGCTTCTCCGGCGTAGCCACCGGTGCATTGGTCACCGTGGCCGTGCAGTCATCGGCCGCCACCACCGTCATGACGGTATCCTTCGTGAACGCCGCCCTCCTTTCGCTCGCGCAGGCCATTTCCATTATCATGGGCGCCAATATCGGCACCACCATGAGCGCCTGGATCATGAGCGCAGGCTTTTCCTTCAATGTGATCAACCTGGTGTGGCCGGCCTTCCTGGTGGGCATTGTCCTGATCCAGACGGGCAAGCACCGTTATATCGGGGATTTCCTCTTCGGCCTGTCTTTCCTGCTTTTTGCACTGGGCATGCTCAAGCAGACGGGCATAGAGATGGACCTTGCCGGTAAACCCGCCGTAGTGGGCTTTTTTGCACAGTTCCAGACCAATTACGGCACCATCCTGCTGTTCCTGGTGATAGGCTCGGTGCTTACCGCTATGGTGCAGTCGTCGGCCGCCCTGATGGCCATCACCATGGTGCTTTGCTCTACCGGCGCCATCACTATCTACCAGGGTATCGCGCTGGTGATGGGTGAGAATATCGGCACCACCGTCACGGCCAACCTGGCGGCCCTGAGCGCCAATACGCAGGCCCGTCGGACGGCCCTTTCGCACATGGTATTCAACCTGTTCGGTGTGCTGTGGGTGCTCATTTTCTTCTTTCCGTTTGTACGCATGGTCTGCGGTTTCGTGGGGCTGGATCCTACTGCGGAAAACCAGTCTCCCACCCAGCTGTCCTTTGCGCTGGCGGCCTTCCACACGGGCTTCAACCTCATCAACACCGCCGTCCTTATCTGGTTCATCCCGCAGATAGAGAAGCTGGTGTGCATGGTCATCAAGCCCAAAAAGACCGAGGAAGAGGATGAGTTCCGCCTCAAGTTCATTCATGGCGGTATCATGAAAACGCCGGAAATTTCCGTCCTGCAGGCCCAGAAGGAGATTGCCGTTTTCGGTGAGCGCATGCAGCGCATGCTGGGCATGGTGAAGGAACTCTCGCAGGAAAACGACGACGATGCCTTCCAGAAGCTCTTCGACCGCATCCGCAAGTACGAGGACATCTCCGACAAGATGGAAAACGAGATAGGCCGATACCTTGGCCAGGTGGCAGACGCCCACCTCTCGGACGAGACCAAGGGGAAAATCCGCGGCATGCTGCGCCAGATAGGCGAACTGGAGTCCGTGGGCGACAGCGGCTACAACCTGGCCCGCATCCTGCAGCGGAAAAAAGAAAACAAGATTGCCTTCTCTCCCGAGCAGGAGCAGGGTATCATCCAGATGTACGGGCTGGTGGATGAGGCGGCTTCCCGCATGAACGTCCTGCTGCAGGGCCGCAAGGAGGATTATTCCATAGAGCAGTCCATGGAGTACGAGGAGCGCATCAACGCCCAGCGTAACCTGCTCAAACAGCAAAATATCAAGGATTTGGACAACCGCGTCTATAGCTACGACAACGGCACCGTGTTCATGGACCTGGTGAACGAGTTCGAAAAAGTGGGGGACTATGTGCTGAATGTAGCAGAGGCCAGGCTGGGAATTTCCAATTATATTTCGTAATTTTGTGACCTGGTGCGCGCGGCGCGCACGTAAGCAGTAATCAATCAATTGAAAACCATATGAAAAAATTCGCAATGGCCTTTTTGTGCATCCTGCTCTCCGTAGCGGCTCTTGCACAGAATGTCAATCTTTTGTCCATGGCCCGTACAGAGCTGGAAAAACGCGGCCTCAATGAAACAGAGGTCCGTGCCCGCCTGATGGAAAACGGCATTGACGTGGACACCATCTCTCCCACGGAATATCCCCAGTACCAGGGCAGGGTGCTGGCCATCCTGAACCAGATGCAGGCGGAAAAAACGCCCAAGGTTCCGGGCAGCGCTGCCGCTACCGCCCAAGTGACGGTTGGGGAAGAGGTTCCCGCTATTGTGACCACCGCAGAAAGTATCCCGCAAACCACCGCTGGGGAGGCTGCCGCTGAAAAAGCCCTGGTAGAAGCCATCGAAGAGGCGGAAAAGAACCCCACGGACCGTCCGCGGGACATTTACGGACATGCCCTTTTCACCGGCCGCTCCATGGATGTCTTCCGTACCACGGACGGTGCCCAGGCCCCGGAAACCTATGTGCTGGGAGAAGGGGATGAGGTCCATATCTCCATCTTCGGCTCTTCCCAGACGGAAATCCACCAGCGCATTGCCCCGGACGGTTCCATCCAGCCCGCCGGCAGCTCCAAGATTTTCCTCAAGGGCCTCACCCTGGCCCAGGGGCGCGATGCTATTCGCAGCAAGCTCTCCCGCCACTACTCCTTCCGCCAGGACCAAATAGCCGTCACCATCACCACGGCCCGTACCGTCTCCGTAAGCATCTACGGCGAGGTGGGCGTGCAGGGCGGCTTCACCCTCAGCGCCCTGAACACGGCTTTCAATGCCCTGGCCGCCGCCGGAGGCCCCACTGAGATTGGTTCCGTACGTAATATCCAGCGTTCCCGCGCCGGCAAGACCGAGCGTCTGGACCTGTACCAGTACATGACGGGCAGCGCAGCCAAGGTAAAGTATGACCTCCAGAACGGAGACGTATTCTTTGTCCCCGTGGCTCAGAAGATTGTCACTGTGGAAGGTTCAGTGAACCGCCCCATGCGCTATGAGATCGTAGACGGGGAAGGCCTGGCAGAGGTAATCGGCTATGCCGGCGGAGTCACCCCCAACGCCTATGCAGACTTTGTCCAGATAGAGCGCTACGTAGATGGGGAGAAGAAACTGCTGGAATATAACCTCAGTTCTGTCCTGGACGGCCAGAAGATTTACTTGGAGAAGGGTGATGTCGTTCGTGTCAAGGGCAATACGGAGCCGCTGGAGAACTTCGTTTCCATTGAGGGAGACGTGTACTATGCCGGTCGCTATGACCTGCTTCGCAACAACACCCTCAGTAAGCTCATCGAAACGGCCAAGCCGCGCTACACTGCCCTTACGGACTACGTTTTCGTCGAGCGTCACCTCCCGGATGAAACCTCCCAGATCCTCACCGTACCCTTCCCGGGCGTGAACGGCAATCCGGACTTCACCCTCCAGGCCCGTGACGAGGTCCGCATCCTGCGCCAGTCTGCGTACCGTGACGTAGCCACCATCGCCGTGAGCGGCGCCGTGCGCAAACCCTTCTCCAGAGATTTCGGCCTCAAGGACAAGATGACCATTGCCCAGGCCATCGAGTATGCCGGCGGCCTCAAGAGCACCACCTATCCCGTGGCCTATATCTTCCGCCAGGATGTAAGCAATCCGGAAAAGATGCAGTACATCCAGGTGAACCTGGAAAAGGACGGGAACAAACTTCTCCAGCCGGGAGACAAACTCAACGTCTACGACAACACCACCTACACCAACGTGGGAGAGGTTCGCGTGAGCGGCGCCGTCAAGAACACGGTTAACGTGGCCTTTGACCCTTCCCTCACCGTGCACGACCTCCTTACCATGGCCGGCGGCCTGGAAACGGGCGCCGCCTATGACCGTGTGGAAGTATTCCGCATAAATATATCGGCCTACGACGAGAGCAGGGTGAAAACGGTCACCCTTGCCGTTGACGGTAATCTCCGTGAGGTAGGCGAACCCCTGCAGATTCAGCCGTACGACCATATTGTAGTGCGCATGACCCCCAACTTCACCCTTGGTCGCGCCGTAGAGATTAACGGCCGTGTGAGGTATCCCGGCACCTACGTACTGGAAGACAACCGTACCCAACTCTCGGAAGTGCTGGAGATGGCCGGCGGCCTTCTTACGGATGCAGAACCCGCAGCCGTCCTCTTCCGCACCTTCAACGGCCGCGGCAGCATTGGTATCGACGTCAAGAAAGCCCGCAGCAACAAGGGCAACCTCAAGTACGACCCCATCCTCATCAACGGAGACGTGATTAACGTCCTGCGCCAGGAGAATACGGTCATTATCAAGGAGCCCGGCACCCTGCTGGCCCAGTACGTCCCGGATGAGTTTGAGGCCTCCCAGAAGAACGTGGTTTACCAGGGCCGCCACAGCGCCAAATGGTATATCCGCAAAAACGCCGGCGGCTTCACCAAAGACGCAGACCGCAACAGCGTCACCGTCACCAAGCTCAACGGCCAGTCGGAGGGTGTCCGCCACTTCCTGTGGTGGCGAATCTATCCCAAGGTGGAACCGGGCAGTGTCATCTCCTGCCAGATAGACTACGACAAACGCGAGAAACTGAATGCACCCAAGGAGAAAGTGGACTGGGAGCGCATCGCCGCCAGCAGCCTTTCCGCCCTCACCTCCGTCGTGTCCATGATTGTTCTCATCGAAAGACTTAACTAGCCATGGAGGAAAAACAAACCTATCTTCCGCCGCAGGATGAAGAGGGAATCGACCTCATCGCCCTGGTCCGGCAGCTCTGGAACGGCCGTAAAACCATCATCATCTGCACCTTGGTCTTCATGATGCTGGGACTGTTGGCTGCGCTTACCATGAAGCGCATCTATACGGTATCATCCACCATGGTGCCGCAGATGAGCTCCCGTAACAATTCTTCGCTGGGCTCGCTGGCCGCCCTTGCCGGCGTGGACCTGGGCATGACCAATACAAGCTCAGAACTTTCCCCGGTCATCTACCCGCAGATCGTAAACAGCGTTCCGTTCCGCATGGAGCTGATGAACGCCCCTTTGCATTACGACAAGGCACCTTTCCCGGTAAGTATGTATACTTATGCCAAGGAGTATCACAAGCCCTCAGCCATGGACTATGTCCTAAAATATACTGTCGGCCTGCCAGGAACCCTGATAGGCTTGTTCAGGAAGGACAAGGAAGAGCCCGTGATTATGGATGCTGCCAGCGTGGGAGATTCCATTCCCAAACCCATCAGGGTTAGCATAGAGCAGGAAAAAATCTTGCAGAGGATTGGACATAATGTGACGCTGAGCGTAGATAAGAAGGAAGGTTATCTTACCCTCACTGTAACGGGCTCGGAACCCCTCCAGACAGCAGAGCTTGCCATGACGGCCCAGCAACTGTTGCAGGAAGAGGTTACCCGTTTCCGTACGGAAAAGGCCCAGGACAACCTCAGTTACGTAGAGGCCCGCTACAAGGAAATCAAGGCGGAGACAGAGTCCCTCCAGACCCAGCTGGCCGCCGTGCGTGACCGCTCACAGGACATGACCTCTTCCCAGTCCCGCCTCCAGCAGGAAAGGCTCCAGACCAAGTACAACGTTTCCAGTGCCATCTATTCGGAAATGGCCAAGCAACTGGAGCAGGCCAAGATGCAGGTAAAACGCGATACGCCCAGTCTTACCATCATCCAGCCGGTCACGGTACCCAGCAATCCTGCCAACAGCCGTGCCCGCACCCTGATAGTGTGGACCTTCCTGGGCATCCTTTTAGGCTGCGGCTATGTCCTTGCAAAAGAGTACTGGCCCAAGTTGAAGGGGATGATGCGGGGAGAAGAAGATCAGAACGGAACCCTGGAATAAGTTTTCTCCAAATAAGTGAATCTGCTGCCCTGAATGGCGCAGACCTGGTTAAGCTCCATCGAATCTGTCTTGAATTCGATGGAGTTTCCGGTTCGCACGTAAGTGCCCCGGAGCACTTTCAGGGCAACCCCGCTTTGCACCAGCACGCGGGTAAATTCCGTGGCCGACGTAAAGAGGATGAAACCGGGATACGAGCTGGTCTGAAGGGTCCAGATGGTTCCCTTGAGCGAGGAAGAGGCATCCGGGTCTTCCACCGTGCTTATGCAGGGGATGATTTCCGTATCCAGACGCAGGAAACCCTCATAGAACGTTCCTGCAACGTCTCCTGTGACCAGTTGGTTGCCGTTTACGTCCCAGTCCATCCTTTTCCAGGACCAGTCGGCACGGATGCCTTCCTTGTGCTCAACATTGGTGAAGGTGCCTTCCATGCACTTGCCGCCCGGGCTCAGGTACAGAAAACGCAAGTTCCCGTCTTTCAGGCCGGCCCAGAGGTTACCTGCCGAAGAGGCTGGAGTCACGGGAGAGAGGCGTTTGTAGTTTTTGTTCCTGCTGTTTTTCAGGTGCGAGAAAGTGCGGGTGATCTGGAGGGAGGTGCCGTCCACCGTAAGGAGAACGCGATGACCGTCCACCGCGAAAGTTCCGTTAAGGGTTTGGTACAAGCCTGAGGACATGTCTGCCTGGATGAGGCTCACGCGCTCTCCGTCCAGGAAAACAGGCCAGGCTACCTTCGTGTCTTCGGTGGTTTCCCAAGCAGTGTTGTCCACGCTGATATACAGGCCGTTCTTGCCGCAGGAGACGGCTAAAAGCAGGAATAAGGCAAAATAGAAACGTTTCATCGTACAAAAGTAATCATTTTTCGTAAGAATATGGTACGGAAAATGTATCTTTGCATTTATAAACCCTGCTTATGACCAAGAGAATCTGCATCCTGGCCCTTCTTCTTGTGGCTGTCACCACTGCCCGGGCCCAGCAAATCCGCACCAATTACCGTTCGGAAGGCATGACCCATATCTCCACGGACTACCAGCCTGTCCAGATGGGGGAGATTCCCGCCCTCACCCGCGTGGAACTGGTGGGCTTCCCGGACGGCTCCACCCTGTACCTGTGGTACATCAACCTGGTCCAGAAATCGGCCACGGTGGTGCCCAAAGGCGTCAAGATGGCCATTACCCTTGCCAACGGGAAGATGCTGCGCCTGGAGCAGATAGGCCAGTTTTCTGCAACGCCCCGCAGGCTGGAGGACGGCACCTTCCTGAACCGCTTCAAATATGCCGTAGAGCCTGAAGAGATGGAAAAAATGGTCAAGGAAGGCATCAAAAGCGCCGATATAGTCACTGGCTGGAATCCGGAGGACTACCTCCAGGCCAGCTGGAAGGAAGAAGAGCTGGGGGCCCTTCTCAAGGAGCACTGCGAGGCTATCCTCAAGGCCTCGGAGAGCACCATAGACCTGGAAGCCACCCTCTCGGGCTATACGGAAAACACCGGCAGCATCCTGTCCACCTCCAACCCCATAGTGGCCCGCGGCAAGAACTTTGACTACAACATCCTCCTCTCCCACCTCTATTACAAGAACACCAACGGAGAAGACATGGACCTGGCTTTTGTCCTGGGAACCAAGGATCAGTACCTCATTCCCTATGACTCTCCCGTCCGCTTCACCCTCTCCGACGACACCCTGATAGAGCTGGTCCAGGCCCGGGAAGACGTAAACTTCGTCTATGTCTATCCCTCGCTGGAAGAGCTTACCGCCATGGCCCTGAAGGGCGTGAAGGGCCTTTCTATCGGCTATGAAGGAGGAACCCTCACGGACACTTTCCCCGCCACGCAGCAGGAGAGCTTCAGCCGCGCCATCAACCAGCAGCTCCAGCTCCTGCTTTCACTGAGCCCCCGCTAAGTGTTTGCCTTTTGGCATTTTTTGACTATCTTTGCACGCCGATAAAGACTGGTTCCGTAGCTCAGTTGGATAGAGCAACAGCCTTCTAAGCTGTGGGTCGCGCGTTCGAGTCGCGCCGGAATCACCATCTTTTTTTCATGGATAATAGAAATCCCCGGGCGCGTCGGGGATGAAGAATGACCGAGCAGGCTGCCTGCATCGGCCTTTTTTGTTAATTCGCTCACTCTTTAGGCGAAAAAGGCCTAAAAATATCACTTTTTGCAGATTTGAGACATTTTTTTGCGTGTATGAGACATGAAGTTTGAAAAAATCTGTTTTCTTTGTACGTGCGTATGGAACTGACTCCTTCATTTTTCTGCAGCCTTGCGGCGGCCGTTTATGTGACTACCTGCCTGGTGGTGGCGGCGGTGCGGTGGTTCCATATATGCAGGCCGTATGACAACCATTGGCAGTATTATTATCCGGGGCGGCCGTACCTGACTGGGGCGTGGCTGAGTGCACTCACGCTCGTTCCCTATGTGTTGTGGCCGGGGGATGCGGATGCATGGTTCCTGGCGCGGTTTTATTTCCTGCCTGTGACGCTGTATCATTTCACGCTCATCCTGTTCTCCTACTTTGGAAGTGTGATGCAGTGGAAGAAATGGCTGTGGCCTGAAGTGCTTTCCGGGGTGCCAGTAGCGCTGGTGCTGCTTGTGGCCGTCGTGCTGGCCGTGGTGCCGGGTGAGCAGCTGGGCGGGACAGTACTGGCCGACTATCTGTTGTATGTTTCGGGCATCCTCATCACGGCGCTGTGCTTTGCCAGCATTGCCATCATCTATGTGTGGGCGAACCGCTTCGACCCGGACGATTTCTCCAATCCGGCCGATTTCCCGGTGACGCGGGCGCGCAAGTGGCTGGCAATGATTATCCTGAACCTGGGGCTTTGCTGGGCGGGGGCGCTGTTAAGCAGCCCGGCGGTTCTGGCGGTGCTGATGCTTGTCATAGCGGTCTTCTGCGTGATTACCCTGCTCACGGCGCTGCATCCCAACCGAAACGGAGTTCCGGAGGAGCCGACCGTAGCAGACTCCGTCAAGGGCCCCCTTTCCGACAAGCGCCGGGAAGAGATTCTTTCTGCCGTCATCCAGGTTGTGGAAACGCAGGGGGCTTTCCGCTATTCGCACCTCACGCTGCAGGACGTGGCCGACCGCTGCGGCTACAACCGCACCTATATTTCCAACGTAATCAAAAGCCGGTTCGGCGGCTTTGTGGATTACGTGAACCGGCTCCGGCTGGCCGATGTGGACGACTATCTGAGCAAGCATCCCGACGCCACCATTGCCGAAGCCATCGAAGAGGCCGGCTTCGGCTCCAAGCCCGCCTATTACGCCTTCAAAGCCAAGCTCCAGGAGAAGAAATGAGCGTCAAATCTGACTTCATAGACCCATCACTACATATCCTCCATCGTCAGGCAGGAGAAATCGACAGGGCGTCCCCCGAACAGCCTGTCGGACATTTCGTTCACCTTGGCCTCAAATACGGCAGGGACGTATTTTTCACGTTTCCGCTTCACCTCAAAGGCATGCGGCCTGCCATCCAAATCGACGGTTACAAGGTCAATTTCGCGCGGGTTCTGTTCCGCCCCCCGCACCGGTTTCCACCATCCGCCGATCTCGGTGCAGGACTGGGATTCCATCAGCTTCTGGCGGAACCAACGCTCCAGAACCCGCCCCGAATAGGTCTTATAGTCTTTTTTGATAATGTCCCGCAGTGTCAGATAATTCTTGATTTCCAGTAAGTTGCGATGCCTGTCAAAATAACGGAACCAGAAGCGGAGAAACACGTCGGAAAGCTCGTAGCGGACATCCTTGGTATGATCTCCGCTGCGGAGCGGCCGTTTCTTGGCAATCAGGTGATATTCCTCTTCCAGCAGTTTCATCTGACCGGCCAGATTCCTGTTTCCCAGACTTCCTTCTATCTGGGGAAGGGTCACTTCGTCGGCGGCGATGCGGTCGAGGATGGAAAAATAGGTCCCGTAGTTCTTCCCCATTTCCTGGATGAGGATTCTTTCCCCCTCCTCGATGAACAGGGAGCCGGGAAGTACCATATAGTCCACCATCGACTCCATATCTGTACACCCGTTATCCATGAATAGCTCCACATATTTGGGCACTCCCCCGGTGAAGCAGTACAGGGCCAGCAGGTCGTCGTTGTCATAGTCCGCTTTATGGTCGCGGAGAATCTCTTTCAGGACGTTGGTGGCAAAAGGCTCCATTTCAATGGTGAGGTCGGCCCGGCCGAACAGGGGCTCTTTCTGGTCCTTGAAGATTCTTTCCATCAGGGTATACGAGGAGCCGCTGAGTACCAGATTGACATGCGAATCCTTGCGACGGCGGTCCCATATATCCTGGATGTCGGAAAAAACCGACGGGTTGATATAGTAGAACTCTTGAAACTCATCGATAAAGAGATTGAACGGCCGTCGCTCTCCCTCTGCGAGCAGCCATTCGAATAATTCCCGGAAGCGCGTAACGCCCGTCGGCAGAAAGGCGTTCAGTGCCGTTCGGATTTCGTTTGAGAAAGCCTCGCACAAGTCGCTCTCAGATTTCCGGGCGACGAAAAGATAGACTGAGTCGGCTCCCTCCATCGAAAGCCTTCCCAAAGTGGTTTTTCCGATTCTTCTGCGTCCTTTGAGCAGCGTCATCCGGCTATGCTCCTCAAAGGCTTTTTTTTGGATGGATTTCAGTTGGTCCAGCTGAAATTCCCTGTCATAATATTTTTTCATATAAACATTACTATCATAAACATTATGGCTATAACCTTTGCAAAGATAAGCTGAATTTTGCTTCTGAGCAAACATTTTTACGATTCCTTACTTTTTTTGGACGCAGACGAGACCCCTGTTCCGCACGGAGTTCGTATGTTTGCACCGTAATCGTAATTCTATGCCCTATGGATTGGCAAAACATTTTGATGATTGTACTGACGGTGCTGCTGCTGGGCGTTTGGCTGCCGCTGCTGATCGTCTCCGTGCGCAAAGCGCTGCGAAAAGATAATAAACAACTATATACCGATGAAAACAAGTAAGAAAGAACTTTACGAAGCTCCCTCCAGCACCGTGGTGGAGGTGAAAACCGAAGGAATCGTGTGTCAATCGCCGGGTTACTACAAGCAGGGCTACGGCGACTCCAATGAAATTTAAAGAGGACCGGCCGATGAAAGCAAAAGCAATCCTTATTACCGCCCTTCTCTGCGCATTCGCAGGGACGGCACATGCGCAGTGGGACGGCAACGGAACCAGCGCCCAGGGCATCGCTATCTGGACCGCACTGCAGGCCGCATTCGACGCCGCCAGCACCGATGCTAACAATCCCACAACAATCACCCTCGCCGGCAACGTCACCGCCTCCGAGAGCGACTCGTACCTCCTCCTCTCGGGAGGCCGCCACGTCGTCCTGGACCTGAACGGCCACACCCTCAGCCGCGGCCTCACCGCAGCCACTACCAACGGCTACGTCATCGGCATGGCTAACGGCAGCCTCACCATCCGCGACAGCGGTACGGGCGGCACCATCACCGGCGGCTACAACACCGGCAACATCGGCTGCATCGCCGTCAGCACCAACGCCACCCTCACCCTCGAGAGCGGCACCATCAGCGGCAACCGCATCACCAACCAGGGTGGCAGCGCCATCAACTGCAGCGGGACAGTCTATATGACCGGCGGCACCATCACCGGCAACACCGCCAACACCGGGCGCGACGGCTACGAGGCCAGCGACTTGAACATGTGCGGCGCCATCTACTTCAGCGGCAGCAGCGGCGCCGCCCTCTACATGAGCGGCGGGGCCATCACCGGCAACCGCTGCGGACGCACCACTGCCGGTGCCGCCGGCATTACCAGCCACCTCGGCATCGGCAGCGCCAGCGTACACCTCAGCGGCAACTACAACATCAGCGGCAACGAGCAGGGCACCTACAACCGTGCCACCGGCGAGTGGACCGACCTCACCCCGAGCGACATCCACAACTCCCCCCGCCTGGCCATCAGAATCGACGGCCCCGTCAGCCCCGCAGCCCCCGCCCGCCTCATCCTCAACGGCAGCACCGGCGGCCACCGCGAAACCTTCACCTCAGGCTGGGCCACCCACATGGGCAGCGCCGACCCCGAGGACTACTTCACGCTCGACCCCGCCAGCGGCCTCGGTATCGGCATCGTAGGTGGCGAAGCCCACATCGGCACCCTTCACGCCATCACCCTTGCCGACGGTCTCACCGCTTCCGTCACCTCCGCCGCACAGGGCAAGAGCGTCACGCTTGGCGGAGCCGCAGCGCCCGGCACCATCGGCGGCATCACCTACGCCACCGACTACATCGTCAGCTATAACGACGGCACCACTGACCACGCCGACCGCTACGCCGCCGACGCCCTCGGCAACGCCACCTTCCTGATGCCCGACGCCGACGTCACCGTCAGCAGCGAGACAGTCGGCACCGCCGTTGCCTATATCGACGAGGATGGCAACGAGCAGAACTGTACCGACTTCACCGTCGTCAGCAGCAGCTATGCGTTCGGCGATTACTACGGCACCGCCACCCTCGGCGTTGACGACAACGTTGAGCGATGGTACGCCGTCGTCGGCACCGTCAGCCTCGACAAGCCTCTCATGGTCAATGGCAACGCCCGCCTCATCCTCTGCGACGGCGCCGCCCTCAACATCAACGCCGACATCAAGTTCGGCACCGCCTTCGGAGGCTCCAATCATGGCCTCACCATTTACGGACAGGCCCGGCAGACCGGCACCCTCAGCGTCACCAACACCGGCGGCGCCATCTATGTGAATACCTTCACTGTCAACGGCGGCACCGTTATTGCCACCGGCGGCACCGACAGAGAAGGCATCTTAATCTCAGGCAACAGCTACGGCATCCTCACCATCAACCGAGGTTCCGTCACCGCCACCGGCGCCTTCGGCGTTAACCTCAATAACCAAGGCACCCTCACCCAGAACGGCGGCACCCTCAGCGCCACCGGCAGCGGCATCTACAGAGCCGGCATCAATAACGTAAACGCAACCCTCAACATCCTCGGCGGCACCTTTAGCGCCACCGGCACCGACGGTGCCTACGGCATCTACGCCGATGCCAGCGACATCTACGCCACCACCGTCACCCTCGGCTGGACTAACCCCGACGACCGCATCACCGCCAGCAGCATCTACCTCGATGGCGACGCCACGCTTCAAGTACGCGACGGGCAGACGCTTTATGCTGACGATGTCCCCTACAGCGGCGATATTACCGCCAGCGCCGGAGACCTTGCCGGCAAGACCCTCGCGCCATACCAGGGTGCGGGATCCGGCACATCGGCCGTGACGGCCCGCAAGGCCAGCTTCGCGGGAGTGGAGCGCTACTGGACCACCTTCTACTCGGCCACGCGCTACGCCCTCCCTGCGGGCGCCCAGGCGTTCATTATGAAGAGCGACCACGTGCTCTACCGCATCGGGGACGGCTCGGTGATTCCGGCCGGCTGCGCCGTGGTGATTATGGCCGACGCTTCGGCCCTTACCAACCGCACCGCCACCGGTGGCATCGTCACGCTCACACCGACATCGGCGGCGGAGCCTTCGGTGAGCGGCAACATCCTGCTGGGTGTGGACAGCCCCACCGCCGCGCCTTCCGGAGCGTACGTGATGAGCAAGGTGGGCTCCGACTTCGGATTCTTTACATTCACCGGGACCATTCCCGCAAACAAGGCTTACTATGTGGAATAAGAGATATATCGCGGCCCTTTTCGCGGCCCTTGCCCTCCTGGCCGGATGCCAGAAGGCAGAAGAAGAACTGATTAAGGAGGAGCCCGAAGTGGTTCCGGAGCAGCCTTCGGGCAGCTACACGCTCACCTTGGAAGCCACCAAGGGCGTGGACACCAAGGCACTGTCCCTGGACGGCAGCACGCTGAACGCTCATTGGGTTACCGGTGAGACCGTGGCCGTGTATCTGGGCGGCGCGTACAAGGGCCTGCTGACGGCTACGGCCCATGGCTCTGATGCCACCCGGGCCACGCTCTCCGGCACGCTGGATAACGTGGACGGGGTTGTGGCGGACGCCGAACTGACGCTGCTGTTCCCGCGGGCTTTGTGGGACTATACCGGGCAGGACGGCTCGGCGCCTTCCGAGGCCGGTTCCCTGGCCACGAAGTACGACTACGCAACAGCCACCGTGACGGTGGCTTCCGTCTCCGGTTCTGAGGTAACCACCACCGGCGGGGCTAGCTTTGCGAACGAGCAGAGCATGTACCGATTTGGGTTTAAGGCCGGAGGCGCCGGGGACCAGATTCCCGTAAAGGGTTTCACCGTCTCCAGCATCCATAATACCCTGGTGCGCTCCCGCAGCTGGGACGGCAGTGCCTGGGCGGAGACCTTCGGCCCCATTGCCGTTGAGGTGGCAGGCGAAGCGCTGACATTGCCGTACGCTTCGCTGCGCAACACGCGGGTGGGGTCAGGGAACGGAGACACCTATTCTTTCTCCGTGATCGGCTCCGACAACGCCCTGTACCTTGGCGGCAAGGACATCCCCTCATCGGTCATGGACGTCCAGGGCCGTTTTATCAGCGCCCAGAGCATCTCCGTGACCAAGTCCAACCTGGCCCAGGGCGGCACGGCCACGGAAGTGTGGTAGCTCCGTCGCTGGAAAGGATGACATGAAATATTTGTTTGCAAATAAAAAAGTTCTTATATTTGCAGCAGAAAAAGACCTGTGCAACATGAAGTCTTAAGTTCCTACTTGAGCGGATTAGTAGTGTTGGCGGGGCTTTTTTTATGCCTTTACCCCTCGTTTTTCTGCCTGAATTCGGCCGCCGGGGATGAAAGGTGATTTCAGAAAAAAAGCTATATTTGCATGCAAATCATGCAACAAGAGGTATGACTTCTGGCTTGAAATTATATTTTACATAACCCTTCGATGAAACACCACATTTTTTCCCTGCTGCTACTGACCGTATGCCTCCCCCTCTTCGCACAAGAGTACGTGGGAGAGAACTGCACGTCCATCATGGTGGGCCGACAGGCTTCCACCGACGGTTCCGTCATCACGTCCCACACCTGTGACGGCCGCTACCGCACCTGGGTGCAGGTAGAGCCCGCCCAGGACCATGCCCCCGGCACGCTGCACCAGGTGCTTCGCGGCACCATGCACACCGCTTCCCGCAAGGATACCACCGGCATCCGCCTCATGGGAGAAATCCCGGAGGCCGCCCATACTTACGCTTACCTGAACACCGCCTATCCCTGCCTCAATGAGAAGCAGCTGGCTATCGGCGAAACCACTTTCGTGGGCCCGGACACGCTGGTCAATAAGGCCGGCTGGTTCACCATCGAGGAGCTGGAGCGCATTGCCCTCCAGCGCTGCGACAACGCCCGTGACGCCATCCGCCTCATGGGCTCCCTGGCCCAGCAGTACGGCTACGGAGATACCGGCGAATGCCTCACCGTGGCAGATAAAAACGAGGTCTGGCAGTTCGAGATAGTGGGCGTAGGAAAGAACAAGATAGGTGCCGCCTGGGCCGCCCGCCGCATCCCGGATGACCATGTGGCTGTGTCGGCCAACATTCCCCGTATCGGCAAGATCAACCGCAAGGACAAGGACATGATGGCCTCCTCCAACGTGGAGCAGGTGGCCCTTGAGAACGGCCTTTGGGACGGAAAGGGAGACTTCGTGTTCTGGAAGGCCTTCAACGCCTCTTATGCCAAAGGGCGCAACTTCAGCGACCGGGAGTTCTTCATCCTCAATTACTTCGCTCCCTCCCTGGGTCTTAGCTACGACATGGATGAACTTCCCTTCTCCGTAAAGCCGGAAAAGAAAGTGGACATCCGCGAAGTGATGGCCCTCTACCGCGAAACCTATGAGGGAACGGACTTTGACATGACGCGCAACATCCGCCTGGCCCGTCCTGCCACCGAGCAGCATCCCGCCGATACAGTGGTAAGTCCCGTTGCCAACCCCTGGCTCACCACCACCCTGCGCAACACCCTCAACACCATCGCCCCCGGCACGGTGGAATTCCGCCGTACGGTAGCCGTGGCCTGGTGCGCCTACTCTCATGTTACGCAGCTTCGCTCCTGGCTTCCGGACAGCGTGGGCGGCGTTTGCTACCTCTCGGTGGACAATCCCGGCCAGAGCCCCCGCATCCCCGTCTTTTCCGGCACTACCCGCCTGCCGGAGAATTTTGAGACCTGCGGCCAGAAGCAATACGTCCCGGACAGCTTTCTCTGGCAGTTCCGCCGCGCCAACAAGCTGGCCACCCTTTCCTGGCAGGCTACCAAGGAGGAATTCAACGCGGAAATCCTGAGACTGGAAAACCTGGCCCTGGACGGCCTTCCCACCGCAGATGCCACCACGTCCACCCTCAACGCCTATACAGAGTACATCTACAATGAGGGCGTTCGCAGCTGGAAGCTCCTGGAGGACAAATACTGGGTGCGCTTCGGAAACGGTTTTTAAGGAAAAGTCTTCAATCCCTTCCCTCTGTGGAAGGGATTGTTTTTATGGCGCTGAGCAAACATAATTATGGAATTCCGGAGTTTTTTCACTATTTTTGCAAGATTTTTTGAAGAGCCGTAAAGTAGTGAAATCACCTCTGCATCCGCTGGCAGTCATTTTGGTCTGTTCCGTTGTTCTGGGCGTGCCCCGGGCAATGGCGCAGGATGCTGGCGCATCGGCTCCCAAAAAGTCTTTTTCGGAGCATATGGCGCTTCGTACCAACCTGGTGGAATGGGCCGCAGCCGTCCCCAATGTCTCCCTGATGGCAGACCTCTCTTCCAAGCCCTGGGGACGTTCCGTAGCGGGGGTTACCCTCAAATACAGATGGCCCGGCACCGGAACTTTCGCTCCTTCCTTTGAGCTGAACCTGCTGGAAGTAAGGCCCGAGTACCGCTATTACGGCAGGAAGCTCTATTTCGGAGCCTATGCAGCCTATGACCGTTTTTCCCTCCGTCTTCCCTCCTGGGATACCGGCTGGAAAGGGGATGCCATGGGTGGCGGCCTTTCGGCCGGCTGGGAGGTGCCGCTGTACCGCTATGGAAAGTCGGCCCTGGACCTGGACCTGGGACTTTCCGTGGGCGCGCATTACAACCGTCGGCAGGAATACGACAACTCCGGTTCCCTTTGTCCGGAGCCGGTACAGGGCATCCTTCCGTACCCGGAACTGCGGGTGGCCCTTACCTGGCGCAGAACCTCCGTCAAAGACAAATACAAGGGCGCAGACCCCATGGACGCCCTGTACCGCAGCGAAAAAGAATCCATCCGGATGAACTACGACGCTACCGGCCGGGAAAGCTTTGACGCCATGCACAGCTACAAGCTCAAGGCTTACCAGAGCAGCGTCTTCCAGGACCTCTTCGAAGGGGACCCTGACGCTTACCGCAAGGCATTCGAAGAGTATCTGCAGGAAAGCTTTGTGGACGTGGCCCTGGACAATCTGGAGCGCTCCCGCCTGGACGAGCGTTCCAAAAAACGCCTGCGCAAGCAGGTGGAGCAGCTTCGCAAGAAAGCCCTCGCGGCCTTTGACCATTCCCTCAAGGCAGAGAAGGAGGAGAAGAAATGAGTAGCCGGCTCAGCCTCATAGCCCTTTTACTGCTGCTCCCCTTAGGGGCGCAGGCCCAGCGCATTGCCGTCAAGACCAACCTCCTGTCCCTGGGGGCAGCCACCCCGGAGCTGGGCGTAGAACTGGTTTGCGGGGAAAAGACCAGCCTGGCCCTGTCTGCCTGGGGCACCCGGAACCCTTACTGGAGAGACCTCAGCTTTGGCGCAGAAACCCCCACCACCTTGCTGGCGCTGGAACCGGAGTTCCGTTATTGGTTCAACGGCCGCCCCCTTACCCGCTTCTTTGCCGGGGTGAATGCCCAGTTCCTTAGCTACGACTATCCCTTCCAAGGCACGCTGTACAAGGGAAATGCCGCCGGGGCAGGCCTTATCGCCGGTTATGTCTTCAACCTGGGAAAGCGCCTGGACCTGGAGATTTCCGCCGGCTCCGGTATGATCTTCTACCGGGGCAAAAGGCAGGTTTTCGAAGAGCCGCTCCCCCTGGAGGACCAGATGCCGGACAGCCGCGGCTCTAAACTGGTTCCCACCAAGCTGGGCGTATCCCTGGTTTACATTATCCGCTGATGGGAAAGCTGCTCCGTCATATCGCTCTGCTGCTGGGCTGTAGCCTGGTCTTTGCCCTGCAGGCCTTCCCGCAGGATATCAAGACGGTATCCGGCGTGGTTACCTCCGCCGAGGACGGCAGCCCCATCTCCGACGGCCTCACCGTGTACACCTACATGACGGTGGCCAGTGCCAAAGACGACTATACCCGCATCAAGCAGATGCTGGAAGAGAACAGCCTGGCAGGTTACGTTTTCACCGGCATCCCCAATTCCACTACGGGCAATTACTACTCCGTACAGGTTCCCGCCTCGGGCGCGCTGCTGTTTTTCTACGAAGACGCCCGCGTGCTGCGCCTGGAGGAGGTAAAGGGCCGCCTGGAAATCAACGTGGCCCTCAAGGTCTCCCGCCAGCTTCAAAAAGCCGTGGTAGAAGCCGAGAATCTCAAGCCCTATGTCGTCCTGGAGTCCATTCCCATCTCCGGCGACAACGAGATAGCTTCTTCCTTCACCTTCCTTTTCTCCGGGGAGACGGCCGGCCGCCCGGATGCCCGTTTCGCCATCCAGGCCTACCTACTGGGCGAAAACCGCCGCGACACCCTGCAGTTCTTCCATCCCATCGTGCTGGACGGTGCCCAATACCACAAAACCCAGCTTCGGCGCAAGGATTATCGGCCCCGGGAAGACTATCTGTACGAGTGCGCAGAGGAAGCCCGCACCCCCGACGGTGCGCCCCTTTACCTGAGCGACTCCACCGCCAGCATCACCTATCCCTTCAAGTTCAAGCTCCAAAGCCGCGACGACATCCGCTTCTTCTGCTACAAATACTGGATGGAGGATTATAACGGCGTCATCGCACAGGACTCGGCGCAGGTCTTTTCCACCGCCCGCCTGCAGGACCCTATGCAGTTCCTCCAGTACGACCTTGGCAGCTACCAGCTCAATCCGGCCGATTACTTTGTAGATGCCCAGCGGGAACGCCATACCGGCAAAAAAGAGCTTCCGCTGCGTTTCATGGTGGGAAAATCGCGCATCGACCCCTCCGACACCACCGGCCTCAGGGCCCTCCGCGAGATCCGGGCCGAACTCTCCCAGATAGCCGCAGACCCCGACGCCACCCTTCAGGAACTGTATATGAGCGGCGTAGCCTCGCCGGAAGGTCCCTATGACAAGAACGTGGCCCTGGCCAAGTCGCGCATGAACTACCTGATGGACGAGATTCTTTCCGTCCTTCCCAGCTACGTGCGCCAGCGGGTGTATCACAGCGGAACTTCCCGCGTGGCCGGCTGGGACGAGGTGGCCGATATCCTCCAAAGGGACAGCCTTCAGGAGCTGGCCGCCGCCATTCGCGAAGTGACCGCCGCCGCTCCGGGCCGCCCCGACTACCAGGGTGCCCGCATCCTGCGCCTTCCCGGCTACCAGGCCCAGATTTCTCCCCGCCTCCCGGAACTCCGCTCCGTCACCTGCTCCTACACCAGCGAGGTGTACCGCAAGCTGCTGCCGGAAGAGATTCTGGAGAAATACCAGCGCGACGAAGACCTTCGTGCAGGCCGTAAACAACTCACTCTCAACGAGTACTGGAACCTGTACCGGCTCCTGGACAACGAGGAGGAGCTGGAGCCCCTTTACCGTCGCGGCATGGAAACCGCCACGGGGATGAAGTATTTCTGGCCCCTTCCCGCCAACCTCCTGGCCACTTCCCTTATCCGGAAAGGACAGGTGGATACCACCCTCCTCAAGCCCTACCTGCATGAGGGTTATTCCGTGAACCGGCCCATCATGAGCATGTCGGACCCCGGCAAGTACGAGCGCGTCTGGAACCTGGACCCGCTGGTTGCCAATCAGGTGATCATGCTCCTGAACGCCAAATCCAGCAAGCGGGCCGTTTTCTGGGCCACCTACCTCAAGAGCCTGCCCCAGTATAACACCCTCTATCACATAGCCCGCTGCCTGGCCGGTTACTACCAGGTGAACACCCCCGAAGGCCGCGAGACCTTCCTCACCGTGAGCCGTTCGTCCACCCGCAACGCCGCCGTGATGAACATGGCCGTAGGCGCATGGTCACAGGCCGAGAAAGCCCTGGAGGAACTGCCCGCCACCGAAGCCCTGACACAGTATATGTGGGCCCAACTTCTCTCCCGCAAGTACGGCGGAGGAAGGGATTACGGCCGTATGCTCAACCAGGTCTGGGGCCTGGACGAGTACGACCTGGAAGTGATGGTGTCGGACGCCGCCAAGTCCTATCTCATAGAGGCTTTCCGCATAGACGACGCTTACCGTCTCACCGCCCAGAAAGACGCCTACCTCCCGGAAGACCTGGTGGCCGATGCCTGCCTGGAGCGGGCGCAGGAGATCCGGGACGACGACCTGGCAGCCACATACCTGGCCACCTGCCTCCGCATGAACAGCAACTACCTTTCCCGCATCCAGGCGCGTTTCCCCGAGAAGATGGTGCGCGCTGCCCGGGAAAAATCCACGCAGTATGAATAAGGGGATTCTCATAACGCTTCTGTCTGTCTGCCTGTGCACGCTTTCCCGGGCCCAGGAAGACAGCATAAAGGTGCAGCCCAAGGCCGAGCCCAGCATTTTCTCCATGAAGATGCAGCGCCGCTTCATCCCCACGGACGCTCCCTTCCATCCCTACGAAACTGAGGGAAGGTCCTTCCTGCGTGCCCTGGAGAATACCAGTATCTCCCTTTCCGGCGGTTACCGCCATTGGCTGGATGCCCAGGCCAGTTCCGGTCCTATGGTTACCTTGGCTGTCCAGAAATGGATTTCTCCCCGTCACGGGCTGCGCCTGGAGGGAGGAAGCGGCTATTTCATGGATCTTGACGGACTCTCACGTGTAGTACTGCTTCCCGATTTACGGCTTTCTCACGTATTCAATCTGTCGGCCTGGCTGAATGGCTTTGACCCTTCTGCGGCAGGAACTCTTTACACCCTGGGCGGCGCTGGCTACCAGTGGCGCAAGGATTCGCAAGGGGAAACTCAGGGCACCTGGGTGGCCCAGCTGGGCTTTGGATACAGCCTGTCCGTTGGTCGCGGCATAGCCCTGTTTGCCGAACCCCTCTTCGAGCTGGACGGCAACCGTTTCCTGCAGCGCGAGGACGGCAACTGGCGCGGTTATTATACCGCTTTCCGGGGGAATGTGGGACTGAGCTACCGGATAGACCGCTGGAACAGCCTGCTTCCTCCCCGGGAAGAGCATCGCTGGTTCCTGGTGGCCGCCGGAGCACCCGTCTGGCGTGTCCATTCAACCACCAGCAATACCGACATGGGCTACCAGTTCATGCTGGGCGCCGGACAGAAAACCACCCCTTCCGTCAGCCTTCGCCTCTCTGCCTCCTGGGCACAGCTTTACCGTGCGCAGGAAAGGTCATCGGCCTATGGTGCGCTGCGGCTGGAGGCCCTGCTGGACCCGCTGGTGCTGGCCGGAAGAAGTGAAGACGCACGCTGGGGCTTTTCCCTGCTGGCCGGCCCGGAAGCCGGTTTCCTGGACGGGAAGTGGGACAGTGCGCTTTTCGGGAATATCGGCAAGCTGGGGAACAGGTTTTATTATCTGGGCGGCACGGCGGGCTTGCAACTTCGCGCGGGCCTTTTCCCCCGCACCTGGCTGCTGCTGGAACCGCGCGCCAGCTTCATCCCTTACTCCACCCGCAGCGGCAGAGTGGCCCAGAACGCCCTGGACATCCTCCTGAGCGCCCAGCTGGGCCTTCAGTACGACATCCGTCCTTCGCTTGAAAGAGCCATTGCCTTCCAGCGGATGCAGGCGTGGGAGAAGGATCGCCGCAAGCGTGAAATGCAGCGCAAGGAGCACCTGCGCGAGCGCTGGCAGCAGACCATGGACAAGGTCAATTTCTATGTGTCGGCCGAGGGCAGCTACTTCCGTCCGCTGGGAAGGGTGTATGCCAGCGGACCTCTGGCCTCCCTCTCGCTGGGTACGTGGTTTACGCCCCTGCACGGGATGCTGGTCAACGGCGGCCTGGGTTATTTCCAGGACCTCAAATACGGCAACGGCTATGTGAAAACCAGCGATTTCAGCGCTGCCTATCTCTTCAACATGACGCGCTTCTCGAAGGGAGAAGACGCAAAGCGGCAACTGAACGCATCCCTGCTGCTGGGCGCCGGTTATATGCTGCCGCTCAAGGAAATATGGGACGGTTCGGTCGTTTTCCGCACCGGCCTGGACCTGAGGATGCACGTTCTTACCCGCACGGACCTTGTGATGCGTCCGGAAGTGAACTTCCTGCAGGCTCCGTCCAAGGACTGGACGCCTGCCCTGAGGGGTAGTTTCGGCCTCAGTTACAGCATGGGCGGTGACCCTCTTTCCCGCTTTACGGCCGATGGAAAAGAATGGTATGCCTTTACCGGGGCCGGTTACCAGCATGAGATTGTGCGCCTCTCCGACCACGCCTACGAGGAAGCCCCGCTGGGGGAATACCGCATCAGCGCAGGTGTGGGCCGCCGATACACGGACCGTCTGGACTGGCGCCTGAGCCTTTCCTACCTGAGCCAGCCGCGGAGCCAGGTACAGGGGAGTTTCGCCCATCGGCTGCGCATGGCTTCCGTGAATCTGGATGCGCTGTACAAGCTCTTCGGCGACAACCTGGACCAGTGGAAATGGTCCCTGTCGCTGGTGGGCGGTCCGGAAGTGGGCCTGCAGCACAAGGCCATCACAGGAGAAAACAACAAGGGCAGCGGGCTCATTCTCCACCGTACTACGGTGTCGGCCTACATGGGCTTCTCGGCCGGTGCGCAGGTTAAATACCATCTTACGGATGCCCTGGCGGCCTATCTGGAGCCCCGCTATACCATCGCTCCGTACGTAGCCATCACTTCGCAGGGCGAAGAGAACTATTACACCCATCTGTATGGGGCCAACCTGGGACTGGAATACTCCTTCGGCCGGGAACAATTCCGTCCCCGGGAACGCTTTGTCAGCGAGCAGGAGCGGGCCTATACCTTTGTCCAGGCATCGGCAACGGCCTTCCGGCCTTTTGGGCGGGCCTATGCCCACGGCCCCCTTGCCTCCATTGGCGTGGGGCACTGGTTCCAAGGGGTCAGCGCTGTCCTCCTGGAGGCCGGTGCCGGCTATTTCCGCGACAACCAGTACTCGAAGTCGGCCAGCGGAAGGGCTTACTTTCCCCAGCACATGGCCAGCATAGAGATGCGCGCTTCCTACCTTCTTAGTCTTACCCGTCTGGCTTCCCGTCGGCACGAGCTGGTCCTTCCGGTGGATGTGGCCCTCATAGGGGGTGTCGGCGTGCTGATGCCGGAGTTCCGGCAGGCGGACCTTGTGACGCCTACTTTCCATGGGGGATTCGACTTCCGCGTCCCTGTCCTGCCCGGAACGGACTTTGTGTTCCAGCCCCAGCTGGAGCTCCTCCAGGACCCTCACGCCATGATGGACGGCAGCGAAAAGAACCTGATAGGGGCTTTCCGGGGCACTTTCGGTCTCAGTTACAACTGGTCTTCCAAGTACGGCAGGATTCCTGCCGCAGATCCCGGAAAAGACTGGTTCGTGGCAGTTGGCGGCGGATACCAGCGGGAGTGGGACCGTCTCTCCGACATCACCGGAGAAGAAGTGGCCCGCGACGAGTATCGGCTCTCCATGGCGCTGGGTCGCAGATTCAGCCCTGCCATCAGCATGCGCGTGACCGGCTCCTATTCCAAGTTGACTCCGCAGGAGTCTTCCTTCCTGCACAGTGTGCGCTATCTCTCGGTGAACGGAGACCTGTTGTATGACCTGCTGGCCGGAGAAGATGCTCCGGGACGCGTTTCCCTCTCGCTGCTGGCGGGACCGGAAGCCGGCCTTTTCAACAAGAACTACAACGGTGCCGGCAACGAGTATCCCATGACCCTGCCCATCCGCGTGGGACGGCGCGTCAGCCATGGTATCGGCGTGTACATCGGCATTTCTGCAGGTACGCAGGTCCGGGTACGGCTCCGTCGCGGCCTCTCCGCCTACCTGGAGCAGCGCTACTCCCTCGTTCCTTACGTCTCCGCCTACGGCCGCTCCGACCACCGCAACATGACCTCCCAACTCTGGAACCTCAACCTGGGCCTCCAGTACTCCTTCGAGTAAGAGGGAATTTACTCTCTCAAACACTTGAGCGCGTTTTTTTTGCCCACGGAAGGGGAGTTTTCACCTTTTTTACGCAAAAATTGTCAGAATGAGACAAAAAATTGTCAATTTGAGACATCGGTTTGCGCGGAAAATGGCATTTTTGCAGCGGACGAATCAAAAAAACGAAACGCCTTATGGACAAAAAAAGACTTTTTTACGAGGCCCCGACGGCCCAGACCGTGGAGCTCTGCCACGAGAACGCTATGATGCAGACCTTGTCTGCAACAATGCCTAATTTTGGACATTGGATTACGGAAGGAACCGACGGATGGGAGGACTGAGCGATGAGAAAACTGTACGTAAGCGCGGCCTTTGCCGCCCTGGCCCTTTGCGCCCT
>CADAJF010000016.1 GCA_902788175.1 uncultured Bacteroidia bacterium
CGATGACCTTGCCCGCCGCGAAGGCAAGATCACCGAAGACCTGGGCAAAGCCCTCGCTATTGCCGGTGCATCGGCCCAGGATACCTCCTTCGGTTCCTGCGTATTTGCCAACAAGCCCGGTGACGGCAGCGCCCGCGAGCAGGCCGCTTCCTGCCAGAAGGTGCTGGGCGGCGACGCCAACATCTGCTACGAATACGCCACCAAGCGCTACCGCAGCAACTGCATCAACTGGGGTATCGTGCCCTTCACCATTGCCAAGGAGACTCCCTTCGACTACCAGAGCGGCGACTATGTCTTCGTGCCCGGTATCCGCAAGGCCATCCTGGGCGGCGCAGAGGAAATCGACGCCAAGGTGATCAGCCGCGACGGCAAGTGCACCCCCATCCACCTGTATTTCCAGAACCTCACCGCCGACGAGCGCCAGATCCTCGCCGACGGCTGCCTGATGAACTATTACAAAAACCGTAAATAATTTAATAACAATGGAAAAAATCAAAATGACCACGCCGCTCGTCGAGATGGACGGCGACGAAATGACCCGAATTCTGTGGAAGATGATCAAGGACGAACTCATCCTCCCGTTCGTTGACCTCAAGACCGAATACTATGACCTGGGCCTCGAGTACCGCGACAAGACCTCCGACCAGGTAACCGTGGACTCCGCCAACGCTACCAAGCGCCTGGGTGTGGCCGTCAAGTGCGCCACCATCACCCCCAACGTGCAGCGCATGAGCGAGTACAACCTGCACCAGATGTGGAAGAGCCCCAACGGCACCATCCGTGCCATGCTGGACGGTACCGTGTTCCGTACACCCATCACCATCCCCAGCATCCACCCTGCCGTGAAGTTCTGGAAGAAGCCCATCACCATCGCCCGTCACGCCTACGGTGACGTGTACCGCGACGTGGAAATCCAGACCACCGAGCCCGGTGTGGCCAAGCTCGTTTTCGAGGGTGTCTCCGGCAAGCGCGAAGAACTGGTGATCCATGAGTTCAAGGGCACCGGCGTCATCGAAGGCATGCACAACACCGACGACTCCATCCGCAGCTTCGCCCACGCCTGCTTCAAGTATGCGCTGGACCTCAAGCAGGACCTCTGGTTCGCCACCAAGGACACCATCTCCAAGAAGTACGACGGCCGCTTCAAGGCCATCTTCGAGGAAGTCTTCGAGGCCGATTATAAGGCTAAGTTCGAGGCCGCCGGCATCGAGTACTTCTACACCCTCATCGACGACGCCGTGGCCCGCGTGATGCGCAGCGACGGTGGCTTCATCTGGGCTTGCAAGAACTACGACGGTGACGTGATGTCCGATATGGTCTCCACCGCCTTCGGTTCCCTGGCCATGATGACCTCCGTGCTGGTTTCCCCGGACGGCAAGTACGAGTATGAGGCTGCTCACGGCACCGTGACCCGCCACTACTACAAGTACCTGAAGGGTGAAGAGACCTCCACCAACCCCATGGCTACCATCTTCGCCTGGAGCGGCGCTTTCCGCAAGAGGGGAGAGCTGGACAACCTGCCGGAGCTGGTGAACTACGCCAACCAGCTGGAGCAGGCCTGCTTCGACACCCTGAACGAAGGCCTCACCTCCAAGGACCTGGTGAACCTGATGGAAGGCATCACGCCCAAGTCCCTCACCTCCCTGGAGTTCCTGCGCGAGATCCGCAAGCGCCTGGAAGTCCGTCTCGGTGCATAAACGCCTGGCTACTAATAAGAATGAGAGGTCAACTCCTGCGAGTTGACCTCCTTTTTTTTCTGTCCCGGGACTATCCCAGGGGATAGAAGAGGGGTTCGTAGCGGCTGTTCCAGCTGCGGTCGTAGTGCATGCGGACGGTGCGGGCGCTGGCAAATTCATTGAAATTGGCCCAGGCTTCCAGGAAGAGGACGGCAAAGTCCGTGCGCTCATGAAGGGTAAGGGCAAAGAGGGTATAGACGGCCACTATATATACGCACGCGCGTTCGCGGTCATCGGCCTGGGGGGTGGCGGGGGTCACCAGCACCAGGCGCTGGGACTGGGCGAAGGCCAGGTCCGCGATGGCATCGGCCAGAAGGGCTTCTTCTCCGGGCTGGTAAAGCTGAGCGCAATAACGCTCCTTCGCAAACTGGCGGGCCGACACCTCCTTGTCCAGCGCCGGCAGCGGGGCGGGCAGGGTGCTTTCGAAGTAAGGCTGGAAACTGGCCTGCCCCCGAAGGAACTGCAGGGCCAGGACGCAATAGTCCCGGACGCTGGCCTCGATGACCATCGCGTAGGGGGCTTTTTCGTCTATCCGGGCCAATATTTCCGCCGCCTTTTCCATAACGAGTGGTAAATATACAAATTTTCTCTTATTTTTGTACAAAACTACCGTTGGTTGTTGCTGCCGGAATTAGGTTGAACGATTAATCTTTCTTATATGAAAATTGTTTTTTTGGATGCTATATCCATGGGCGATGTCTCCCTGGAAGAAATGGCTGCACTGGGAGAATTGGTTTGCTATCCTTCTTCCACGGCGGCTGAAGCCCGCGAAAGAGTGCGGGACGCAGACGTGGTTTGCCTGAACAAAGTAATTGTGGACCAGGCGTTTCTGGATGCGGCGCCCAAGCTCAAACTGGTGTGTGAGGCCGGTACCGGCATCAACAATATCGATGTAAAACTCTGCGAGCAGCGGGGCGTGGCGGTGCGCAACGTGGCGGCTTACTCCACGGACTCCGTGGCGCAGACAGCCTGGATGCATATCCTGAACCTTCTGGGGCGCGCTTTCCACTACCAGGAATTCGTGCGCAGCGGCGCCTACAGCCGCAATCCCGTCCACGTGGATTATGCCCATCCTTTCACCGAGGTAGCCGGCAAGACGCTGGGTATCGTGGGAATGGGGGCTATCGGCCAGAAGGTGGCGGCCGTGGGCAAGGCCTTCGGGATGGAGATTATCTATTACTCCACTTCCGGCACGGGACATTGCAAGGAGTATCCTTCCGTGAGCCTGGAAGAACTTCTCTCCCGCTCGGATGTCATCTCTATCCACGCTCCTTATAATGAAAGGACTGCGGGGCTTATCGGCTATGAGCAGCTGAGCCGGATGAAACCCACCGCCGTGCTGGTGAACACCGGACGTGGCGGTATAGTCGTAGAGGCAGACCTTGCCCGCGCCCTGGACGAAGGCCTCATTGCCGGCGCCGCCCTGGACGTCTATGTCAAGGAACCCCTTCCCGCCGAAAGCCCCCTGATGCAGCTCCGGCACCCGGAACGTCTCCTGTTAAGCCCCCACATTGCCTGGTACTCGCTGGAGGCCCGCGCCAGATTGGCCCACGAGATGGCAGAGAACATCAAGAAGGGCTGGTAGCTCACTGCCCTGGTGCGCAAAAACGGCGTTTTTTGTGCACCGGAGGGCATAAAACGGCCGGTGGTGAACGCTAACCGGCCGTCTTTGTACACGGGCCGCAAAAAAATCGGCATTTTTTTCATTTTTATTTGCAAATTCAAAAAATCTTCATACCTTTGCAGTGTACTATTAAACTAATACACACGCAAAGATATGATCAACATCAAGAATTTATCCTTCAGCTATGGCTCCAAGCGTGTTCTCGACAACATTTCGCTGGAGCTCAAGGGCGGGAACATTTACGGCCTGCTGGGAGAGAACGGTGTGGGCAAAACCACCCTTCTTACCCTGCTTGCCGGCCTGAAGAAGCCCGCAGTAGGCACCATCGACACCGATGGCCGCGTTCCCTCCGACCGCCAGCCCTCCCTGCTGGCAGACCAGTTCTACCTCCCCGACGAGGTAGCCCCCGTCCGCAGCAAGGCCTGCTCCTTCGGCCTGGAAACCGGCCGCCTCTGGCCCGCGTATGACCATGCCAAGTTCCTGACCATCCTCCAGGAGCTGGAAGTGGACAAGGACCAGCGCATGGACTCCATGAGCGCAGGTCAGCTCAAAAAGACCTGGATTTCCTTTGCCCTGGCCTGCAACGTGCGCCATTACTTCCTGGACGAGCCCACCAACGGCCTGGACATCCCCTCCAAGGCGCAGTTCCGCAAGGCCATCACCCGCCACACGGCAGAGGACTCCTGCATAGTCATCTCCACCCACCAGGTGCGTGATCTGGAAGAGATCATCGACCCCATCATCATCCTGGACAACGAGAGCGTTCTGCTGAATGCCAGCCTTCAGAAGATTACGGAGAAGCTGTACTTCGATTACGGAACGCAGCTGCATCCGGAGGCCCTTTACCTGGAACACACACCCAGCGGTGCCATCCAGGTGTATCCCAACACTACCGGCGAAGAGTCCAAGGTGAACCTGGAGGCCCTTTTCAATGCCACGCATTCCCACAAAGACATCATCAAATCCTTATTCCGATAGCCCTATGAAGAGTGAAGTTTTCAACGGTCAGCGTTTCTGGACCTATTTCAAATACGACTTCAAGCAGATGGGTCGCAACCACGTGAAGGCAGCCATCGGCTTTGGCCTGGCAGGCCTTATCCTCTATTTTCTGGTGGTGCTGTTCAAGCTCATTTTCACCGGGGAGTGGATGGGCCCTTCTTTCAATACCCGTGTAGGGGTTTTCGTCATCATGTGCATGGCCCTGCCTTTCTATTATACGCGGATTTACGGCTACCTGACAGACAAGCGGAAGGGGAGCGCCTATTTTATGCTGCCGGCCTCTACCTTTGAAAAGTGGCTTTCCATGATGCTCCTTTCCCTGGTGCTGCTGCCGCTGCTGTTCCTGGCTTCTTCCTTCCTCGTTGACTGGCTCCTTTGCGTGATAGATCCTACCATGAGCGATTCCATTCTGGGTTCCATTACGGATAAAACGGGGATGTTACGTGCGGAGCTGGCCACCCTGAACGAGACTTATGAGACTTCCTGGAGCATAGGAACCATCGGCTGGCCCTTCCTGGTGTCTTTCCTTGGAAACCTGCTGTATTTCCTCCTCTGCGGTATCTGCTTCAGGCGCAACAAAATCCTGGGTGCCATTGCCGTCAGTATCGGCATCACTATGCTCCTCTCCTTCGTGCTGAGCCTGTTCGGAGAGACCGCCAGCTTCCAGGCAGACTCGATGGACGACTGTTTCGCATCCAAGCTCAAGTCCCTCATCTTATGGAGCGGTGCCATCTCCGCGCTTATCGCCGCCGGACTGAGTGCAGGCATCTTCTACAGGCTCAAAACCATAAAGCATTAAACCATGGACTTTAAAGGAGAAAAACCCATCTATCTCCAGATTGCCGACGTCTTTTGCGAAAGCATCCTCTCCGGCAAACTGAAGGCCGATGACCGCATCCCGTCCGTGCGGGAGTATGGGGCGGAAATTGGCGTGAATCCCAACACCGTGATGCGCGTCTATGAAAAGCTCACCGGTGAAGAGATTATCTACAACAAGCGCGGGATCGGGTATTTTGTAGCCTCTGATGCCCGCAGTAAGATTCTGGCCACCCAAAAGGCCGAATTCCTGAAGGAGGAAGTGCCCGCCATCCTTCGCAAGATGGAGCTTTTAGGGCTGGATGCAAGTATTTTTAACCGTTAATCTGTGATATGAAAAAAAATGTTTCTATTGTAGCCATCGCCCTGGCGCTCAGTGCCTGTACCGCCAATTTCTCTTCCGGCAACGTGAAGGTGGGTAATGGCAAGCAAGTCCTTTGCAAAGGCACTGTTGTGGAGCGCAGCTTTGACTTCAGCGGCTTTGACGCCATCGCCATCAACGGACAGGCCGATATTGAGATTTACCAGGGGACGGAATGGTCCGTTCGGGTAGTTGCCAACGAAATGGTTTTCGATTACCTGAACTATCGCGTAGTGGACGGCTCCGTGCTGGTGCTGGAAACCCTTAATCACGTGAATATCGTGGCCGAAGAGTACGACATCTACATTACGCTCCCTGTGCTTACGGACATCACCGTCAACGGTGCGGCAGACATGAGTCTTAAGCGCGGTTACAGCGCCGACAAGAACCTTCGTGTGCTTGTGAACGGTGCCGGAGACCTGGACATTTCCTCTGTAGAGGTTCCTGCGCTCTCGGTTGAGCTCAAGGGGGCCGGGGATATTGACCTCCATTCCATCAAGGTAGGCCGTCTCCGCGTCGATGTCAAGGGTGCCGGCGATGTGGAAGTTTCAGGCAAAGCCGATGAGGCCAGTTTCAGCGTAAGCGGGGCCGGCGCCATCGACGCGCGCCGCCTGGACTGCCCGAAGGTGGAAAAATCCCGTGCCGGTGTAGCGGTTATCCGCACCAAATAATCGACAAGACCTCTATTCATAATCGTTTTTATAAAAGTAATCCCTGTTCGAAAAAGTCGGACAGGGATTATTCATTGAACGCTTTTTGGCGCCAGGCGGTGGGGGTGATACCGGTGTATGCCTTGAACTGGCGGTTGAAGTTGGAGCGGTCGCTGAAACCGCAGCGGCGGCCCACTGTGGCGACCGGAATCCCCGGCTCCTGGATGAGCATGGACTTGGCCTCTTCCAGCCTTAAGCGGGTGCGGTAGGTGCGGAAGTCCTCCCCGCGCTCCCAAAAGTAGCGGTTAAGCGTGGCGGAGTCCGTGCCGATATGCGCCGCCGCCGCCTCCAGGCTGGCCTCCGGGCGGCGGTATCCTTTCTGCTGTGCCCAGCGACTCAGAAGCTGCTCCATCCGCTGCACCGTGTGGGGCAGCAGGGGTTCCCGTGAAGGGGACGCAGAAGCGGAAGGAGCCTGTTCCTTGGGGGTGAACAGGCTCCTGAGATTCTTTGCAAGTGGTTTCTTACCAGCCCAGGACATAGGAGAAAATGAGCGGGGCTACGATGGTGGCATCCGATTCCACAATGAATTTGGGCGTTTCCGGTGCCAGTTTGCCCCAGGTGATTTTCTCGTTGGGGACTGCGCCGGAATAGGAGCCGTAAGAGGTGGTGGAGTCCGAAATCTGGCAGAAATAGGCCCAGAGGGGAGTGCCCGTCCAGCCCAGGTCCTGCTCCATCATGGGAACGCAGCAGATGGGGAAGTCACCGGCAGTGCCGCCGCCAATCTGGAAGAAGCCTACGCCGGGGCCGGCGCTGTTCTTCTTGTACCACTCTACCAGGAACATCATGACCTCTACGCCCTGGATGACCATGTGGGGGTCGTACTCTCCGCGGATGACGTGGGCGGTGAAGATGTTGCCGGTGGTGCAGTCTTCCCAGGCGGGGCAGATGATGGGGATGTCCTTTTCACAGGCGGCCACCACCCAGCTGTCCTTGGGGTCAATTTCATAGTACTGCTCCAGGACACCGCTGCGGATCATCTGGTAGATGAACTCATAGGGGAGATATCTCTTGCCTTCTGCCTTGGCTTTGTCCCAGACATCCACCAGGTGCTTTTCCAGGCGGCGGAAGGCTTCTTCTTCCGGGATGCAGGTATCTGTGACGCGGTTGTAGTGGTTGTCCAGCAGTTCCTGTTCCTGGGCGGGGGTGAGATCCCTGTAGCCGGGCACCCTATAGTAGTGGCTGTGGGCCACCAGGTTCATGATGTCTTCTTCCAGGTTGTTGGCGCTGCAGCAGACAAAGGAGATTTTGTCCTGGCGGATCATTTCCGCGAGAGAGAGGCCGAGTTCTGCGGTGCTCATGGCGCCGGCCATGGCAAGGAACATCTTGCCACCCTTGTTCAGGAGGTCTTCATAGGCTTTGGCAGCGTCTACCAGCGCTGCGGCGTTGAAATGACGGTAGTGATGGGTAATGAATTGAGAGATAGGTCCCTTTTCCATTGTATTACATGTTGCCCGCAGGGCGAAACCAGTCCGTGGCTTCCAACCCGGCGGATTAAATGCAAAATTAGGAAAAAAAGACGAAAAACGCTATATTTGTACATTATTTTACGTGTATGAACCTATTTCCTTCCATCCAGAAGGCCTACAGCAAGGATACCCTGAGCGCCAGGGAAGCCCAGCGCCTGGCGGAATTCATTGCCTTCGGCCCGCTTGTGTTCCAGGTGAGCCGGCTCATGGTCAAGTTCGGCATCCTGGAAAAGCTGCGCGAAACGCCCATGACGCTGCCTGAGGTGGCGCAGGCCGCCGACCTTAGTGAATACGCCGCCAAGGTGCTGCTGGAGGCCTCCCTTTCTATCGGCACGGTGATCATAGACCCCGGGACGGAGCGTTACAGCCTTTCCAAAACCGGCTGGTTTCTCCTGACGGACCCGGCCACGCGCGTGAACCTGGATTTCAACCACGATGTCAATTACCAGGGGTTCTTCCGCCTGGAGGAGTCCCTTCTTGAAGGGCGTCCGGCCGGGCTGGACCACTTCGGCCCCTGGCCCACCATCTATGAGGGGCTTTCCTCCCTGCCGCCGCAGGTGCAGAAAAGCTGGTTTGCGTTTGACCATTTTTACTCGGATTCCTCCTTCGACGAGGCCCTGGCCGTTGTTTTTGCCGGGAAGCCGCGCCGGATCATGGACGTGGGCGGCAATACCGGCCGTTTCTGCCAGCGCTGCGTAGCCTATGACCCTGAGGTGGAAGTGACCATCGTGGACCTTCCGCAGCAGATTGCCCTGATGAAGGAGGCCACCCAGGGGGACCCTCATACTGCACGTATCCACGGCCATGGCATGAACCTGCTGGATCCCGGGAGCCGGTTTCCCCAGGACCTGCATCCGGACGCCATCTGGATGAGCCAGTTCCTGGACTGCTTCAGCGAACCCCAGATCCTGAGCATCCTGCAGCGTGCTGCCCGCGTGATGGGGGCCGGGACGCGCCTTTTCATTATGGAAACCTTCTGGGACCGCCAGCGCTTTGAGGCTGCCGCTCTCTGCCTTACCCTGACCAGCCTCTATTTCACGGTCATGGCCAACGGCAATTCCAAGATGTACCATTCGGACGACATGATCCGCCTTGTGGAGCAGGCTGGCCTGGAAGTTGAAAGTATCCACGACGGCCTTGGACAAGGCCACAGCATAATGGTTTGTAAAATCAAGCAGTAACATGAGCATAGAACAGATTTACGAGAAAGTGACCGCTTTCCTGGTGGATGAACTGGAGATTGACGAGTCCAAGATAGCCCCCGAAGCCCGCCTGAAAGAGGACCTGGGCATCGATTCCCTGGAAGTAGTGGATGTGGTGGTGCTGGTAGAGGAGCAGTTTGGCTTCAAGATGAAGCCGGAAGACTTCAAGCACCTTCTCACCCTGGACCAGTTCTGCAAGTTCATTGCCACCCGCACGGCCTAGTGATCGACCCCAGGGACATAGATATCAGCGAACTGGTTCTGCAGCAGCCGCCTTTCCGCTTTGTGGACAGGCTGGAAAGCTATACTCCCGAACAGGCCGAAGTATCTTTCACTCCCGGTGAGGGCAACCTGCTGATGGAGGACGGTTGCCTGTGCGCTGCCGGCGTGATGGAGCACATGGCGCAGGCCAATGCCGCCCGCCTGGGCTATTACTGCAAGTACGTGCTCCGCGTCCCCGTGGATATCGGCTACATAGGACAGATACGCTCCTTTTCTCTAAGCCGCCTTCCTAAGGCGGGGGAGCGCATGACTACCACGGTCCTACTCCGCTACGAGATGTTCCGGGTATCGCTCTGCGATATTACCGTACGGAGCGGGGAGGAAGTGATTGCTACCGCCAACATTAAAACAGCCACCAAAGGTGACTAAGGTGTATGTCATAGGAGAAGGTCTCCTGACGCCCCTCGGAGACTCCCCGCAGGGCGTTCTGGAGGCTGTGCGAGCCGGAAAAAGCGCCATTCGTGAGTATCCCGGCTGGCCGGAGCCCTACATGGCCTCGCTCCTGGAGCGAAGCGGCCGGGAACATCCTTCCTTTTTTGACCACATAGCCCTTCAGGCGGGCCAGAGAGCCTTGGAAGCTGCCGGCACAGACCCTGCCAATCCCCGCACAGGCTTGGTCCTTTCTACCATCAAGGGAAATGTGGAAGCTATTGACAATGAGGATGTTTCACTAGCCGTTCAGGCTGAGAGACTGGCTGCCGGCCTGGGCATCAGCACGCCTCCGATAGTGGTTTCCAACGCCTGCATCTCCGGCCTGGCGGCCCTGGTGCAGGGCATGCGGATGATCCGCTCCGGCGCATATGACCATGTGGTGGTTGTAGGGGCAGAGGTCCAGTCCCGTTTTATCGTGACGGGTTTCCAGTCCCTAAAGGCCCTTTCGCCCACGCCCTGCCGTCCCTTTGACGCAGCGCGTGACGGGCTCAACCTGGGAGAGGCCGCCGCAGCGGTGGTTCTCTCAAAGATGCCCGGCGGTGACCGGCCATCTGCGTGGGAGCTGGTGGAGGGCTGCATCCGCAACGACGCCAACCACATCTCCGGCCCTTCGCGTACGGGAGAGGGCAGCTACAAGGCCCTGAGGGCCGTTCTGGGGCATTGTACCCTGGAAGAGTTGGCCTTTGTGAACGTGCATGGAACGGCCACCCGCTACAATGACGAGATGGAAGCCATCGCCCTTAACCGGGCAGGCTTGCAGGATGTACCTGTCAACGCGCTAAAAGGCTGTTTCGGCCACACGATGGGTGCGGCTGGCATCCTGGAAACCATAGTCAGCATGCATGCCTGCGATGCCGGCGTGGTCCTTCCCACCAAAGGCTACGGGGAACTGGGCGTAAGCTGCCCCGTGAGCGTCAGCGCGAAGGAGCGAAGTACTCGGAAAACGGCTTTCATCAAGCTTCTGTCCGGTTTTGGCGGGGTCAATGGCGCCCTGCTTCTTAGAAAAGGAGGTGCCCAGTGAAAGAAGTGACTGTTCCCGCCGGCGTTTCCCTTACGGAGCTTTACAGGCAGGAGGTAGGGGATTACCCCAAGTTTTTCAAGATGGACACCCTTTCCAAGCTGGGTTTCCTGCTTGCAGAAAGGCTGGTCAAAGACGACAAAGACCGTTTTACCCCCCGGGAAGACCGTGCAGTCCTGGTTTTCAGCCGCGAGGGCTGCGTGGCCAATGACCGCCACTATGTCCGCTCCATGGAGGATTTCCCTTCACCGGCGCTGTTCGTGTACACCCTTCCCAATATTGTGGCCGGGGAAATCGCCATCCGCAACAAGTATGAGGGGGAAACATCGGCCTATGTACTGGAGCGCTTCGACAAGGCGCAGCTGATGGCCTTTGTTCGGGAAGCTTTCCAGGATCCGCTAACCCGCTCTGCCCTTGTCATCTGGGCCGATTGTCCCTCGGACACCCAGTGGGACGCCAGGGGCTGGCTGATGGACAGGGAGGACGTGCTATGAGCGAGGACCGTCAATGGACTGGCCGCACCGACGGCACAGGATGGATGCACAAGGCCCTGACAGGCCTTTTCAAAGTGCTCCCCATTCCGCTGATGTACCTGTTTATGGCCCTGGTAGTGCCTTTTTACCTGATTTTCAACCACAAAGGCTATCTGGCCATCTACCACTACCTTCACCGCCGCATGGGCTGGGGGCCGCTCAAGGCCTTCTGGGGCTGCTGCGTGAACCATTTTCTCTTCGGGGCCTGCCTGATGGACCGTTTCGCCGCCTATGCGGGCCGAAAGTTCAAAATGGAAGTGCCTGACCTTCACCTTTTTAACGCTCTGTCAGAAGGAGAGGAGGGTTTTCTCATGCTGGCTTCCCATATAGGCAATCCGGAGCTTTGCGGCTATATGCTGCGCAGTGAAAGGAAGCGGATGAACGCCATCTCCTTCGGCGGCGAGAAATCTACGGTGCAGGCCTCCCGCACCCGGATGCTGGGCGGGAACAATATCCGCCTGATAGAGGCCGGAGAGGACATGGGCTGGCTCTTCACCCTGGGTACCGCCCTCTCGGACGGAGAAATCGTGAGCATCCACGCCGACAGGGTCTTCGGCTCGCCCAAAACGCTGGAAGTGGAGCTGTTGGATGCTCCGGCCCGAATACCCGAGGGGCCCTTTGCCATCGCCGCTTCCAGGGATCTTCCCGTGCTGGCCGCCTTCTCGCTGAAAACGGGTCTCAAACGTTATCATGCCTCTATTTTCCGCCTGGACACGCCGCAAATGGAAGGGCTTTCCCGGCCTGAAAAAATGCAGGCCCTGGCCGACAAATATGCCCTCAGCGTAGAGACGGTCCTGAAACAGTGGCCCCTCCAGTGGTACAACTTCTACGAGTTCTGGGACCGGAAGCTTTGACGATACGCGAAATATAGCTACCTTTGTAGGTTATCAAGCTTAATACAATTATGGAAGATCTTAAATACGAGCTCAAAGAAAAGATTATCGAGGCCCTCCGCCTGGACGACCTTGTCCCCGAAGACATCGAGGACGACGCCCCCATCTTCAAGGAAGGACTGGGCCTGGACAGTATAGACGCCCTGGAGCTGATGCTCCTGATGGAAAAGAACTACGGCATCCGCCTCAGCAACCCCTCCGAGGGGAAGCAGGTGTTCAAGTCCATCACCACCATGGCCGAGTACGTAAGTGCCCATCGAAGCAAATAAGCGGATTTGCATTAGCGGAAGCGGCGTTGTTTCCGCTATCGGCATAGGGAAGGAGGAAAGCATGGAGGCTCTCCTTGCGGGCCGTCGTGGCCTGGAGTGCCCCCGTTACCTGAAAACCAAGCTGAACACTCTCCCTGTAGGAGAGGTAAAGCTCTCGGACGGGGAGCTTATGGAAAGGCTGGGCATTCCTTCTACTGAGACTGTCCCCAGAACGTCCCTCATGGCCATTCTGGCCGCTGAGGAGGCGCTCCGGGAGGCCCTTCCGCCGGAAGGCTCCCGCATGGCCCTTATCTCCGGCACCACGGTGGGCGGGATGGATATCACCGAGCGCATTGCCGCCGGGGAGCCCGGCGCCGGCAGCCTTAGGGGCAAATGGGACTGCGGAGACTGCTCCAACGCCGTGGCCGCCTATTTTGGAGGGTTTTCCCTTGTCACAACCCCCTCGACGGCCTGTTCGTCGGCCGCCAATTCGCTCATTCTGGGTGCGCGGCTCCTTCAGGAGGGGCTGGTGGACATGGTGGTCGCCGGCGGGGCAGAGTGCCTTACCCGTTTCCACCTGAACGGTTTCCACTCGCTGATGGTGGTGGACCCGGAGCCCTGCCGCCCTTTCGACGCCTCCCGCGCCGGCCTCAACCTGGGCGAAGGGGCCGCCTATCTGGTTCTTGAGACCCAAGCGCATGCCCGTGCCCGCGGCGCCTGCATCCAGGGTTTTCTGGATGGCTGGGGGAATGCCTGTGATGCCTACCACCAAACCGCATCCTCGCCAGACGGAGAGGGTGCGTACCTGGCTATGAGTCAGGCGCTTAGGACCGCTGGCCTGGGCCCCGAAGCCATCGGCTACGTGAATGCTCACGGCACCGGTACCATCAATAATGACGAGAGCGAAAGCCAGGCGCTAAAGCGCGTTTTCGGCGCTAAGATGCCCCCTGTTTCCTCTACCAAAGGCTTTACGGGACACACCACCTCTGCTTCCGGCAGCGTGGAAGCTGTTTTTTGCCTTCTGGCGCTACAGAAGGGCTTTATCCCCGGCAATCCCGGCTTCAGTACGCCCTTTGAAGGCGGCATTGTTCCCCAGCGGGAGAGTGTTCGGGCAAGCGGGCTGGAGCACGTGCTTTGCAACTCCTTCGGCTTTGGCGGCAACGACTCCTCCATCCTTTTATCCAAGGCGCTATGAGTAAGGTGTTTGTCCATTCAGCCGTGCTGCTTTCCCAACCCCGTGAAGCCCTTTCCGGGGAAGCGTGCTGCTTCCAGGAACCGGACTACCGGAAGTACATTCCGCCCGTTCAGGCACGCCGCATGGGAATGCTCCTGAAGCGCTCCCTGGTGGCGGCCAAAATGGCCTTGGAGGAGGCTTCGCCGGAAGTTCCGGAGGCTGTCCTCTGCGGCACCGGCCTCGGCTGCATGGAGCCCACGGAACGCATTCTGGCTGCACTGAAAGAGCAGGGAGAGGGTAGTGTAAGCCCTACGGACTTCATGCAGTCCACGCACAATACCATTGCTTCCACCATCGCCATTCATCTTGGCTGCCGCGGCTACAACTGCACCTATTCGCAGGGGGAAGTTTCCTTTGAGAGTGCCCTCCTGGACGCTTTCCTCCAAATCAAAGCCGGAGTGCTTGGCAGCGCCCTTGTCTGCGCGGCCGACGAAATGACGGACGCCACTTTCCGCCGCCTCGACGGGTGCGGGTATTTCCCGGAGGGGACGGTAGCATCGGCCCTTTCGGCGGCGCTGGTGCTTTCTTCCAGGCCGGAAGGAGCGCTTTGCGAGCTGGCAGAAGTTCGTCTCTTCCATGGCGCGACCCCTCTGCCGCAGTGCGCCAGGGAACTGGGGCAAAGTGACTACGAGGCCCTTTACGGAAAGTGCCCCGTGTCGGCCGCAGCCGGCGTATGGATGGCTGTAAGTGAGCTGTCCGCCGGCGCCCAAGGCCCGATTCTTGTTCAGAAAACCCCGGCCCCCGACGGAGCGGCCATCATCCTTGGATAAAAGTGGAAACCATCACCGTCATAAACGGAAGCCCCAAGGGGAAAAAGAGCATTTCGCTCAAGTTTGTGGAGTACCTTCAGAAGAAGCATCCGCAAACGGATTTCCGCCATTTCCACGTAGCGCAGGATATTCGCCTCTACGCCCGCGGGGCCGATGCCTGGAATCCCCTTAAAGAGGCTCTGGGCGCCTCACAGGGCGTTCTTTGGGTATTTCCCGTGTATGTGTTCCAGGCTCCCGCTTCGCTCATGCGCTTTATGGAACTCATTGCTCCTATGGGCGCCGCCAAGGCTTTTAGTGGCCTCTACACCGCGTGTCTGAGCACCTCCATTCATTTTTACGACAACTTCGCGCATGACCAGATGCGCGGCACCCTGGAAGACCTGGGTATGAGTTGCCTGGCCCCCTTCCAGGCCGACCAGGACGATTTTTTCAAACCCCAGGCCATGGAGGCACTGGAGTATTTTTTCGAAGACTTTCTCCAGGCTGCCAGGGATAAGCGTCCTGTGCAAAGGAAATTCGCTCCGCTCACGTTCCCGGACTTGAAGTACCAGCCCTCGGAGCCTACCGCCCCCGTCAGCAGCGGGAAAAAGGTGGCCATAGTGGCGGAAACGGAGGCAGGCGGCAATATCGGCCCTATGGTGGAGCGGCTCGCCAAGGCCTTTGGCGGAAAGGTGGATATTGTTGACCTTCAGAAGCTTACCATTCGCGGAGCCTGCCTTGGCTGCATGAAGTGCGCCTTTGACAACCAGTGCACCTACGGCGATAAAGACGACATCAAGCGCATCTACGAAACCATCCTGGACCCGGCCGATATCATCGTCTATGCCGGGCCGGTTGTAAACCGCTTTTTCCCCGCCCGGATGAAGCTTTTCGTAGAGCGTCGGTTCATGCGCACGCACTATCCCTTCATGAAGGGAAAGCAGGTGGCTCTCCTCGTGGCCGGCCCCCTGTGCCAGTGCCACACCCTCTACGACACTTTTGAGGCCGACGTGCAGGTAAGCGAAGCTCATTTCGCCGGAGCCGTGTCGGACGAATATCCGGACTCGGCCTCCCTCGACAGGGCCATCGATACCCTGGCCCGGCAGCTTGCAAGCGGCGCGGAAGCCTGCTACCTCCCGCCGGACAATTTCTTTGGCGTAGCCGGCCGTAAAATGTTCCGCGACGAGGTGTGGGGTCGCTACCGCTTTGTCTTCCAGGCCGATCACCGTTACTACTCGCTGCGCGGCTTTTACGACTTTCCGCAAAAAGACTGGCGCATGCGCCTTCGCAATTTCTGGAACATGCTCCGTCTTCGAATTCCCCGTCTTCGCCGGCAGGTGCGAAACACCATGCCCGGCTTTATGGTAAAACCTTTTGTCGATAAGCTTAACAAACTCTAATACCTATGTTCAGACTTCTCTTTCTGTCTGTAGTACAGTCCATTCTCATGTGCAGCGCCCAGTCGCTGTTCAAGGTGGCTGCAAACAATATGGCCCCGTTCACCTGGACGTGGTCCTTCTTCCACGGCAGCGTCCTTACCAACTGGTGGCTGCTGGCCGCGGGCGCCTGCGGTATCGCCGGTGTCATCGAGTGGATGTACATGCTCAAGAGCTATCCCTTCAGCCAGGTGTATCCGCTCTCGTCCATGAGTTTCCTCTTCGGAATGTTCGTGGCCATTATCTTCTTTAAGGAAACCGTTGTCTGGCAGCAGTGGGTGGGCGTTTTCCTCATCATGTGCGGCTGCGGTCTCATTGCCCGATGAAAAAGATTCTCACAGCCCTTCTCGCAGCCTTGCTGGCGGCTCCGTGCGTCTTCGCGCAGGAGGACGTCTGGGCCCGCGTGAAGGAGGTGAACCTTCCGAAGAAATCTCTTCAGGCCTCGTGGCACCGGGTGTACCGTTCGCCCCTGCTGGTAGAGGAACTGGTGAGCGAAGGGAAGGTCTGGCTCCGCGAGCCCGGACAGATTCGCTGGGAAACCCTTTCGCCCGTGTCGCGGCTCACCGTTTACGATGGCACCGAGCCGCGCGGCCGCTTCCGCATGCCCCGGGAGAAGGATTTCAGGATTACCGTGTTGGAAGGGGAGGAGTACATTGTTCGCCTGGACCCTGTTCGCAAGGACCTGGAGCAGCTGGTGGGGCAGATTACCCTTCACGTAAACCGTGAAAACTACCGGGTTCTGTACGTGACGGTCAAAACACCGGATGGCGCCTGGTCGCGCATAGACTTTTCCTCCGTAGTGCTGGAGAAAGACCTTCCGGACCATCTTTTCACCAAGCCCTGAGTATATGCTGGAAGGAAGTCTTTATCAGGTACTTACAAAAGAAGAGGGGTGCGCCACCGTGCGTTTTATCCCGGAGAGCCCTGTCTACGCCGCCCATTTCCCGGGCTTTCCCATCACACCCGGTGTAACGCTGGTCCAGACGGCCCTGGAGCTAATGGGCCGCCGCCTTCGCGCCGCCAAGGACATCAAGTTCCTCAAGCCCGTTCTTCCCGGCGCCACTGTCCGTGTGGAATGGACCGTAGAGGAGGACGGCGCAGCCCAGGTGATGCTTTACGGCTCCAACGGCGAGCCCTGTGCCCGGATGCTCATGAGCGTATGACGGACACCCTGGTGCTCATACCTACTTACAACAACGCCGGAACGTTGGAAAACGTGCTCCGGCGCGCCCTGGCGCAGGGCTTGCCCGTCCTGGTAGTGGACGACGGCAGCACCGACGCCACGGCCTCCATCCTTTCCTCGATCCCTGAGGTTATAACCATCTGCCATCCGGAAAACCGGGGAAAGGGCAGGGCACTGAAAACGGGCTTTGAGGAGGCCGGGAGGCTGGGTTACAAGTATGTAGTTACGCTGGACTCCGACGGGCAGCATTTTCCGGAAGATATACCGGCGCTGCTGGCTGCAGCGGGTGAGCGCACCCTGGTTGTGGGCAGCCGTCCCCAGATGGGGGCCGACGGCGGAGGCAGCTTTGCCAACCGCTTTTCCAATTTCTGGTTCCGGCTCTACACCTGGATTCCCCTCCCGGACACCCAGACCGGATTCCGGCTCTATCCATTGGAACACTTGCCTTCCCTCAGGCTCCTGAGCGCCCGTTATGAGGCAGAGCTCACGCTGCTGGTTTTCTCGGCCTGGAAGGGCCTGAGGCTGCAACCTGTTCCGGTGCAGGTGGCCTATCCCGAGGACCGGGTAAGCCATTTCCGCCCTTTTGCAGACTTTGCCCGCATCTCGCTGCTGAATACCGTCCTGCTGGGGCTGGCCATCATTTACGGCTATCCCCGCATGCTGCTAAAGAAAATCTTTCCTTAGCTTTTTCCCCCTGAAACAGCGGTCATTCGAATATTATTCGTATATTTGTTAATTATAGCGAAGTGACCGTGAAACAATTTATCCTCCATATCCATGACTGGCTCTGCGCCCGAAAAGGAATGGCTGCGACAGTGCTCTGTACTGTCCTGATTCTGTGTCTTTTGAGTGCCCTGCGGCTTCATCTGGAGGAGGATATATCGGCCTTCCTTCCGGAGGAGCAGCAAGAGGAACTTTCCCGTTCCGGTGGGCAGGAGCAGTTCGCGGTACTGTTTCGCGGCGGCACGCTCCAGGAGCGCTTGGATGCCATGTTCGCCTTCGAGGAAGCCTGGAACGAGGCCTGCGAAGACATTCCCGTCCAGGCCCAGGCCAGCGAACAGGAGGTGCTGGGGGTGCTGGATTTCCTGACAAGCAGCTGGCCCTATTTCCTGCAGGAAGAGGATTACGTCCGCATGGACTCCCTGCTTGCCCTACCGGAATACCTGCCGAGGCGGCTTTCACAAATCAAGGCGTCCCTTTACAGCGGGAATGCCCTCCAGACGCGCTATTTCAGGGCAGACCCCCTGGACCTTTTAAGCCCTGTCCTGGGCCGCCTGCAAAAGGCCCAGCCGGAAAACCGCCTGGAGGAAGGCTGTCTCTTTACCCCGGACGGGGACACGGGCATCGTCTTCTTCTCCTCTCCTTACGGCGGCAGCGAAAGCGGGGCCAATGCCTCGGTGGTGCAGACGCTCACCCAGGTGAAGGAGGCGCTGGGAGAGGCTTTCCCCCAGGTCCAGATCAGTTCTACCGGCGGCCCGGAAGTAGCCGTGGAGAATGCCCGCCGCATCAAAAGGGACTCTTTCCTGTCCCTGGCCATCGCCGCCCTGCTTATCTGCCTGGTTCTCTGGTTCAGTTATAAACGCGTGGCCGATGTACTCTGGATCCTCCTTTCCATTGCCGCTGGGGCGCTTTTCGCCCTGGGTATAGTGGGGCTGTTCAAATCCAGCCTCAGCCTGATTGTACTGGGGATTGGCTGCACCGTTATCGGCATTGCCGTCAATTATCCGCTGCATTACGTCGATCATCTCAAATACCAGCCGGACAAGCGCAGGGCTCTGCTGGAGCAGGTGAATCCGCTGCTGGTGGGCAATATCACCACCGTGGGCGCCTTCCTGGGGCTGCTCCTGATGAAGGCGCAGGCGCTGCGGGATTTCGGGCTCATCGGCGCCCTGATGCTGGTGGGAACCATTCTTTTCGTCCTTTTCTTCCTGCCGGTCTTTGTTCCGCCGGCAAGCCGGGAAAGAAATACCCTCAAGCTGGACCTGGACCGCTATCTCCCGCAGGGAAAGCGTCCCGGCCGCCTTTTATTCCTGCTTTTTCTGCTCTTTACCGTCGTGTTCTTTTTCACGGGACGGAAGGTGGGCTTTGACACCAACCTTCACCATATCAACTACATGACCAGTGAACAGGAGGAGGGTTTTGCACTGCTGGAGAGCCTGCGGCCGGATGCATCGGCCTTCCCGCTTCCTTCTGCCCAGGAGCAGCAGGAACGGCTTAGGCGCTGGGAGGCTTTTGTCCAGGCGCATCCTTCCCTGGGAGAGGAGCTGGGCGCTTCCGCCGCCGCGCAGGGCTTTACCCCGGCTGCCTTTGAGCCTTTTCAGGCGTGCCTTGCCAAGACATGGGAACCGCAGGAGCGGGCCTTTTTTGCCCCTGTGGACTTTGCGCCGGACAGCTCCGCAGCGCAGGCGCTGGTGGGTTCACTCTCTTCGGATTTCGATACCATCGGCCTGGTGTGCGGGCTCATAGTCTTTGTCTTTCTTTGCCTGAGTTTTGGCTCGCTGGAACTCTCGCTCCTTGCTTTCCTGCCCCTTGCCGTAAGTTGGATCTGGATCCAGGGTATCATGGGCCTGACGGGCCTGCAGTTCAATATTGTCAATGTAATTCTGGCCACCTTCATCTTCGGAATGGGGGACGACTACAGCATCTTCATCACCGAGGGACTGCTGTATGAACGGGCTACGGGGCGCAAGATCCTGCACTCCTACAAGAATGCGGTGGTCCTCAGTGCGCTGATCATGTTCGTGGGCATAGGGGTGCTGGCTTTTGCCGCGCATCCTGCGCTGCGCTCGCTGGGCCTTGTTACGGTGATCGGCATGATAACCGTGGTGGCGCTGGCTTATTACCTGCCTCCCCTTGTCTTCCGCTGGCTCACTACCCGGCGCGGGGAGGAGCGGAAAGCCCCGCTTACGCTCACGGGCGGGCTCAGGACGCTGTTTATCGGCCTGATGATGGTGCTGTGGATGACGCTGCTCTCCCTTGTTACTCTTTTTGTTCCCAAGGGGCTCTTTTTCCATAAGATCATCCGCCGCGTGGCTTCCTGGGCCATCCGCTGCGTGCCCGGCTGCCGCTATACGCTGCTCAATCCCCACGGGGAGGATTTCTCGAAGCCTGCCGTGTATGTCTGCAATCACCAGAGCCACCTGGACGTACTGGCCCTGATTGCCCTGCAGCCCAAGCTCATATTCATGACCAACGACTGGGTATGGAAGTTCCCCTTCTACGGGGCTGTCATCCGCAAGGCAGGCTATTTCCCGGCCTCCTGGGGGCTTTCCAAAAACAGCGCGCATGTGCGTAAACTGGTGGCCGAGGGCTATTCCCTGGTCATTTTCCCGGAAGGGACGCGTTCTTTGGACGGGAAGATCCAGCGCTTCCACCGCGGGGCTTTCCTCACTGCCCAGGAACTGGGCCTGGATGTGCTGCCGCTGTGCCTTCACGGTTTTCACCATGCACTACCCAAACACGACTTCCTCCTGCGCCCGGCCGGCCTTTCGCTGGAAATAGGGCAGCGCGTGCAGGTGGAAGGGGAGATTGCCGCTTTTACCCGGGAGATGCGCCACCGTTACGTGGACTGGTACGCCTCCATTTGCCGGGAAAGGGAAACGGCCGCTTACCTGGCCCCCCTTGTGCGCCTGGAGTATCTGTACAAGGGGCACGACGCCCAGGCCGAATGCCGCCGCACGCTGCGAAAGGAAGTTTTTGCGCGGATCGATGCCCTGGAAGGCTCTTCGCTTGAGCTCCGGGAAGCCGGTTGCGGCGTAGAGGCGCTGCTGACGGCCCTTGTGCATCCCCAAATGCAAATTACGGCCCATGAGGCCGATGAAGACAAGTACCTGACAGCCACCCGCTGCCGAGTGCCGGATAATTTAGTTTATGTCCATGATTAGAAGCGTTTGCATAAGCCTGCTGTGCCTGCTGTGCTTTTGCGCCCAGGCCCAGGAGAAGATTTGGGAGGGAACAGCCTGCCGAAGCAAGCAGGTGACCCTGACCGGATACCTGCCTGAAGGGGAGCCCAAGGCAGTGGTGGTGGTGTGCCCCGGCGGCAGCTACCATTGGCTAGACCATGAAAAGGAGGGCACCAAGGTGGCCCGCTGGCTGGCGCAGGAAGGCTATGCGGCCTATGTCCTGCAATACCGTACGGCGGGCGTGCTGGAATACCTTACCAAGTACCGGAGCGTGGTCCGGGGTTACAGGCACCCGGACATGATCTGTGACCTGCAGCGCTCCATCCAACTGCTCAGGGAACGCTATTCCTGCCCGCTGGGCGTGATGGGGTTCAGCGCCGGAGGACACCTGGCGGTGATGGCCGGGGAGTTTTATCAGACCAATTTCCTGGAGCGCTATGGCATAGAGCCGGAGGTTTTCCTGCGCCCGGATTTTGTAGCGGCCATCTACCCGGTGGTCACCCTTGCCGAGGAACGTTATGTCCACCGCCGCTCCCGCCTGGGACTGCTGGGGGAATGGAGGCAGGGAAAGCAGCAGATGCGGGATTCCCTCTCGCTGGAAAAGCACGTGGGGGCGCATATGCCGCCGGTTTTCCTCCTGAACTGCACGGATGACCCCCTGGTGGATTACCACAATTCCGTCCTGCTGGACTCGGCCCTGGGTGCCATGCGTATTCCGCATCTGTACGTTCAGATGGAAAACGGAGGGCACGGTTTTGGCGCGGACTCTACCCGCATGCAGCCCGGCACAACGGATACTTGGCAGGAGAGGTTTATGGACTGGTTACTTAATATGTCTTTTTAGAGATCATGGATATAGAATTCAAGAAAGCGGAAGAAATCAAAGCCTTCCAGGAAGGCCTTCTGCAGGAAAACCTAAGGTATCTCCAGGAACATTCCCGCTATTACCAGCGGATGTTCGAGAAGTACCATATCCGGCTGGAGCGCATCCGCACCATCGAGGATCTGCAGCAGATTCCCTTCACCCAGAAAAAGGACCTGCAGCTTTTCAACGAGGAGTTCCTTTGCTGCCCCAAGGAGAAGATTGTGGACTATGTGACCACTTCCGGCACCCTGGGAGACCCTGTTACCTTCGGCTGTACGGACAAGGACCTTCAGCGCCTGGCGTACAATGAGAAAAAGAGTTTTGCGTGCGCGGGTTTGAAGCCCGGGGACATTGTGCAGCTGATGACCACCCTGGACAAGCGCTTCATGGCCGGCCTGGCCTATTTCCTGGGTATCCGGGAGCTGGGCGCCAGCATTATCCGCGTAGGAAACGGCATTCCGGAGCTTCAGTGGGACACCATTCTGCGCCTTAAGCCGGACACCATCATGTGCGTGCCCTCCTTCATCCTGCGCCTGATCCAGTACGCAGAGGAGCACGGCATTGACTACCGGAACTCTTCCGTGAGGCGGATTATCGGCATCGGGGAAGGGCTTCGGGAGCAGGATTTCAGCCTGAACCTTCTGGGCCGGCGCATCAAGGAAAAATGGGACGTGGATCTTTTTGCCACCTACAGTTCCACGGAGATGGGCGCCACTTTCTCGGAATGCCCCCACGGCTGCGGCGGGCACGTGCATCCGGAGCTGATCATCGTGGAGATTATCGGCGAGAATGACCTTCCTGTCCCCGACGGGGAAGTAGGGGAGGTGGTGATTACCACCCTGGGTGTGGAAGGGATGCCGCTGCTGCGCTTCCGGACCGGGGACATGGCCGCCAAGATTGTAAAGCAGTGCGCCTGCGGCCGCCACAGTTACAGGCTTACGCCGCTGGTGGGCCGCAAGAACAATATGATCAAGCTCAAGGGCACCACCCTGTATCCGCCGGCGGTGAACGACGTCTTGGACAACACGCCTTATGTAGAAAACTACGTGGTGGTGGTCCAGGACAGCGATGCCGGCACCGACGACGTGGTGGTGCGGCTGGGCCTCAAGTACCAGCCGGACTTTGATCCCGTGAAAGACCTCAAGGACCGCTTCCGCTCGCGTATCCGCGTTGCACCGCGCATCGAGATTCTCCCCGTTTCGGAAGTGGCTGCCATCAACTACCCTGCAAAAAGCAGAAAACCAGTCAAATTCATTGATGAACGTCGATCAAACTTAAGAGGCTCCGGTGGGAGTAAACTTGATGTCATTTTATAAAACATATTCATATGTTTGACGATATACGACCGTTTACCGATGCTGAGATTCCTGCTGCGATGCAGCGGATAGTGTCGGACAAATACTTTGTGCTGGTTTGCCAGTTCCTTTTCCCGGAAACGCCGGTGCAGGAGATTGCAGCCCTGCTGGGCAGCTGCCGCACGGTGGAGGATTTCCAGAAGCGTTTCATGTACAAGGCCATCTATTCGGTAGTGAACAAAACCACTGCTGGCCTCAGCGTGAGCGGCATGGAGCGCCTGGACCCCTCCAAGCGCTACCTTTTTGTTTCCAACCACCGGGACATCATGCTGGATGCCGCCTTCCTGCAGGTGCTGCTCTTCGATGCCGGGCTCAGGACCTCGGAAATCACCTTCGGCGCCAACCTTATGCAGGGACAGATGGTCATCGATGTGGGCAAGTCCAACAAGATGTTCCGGATAGAGCGGCCCACTACGGTTTCATCGGCCCGCGATTTCCTGAAAAAGAGCCAGTACGTCTCCGAATATATCCGTTACGCTATCTGTGAGAAAGGGGAAAGCGTTTGGATTGCCCAGCGCAACGGCCGCACCAAGGACGGGCTGGACGCTACAGACCAGGGCATCATCAAGATGTTCGGCTTGAGCGGCGGCGAAGACCACGTGGAAGCCCTTGCGCAGTTGAATATCGCCCCCCTTTCCATCTCCTACGAATGGGAGCCCTGCGACGAGCTGAAGGCACTGGAACTCTATGCCAAAGCCTCCGGGCAGCCCTATATCAAAAAGCCCGGAGAGGACTTCAACAGCATTCTTTCCGGTATCGTGCAGCCCAAGGGAAGGGTGCACCTGAGCGTTTGCGAGCCCATCGCCCGCGAGGAACTGGAGGCCCTGCGTGAGCTGCCTACAGGTCTTTTCAACCGCGAGGTAGCGGCCTTGCTGGACAGGCGCATCCTGGGGGCTTACCGCCTCTATCCCAACAACTACATAGCCGCAGACCTTCTCTCCGGAAAACGTGAGCACAGCTACTCAGACCAGGAAAGGGATGCCTTTGTGGCTCATATAGAGGAGATTATAGCCAAAGACTACCCGCAGGAGCTGCGCTCCATCCTGCTTCATATCTACGCGAATCCCGTTATACGATAAAACACTACAGCCATGGTCCAGGTCTATTGCAAGAACAACAAAGAGAGCAAGCGTTTTCCCGAAGGAACCTCCCTGCTGCAAATGCTGTCGGAGTTTGATTTCCCGCGTCCGTATCCCATCGTATCGGCCAAAGTGAACAATGTGTCCCAGGGCCTTAAGTTCAAGGTGTACCAGAACAAGGATATCGAGTTCATTGACGTGCGGGAGTCCAGCGGCATGCGCGTTTACTGCCGCTCGCTCTGTTTCCTGCTCTTCAAGGCGGCCAGGGACGTTTTCCCGGGCAGCAAGCTCTATATGGAGCATCCCATCTCCCGCGGATATTTCTGCCATTTGCGCAAGGAGGACGGGACCGAGGTGACGGAGGGGGACCTGCAGCTGCTGGAGGGCCGCATGCGGGAGCTGGTGGAAAAGGACATGCCTTTCCACCGCTACGATGTGCAGACGGACAGAGCTATCCGGGAGTTCCGCAAGGCCGGCTTCGATGACAAGGTGCGCCTTCTGGAAACCAGCGGCGAGGCCTACACGGACTATTATACGCTGGGCGATACATCGGACTACTACTACGGAAAGCTGGTGCCCTCTACCGGCTACCTGAAGGTGTGGGGGCTGCTTCCGTACCACGACGGCCTGCTGCTCCGCATTCCCTCAAGGCAGGATCCCACGCAGCTGGCTCCCTACGAAGACCAACCCAAGACCTTCGAGATGTTCAAGGAAGCCCTGCGCTGGAACATCATCATGGGCCTGAGTACAGTGGGGGACGTGAACGAGGCCTTCCTGAACGGCCGCGCCAGCGAACTGATCCAGATCGCCGAGGCCCTGCAGGAAAAGAAGATAGTCCAGATTGCAGAGGAGATCGACCGCCGCTACCGCAGCGAGCATCCCCTGAAGGTGGTGCTGATCACAGGACCGTCGTCTTCGGGTAAGACCACCTTCTGCAAGCGCCTTTCCGTACAGCTGAAAGCCTGCGGCCTCAAGCCCATGTCCGTGAGTACGGACGACTATTTCGTGAACCGGGAAGATACCCCCCGTTTCCCCGACGGCGGCTACGACTTCGACAACTTCGACACCGTGGACCATGACCTGATGGAACGGGATATCATGCGCCTGATTGCCGGGGAAGAGGTGGATGTGCCGGAGTTCAACTTCGTGACCGGTCTGCGGGAGTACAACGGTAAGAAACTGCAGCTGGGCCCCGGAAGAATCCTGTTGATAGAGGGCATCCATGCGCTCAATCCGGCACTGACGTCCCGTATTCCGGAGAGCGGAAAATTCCGCATTTTCATCAACACCCTCACCGGAACCAACCTGGACAACCACAACTGGATACCCACCAGCGACAACCGCCTGTTGCGCCGCATTGTGCGGGATTACAACAAGGGCGCCTTCACGGCCCGGGAGTCCATCTCCCACTGGCAGAACGTCCTGGATGCGGAACAGAAGTGGATTTACCCCTTCCAGGAGACGGCCGATGTGATGTTCAACAGCGCCTATCTCATTGAGTTTGCGGTGTTGAAGAACCACGCGGAACCTATTCTGCGCAGCGTGCCCCAGAACTGCCCGGAGTACGCCGAGTCCCACCGTCTCCTCAAGTTCATCCACTATTTTACGCCCGTCCCGGACAAGGAGATACCCGCGACGTCTCTGCTACGGGAGTTTATAGGAAGCTGATACCCTGCTCCTGCTGCATCTTTTCCAGGTAGCTGACTACGTCGGCTACCTTTTCAAATGTGGCCAGGGCCTGGTCCGGAATCACTAAACCGTACTGGTCCTCGAAGCGCATCAGCAGCTGGAGGATGTCCAGGGAATCGGCCCCGAGGTCTTTCATGATCAGCGATTCGGGGGTGATTGTTTCAGGGGGCAGGCGAAGCTGTTTGGCAAGGATCGCCTGTACAGTTTCAAACATCGTCATAGTGTTCGTATTTGCTTATTTCCTGTTCAATTTTGGCGCTTAGCTGGTTCAGTTGCATTTTGTAGGCCTGCTCGATGCACTTGGTGACGGCTATGGCCTTGGAGGAACCATGACCCTTGACCACCACCTTGGAAGTGCCCAGCAGGACGCTTCCGCCGTAGTTCTGGTAGTTCATGAACTCCTTCTGCTCCTTGAACATCCGCTTCATCAGCAGGGCGCCCAGCTTGTAGAGATTGCGGCTGTAAATGTCTTTTTTGATTTTTTTCAGCAGCTCCAGGGCGGTGCCTTCAGTGGTTTTCACAAGGACGTTGCCGGAGAAGCCGTCGGCCACCACTACATGGTATTTGCCGGAGAGGAGGTCCCGGCTTTCCATATTGCCCACAAAATGGATGCTGGGGGTTTGCGAGAGCAGCTGATAGGCCTCCTGGTGCAGCACGTCGCCTTTTTCGGGCTCTTTCCCTACGTTGAGCAGCGCCACGCGGGGGCTTTCGACCCCATAGACATGCTCCAGGTAGAGGGAGGCCATGATGCCGAACTGGCGAAGCAGCTGGGCGCTGCCCACTTCCACGTTGGCGCCGCTGTCGCAGATGCCCACGATCCCGCCGTCCATGGTGGGAAGCAGGGGACAGAAGGCCGGGCGGATTACCCCGGGGATGCGTCCCAGCCGCACCAGGGCACCGGTTACCAGGGCACCGGTAGAGCCTACGGAAACCATGCCTGCTATGTCTTCCCGGTCCCGCAGCAGGATGATGGCTTTCATCATGGAGGAATCCCGCTTCAGGCGCACTGCATCCGTGGGTTTCTCCTCACAGCCAATTACTTGCGGAGCGTGGACAATTTCCAGGCGGGAGGCGTCATAGGCCTTCCCTTCCAGCTCTTTGCGAAGGAGGGACTCGTCTCCGGTAAGGATCAGGTGAAGGTCCGGGAAAGTGCTTAGCGCAGCCAGTGCGCCGCTGACCGGGGCTTCCGGGCAGTGGTCTCCGCCGTGGCAGTCTATAAGTATCTTGATCATAGCGCTTTAACGTAAGAGCGGAAGCGCTTGTGCTCTTCTCTCCGGAAGCGTTTCCACTGGTTTTGGATGGCGTAGTTGTCTTCCAGGTTCAGGTTGGTGTCGGCCCAGCGCAGCTGCTTGTTTTCCTTGAGCATGCGCATGATGGCAAGCGACAGGGCGGCCGATATGCCGCGGTTCGTGTACTCGGGGTCAACCCCTACCAGGGCCAGGTCCAGGATATCCGGGTTGCGAAGGCAGCGAAGAAGGCCCCAGAGCACCTTGGGCGTGAATTTCCCGCGGGTGCCCACCAGGGCGCGGGAGAAAGAGGGGAAAGCCAGGCCAAAGCAGACCGGTTTTTCCTGCTGGTCCAGGATGATGGCGACGTATTTGGGGTTGATGGCAATGGCGTAGTTGTCCATCATCAGTTTCCGCATGCCTTCGGTGAAAGGAACGGTGCCATAAAGGCCCTCATAAGACTTGTCCACCAGGTCGAACACGCCGGTAGCATATTTGTTCAGGAAGTCCCGGCCGTTTTTGGCCTCCCCGAAGTGCAGCTTGTAGCGCTTGAAAATAAAGGCGGTAAGCTGCTCCAGCTCTTCCATTACTTCGTCGCTTTCGGGGCCAAAGAGCTTGCTTCCCGTCCAGTCCATTTCCTTGCGGTAGCCCAGCGCCTCCATGTGCTGCATGTAATAGGGGAAGTTGTAGTTGGCCTCGAAGGTGGCTACTTGGTCAAAGCCGTCCACCAGCATGCCTTCGCGCTCAAGGTCGGAGAAGTTCAAGGGACCCACCATGGTGTCCATGCCCTTTTCCCGGGCCCAGGCTTCTGCGGCCTGGAAGAGAGCCTTTGAGACCTCGGGGTCATCCACGGTGTCAAAGCGGCAGAAGCGGCAGCGCTTTTGCGCGTTTTTGGCATTCGCGTCCTTCTGGATGATGCATTGGATGCGCCCGGCGGGGACAGCATCCTTGAGGGCAAGGAAGCAGGTCCACTCGCAGCTGCCGTTATAGACAAAGTCCTTGCCGAACATCTTCTTCTCGTCCGCGTACAGCGGGGGAATGTAGTAAGGGCTGCCTTTGTACAGATCCAGAGGAAAATCCAGGAACTGCCGCTGCTGCTTGCTGCTTTTGACTTCTTTGACGCTAATCATGGAGGCGGGAGTTTACCGGTGCTTGGCGTGGAAGCAGACGCCAACGCCGTTGGGGCCGCAGTGGCTGCCGGCGGTGGGGTTCACGTCCACATATTCAATTCTCTGGGGGCCGAAGCGCTCCTCGATCATGCGCCCCAGCTCCTGGGCAATGGGGAGGGCGTCACTGTGGCCGATACAGATGCGGTGCGCCTGGATGTCGTCTCCCAGCTCCGCTACTTTGTCCACCAGGAATTCCAGGGCTTTGGGACGGCCTTTTGCCGTTCCTACGGAGACCATCTTGCCCTCAGGGCTCATGTAGATGAGCGGGCGCACGCCGATGAGCGTGCCCATGGTGGCAGCCAGGCCGCTCACCCGGCCGCTGCGGCGGAAAAAGCGAAGGTCATCGGCAAAAAAGTACATGGCGAAACGGTCCACTTCCTCGCGGGCCCATTCCAGGATTTCGTCCAGGCTTTTTCCGGCTTTGTAGAGGTCTCCTATCTCGCGTACTATGTTGTAGCTGATGGTGGTAATGCCCTTGGTGTCAATTTCTTCGAATCGTGCGCGGGGGAACTGGGACTTGAGTTTGGCAATGGCCTGGTCCATGGCGTCGAAGGTATTGGTCATGGCGCGGGAGAAATGGACGTAGAGGATGTCGTTGCCTTCGGCGAAGTCCTTGATGAAGTAGTTCATGTACTGCTCCTTGGAGATGGCGCTGGTGGTGGGCAGCACGCCGCCGCGCAGCGTATCGTAGAAGGCGTGGGCGTCAAAGGTCTGGAAATCCACGTAAGGGTAGGTGGTTTTGGCATCGATACTATAGGGCATCGAGATAAGCTTGTACCCGTACTCGGCCGCAATGGCGGGAGTTATGTCGGTGTCGGTGTCGGTGTAGATCTTAAGCATAGTAGTATTAACACGTTACAAGTATATAGTCGTAGATGGCTTGTCCGCCTTCGCGGAGAATGACTTCCGTGTGGGGGAAACGCTGCTCCAGGGCGCCGGAGAGCATTTGGGCTTCCCGGGCGGGGACAGCTTCCCCGTAAAAGAGGACAAGAAGGCCTGCCTTGGCAGTGTCCATCCGCTCTGCCAGGTCCTTTGCCACTGCATCCCGCTCAGTCCCTTCGGCGAGGATGTTTTTCCCCACGAAGCCTATATATGCGCCCTTGTGGGCGCCTGCAGAGTCGCGGACTGCACGGGAGACAAGGCCGGTGGTGACAGCCTCTGCGGCCTGGGTGAGGCTGGTGACCAGCTCCCCGGCCGGAAGTTCCGCATCCAGGCCCGCCAGGGAGAAATAGCCCTCGCCCAGAGTCCGGGTGGGGATGATGCGTACATCCGAGCCCTGGTAAAGCTCTGCGGCTTGCCGGGCCGTAAGAAGGATATTGTCGTTGTTGGGGAAGACCAGGATGGTGTTGGCGTTTACCTCCCTGAAGGCTTCCAGAAAACGCTCCACGGGGGGATTCATGGTTTGGCCGCCTTCGATGATGGCATGGGCGCCCATTTCGCGGAAAGTGTCCGTCAGGCCTTTTCCGCTGGCCACCACCACGATGCCCAGCTCTTTGCGGCTGCGGGCAAAACGCTCCTCCATGTGGTTCTCGTGGTGCTGGAGCGTCATGTTCTCTATCTTGATGCTCAGGAATTCTCCCCATTCGCGGCAGCGGGTGAGGATGGCTCCCGGATCCTGGGTGTGCACGTGGACCTTCACGATGCTTCCGTCCCGGAAAAAGACCAGCGAGTCCCCTTGGCTTTCCAGAAAGGCGCGGATGATGCCCTCGTCAAAATGCTCCAGATCCACTTTGGCGCGTTGCAGCCGGAGCAGGAACTCCGTGCAGTAGCCGAATTCCAGTACGCTGTCCTCCGTGAAAGCGTTGATATCCACGGGGATGGCTGCAGCGGCATTCCCGGCCGGAGCGGCATTCCCGCTTGCGGCGTTATTCCCACTTGCCACGTCATTCCCGGCTTTGACCGGGAATCTTCCGTGCAGGGCATCCCGCATGCCTTCGCCTACGCAGAGCAGTCCGGCGCCGCCGCTGTCCACAACACCGGCCTTGCGAAGAACCTCCAGCAGCTCAGGCGTGCGCTGCAGGGAGGCATCCATCCCCTCTATCCAGCGGTCGAAGTACTCCTCCAGGCCGGGAGCGCCGGCAGCGGCCTGCACGCCTTCCCGAAGAACGGTGAGGATGGTTCCCTCCACGGGCTGCGAAACGGCGCTATAAGCTTCTTTCACAGCGGCCTCCATGGCGGCGGAGAAAGCGTTGACATCGGCCCGGCTTAGGCCTTTGAGGCCTTTGGACAGACCGGCAAAGATGCGGGAAAGGATGACGCCGGAATTGCCCCGGGCACCCAGGAGCATGGCCTGCGAGACGGCGCCTGCGGCTTCCGAGAGATTGCCTCCCCGCGCGTGGCAGCCGGCCTCGATGGTCATGTACATATTGTCCCCTGTATCGCCGTCCGGGATGGGGAATACATTTAAGTCGTTGATGGGCTGGCGGTTCCTCTCCAAAGAGGCGGCACCGCCGCGAACAAGGTTCAGGTATAGTTCTGCGTCCAGGTTTTTCATGTTTACTCAGGGATACGGAATCCGCGGCGGAAGAAACGGCTGCGCGTCAGGAGGCGGAATATCCAAGGCTGTAAAGAGTAGGTTATAAGGATGGTGGAGGCCATGCCGATGAGCGTGATGACACCGATCGAGTGAATGGCCGGATGCCGGGCGAAGATGAGGGAGAAGGTGACGATGGCCAGCACCATGGCGCTGTAGAAAATGGCCACCTTATGGTATCCCAGCATGTTCTTTTCCCCTTTTCGTGCTTCCGCAAGGAGGCCCTCCATCACAAAGATGCTGTAATCTACCCCGATACCGAAGACAAAGGTGGAGATAACTATATTGATGAGGTTGAACTCCAGCCCCAGCAGGGCCATATATCCCTGCATCACGTACCAGCTGATGGACATGGGGAGGAAGGACAGCAGGGCTATCCAGATGTTCCGGAAGGAAAGGAGCAGCACCGCCAGCACAAAGAGGCTGGAAATCCAGAGGGTGGTGGAGAAGTCGTCGTGGACGATTTCCACCATGTCGCGGCAGTAGAAGAAGGGCTCCAGCACAATGACGTGCGGGGATGCGGTGAGCGCATGCCAGACCTTGTCCTCGTTTTCCTTGAGGTAGGAGACGTCGGTGAACACCATGTAGCGGCCATCGGCCTGCTGCTCCACGTAGTTGGACAGAAGCCCCGGAGGAATGAGGCCGGACTCGAAGAGATTGTCCGGTTCATAGGGGGCCTGGAGCATGTTCAGGAAAGGCTCGAACAGGCGCTCCGGCAGGCCATATTCCCGGGCCGATGCTGCCATGTCCCGGCGAAGATGGGCTACGCGCCCTTTGTCCCAAAAGGCGTTCCAGGCCTGGATGCGCTGCTGCTGCTCTTCCTGGGACTGGAACACCAGGGCGGTGACGGGGGAGTAGGCCTTCACAAGGCCTTCCTCCTCCCGGGCGTCCAGCTCCCGGAACAGTCCCTTGTTATACTGCAGGGCCTGGTCCAGGCTGTCATCGTCCCAGGCGGCGAAGTACATGTGGGTATAGCCGTCGGCGTTTTTGCGGCTGTATAGCTGTTCGCTTTCCCGGAGGGCCTCGTTGTCAAAGTCCAGGTTGCGAAGGTCGCTGTCAAAGTTTACGCGCGGACTGAATGCAACGCCCACCGCAATGAGCACCAGCAGCGTGCCGATCACCCATTTGTTGCGGTCCCAGGGGAGGTTGTTGATGCGCTCTACCAGCGGGAATCCGTGGGTGCGCCTGTAGGTAATCTGCTTGGGATCAAGGAAATGCGGCAGGAAAACCAGGGCAAATAGCGTATTCCCCAGCAGCGCGAAGGTAGCGAAAAGGCCAAAGTCCCGCAGGAGCTCGCTCTCTGTGAAAAGCAGGCCCATGAAGGCGCCCACGGTGGTGACGCAGCCAAGGAAAACGGGGGTACTCTCGTCCCGGAGGAGTTTTTCCACGTCTCCCACATAATAGAAGTGGATGAGCATGTGCAGGCAGTAGCTGATGGCTACGCCCAGCACGATGGCGCTGATTCCGAGGGCCATCAGCGACATGCTGCCCTTGATCCAGTACATGCAGGCCATGGCAAAGAGGGCGCCGTAAATCACCGGAACCACCTGCTGCCAGATGAAGGAGAAGCGGTGGAAGCTCATGAGCATGATCACGAGGATCAGGAGCAGCGACAGGCCCAGGGTGAGGACCAGGTCCCGCTTGATGGTGCTGGCGTTGGAGACGCTGCCCAGCGGCGTTCCGTGCGCCAGGATGCGGATATCCGGATTGGCCGCCTCGAATTCCCGGGCCGATGAGCGGAGCATCTTGACAAAGCGCGTTCCCTTGCCGGAGTCCATGCCGTCGAAGCCGGGGGTGAGAAAAGCCAGGGCTACGGTCTTGTCCGGGCAGAAGAGGTGGCCGTCCTCGATGGTGACTCCGCCCATGGAATGGCCGTCAAGAAGGCTTCCCAGCAGGATGGAGCGGAAATTGAGGGGGTCCATGGCCACCATCTGGGAGGCTTCGCCGGTCTCGTCTTCTTCCAGCAGGGTGAAGTTTTCGCTCATCTGCTGGTCAATGGCTTCCGGCGAGAGGGCTGGCAGGATGTGGGCATACCAGGAGGTATCCACAAAGGAGGGGAGATGGCCAAGGATATAGTCCAGTGCGCCCAGGGCCAGGTCTGCGTCGAAGGTGGAGAGGATGCCGGAGATGTAGCGGGTGGTGCTGTCCTTGCGCTCCAGCAGGCGGCAGTACTCCTCCAGGGCTTCTCCCAGCCGATAAGGCTCTACGGGAGAGAGGGTGTCCCGTGATGTGAGTTGCAGGAAGACCTTGTCCTTGAGGCCTATCTCGCTGAAAGCCAGTTCGTTGTCTGTAGAGGAGCGGGGAAGCAGCTTGACAATGTTTTCCTCATATTCCAACTGAAAGCCAAACCAGCCGAAGAGCAGCGTGGAGGCTACAAGAAGGATGTACATCAGGGCTTTGTGTCCCTGGAAATAGTGGTATATCGGCAGAAAAATCCGTTGCATCTGGGCTAGTTTCTTTAATCCACAAAGATACGTATTTTCCACCAAATAAGAAAGCCTGCTATTTCCCTATTTATGCCCGCTGCGAGCGATTGGTGCGCCTTTAAGCCTCCGGTATGCGTTCAGGTGGTTCCGAAGGTCCCGGCTTTGGACCCTGGGAACCGAAAAAGGGGGTAAATTGATGCCGAAGGTCCAGTCGGTGGACCGTGGGGCTCACTGCGGCGGGGAGGGGAAAGCTACAAGTCACAGTGGAGCTGGAAGTTGAGGGTGGGGGCGGGCATGTGGCCGATGCGAAGCATCCAACCGGCCCGAAGGTAGGCTTTGAGGGTGAGGCGGCGCAGGCTGCCTTTCCAGGAGCCTGTCAGCGAAAGGACGCCGCCCCGGCCGGAGTAGGCCGGAACGGAAAACGTGCCCGGTGCGTCGCGCTCATAGCACCAGATGCGGCAGGCCCACTGCTCTGCGAAAAAGCCGGTAAGGCGCAGATAGGCGGCCACTTTCGCGTTCTTGTAGCCTCCCTCCAGGTAGCTTAGCCATCCAAACTGCTCACAGTGAACAGCTTCTATGCGAAACGACGCCAGGAAAGGGGGCTGGGAGAAGCCAAGGGTCCCGCGGAGGGCGGTACGGGGCGCTTCGTAATTCCGGTAGCGCCCGGTCAGCCGCACATCCAGATTCCACTCCGGCGCCGCCTGCCACTGCCACCCGCCCCACAGGCGAATCTGGAGGCGGCCGGGCGCTGTGAGGGGAACAGGCAGAAGGGCCGCATCCACCGTGAGGGAGGCCTGGTGGGTGGGAACGCTGCTGCCAAAACCCGTCTGTCCTGCCAGGGCGCTCCATTTCCCGGACTTATAGGCCGCCCCTGCGGCAAGGGCGTACTCCCCATATTTTTTCCCTGAATAGCGGCTGGGAAGAAAGCGCCCCTGCAGGGCCCATTTAAGCTTTCCGGAGGACCGCCTAACTGCCAGCAGGGCTGCCGGGGAGCCTTTTCGGAGGGCCAGCTCCGCGGCATAATCCGTTCCGCGAAGGTTCCAGCGGGTATCGGCAGAGAGTAGGAGTCCTCCGTCCCAGGCGGCGGAAAGGCCGGCCTGTCCCTGCCGACCCAGCCAGTCCAGATGGCCGCCAAAAGTGCCATTGAGCGAAGCGAAGGCGTAGCCGCGCCAATGGGTGGAGGCATACTGGTAAGCCGCGCCCCTGTGCACAGAGGCAGAGGAATAGGACCAGACCGGTGTCAGCCCTGTTGTCCGCCTCAGGAAAGCATCCACCGTGGAAAGGCTCTCCATGGAAAAGCCGCTCCAAAGCGCCAGGCCCTGTCCCAGGCGAAGGTTGTAGTCACCCAGCACCAGGCGGTGTCCGCGCCAGTTTCCTTCGGCGAAGAAAGTGCCGTCGCCTGTCCGCCAGGCAGCGCCTGCCCGCCAGTGCTCTGCGCCCAGACGTGTTTTCAGCCCCAGGTTTTTTAAAGTGCTCCGTACCAGCGTGTTGGAGCGTAGCCGAACGGTGTCGGTTACGCCCGGAAGGCGGTTGGAGGCGAGGGAGAGGAAGGGCTTCATAGCAGCTACCCACTCGTGCGAAAAACCATCCACCAGGGCCAGCTCTTCCCAGGAGAGGATGTCGCCGGCCCTGGAGCGGTAGTCTGCGAGGGAAGCCAGCTGATAGTCCGTGAGCAGGCCATCGGCCCGGGGATGGGCGCTGTTGAGTCGGATAAGCCGGCCGCCGAGTGCTTCCAGGCGGGTTATCCAGTCCTCGTCCACTTCCTCCTCGCTTGCGGCACCGGACAGGAAGCGGGCTGCCCGGAGTATTACTTCCTCCTGCGCCGCTGCCCGAAAGGCCGTCAGCAGTAACAATAGCATGCACAACATCCGTCTCATGGGTGCAAGATAGGCACGGGAGCGCGTCTTTCCCAGCCCCTGCCAATAAGTTCTGTGGTTTCACCCGCTTTTTGTCTGTTTCTTAGGGCACTTCGGTGGAATTATTCCTGTTTTTTACTATTTTTGCGGGAGTTAAAACCCCAGCTAATGGAAAAAGTCACCCTGCACGACAAAACCTTCCGCCTGTTCATTCCCAACGCAGAGATTGAAAAGGCCATTGACGCCGTGGCGGAGCGCCTGAACAAGGACTACGCAGACTGCACGGACCAGGATCCCGCCATCCTGCTTTGCACCCTCAACGGTGCGGTCATCTTTGCAGCAGAACTCCTCAAGCGCGTCACCTTTCCCCTGGTCCTGAAAGCCTGCAAGCTTTCTTCTTATGAGGGAACCTCCTCCACAGGTGTGGTCAAGACGGAAGTGCCCCTCCCGTCCCGCTTGGAGGGGAAGCGCGTGATTATCGTGGAGGACATCGTGGATACGGGCAACACCATCGTAGCCATGACCCGGAAGCTCCGTGAACTCAAGGTCCGGGATGCCCGCGTGTGCACGCTCCTGGTAAAACGGGAAGTGTACGACAAAGACGTGGAGCTGGATTATGTCGCCATGGAGGTTCCCAACCGTTTTATCGTGGGATTCGGCCTGGACTACGACGAGCTTGGCCGCAATATCAAGGACATATACGTTTTAGACGACTAATAACCCATGAAGATGTACTTTATCCTCTTTGGCCCTCCCGGCGCAGGCAAAGGCACCCAGGCCGGTTCCATGGTGGAACGCTACCATCTTTGTCATCTTTCTACCGGCGAACTCCTCCGCAGTGAAATTGCCGCCGGAACGGAGCTGGGCCTCCAGGCCAAGGCGCTCATCGAGGCCGGCAACCTGGTACCGGATGCCGTGGTGGAGGGCATGATTGCCGCCAAATTCCGTAATACCACCGGCGTGGAAGGCTTCCTGCTGGACGGCTTCCCCCGTACCATCGCGCAGGCCCAGGCCCTGGACCGCATGCTGGAGGAAAGCGGGGAAAAGGTCACTGCCTGCATCTCCATCATGATTCCGGATACGCTTATCCAGCAGCGCATCGCCCACCGCGCCACCATCGAAGGTCGCGCCGACGACGCCCGCCCGGAGGTGGTGGAAAACCGCATCCATACCTACCACGCCAAGACAGAACCCCTTATAGAGTTCTACCGTGAGGCTGGCAAGTACCAGGAAATAGACGGCGTTGGCACCATCGAGCAGGTGCGGGAGCGCATTTTTACCCTGATGGACCTTCTGTAGGGGAGTCCCTACTTCTTTCCCACCTTCAGTTTCTGGCCAATCGAGATGCGGTCGCTCTTGAGATTGTTCCAGGTCTTGATTTGCTTGACGGAGGTGTGGTAACGGCGGGCGATTTTTCCCAGGACATCCCCGGATTTCACCGTGTAATACACCCACTGGCCGCTGCCTGAAGAGGAAGCGGACGGGCGGGTTGTCTTTGCCTGGCGGCCGGCAGAAACTGCATCGCGGCCATCCTGGACGGCGGCCGTGAAGAGTTCCTGTTTCCGGTACTCGTAGATCTTATCCTCCATATCCAGGAAGGCGGAGGTGTAGTTGAAGGGGAGGCGGAGAACTTCCGGGGCGGAGGCACCCGGAACGATATCCTTGTAGTACTGGGGGTTGAGGTCCCTGAGGTCGTCCAGGGGGATGCCCAGTACTTCGCTCACCTGCGTGAGGTGGAGGTTCTTGCGCACATGGAGCGTATCTACGTAGGTGGGAATGGCCGCAGGCTCTGCCGTGAGGCCGTATTCGCCGGCGTAGCGGAAGGCGTACATGGCACCCACCATGGCAGGTACGTAGCCGCGGGTCTCGCGCGGAAGATAGTCGTAGATGGCCCAGAAGTCTTTCTTTCCTCCGGCCCGCTTGATGGCCTTGTTCACGTTGCCCGAGCCGCAGTTGTAGGAGGAGATGGCCAGGGGCCAGTCCTTGAAAATGCGGTAGGCGTCCCGGAGGTAGCGGGCGGCTGCATCGGCGGAGAGGATGGGATCCATCCGCTCGTCAATGTAGGAGTCTATCCTGAGCCCGTAGCTTTTGGCCGTGCGGAACATGAACTGCCACAGGCCCAGGGCGCCTACGCGGGACTCGGCCCGGGGATTGAGGGCGCTCTCGATGATGGCCAGGTATTTGAGTTCCTCAGGAAGGTCGTAGCGGCGGAAGGTCTCTTCGAAAATGGGCATGTAGTACTCTGACAGGCCCATTACCTCGCCCATGCGGCGGGGCATTTTCTCCGAGTAAAGGATCATGTAGTTCTTGACGGTCTCGTTATAGGGGAGCGTGATGAAGGAATTCATGTCCCGCAGGCGCCGCATGAGTACGGAATCCGGCACGTCGGTGGTAAAACGGACGCTGTCCATGTTGTACTGTTCCCGGCCCTGGATACGGCTGCTGCGGTGCATGTACCACTGGGCCAGCAGGGTGTCGGTGCTTACTTCCGGCTCCGGTGCGGTATATTCCTCCGGTGCGGCGGCAACCTTGTTCTCGTTCTCGCCGGAAAGTTCCTCGGTGATGGCTTCCCGCTCTGCGGCGTCCAGGCGGAAGGCTAGGAGTTCTGCCTCCAGCTGCTCTATGCGAAGGAGGAGTTCGCGGTTCTCCTTTTCCAGCTGTTTCTTGCTTTTCCTCAGAACGGGGCCTGCCCAAAGCGGCGCGGCGACCAGAAGGAGGGCGGCGGATAGTATCAGTATTCTTTTCATCTTCTTAAAATCTTATGCCAAAGCGCATGCCCACGGCAGGCTGGGCGGCATACTGGTTGGAAAGGACGGCGGGCTCTACGCGCATGGAGATGTTGTCGTCCACTTCAAAATCCTGCATGTAGGCAAAGACGTTGGCGTCAATGACCTGGAGGAGATAGGCAACGGCGGTGAAAAGGATGGAATAGTCCCGGTAGCGCCGGTAAAGGTCTCTGTAGTACTTGGCGTTTTCGCCGGACCAGGGCGGACGCTCGGTGATGCTCTCGTCGGTGGAGGTAGCCTGGTTGTGAATCCATTTCCAGCGGCGGTACTGGGTGTCGTTGTCCAGCCAGAAGTGGATGGTGCCGGCCATCAGGCCCCAGTAGATGGGTACTTTCCACAACTCTCCGTTGTAGAGCTGCCCCAGCCCGGGAAGCAGGAGGGAATAGACGGTGGCCTTGGCCGAGTTGGGATACTTCCCGCCCCGGTCGAACTGGATGGCTCCGTCCATCAGGGAGCCCCAGTACACCAGTCCGGCGCCTGCATACGCGAGCGTGCTGTAAGTCTTGTATTTGCTGTCCTGGGTGTCCTGGTACAGCTTGTTAAAGTGGATGCCGCCATAAATGCCGGCACCGATACCGCCATAAACGATGGGCAGTTTCCAGTATTGGCGGTGGTAAATCTGGTTGCCGCCCAGAAAGACTGCTGAACCCATGGTAAGGGTTTTCAGGGAAGCCTCCCGCTTGCCGGCCAGCCCTCCGAAGAACTCTTTGAAGCTGAACAGCTGGGAGGAGTCCGCGTTTTCCTTGAGGGTGGTGTCTGCGTAAGTCTGGGTGAAGGCGTCGCGCTTGAATTGGTCGTCCCGGTATTGGGCGGCCAGGGGCCAGGCTGCCAGGAGCCCGGCAAGAAGTACTATGAACTTCAGGGCTTTACTCATCGCTGGTCCAGGGCCTTGAGGAACTGCTCCATCTGGGCGTCGGAGTCGAAGCGGATGGTGAGGGAACCCTTTCCTTCGCGGCTGCGGCGAAGGGAGATATTCTCGCCGAAGTATCGGCCTACATTCTCCAGCAGGCGGTAGTACATTGGGGGGAGTTCTGCGGGTTCTTCGGCTTGGCGGGAGGCGGAAGGAGCTTCGCGCAGGGACTTGATTTTGTCCTCCAGCTGGCGCACGGACAGGCCGCCCCGGACTATGAGGTCACAGAGGTTTTCCTGGACGGCGGGGTCCTCCACGCCCAGCAGCACCTTGGCGTGGCCAACGCTGAGCAGGCCCACCTTCAGGTCATGCTGCACTTTGGCGGGGAGCTTGAGCAGCCGCAGCTGGTTGGCTACCGAGGTGCGTTTCTTGCCCACTCTGTCGGCCATCTGTTCCTGCGTAAGGCGGCACTCTTCCATGAGGCGCTGGTAGCTCATGGCCACTTCGATGGGGTCCAGGTTTTCCCGCTGGATATTCTCCACGATAGCCATTTCCAGCATGCCCTGGTCCGATGCGTCGCGGATGTAGGCGGGTATCATTTCCATACCGGCCAGGATGGAGGCCCGGTAACGGCGTTCGCCGCTGATTATCTGATACTTGCCGTCACCTTTATGCCGGACGGTAATGGGCTGGATAAGGCCGAAGGTACGGATGGATTCCGCTAGTTCCTGCAGGGCTTCGTTGTCAAAGTTCATGCGGGGCTGGAAAGGATTGGGCTCCAGCAGCGCTACCGGTATGCGGAGTACGTCCGAGGTGTCCTGGGGCTTTCCTTCTGCCGACACAACTTCCTTGTTGATATAGCCCACGGGCTTTCTGAGCTGGGACAGGTCTTCGCCTCCGAGAAGGGCACCCAGCCCTTTCCCCAGGCCAAATTGCGGTTTTTTAGCCATGCTGTTTCTCGTTCTTGTCCAGGACCTCCTTGGCCAGGTTCATGTAGTTGGAGGTGCCGTTGTTCATTACATCGTAGAGGATGATGGGCTTGCCGTAGGAAGGGGCCTCGCTGAGACGGATGCTGCGCTGGATGATGGTGTCGAAGACCATTTCCTTGAAGTGCTCCCGCAGCTGGGCCACCACCTGGTTGTGTACCTTGGTGCGTCCGTCGAACATGGTCACTACAAAGCCCTCGATGGTAAGGTCCGGGTTGATCCCGTTTTGGACCAGGCGGATGGTCTGGATAAGTTTGGCCAGGCCTTCCAGGGCAAAGAATTCCGGCTGGACCGGGATCATCACTGAATCCGCTGCGGTAAGGCAGTTGACGGTGATAAAGCCCAGGGAAGGGGAGCAGTCCATGATGATGTAGTCGTAGCGGTCCTTGAGGGGCGCAAGGGCTTTTTTGAGCACGGATTCCCGCTCCGGTACGTTCTGGAGCTCGATTTCCGCGCCCACCAGGTTGATGTGGGAGGGAATCATGTGCAGTTTCTCCAGTTCTGTCTGGATAAGGGCATCCTGCGCCGAGAGCTTGCCGATAAGAATCTCATAGAGCGTGCGATGGTCGCTGTTCTCCGGGTCGAAGTTGAGGCCGGAGGTGGTGTTGGCCTGAGGGTCTGCGTCTATGATGAGGACGCTCTTTTCCAGCACGGCCAGCGATGCGGCCAGGTTGATGGCCGTGGTGGTTTTGCCCACACCGCCCTTCTGGTTGGCTATAGCGATAATTTTTCCCATAAGACTACAAAAGTAAGGATTATTCCTTAATCCGGCAAATATTGTTCCACAAAAAGTTCCACGCAAAGTGCCGATATTTTTTCGTATCTTCGCCCTTGCGATGGAGCAGTTGTGCTACATACAGGTCCTGTTGCCGCTTCGCCTGGAGTGGGAACCCTATTACCTGGTGCCGGAAGAGATGACGGTGCGGGTAGGGGAGCATGTGCGCGTGGAGTTCGCCTGCAAGGACTATGTGGCGGTGGTGACAGCCGTAGGTGTGCAGCCCAGGCAGGAACTGGTTTCCCGCGTCCTGTACATCAAGGCCCGTGAGCCGGAGCTGCCCCCGGTATTCCCGGAAGAAATCCGCTTCTGGCGCACCCTGGCAGAGTATTATCTTTGTACGGCAGGGGAGGTGTACAAGGCTGCCTGCCCCGTCCGGGAGCGCAGCGGCGAGCCTCCTTCCATCCCTGAAGCCGCCGCTGGAAAGCTGGAACTTACTTCTGCCCAGGCAGCGGTGGCCGATACTTGCCGCAGCGCCTTCCAGGGCGGGAAGCCGGTCCTTCTTCGTGCCGCAGCCGGCAGGACGGAGATTTACCTGCAGCTGGCGCTGCAAACGCTTGCAGCGGGGCGCAGCGTCCTTCTCCTGGTCCCGGAAATTGCCCTTACCCGCCAGCTGGAAGAGCGCATCCGCTCCGTCATCCCGCAGGCGCTGGTTTACAACAGCGCCAAAACGGCCAAGCGCCGCGCGGCCGTGGCCGCGGCCGTCAGAGGTGGTGAGCCGTACCTGGTTCTGGGAACCCGATCGGCCCCTTTCCTGCCGCACCGGAACCTGGGGCTGGTGGTGGTGGACGAGGAACACGACCACTCCTTCAAGCAGGATTCTCCCGCTCCGCGCTACCATGCCCGCGAGAGCGCCATCATGCTCTCCCTGGTGCAGGGTGCATCGGTTCTTCTGGGCAGCGCAACCCCTTCTTTGGAATCGCTGTATAACGCTCAGAACAAAAGGTTTGTTCAGGTATATTTCAAGGAAAGCTTCAATAGTGGGAAAGCAGCCCGGATAGCCCTGATAGATACCGCCGGCGAGTACCGTAAAAAAGGGATGGCGGGCAGTTTTTCCCTCAAGCTCCTTGCCCACATGAAGGAGGCGCTTGACGGAGGGAAACAGGTGCTATTGCTGGGCCCTCGCCGCAGCAGTTTCCAGGGCCAGAAACTGGTCAGTGAAGTGCGGGAAATCTTCCCCGCTGCCAGCATCACTTTTTTGGACGAGGCGCCCAAGGCGGGGGAGCAAGGGGATATCATCATTGGCGGTGCATACCTGACCAAAGGCTTCCAGGCCAGGGATTTGGGTCTTGTTGCCGCTGTTGCCGCGGATTCCATCCTCGCCCGCCAGGATTTCCGGGCCGACGAAAGGGCAGTCCAGGAGCTGGAACAGCTCAAAGGCCGCTGCCCGCTGGTGGTGATACAAACCCGCGAAGCCGCCCATCCTGTCTTCTCGCGCCTGGCTGCCGGGGAGGATGCCGTGGGCCCCATGCTGGAGGAGCGCCGCATAGCCTCCCTGCCGCCTTATACGCGCCTTCTGCACCTGAGCGTGAAGGATACGGATGCAGCCCGCGTGGATGCGCTTTCCCGGGAACTGGCTGCCGCTATTCCGCTTCCGCTGGTGGGGCCTTATACCCCTGCCGTGGCGGAACGTCAGCCCGGCAAGCACGTGCGGCAAATCCGCATCATGCTGCCCCGTGACAAGGCGCTCAAAGAGCGCAAAACCCAGCTCAAGGCCCTGGTCCAGGCTTTTGAAAAAACGCATAAATACCTGGGGCACATTACTTTGGATGTGGACCCCGCTTAATAAACCTCTCCTATGGATGCTGCCCTCACCGCTTTTTTGGAAAATGAGATCATTCCCCGTTATGCGGGCTTTGACAAGGCCCACCGGGAAGACCATGCCCGGGCTGTGGTGGCCCGGGCGCTGGAACTGTCGGCCCACTATCCCGTGAAGGAGGAGATGGTGTTTGCGGCTGCCGCCTGCCATGACCTGGGCCTTGCCATAGACCGCAAGACGCACCACCTGGAAAGCGGGCGCATGATCCGCGAAATGGCCCCCTTGCGCCGCTGGTTTACGGAGGAAGAGATAGAGACCATCGCGCAGGCGGCGGAAGACCACCGCGCCTCGTCGGACCATGCTCCCCGCAGCATCTACGGCCGGATTGTGGCAGAGGCGGACCGCCTCATAGTCCCGCAGCAGATTATCCGCCGCACCGTGCAGTTCGGCCTGGCCAATTACCCGGACCTGGAGAAAGATGGCCACTGGCAGCGCACCCTGGCGCACTTGCATGAGAAATACTACTACGGCGGCTATCTGCAGCTATGGATACCGGAGTCTCCCAATGCGGAAAAACTGGAGGAACTTCGCCGCATAATCAGCGACGAGCTCGCCCTGAGGGACATCTTCGAGGCTATCTGGAAGGAAGAAACAGCGGCTTCTTGACCGTAATTGTTTGAGGAAACGGCTTTTTTGCTAACGTTTTGTTTGTTTTTTGGCCAATTCAGTAGGAATATACAATATATTTTTGCAGGAAAGAGAATAATTCGTAAATTCGTGGCCAATTATACACAAACTGTAAACTAATGATCATCCACTCACCCGATGCCCTTGAGGGCATCCGACAGAAGGCCATTGAAGCCCTGTCCGTCCGGGAGGCCAGTAACAACTCCAGCACCACAGAAGCTGCGGGCCTGGAGAAGGGTACGCCCCACATGCAGATTCTCTGCTGCGGCGGTACCGGTTGCAAAGCCTCCGAAAGTGCCAAGATTGTTGATAACTTCCATGCAGCGCTCAAGGCCCACGGTGTCGCCGATAAGGTAGAGGTCGTGGTTCCCGGTTGCTTCGGTTTCTGCGAGAAAGGCCCCATCGTCAAAATCGTTCCGGACAATACGTTCTATACGTCCGTGAAGCCGGAAGACGTGGAGGAGATTGTTTCCTCGCACATTATCGGCGGCCAGAAGGTAGAGCGCCTGCTGTACCAGGATCCCGGCACCGGAGAGCACATCTCGGACTCCAAGCACATGAATTTCTACCGCAAACAGATGCGAATCGCCCTTCGCAACTGCGGTTTCATCGATCCGGAGAACATCCTGGAATACATTGCCCGTGACGGTTACAAGGCCCTGGCCACCAGCCTCACGCGTGAGAGCACGGATGTCCTCGCCGATATCAAAGCCTCCGGCCTTCGCGGCCGCGGCGGCGCCGGTTTCCCCACCGGCGTGAAGTGGGAGATCGCCCGCAAGTTCGACGCCCCCCAGAAATACGTCGTCTGCAACGCCGACGAAGGAGACCCGGGCGCCTTCATGGACCGTTCCATCATGGAGGGTGACCCCCATTCCGTGATCGAGGCCATGATGCTCTGCGGCTACTGCATCAACGCACACAATGGTCTTATCTATATCCGTGCCGAGTATCCCCTCGCTGTCCACCGCCTCCAAGTAGCCATCCGCCAGGCCCGTGAATACGGCCTGCTGGGCAAGGACATCATGGGCACGGGCTTCGACTTCGACATCGAAATCCGCTACGGCGCCGGTGCTTTTGTCTGCGGCGAGGAAACCGCCCTCATCCACTCCATGGAAGGCAAGCGCGGAGAGCCCACCCTCAAGCCCCCGTTCCCGGCAGAGGCTGGCTACATGGGCCGTCCCACCAACGTGAACAACGTGGAGACCCTGGCCAACGTGCCGGTGATCCTCACCAAGGGCCCCCAGTGGTTCGCTTCCATCGGCACGGAAAAATCCAAGGGCACCAAGGTATTCGCCCTGGCTGGTAAGATCAACAACGTGGGCCTGATCGAAGTGCCCATGGGAACCACCCTGCGTGAGATTATCTATGATATTGGCGGCGGCGTCAAGAACGGCAAGAAGTTCAAGGCCGTCCAGACCGGCGGTCCTTCCGGCGGCTGCCTCACGGAAAAGCACCTGGACATCCCCATCGACTACGAGTCCCTGGCGGCTGCCGGCTCCATGATGGGCTCTGGCGGTATGATTGTCATGGACGAAGACGACTGCATGGTCTCCGTAGCCAAGTTCTTCCTGGAATTCACCGTGGACGAGTCCTGCGGCAAGTGCACGCCCTGCCGTATCGGCAACCGGCGCATGCTGGAAATCCTGGACCGCATTACCCAGGGCCGCGGCACCATGGAAGACCTGGATACTCTTGAGAACCTGGCCAAGGTGATCAAGGACACCGCCCTTTGCGGCCTGGGCCAGACTTCCCCCAACCCCGTGCTTTCTACCCTCGCCAACTTCCGCGAGGAATACGAGGAGCACGTAAAGGACCACATCTGCCGTGCCCGCAAGTGCAAGGACCTCCTCACGTATTCCATCGACCCTGCCAAGTGCAAGGGCTGCAGCGCCTGTGCGCGCGGCTGCCCCGCAGAGGCCATCATGGGCGAGGTGCGCAAACCTTTCGTCATCAACCCCGAAAAGTGCATCCGCTGCGGCATGTGCCTGTCCCGTTGTAAGTTTGGCGCCATTAACGTAATTTGATTATGATTAACCTTACTATAGACAACAGGGCCGTGAGCGTGCCCGAGGGAACTACCGTTCTGGATGCTGCTGCATCGATCGGCATCAATATTCCCGCCCTGTGCCACATGGACCTCAAAGGTACCTGTGTGAAGAATGCCCCGGCTTCCTGCCGCATCTGCGTGGTGGAGGTGGAAGGCCGTCGCAACCTGGCCCCTTCCTGCGCTACCCTCGTGGCGGAGGGCATGGTGGTCCGCACCAACTCGGCCCGCGTAGCTAAAGCCCGCAAGACCGTTGCGGAGCTCATCCTCTCGGACCATCCCAATGACTGTCTCACCTGCGCCAAGTGCAATGACTGCGAACTCCAGAAACTGGTTACGCGCTTCAATATCCGCCGCATGACCTACAAGGGAGAGCAGTCCAGCCGCAAGAAGGAAGAGACGGTGGCCATCACCCGCAACATGGACAAGTGCATCCTGTGCCGCCGCTGCGAAACCGTTTGCAACCAGGTACAGACCGTGGGTGTGCTGGGCGCCATCCGCCGTGGCTTCGATACCACCATCGCCCCCACCTTCGACCGCATGTTCACGGAAACCGACTGCACCTATTGCGGTCAGTGCGTGGCTGTCTGTCCCACCGGCGCCCTCACGGAGCGCGACAACACGGACCGTCTCCTGGAAGACCTCTGCAACCCGGACAAGGTTGTCATCGCCCAGCCGGCACCGGCCGTTCGCGTGGGCCTGGGAGAGGAATTCGGCATGGAGCCCGGTACCATCGTCACCGGCAAGCTGGCCACTGCGCTGCGTTACCTGGGCTTTGACCATGTCTTTGATACGGACTTTGCAGCAGACCTTACCATCATGGAAGAAGGCGCGGAAATCCTGCACCGCCTCAAGGCTTACCTGGGCGGCGACAAGAGCGTGAAACTCCCCATCATGACTTCCTGCTGCCCGGCCTGGGTGAACTTTTATGAGCATACCTATCCGGACCTGCTGGGGTATCCTTCATCGGCCAAGTCCCCGGCGCAGATGTTTGGCGCCGTCGCCAAAACATACTGGGCCCAAAAGATGGGTATCCCCCGCGAGAAACTGGTGGTGGTTTCCATCATGCCTTGCCTCGCTAAGAAGTATGAGTGCGGCCGTGAGGAGTTCTCCGTCAACGGCAACCCGGATGTGGATTATTCCCTTTCCACCCGTGAGCTGGCACGCCTTATCAAGCGTTCCAATATAGACTTCAAGTCCCTCCCGGATACGGATTTCGACACCCCCATGGGCGAAAGTTCCGGTGCTGCGGCCATTTTCGGCGCCACCGGCGGCGTGATGGAAGCAGCCCTGCGTACCGTGTACGAAGTCTATACCGGTAAAACCTTGCCGCGCATTGAATTCACGGATGTGCGTGGCCTGGAAGGCATCAAGGAAGCTACCATCGACCTTGCCGGCGTTCCCGTCAAGGTGTGCGTAGCCCATACCCTGGGCAACGCTCGCATCCTGATGGACAAGCTCCGCAAGGGAGAGCTGGATTACCATGTAGTGGAGGTGATGGCCTGCCCCGGCGGCTGCATCGGCGGCGCCGGCCAGCCTTACCACCACGGCAACGTGGAGATTCTCAAGGCCCGCACGCGCGCCATCTACCAGGAGGATGAAGGCAAGCCCATCCGCAAGAGCCACGAGAACCCGGACATCCAGAAACTGTACAAGGACTTCCTGGGTGAGCCGCTGGGAGAGCTCTCGGAAAAACTCCTCCATACCCATTATTTCAACAAAGCCATCAATTAGCCATGAGTGAGATAAAAGTTTCGTGTGAAGCCCTTCGCAAGGTGGAAGCCATCTGCGAAAAATTCAATAACGACCCCGGTGAACTCATTACCATTCTGCACGAGACGCAGAACACCCTGGGATACCTGCCGGAGCAGGTGCAGCGAGTGATTGCCCGCTGTCTGGGCATATCGGCCCAGAAGGTGTACGGGGTGGTTACCTTCTACTCCTTCTTCTCCATGGTGCCCAAGGGTAAGTATCCCGTGAGCGTGTGCCTGGGTACGGCCTGCTATGTGCGTGGCTCTGACAAGGTGCTGGAAGAGTTCAAGC
>CADAJF010000017.1 GCA_902788175.1 uncultured Bacteroidia bacterium
AATCACCGTATTGTTGCCCTCCACACACACCGTCGCAGTGAATGAGCCCTGCAACGCATCCGACTCCGACACCATCTCAAAGCGAGTAAGCTCCACATCTTCCTCGCCCGTACCCGTCACCGCAATCTGGAACGTCGTCACCATCGGAGAAAACAGCAGCTTTACGTCCTCCTCCGCCTTGGGTGCATACTGGGCGCTGTACATCCACGCATACTCCATCTGCGGATAGATGTACACCGAGTCCACGGAACTGTTGCGGACACTCTTACCAGCAGCCTTCGAAGGGTTGGAAGAACGAGCCACCTGGTCCCGCGGAATATATGCATTGATCACACCCTTGGTGCGCGTAGCGTCCGTCTCTATACCCACGTAACTCTGCACAGAGGACGGAAGCGTGCTAAGGCGCGGGTACACCCCAAAAAACAGGTGAGACCCCTCGCCCCAGTGGAGGTCATTGTCGTCGAAAGGGGCCACCCCCGCCGTGGAATAGATGCCCTCCGGAGTAATCTCACCGGAAACCGTATAGTGCGCCACGGAATAACGCGGGTCCGTGGACGTGTAATACGCCGTCCAAGGGTCCGCTGACCTGTCGTACAATACCGCCTGAGGACTCAGGACGGTAAGGCCGTCGCCGGGAAGCCAGTTGAGGCGCTCGTAGTTGCCATCGGACACATAGCCGCCAGCGTATTCCGTCTTCGTGGGAAGAAAAAAACCGGAAGAAGCAGAAAAACGCACAGAAGAAACGTCGGAAAAAGGCATCACCTCCTCCCGGCAGGAAGAAACAAGCAAGCACAATAAGCACAATGCACTGATGAAACCTTTCCTTCCCATGAATCTTTTACTCCCTGTTATTCCCAGGTATGGTTGAAGGGCTGGTAATCGGACCAGTCGTAGTTCCGGACTTCGTGGCCGGTGGTTTCCAACGTCATCTTCTCATGGATCGAGGCAGTCAGGATGGAGCCTTCCATCCGGACAGAAACGTTACGCAAGACTGTAGGAGGCCAATATGAGTCCTTCTGATTAACCATTTTCCTCACAAAACGCTCTTACATAGGTACTTATCCTTGAACATTTTGCTTCGCAAAAATAATTTATTTTTGAAAATAAAACCTTTCTACCCTTTTCTATTCAACCTTTTGACAATCTTTTCCTACCTTTTTTCAGTTTTTTCCACCAGCGACGCAGTGGCTAGGGGACATTGTCCTGGGAAGTGATGGTATAAGTCATGAGTTTTCCGGGAGCCCAGACTTCGCCGCCCATGATGGCGGAAATCGTCTTGGTAGCCCCCCCCTTGGAGACCGTGGCCACAATGCGCGCACCTGCGGGAAGCGTCTGGGGCAGCAGCATCAGTACATATTCGTCCTCCACAATGTCGTAGCTGTCCCCATCCGACTTGAGCGCCGGACTGGAGAGCGTAAAACTGGCCGATGAACTGCCGTCCAGCGCCCAGGTATGCGAACCGGTTCCCTCCAGCGGGAAGGTTCCCTTATTCCGGACGCCGTTAATGGATACGCTGGTGATACTCAGGCCTTTACCCACCCGGAAACGGATACCCGTGAGCACATGCTCCATGGTCATGGGTACGTCGATGTCCGTCACTTCAGGGTCTCCGTCATACTCACGGCAGGAAGCCGCATTGGCCACCAGCAGGTCCACCTGCTCGTCGTAGGAGGCCGGGACGGTGAGCGCTATCTTCGGCGCGCTGCCGGTAACAGCAGTGACCGTGGCGCCGGTAACTTCCTTAGGAGCGTAGGCAAAATAGCGGACATAACCGCTGCCCGGCCACAGAAGCCGTGTGGTGGGCACCCACTTTTGGGAGCGCCCGCTACGGCTGCCGTCAAAGACGGCCTCCATCACTGCCGGAGAAGAATACAGGGTCCAATTCTCGGGAGAGGCCCCGGAAGCCGTATATTTATAAGCGATAAAGCCCAGGGACACATCCGTTGGCAGCGATGTGCCGGTATAGACAGATGCCTTGGTAGAAAGGCCGCTTCCGGGGAAATCTTCTTCCTGTACCAAAAGACTAATATCCCCATCCTCGCTTTCCAACTCCATAGAGCGGAAAGCGGAGGTCTCCAGCCCTGACTTCACGGCCGATCCTCCCGTCTCCACGGAAAAAGACAAGGGGTAGTCCTGCTCCAAGACGGAGGACTCCCGCTGGCAGGAAGCCAGCAAAAGCAAAGCTAAAAGCTTATATGCAATACCTTTCCTTCTCATGCTTGTACTTATTCTTCGCGTGCGGGACGGATGGAAAATTCCATAGGCTTCTGGTTGTTTCCTCCACCGGAAGGCAGGTTCAAGCCACTGCTGCTCACTTCCAGACGGCGGGCGGCGTTGCCTGTTCCCGGCTGGGCGACGGCCACCCAGTAACGGCCTGTAGTGGTGCCGGCCACATTTCCGTTGGAAGGAGCCTGATTGCGATAACCTGCGGCCGGGAGGTACAAAGCCCCGCTGCTGAGACTGTATCCGGCATAACCGCTTCCGCTGATCCAACTACCGCTCAAACCGTCAAAAGCATTTTGACGGGGAACCGTATAACCCGCAGGACAGGGGTCATAAACCGTTTTTACCGTGGCAAGATCCCGAGCGGCATCCGTTGCAGAGGCGCTCCAATAGTTGAATTCTGTGAAACCGCCATCGGCGACATACGGATAAAGCGTATTGGGGAAGTGGAGGCCGGGGTTCTTAATCAGGTCTTCCTTCTTTTTGTTCCCCGTGGTGGCCGATGACCATCCCGCGGCCGTGGGAGGCATGGCATCCTTGCGGCCCCACTGGAAGAAGGGACCGTGGCCGGTGTAGGGCACGCCTGAAGGTACTCCGGCGGCACGGCGCACACGCACCACAGCATAGGCCGAAGCATCATTCTCTGCCTCGATACGGACAAAGGCCACCGCGGCGGGTTTGGCACCCGTCAGGGTTCCATCCACCGTCCAGCCCAGATTACGGGACATGAAGCTGGCATTGGCGCCGCCCACATCGCCCATGCCGGGTTCATAGTCTGTCACCCAGAGCAGCCAACTCCACATCACCGTGCCGGAGCCATCCTTGACGGACACTACGGTACAGCCCTGCTGGGCGTTTTGGATTTGGAAGGTGAGCCAGTACAGGTCCTCCTTCGCATCCTTACTGACGGAGAGGCTCTGCACCATATTGCTGTTTTCCGTCCACACTACAGCAGCACCGTTAGGCACCCCCGCAGAAGAGCTGGTCTTGTGCAAATAGGGATTGCTGATGCTGTTTCCCTTATAGTCCACAAAGTTGGAGGGGTAAGCGCTGCTGTTGGCCGATCCGCCTATGATACCGTTACCCGCCACCAGCGGAATGCGGTAATATCCCGGGGCATTGATGATATAGGTATTGGCGCTCTCATGGATGTCTGCACCGCCGTTGATGCGGTTGGAGAGGTTCCAGGGTTTATCGGCGGTTCCCCATGCCGGGGCTTCCTGCAACAGCTGGTTCACCGTCTTGTTTACCGCTGTGGCAGAAGAAGACGAGACCTTCAGGTCGCTGCCTTCCACCGTTGCGTTCCAGCCCGAGAGGTCCGGCGTACCGCCCGCTTGCGCCAGGGCCTGGGTAGAATAGATGCCCTTCACCACCCAGGAGGCAGGTGTCTGCGTACCGCCGCCCTCGGGGGTGGAATAGCTGTTGACCGTAGCCACCTTGGTTGCAGTACCCGCGGCCGGAAGCTCTCCGGTGACCTCCGCCTCAATATAGTAATCCCTGGGCGCTCCGCTTCCCTTGATGCGGTAGGTAACCAGTTTGCCCATGAGCCACTGGTGGCCGGACAGGTCTGCCGTTACTTCTGTGCCGTCTACGACAAGCTTGATGGTGGCGCCCTCCGGCAGCCACTGGGGAAGCATCATCAGGATGCCGGCATCCTTGGTATAGTCGTACTGGGTGTCGGTCCTGTCCCATGCGGACGCGTCGGAAAGGCTGGCCGTGAAACTGGCCGATGAGCTGCTGATGGCAAGGTCTCCCCAGGTGCCTTCCAGAAGGTCCAGGGTAGCCTGGTCATAGACGCCGCTGATGACAGCCTGCGTCACATTTATGTCCTTTTCCGCCTTGATGCGGATGGCGCTTAACACATGATGGAAAGCCAGGGGAACGGCAGAGTTGTCGTTGATGCCGCGGGCGCTGGTCGAGGCCACCATCAGGTCATGCTGGGAAGCCGCCGATGCGGGAACCTGGTAGCTGAGTCCGGGGGTCTGCCCGTTAGCGAGTCCCGTGGGGGTGGCGCCGCTGCCCACAGCAGCCCAGGGAGCCACGGCGAACCAGCGGGTGAAGTAGCTGGAAGCCCGTTTGGAGGTGTTGAAGCTCACAGAAGAAGTCTCCCACTCGTTGGAGGTGGAGTTGTAGCTGGCCTGCACAGCGCCGGAAGCGCTGCCGCCGTCCAGCAGCCACTGCGAAGGGGAGGCATTGGCCGCAGCCATGTTGTATGCCCAGACTGCAATGGGGTCTCCCTGCAGCGGCGTGCTGTCTGCACCGCTGTACAGCTTCACAACTTTTGTATCGGCCGGCCTGACAGGTATCCACTCCTGGGTGGCAAGGAGGCTGTACTCCCCTGCCTGTGTGCTCCAGGCTGCCGGGGCTTTGGTCTCAAAATCCGGTATGCGCTCAGACACGGCAAAGCCCACGCCCGCGCCTGCCTGATGCAACTGCTCCCGCTGGCAGGAAAGCAGCAGGATCAGAAGGAAGAGCCCAAAGTATGTCCGCGTTTTCACCATCTTGCTATTCCATAAACCAGTACCACCAATCACTGTCACCCAGATTCATATAATCCAGCAAAGAATCCAGATTATTGATCCATATACTCATAGCCATTGAATTCTGCCCGGAAGCGACACTTCCGTTTCCGACGGCGGTGGCACCGTATGCCGTTGCCCGGCAGTTGAGGCCGAATGTATCTGTATAATCGGCCGTATTACGATTGGAGAAGCCTATAGACCGGGTATAATTTCCCCGGGCCGTATTGCTGTATCCTACCACACGGTTGTTATTGCCGATAACCGAATTGCCGTAACCCTGAACCACATTGTTCTTGCCTACAATGAAGTTATAGTACAGTCCGGGCGTGGATGCCGAATCCCACTGGACTATCCAGAGGTAACACTTCTGATTGGAATAGTCGTACTGCTCAAACTCAATCAGAATAGTCCGGGTTGAGCCATTGTAAGGAGCAATCGTGAACGGAATGACATCCCACTTTGAATTGGACGGGTTGTCCACATCGAACAGGGAACCGTTGCCGCGCACCTTCTGAATGGTGAACCAGGACGGTGCAGTAGTGCTCCAATTCCTGCCATCCGTAGAATAACGGTTGATGCGCCAGGCCATAATGGGCTTTGCAGCTCTGGCACTGGTACCGGAACCTGTGTAGGCGCTGCTGCATACGTAGATGTTGCCGCTTCCTCCGGATGCGTCAAACTCATCCTGGCTCAATCCTACCACAAACATACCGGTGGGCGAAGGGCCGCTGGGTTCTATCACTTCTTCCAGTACAGGACGAACAGAAACGGCATAAGACCGGCCCAGCGGACTGGTTGTATTGACAATTCCGCTGGTATAGCGGGTGGTAAGAGGGTATGCCTGTATTGAATTGGAAGGAACGGCCGACCAGTGATGGCTCACCTGCCCATTGTAGATATAACTACCATCCGTGGAGGCCAGATAGCCCACGAGGGGAAATCGAACGCTGGAAGAATTGTAAACCAGTGCAGCGGAACTGTTCCCGGCAGAGGCATTCTGCACGGCACAGTTACTGGTGGTAAAACCGGAATAAGCGTTCTGGGGCGGAACCATATAACCGGACGGGGAAGGGTCGTACACCGACTTGATGACTTCGGTGGCAAATTGGCCGGAACCGTAGAACGTCAGATTGGTATTCCAAAGGTTGTACCATGTATCAGAGCACCAGTCGACGGTGGTGGCGCCGGTGATGTAGTTGTTCCAGGGATGGCTGATGGCCGTGCCAAGGGAAACCGGTCCTGTAGCAGCGAGGTTGGGCGAATAAGCCTGTTCTCCAAAGGTTGTCCCAGCCGTAAACGGGTCCTTCCTTCCCCACTGGTAGTAGGGATTGCGGCCATACACGGTATAGGATGCATAGGGCTGTTCTATCAGGACGGGAGACGATTCCAGGCCGGAAACAGGCTGCACCACCCGAAGGCTGCACGAACGGGCCGTATAGGTGCGGGTGATGGCATCGCTCCAGCCCAGGTTGACAGGTGCGAATACGTTGTTGTTGCTTCCTTCGTAAGGACCCATATTGTCCTGGATGGCCAGGTTCTGGTCTGTTACCCAGATGTGCCAGCTCCAGGCCACTTCACCGTTGGCGAGAACCGCCACCACGGCATTGCCCTGGGTGATACTTTCGGAAGGAACCGTAAAATTCAGGTAGGCCGATGACCCGCTGCCGCTGATGCTGGCTTCGGTCACGAGGCCGGGGGTGTCGGCCCAGAGTATGGCGGCCGTAAGCTGCTTTCCGCTGTGCTGCGTGGCAATGTACGGAGACGTGATATCGTTGTCCAGATGGTCCTTGAATTTGCTAAGGTAGCCGGAGTTGGTGGTAAGAGTCTGTTCAAAGGCCGCTTTATTGACGGAGCCGCCTTTGACGCCGTTGCCGTACACCAGCGGTAACTTGTATTTGCCGGGGCGGTCTGCCACGTAGCAGTTGGCCGTGGTCATGGCTACCGTTGCACCGGTAGCCACATTGCGGGTAGAGAGGTCAAAGGCCGTGCTGTAACTGCCTTTTGCGATCATCGCGTTTCGGTGCGCGTCTGCCGCAGAGTTCTGCTGGGCCGACATACTCAGGCCCAGGCCGTCGCCGGTGAAACTGCCTGCGTAGCCGGAAATGGGCGTAGGGATGGTGAGCCAGGCGGGGCTTCCGCTACCCCAGGGTTTCCACGTGGTGCCGTCATAGTACTCCAGCCGGTAAGGGACGGGCGTTTTTTCCGCGTTGTCCTTGTAGCTTTTGACAATGGCAAAGTCCGACTTGGCACCGCCGGCTTCATCCAGCGTGAGGTTATCCCAGTCTACGTCCAGGATGTAGGCCCTGTCGTCCAGGTTGCCGCCTTCCTGGTTTTCAATCTCCACCACCTGCACCGGAGAAATGACCACATCGGAGATTTCTTCCTCCCAGTCGTCGCCGACAACGCTGAAGTGCCAGGGATCGTCCTGCCGGGGAAGGGTGAGGCCGTCGATGTTGATCTTGCGGCCGGCCGGGAAAGCCACCCAGCCGTTAGAGGAATCCTTCAGCTTCAGGGAACGCGTCACGCCAGGGGATACAAAGCTGATGGTAAGGTTGCTGATGGTATTGGAATCGTAGGCGCCCTCAGGGAATACGAACACCGTCAGCGTCACCTTCTTGCTGCCGCTCACCTTGGTGCCGGAAGGGAAGGTGAAGGTCACCTTCATGTTGCTGGAGGAAGAAGGAGCCTCCACGTCCAAGTCGCACTTCATCTTCGTGCGCACGTTATCCCGAGTAATCACCGTATTGTTGCCGTCCACCCACACGGTGGCCGTGAACGCACCCTGCAAGGCATCAGACTCAGACACCATCTCAAAGCGAGTAAGCTCCACTTCCTCGCTGCCTTCGCCCGTCACCGCAATCTGGAACGTTGTCACCATGGGAGAGAACAATAGCTTTACGTCCTCCTCCGCCTTGGGGGAATACTGAGCGCTCCACATCCACGCATACTCCATCTGAGGATAAATGTACGTGGAGTCCACTGTGCTGTTGCGGACGCTCTTGCCAGCAGCCTTCGAGGGATTGGAAGAACGAGGCAACTGGTCCTTGGGAATATAGGCATCGATGATACCCTTGGTGCGCGTGGCGTCCGTCTCTATACCCACGTAACTCTGCACAGAGGACGGAAGCGTGCTAAGACGGGGATACACGCCAAAGAACAGGTGCGCACCCTCGCCCCAGTGGAGGCCCTTGTCCTCGTACGGGGCAACTCCCGCGGTGGAATAGATGCCATCCGGAGTGATGGTCCCGTCCACCGTATAGTGCGCTACACAGTACCGCGGGTCCGTGGCCGTGTAATAGGCCGTCCAGGGATTCGTTGTATTATTATATAATACGGCCTGGGGACTCAGGACGGTGAGGCCGTCACCGGATAGCCAGTTGATGCGCTCGTAGTTATCATTGGCCACAAAGCCGCCCACGTATTCTGTCTTGGTGTGGTGGGAAAAGCCGGAAGAAGCAGAAAAGCTCACAGAAGAACCGTCCGAAACAGGCATCATCTCTTCCCGGCAGGAAGAAACGAATAAAGACAATAAGCACAAAGCGGTAATGAGACCTTTCCTTCTCATGGACAGAAGACTCCCTATTATTCCCAGGTATGGTTGAAAGGCTGCTCGTTGCTCCAGTCGTAGTTCTGGACCTGATGACCAGTGGTTTCCACCGTCATGTTCTCATGAATGGAGGCTGTCAGGATGGAGCCTTCCATCCTGACCGTCACCTGGCGCAGAATTGCGGGAAATTGATAGAAATCCCGCTGTAAATCCATTTTCTTCACAAGTTCAATTAGTTGCAAACTTTATTCCGTTGGAATCATTTGCTGCGCAAAGTTATTTTTATTTTTTTTGAAAAACAACTTTTTAACCATATTTCCCTGATTTTCAACTTTTTTGCAGAAAACTTTCTACCAAACGTCAAAAAAAACGCCCCTTTCGTCATTACCAACCCCCATCTTTAGTCATTGCCGGCCCCTACCTCTGTCATTGCCGGCTGCGATCGGCAATCCCTGCCCCATCGGCCCAAAACCGCGAAGCGCAACTACCTATGTATCAGCGCTTTACAAAAATCAATCGTTGCAAAATGCAACGATTGATTTCAGGAAACAGCTCAGAATCAGGCGCTTACGTATCACACATCACCGCAATCAACGCACGTGCCGCCGCAAACGGCCCACACGCCGAAGCAAAGGGCTTACGGTTCCAGGATGGGGCGGACGGGGTTGCCGCGGGTGTCGCGGTTGTTTTGAAGGCTGGCCTGGTTATCTCTCTGCGTAAACATACCAACGTTAGTGGTAGTCGCGTCAAAGTTAGCTCCATAAGCGGTCCAAACGCCGGAAGCGTAAGAAGGATTGTTCAAGGCCATCATCAACAGGCCTTCGTTATTGGAAATCCATCCGCCGAAAGGGATGAAAAAGTCACGCAAACCCGTAGCTGTTGCATCTACGGTATGGCGCCTGCCCTCGCCCGCTATATAATCACTATAGTAGTCTGAGCCAAGGAAAAATCCCGTAAACGCATAGTAAAAAGGTACGCAGAAGCCTGCGGGAGAAGGGTCAAATACCGTTTTCTGCACAGTACCCCGATTACTGGACAGGATATTCCAATGATAACTGACCGATTCGCTGTATTTCTGACCGTAGATTTGGCCATAGCCCAACCTGAAAGTGTAAGGGCTGCTGTGCGGACTGGAAGGTGAGTTGAAAATGTAATCTTTCCTGTAATATCTTTCGTTATTAAAATTGGAATAGTCATCGGCATAGCTGGTCCTGGGATTTCCTCCGGTCATGGTGGTTCCGGCTATGAAGGGATCCTTGCGGCCAAATTGGTAGAATGCGGCGCTGTAAGCTGTTCCGCCGTCGCTGATGGTTGGTGTACCCGCCTGCTGCGTAACAGTGACCACAATGGAGGTCCCGTTTTCCTGGGTGAAACGGATTTTGGCCGACCTGGCCGGTACTGCCGTGCCACCATAGAAATACAGCGGCGGCGTCCAGCCCAGGTTGCAGTTAAGGAAAGTCACATCGCCCAGATCGGTTGTGGAGTTAGCCGTTTTTCTGTATTTGACCGTACGGAGGGCAAAGTCGTCGTTGGCTCCCCCGGGAGTATATTGGTGCGGTGTGGGCGTAACCCAGATATGCCAACTCCAGAGAATCTGGGGCAACTTTTTGCCGTCAATACTTACAGAGGAAATATTGTTTTTATCCCGCAGCGCAATGAGGATATTGCAGGGCAGGATGCCTCCGCCGGCTGCATAGCCTTGCTCGAGGGTTTGCGTGACTATGTCAACGGGGCCCTTGCCAATCTTGAAACGGATGTAGGGATAAGGCAGGGAACTTCCCACCTCCGCGGCGGAAACCACCTCTATGTCATCATCCAGAAGCACGGGGAAACCTTTTTTCACGTCCTGCCATACTACCACTGCGTCGTAGTTGGACAAATCGGCCGATGAAGGCAGTACGCCGGGGCTTGAAATCTGGTTTTTGTTGGCATCCGGGAACCAGGGGATGCTCCCAACAGGCCTGTTGGGAGCATTGTACGCCCCGCTGTTCACAGCATTGGCGTCACCGCGCGTTGCATCAATGGAGTTACCGAACACCAGCGGGAAGCAGTAGTAACCGGGAGCACTCAAAACGTAGCTGTTGGCCGTATGGTGCCCGGGAGCCGTGATGGAGGAAACAAGCGTCTGGGAGGAGTAAGGTTCCCCGTAAATATTGTAGAGGGAAAGGTCCCGCGGCTGGGCTTTGCTCCCCACTTCGTTTTCGGCCCTTAGCGTAGCAATCAGGTCCGGCCCCACGTTCACGCGAACCGTGGGCAGGTTGCCGGAAAGGTTGGCGTCCAGGGCCAGGCTGCGTCCGTCGCCTTCCACGCTGCCGTTGCCGCCGGTACTGGTGCTTTCACCTTCTTTCAGGATCATCCAGGAGGGAGGCGTATCAGAGTAGGTTGCGCCGCCGTCATCGCTGTATTGCACCGTCCAGGAGGCGGGGATGTTACCGGAGATGTTGGACTCCTTGTAGCTCATGACTTTCAGGCCTTCCAGGATGTCGTGCAGGCAGTCATCGGCGGAGAGGGAGATGGTGCGCAGCGGATTGTTATAGTTGTCCAGTACGTCAAATTTGTAATCGAACTTGGACTTGGTGATGGTATAGGTAACCATTACGCCAGGTTCCCACACAATGCCTTCCATTATAGCGTTGATGGTGCGTGAACCATATCCGTCATTCACCGTGGCTACAATCTTGGCACCCGCGGGAAGCGTCTGCGGAAGCAGCAGAAACGTATGCTCGTCCTCTACAACGTAGTAGCCTGCGTTGGAAAGGTCTTCCTTCAGGCTGGGACTGGTGAGCGTGAAGGAGCCTTTGGTGCCTTCCGGTGTCCAGGAGATTGTGCTCCCTCCAAGTGTCAGGCTGCCTTTGCTATATATGTCGCTGATGGTAATCTCCTCGATGGTGATGCCATTTCCCACGCGGAAACGCACCCCCGTAAGGGCATGGTCAAAGGTGAAGGGGACATTGATGGCCGTCACGGGTACCAGGCCAGGATATTCGCGGGAAGAAGCGGCATTGGTCACCAGCAGGTCTGACTGGTTTTCGCAGTCGCTGGGGACGGTATAATCTAAAACGGGAACGCTGCCTGAGCTGGCCGATACTGCCAGACCAGAAGCTCCGTAAGGAGCATATCCGTAATAGCGGACATAGCCCTCTCCGGGCCAGAGCAGGCGCTGGACAGGGACCCATTTTCCGGAAGCGTCCGTGCGGGAGCCGTCATAATTGGCCCTGGTTACTGCGGGAGAAGAATAGACAGTCCAGGTGCTTGCCGGAGCACCGGAACTGGCATATTTGTAAGCCATAACACCCAGCGGAATGCCGGAGGAAAGGGCCACTACACCGGGAGAAGCCGCCTCTCCGGTATAGGGGCTTGCCTTGGTCTGGACAGCGGCATCCATGCGCTCCTGCGAACTGCGCATCCACAGGGTATCGCCGGCAGGAAGGGTCTGGTATTCCTCCTGGGGAAGAAGATCCCATCTGGCGGCAAGGGCGTCCGGAGCCTTGGTCTGGGACTGCTCCAGCGAAACGGTGAAAGCCAGTTCTGCCGCGTGGCCCTGGTTTTCCAGCTGCTCGCGTTGGCAGGAGGCTGTCAGCAGCACGCTGCATGCGAGGGCTGCGGCAGGCAGGATTCGGAACAATATGTGGTTGCAGTATTCATCTTTCTTCGTCTCATTTATTCTTCGCGGGCAGGGCGGATATAATGCTCCATACCCTTGTTGGCATTGTCGGCACTTTCATCCGTGGGCAGAGTAATGACACCAGAGCTGATGGACATGCGGCGGGCCGTATTGCCTGATCCGGGTTGGGGGCTGGCCACCCAATATCGGCCATACCCTTCACTTTGAATCGTGGCATTGCTTGGATTGGCATTGCGGTGACCACCGGCAGGGAAATACACGGAACCTCCTGAGGCTGTGAAGTTATATCCCTTGTAACCAGCGCCGTCTAACCAGGTGCCGCTTAAGCCGGTGAAGGCATTGTGGCGGGGAACGGTGTAACCTGCCGGGCAAGGGTCATAGACGGTCTTTACTGTGGCAAGGTCCTGACCGGCAGCTGTAAGCGCAGCGCTCCAATAATTGACCTGGATGTAGTTTCCGCCTGTAGAAATAAAAGGATAGTAATTGGAGTTAATATGATGACCCGGGTACTTGATCAATTCCTGCGGTGACTTGTCTCCGGCCGAGCGGTATGCCCAGTCCGTTGCAGTGGGCGGCATGGCATCCTTGCGGCCCCACTGGAAATAGGGGCCATGACCGGCATAGCCTACAGTAGACACCTGAGCCGGAAGATGCACATAAACCAGTTCATACACAGAAGAGTCTTGCTCGGACTCTACACGAATCCAGCCGTCGCCTCCCGCCTGGAAGGTTACGTTCCCGTCCACGCTCCAGCCCAGGTTGCGGGGCATGAAGGTGGCATTGGTGCAGGTTGCATCGCCGGTGCCCAGCTCATAATCCGTAACCCACAGCAGCCAGCTCCACATGACTGTACCGCTGTTGTCCTTTACGGAGACTACCGTGCAGCCCTGCTCAATATTGGAGGCCTGGATGTTGAAAGTAAGCCAGTAGAGGCCGTTTTCGGTATCATTCTGGATGGTCAGGTCTTCTACCATGCCGGAGGTTTCCGTCCACACAGTCTCTGCGCTGGTAGGCGTGCCGCTCACATGAAGATAGGGGTTGGTGATGGAATTACCCTTATAGTCCACAAAAATGGTAGCGCCGTCATAGCGATAGGCATTGGTGTTGGCCGCTCCGCCCTTGACGCCGTTGCCCATCACAAGCGGAAGGCGGTAATGGCCGGGCGCATTGATGATGTAGGTGTTGGCGCTCTCCTGGATGGAGTCGCCGCCGCCATTGGGGTTGGACAGGTTCCAGCGCTTGCTTTCAGAGCCGCGCGGAGCCGTGGCCTGCAGGATGTCGTTCACAGGGGAGGACACGGGGGCAGCATGGCTGGCCGTCACGCGAAGCACATCGTGGTCCGCTCCCACAGTGGATGACGCTCCCACTATCTCCGCGTTCCAGGACAGGTCTGAACTGCCGCCGGCCTCTGCCAGCGAACGGGTGGAGTAGATGCCCCGGACAATCCAGCCGGAGGGGTTCTCGGTGCCGCCGCCCTGCGGAGTGAGGTAGGAGCGGATTTTGGCCACATCCGTAGCAACGCCGGAAGTGAGCGAAATGGCCGATGCATAGGTCTCTTCAATGACAATATGGTAATCATTCTCGAAGTCCTGCACGTAGTAGGTCACCAGCTTGCCGGGGAGCCACTGATGGCCGGACAAGTCCACCTCTACCACCACGCCGTTCACCGTGATGCTGAGCTTGGCACCGGAAGGGAGCCACTGGGGAAGCAGCAGCAGAACGCCGGGATCCTTGATTACATCGTAGGTTCCGCTCTTGTCCCACAGTTCTGAAGCGCTCAGGTCCAGCGTATAGGAAGGCACAGCCACACTTTTTCCGTGTGAACCCCACTCCCCGCTCATAAGGTCCAGCGTCCCCGTGTCGTACACGCCGCTGATGGTGGCGGTAGAGACAACGGCGCTTTTATCGGCCATAATGCGTACGCCCGTGAGCGCGTGGGTGAAAGTAAGAGGAACAACTTCGTCGCCTTTTACCTTATGGGTTCCGGAAACGGCAGTCATCAGGTCATGCTGGTCCTCTGCGTCTGCGGGCACCGTATAAGTAAGCGTAGGGGCCGTTCCATCTGCGAAAGAGGCCAGCGTGGCTCCATTGCCCAGAACGTCCCAGGGAGCTACGGCAAACCAGCGGGAATAATAGCTGAGGTCGCGTTTGGAGCTGTTGTAGGGGACGTCGGTTTCCCATTCCTTGGATTCGCTGCTATAGACGGCCTTTACCGCTCCGCTGGCGCTGCCCCCGTCCACAAGATAGGCCGATACCCCCGATGTGGCAGAAGGGAAGTTATACGCCCACACGCCGATAGGAACGCCCTGCAGAGGCGTAGTGTCGGTGCTGCGGAAAATCTCTGCCGCCTTGGTAAGGAAATCCGGAATCTCTTCCCGGACGGAAAAGCCCATGTGGCCTCTCTGAACTTCCGGCTGCTCCTGCCGATGGCAAGACGCCACAATCGGCAAAAGCGGAAGGAGGAAAAGGATATAGTGCTTGAATATCTTTGTCATAGCCTTGAAGTCTTCACTGGGGGGTTATTCCATCTCGTCCAGGTTGCCGCCTTCCTGGCTGCGGAACTCGGTCACGTTCACGGGGGAAACCACTACGTCGGAGATTTCTTCGGTGAAGTTGCCGGAAGTGACGCTGAAATGCCAGGGATCCAGCTGCTCAGGCAGCGTGAGGCCATCGATGTTGATCTTGCACCCGGCCGGGAACTGGACCCAGCCGGAGGAGGCGTCCTTCAGCTTCAGCGAGTACGTTATGCTCGGGGAGACAAAGCGCACCGTGAGGCCGGAGAAATAGCTGGCGCCAAGATTGGCCTTGGGATAGACGAACACCGTGAAAGTCACCTTCTTTTTGCCGTTCACTGCAATATTCTCCGGCATGGTGAAGCTTACCACGTCATTCACGTTTGCCTGACGGGAGTAGTCCGAGCTGTTGTACTCGATAATCATGTTGGAGAGCTTGGAGCGGGTTACCACGGAATTGTTGTCCTTCACGGACACCGTGGCGGTGAAAGCGCCCTGCAGGGCGTCGTCCTCCGAGTGAAGCTCAAAGCGGGTGATGGGCAGCTCTTTCTCCCCTATGCCCTGCACGGCAATCTGGAAAGTGGTGATCATGGGAGAGAAGTACATGTCCACGTCTACGTCCGGTTTGGAGGAGTACTGTGCACTCCACATCCACGCATACTGCATCTGCGGGAAAACGTGCGTGGAATCCATCTGGCTGTTGCGCTTGGACTTGCCGGCCGCCTTTTGGGAGCTGTAGGTCTGTGCCTTGGGGATGTAGGCGCTGATGATGCCCTTGGTGCGGTCCGCGTTGGTGGTGATGCCCACCCGGCTTTGGATATCGGCGGGAAGGGAGGAGAGCATGGGGTACACGCCAAAGAAGTGGTGGGCGCCCACGCCCCAGTGAAGGTCGTCGGCCTTATTTGTGGGAACGATGCCGGAAACGGAATAGACGCCGGATGCCGTACCGTTCTTGCTTATCTGATAGTCCGCCACTGAAAACTCCGGGCTGGAAGAGCTGTAGCTCACTGTCCAGGGCCTTGTGGTCTTGTCAATGATGATTGCCTGGGGGCTCAGGATGGTGAGACCGTCGCCGGCAAGCCACTCTATGCGCTCTTTTTCCCCATCCTCCACAAAACCGCCCGAATATTGGGTTTTGGTTGCGTTGCCGAAACCGGAAGAAACCGAAAAAATAACCGAGCTGACGCCTGAAGAATCCGGGTTCAGGCGCTCCGTGCAGGAAAGGTGCAGCAGGCTCAGAAGGCACAGGGCCGCAAGTACAGCTTTTCCTTTCATCTTATTCCCAGGTGTGGTTAAACGGAGACTGCGAAGGATCGAACGGCGAGGGTGACCAGTCGTAGTTCTTGACCTCATGGCCGGTAGTTTCCACGGTCATTCTCTCATGGATAGAGGCGGTAAGAATGCTTCCTTCGGGCACTACCGGTATTGTACGTTTAATCCGGGGCGACTTGTATCCTCCCACGGAGATGCATTGCTTCTTCATTTGTCTTCGACCAACTTTTTGCGGCGCAAAAATAATTGATTTTTTGGATTTTAACTCATACTATTCCTAATTTGGAATATTTTTTTTCTCATTGGTAGATTTTTTTGTCCATTTTGACATAATTTTCCTCCCAAAACGCAACAGCAAATTGCGGTTTTTTTTGGGGGGGGGAGGATTCGCAGCTTCAGCACGAAACTCAATCATCTGACAGCCAAGCAGTTACAGAAATCAATCGTTGCAATTTGCAACGATTGATTTCTATAACCCACTGTAGGTCAGGCGCTTGCGTATCAGAAGATTCCCGGTCAGGGGCGGGAATGACGGGAGATTTTTTAACCTTTTACCGGGGATTTGCGTCTAATGTGTATGATTCTTGCAAAAATATTTGGAGGATTGAAAAAATCGTCATACATTTGCAGTGCAATAGCATACTAATACACCAAGAACATGGCGCTCATAGAGCTTAAAGGCATTAACAAGACTTACAACAACGGGCAGCCCCTGCACGTGCTCAAGGGGATAGACCTGCAAATCGAGCGGGGAGAATTCGTGTCCATCATGGGGGCTTCCGGCTCAGGGAAGTCCACCCTCCTGAACATCCTGGGCATCCTGGACAACTACGACAGCGGCAGCTACCACCTGGACGGGACCCTCATCAAGGACCTTACGGAAAAGCAGGCGGCCGACTACCGCAACCGGATGATAGGCTTCATTTTCCAGAGTTTCAACCTGATCGGCTTCAAGACGGCGGTGGAAAACGTGGAACTGCCTTTATATTATCAAGGTGTCCCGCGCAAGAAGCGCCACGAGCTGGCGATGGAGTACCTGGACAAGATGGGACTCTCCCCCTGGGCCCACCACTTCCCCAACGAAATGTCCGGCGGACAGAAGCAGCGCGTAGCCATTGCCCGCGCCCTCATCACCCAGCCGCAGATTATCCTGGCCGATGAACCCACCGGCGCCCTGGACTCCAAGACCAGCGTGGAAGTGATGGGGCTCCTCAAGCAGCTGAACAAGGAGGACGGCATCACCATCATCGTGGTCACCCACGAAGGCGGCGTAGCCAACGAGACCGACAAGATTATCCACATCAAGGACGGCATGATCGGGGAGATTGAAGAAAACACCCGTCATGATGCCTGGGGCGGCAGCATTATCAAGTAATGAGAGAACTTTTCCACGAAATAGGGAGCACCCTGCGGCAGAACAAGTTGCGCACGGCCCTCACGGGCCTTGCAGTGAGCTGGGGCATTTTCCTCCTGATCACCCTGCTGGGCGCCGGCAACGGACTGATGAACTCCTTCCGCGGCAACATGGACCAGTACGTGAGCCAGAGCATCTCCGTAGAGGGCTGGCGCACCTCCAAGCCCTATGCCGGCTACAAGGAAAACCGCCGCATCCAGCTGGACCAGCGGGACCTGGAGTATACGAACGGAACGCAGTGGGAAGGAACCATAGAAAATGTGATCAGCGCCACCGCCAGCTCCAGCGTCAAGCTCACGCTGGAAGGACGCCACGCAGACGGCTGGATGCAGGGGCAGATGCCCCGGCAGCAGGAGCAGGACAAACTCCAGATGGCTGCCGGGCGCTTTCTCAACGACCAGGACATCCGCGAGCAGCGGAAAGTGATGGTGGTAAGCATGGCCCACGCGAACATCCTCTCTCCTGGGAATCCGGAAGCCCTCATCGGCCAATGGGTCAACGCCGGGCAGATTGCCTTCCGCGTGGTGGGCATCTACCACACCAACGAGCAGGATTTCCGCCGCAGCTGCCCCATCCCCTACTCCACGTACAAGAGAATCTACGACCGCAGCGACAAAGTGGAATCCATCACTTTCACCGTTGACGGACTGAACTCGCTGGAGCAGCACGAAGCCTTTGAAAACGAGTATGTGGGCACCCTCCGCCGGATGCACGATGTAGCTCCGGACGACAAACGCGGCATCTGGGTTACGAACGGCTATACCGAGAACCTGCAGATGAACAAGGCCGCCGGCCTGCTGAACACCGCCCTCTGGATTCTGGGCATGCTTACGCTCATCAGCGGCATCGTGGGCGTGTCCAACATCATGCTCATCACCGTGAAGGAACGCACGCACGAGTTCGGCATCCGCAAAGCCATCGGCGCCAAGCCCGGCAACATCCTTTCCCTCATTATCACCGAGAGCGTGGTCATCACGGCCCTGTTCGGCTACCTCGGTATGCTGTTGGGGATGCTGGCCTGCCAGCTGCTGGACAAAACGGTGGGGCAGCGAGGCGTGAATATCGGCTTTGAAACCATCCATATGATGGTAAACCCTTCCGTGGACGTGAACACAGCCCTGAATGCCACCCTGCTGCTGATTGCAGCCGGCACCCTGGCCGGCATGGTTCCGGCGTGGAAAGCCGCCCGTGTCAAACCCATTGAAGCCCTTAGAGCAGAATGAAACTCCGATTCGATACCGACACTTTCCGGGAAATCCTGGACAGCCTCCTTCGCAACAAGAGCAGGAGCTTTCTCACGGGCTTCGGCGTGTTCTGGGGTGTATTTATGCTGATGCTCCTGAGCGGCGGAGGCCGGGGTTTCAAGCAAATGCTGAACAACGAGTTCGAAGGCTTTGCCCAGAACACCTGCATCCTCTTTGCCAACCAGACTTCCAAGCCCTACAAAGGCTTCAAGGAAGGCCGGTTCTGGGAGATGACCTATGACGACGTGGACCGCCTGAAGAACCTGATGCCGGAGCTGGAAACCGTCTCCCCCACCGTGGCCCTATGGGGAAAGACTGTCGTCCGAGGGGATGTCGTCTCGTCCAGGGCCGTTGTCAAGGGTACCCGGGCCGATTACGCCCTCATCGAGACGCCCAAACTCAAATACGGCCGCTACATCAACGACACGGACAACGCCCAGGAGCGGAAGGTGTGCGTGATAGGCAAACGGGTGTACAACGAACTGTTCCCGGAAGGGGGCGACCCCTGCGGGCAGCGCATCCGCATTGACGGCGCCTACTACAGCGTCATCGGCGTCAACTGGAACGAAGGCGGCATCAACATCAACGGCAACGCGGCCGATATGGTCATCATTCCCATCAACCAGGCCCGGAAGGCCTACAACCTGGGAAACGCCATCCAGCTGCTGTGTTTCACCGCCAAGGAAGGCTTTGTGATGAGCGACCTCACCCCTCGTGCGCGGGAAATCATCTGCCGGGCCCACTATGTGGATCCCACCGACGAGCAGGCCCTGTTCCTTCTCAACACCCAGCTTATCTTCGGCATTGTGGACAACCTTTTCAAAGGCGTGAACTTCATTATCTGGCTCATCGGCCTGGGTACGCTGCTGGCCGGCGTAGTGGGCGTATCCAACATCATGATGGTGAGCGTCCGTGAAAGGACCACGGAAATTGGCATCCGCCGGGCCATCGGCGCCACGCCCCGGCAGATCCTGGGCCAGATTATCTCCGAGAGCATCGTGCTCACGCTGGTGGCCGGCATGTCGGGCATTGTGTTCAGCGTGCTCATCCTGTACGGGGTAGAACTGGGCACGATGGAAGACGGCATCCTGGAGGCGCCCTTCCAGGTGCCCTTCTGGACGGCTATGCTGGCCGCCTCGCTGCTTGCTGTCCTGGGCGTAGTGGCCGGTCTGATGCCCGCCCTCCGCGCCATGCGCATCAAACCCGTGGACGCCATGAGAGATGAATAATAATTGTTAGTTATATATGAAAAAAATTGGTAAACTCTTGTTATTTGCGCTTCTCGCCCTTGTCTTTCTGGGCACTTTCTTCTACCTTTTCAAGCGCTCCCAACCCAAGGAAATCCAGTACCAGGAGCTGTCTCCCGCCATGGGCAGCATCTCCCGGAGTACGGTGGTCACCGGCAAAATCCAGCCCCGCGACGAGGTGAACGTCAAGCCCCAGATCAGCGGCATTGTGGCAGAGCTTTACAAAGAGGCCGGCCAGACGGTGCAGGCAGGCGAAGTCATCGCCAAACTCAAAGTCATCCCCGACATGGGCCAGCTCTCCAGCGCCCAGAGCCGCGTGCGCCTGAGCGAAGTGAACCTCAAGCAGGCCCAGACCAATTACCAGCGCGAGAAGGCCCTTTTCGACAAGCAGCTGGTCAGTCCCGAAGAGTTCGAGAGAGTCCAGCAGACCCTGCGCCAGGCCGAGGAAGAGCACGCCATTGCCAAGGAAACCCTGGAGATTGTGCGCGACGGCGTCTCCTCCTCCAACAAGAGCGGGAGCACCACCCTGGTCCGTTCCACCATCTCGGGTCTCATCCTGGACGTACCCGTGAAAGTGGGTAACTCCGTCATCAATTCCAACACCTTCAACGACGGCACCACCATCGCCACCGTGGCCAACATGAATGACCTCATCTTCGACGGCAACATCGACGAGACAGAGGTGGGACGCCTCGGCATCGGCCTTCCCGTCCGCATCACCGTGGGCGCCCTGCAGGACTTTTCCTTCGACGCGGCCCTGGAGTACATCTCCCCCAAGGCCACCGAGTCGGGCGGTGCCAACCTCTTCGAAATCAAGGCTTCCGTGAGCGTTCCTGACAGCGTGACCATCCGCAGCGGCTACAGCGCCAACGCAGAGATTGTGCTCCAGGAGGCGAAGGACGTCCTCACCATCCCGGAAAGCGCCATCCAGTACGACGGGGACAAAACCTACGTCTTTCTAAAAGAGGGCGACGAATTTGTGCGCCGTGACGTTGTGACCGGCCTTTCCGACGGCGTGAACATCGAAATCAAGGATGGTCTCCAAGAAGGCGACACCGTCCGCGGTCCCCAAATCATCAGCGGTAAGTAACAAGCCATGAAAGCACTTCTGATTGCCCTGGCCCTTACGCAGGCCACCACCGGCACCTCCCTGCCGGACCTGAGCCATCCCTGGTCGCTCCAGGAATGCATCCAGTGGGCACTGGAGCACAACCTCAGCGTAGCCCAGCAGCAGAACAACCTCTCCCAGTCGGAGATTGACCAGAACACCGCCCAGTGGAGCTGGGTCCCCAACCTGAGCGCATCGGCCAGTGAAAACTGGAGCTTCGGGCGCGGTCTGGGCGGAAACAATACCTACGAGCGTGGAAACAGCGCCTCCACCAGCCTGAGCCTGGGAAGCAGCATGCCCCTGTTCGACGGCCTGGCAACGCCTGCTCGCATAGAACTGGCCCGCCTGAACCTGGAAGCCGCCACCAAGGACCTGGAAAAAGTGAAGGACGACGTCTCCGTCTCCGTAGCCCAGGCCTATGTCCAGATTCTCTACAACCTGGAAATCCTGGACGTGGCCGCAGAGCAGGTGGCCGTGGACTCGCTGCAGGTGGTCCGGCTGCAGGGGATGCTGGACAATGGCAAGGCATCGGCCGCTGAGCTTTCCCAGCAGAAGGCTTCCCTGGCGCAGAGCCGCCTTTCGCAGGTGCAGGCACAGAACAATGTGCGCACCGCCCTGCTGGATATGGCCCAGCTGCTGGAACTTCCCCAGTGGGAGGACTTCCGCATCCAGCGGCCGCTGCTGCAGATGCAGTCCATCCCGCTTCACTCCCCCGACCAGATTTACGCCGATGCCCTGGGCATCCGCCCCGCCATCCGGGCCGAGGAACTCCGCCTCCAGGGCATGGACCAGTCCATCCGCATTGCCAAGGCGCAGCAGCTCCCCTCCCTCTCCCTGTCGGGCGGCCTGGGTTCCAACTATTACACCAATTTCGAGGGCCAGGGCTTCTGGGACCAGCTGGGCAACAACTTCAGCCAGTACGTGGGCCTGTCGCTGAACATCCCCATCTTCACGCGCTTCAGCGCCCGGAACCAGGTGCGCTCGGCCCGGCTCAACCGCAGCCAGCAGGAGCTCCAGCTCCAGCGCAGCAAGAATGCGCTTTATAAGGAGATTGTGTCGGCCTGGAACGGAGCCGTGGCAGCCGGCGCCAAATGGGAAAGCGCCCGTGAGGCAGAAGCCGCCGCCCGCGACGCCTTCGAGCTGCAGCAGGCCAAGTACGAGAACGGGAAAGCCACCCTCACAGAGTTCAACGAGTCCCGCAGCCGCCTGGTAAAAGCCCAGTCCGACGCCGCCCAGGCCGTGTGCGAATACCTTTTCCAGAGCCGTCTGGTAGAATTCTACCGCGGAGTGCCCCTGCAGATGTAGTTTTTTTGCTATTTTTGCAAAAACATTTGCAGCATGATCCAGGAAAGCATCCTCGAACAGACCTTGAAGGACCTGTTTGCCCACATCGAGTTCCAGGCGCAGCCCGCCGGCCTGTATGACCCTCTCCGCTACATGATGGCTATCGGCGGAAAAAGGATACGCCCGCGCCTTTGCCTGCTCTCCTACGGCCTGTTCGCCGATGAGTTTACCCCCCAAATCCTCCAGCCCGCCGCCGGACTGGAGGTATTTCACACCTTCACCCTCATCCACGACGACATCATGGACCGCAGCGCCCTGCGGCGCGGACAGCAGACCATCTGGAAAAAGTGGGACGAGGACACCGCCATCCTCAGCGGGGACGTCATGTGCATCGACGCCTTCAAGCGGGTGTCCAAGGCACCGGCCGCCGTGCTGCCCCAGGTGCTGGATCTGTTCACCAAAACGGCCTCGGAGGTATGTGACGGCCAGCAGCTGGACATGGAATTCGAGTCCCGCTCGGACGTAACCATGCCCGAGTACATGCAGATGATAGGCCTGAAAACCGGCGTCCTCATAGCCTGCTCTGCGCGCATGGGCGCCCTTATCGGCGGGGCTGGAGAGACCCGGCAGCAGGCCCTTTACAACTACGGCTACAACCTGGGCCTTGCTTTCCAGGTGGCCGACGACTACCTGGATGCCTACGGCGACCAGAAAGTCTTTGGCAAACCCATCGGCGGGGATATCCTCAATGCCAAAAAGTCCTGGCTAAGCATCGAAGCCGCCAGGCTGGGCGCCCCCGGCTTGGTGGAAGCCCTCAACGCCCCCGCAGAAAGCCCGGAAGAAAAAGCCGCCAAAATTGCCCGCGTCAAAGCCCTCTACGAACAAGTCGGGGTGGCCGATGCCGCCAAGCGGGAGATTGCCCGCCTAAGCACCCTGGCCATCCGGGAAGCAGAAAGCGCCGCACTGCCCTCAGAGGGCCTTGCAGCGCTGAATGGCTTTGCCAACTCCCTGGTGGGCCGCACTTTCTAAAGCGCAAATACCACAGAAGAATTCGGTCCCAGGATCAGTGTCTGGTCCTTCACGAAGCCGGTGCCCAGCAGGGCTACGGGCTTGGACATGTCGTCGGTCACCGCCACCTGCTTTTCCGAGGTAGCCACATTGTGGACCACCAGCAGTTTCTGGCTGCCGGAACTCATGTACCAGGAAGCGATGGAGGTGCCGGAAAGGCCGGCTTTGGTCATCTCCCCGACGGCAAGGGCCGGATAGGTGTTGCGAAGGCGGCTCCAGGTCCGGTACACTTGAAGGACGGAAGACTCAGCGGCCGACTGGGCCTCCACGGAGATATCGGCCTTGAGCATGGTGCTGTTCACCTTGTTGTTCACGCCTTTTTTGGCGCAGTCCTTGCCGGCTTTGTCCCAGAGGATGGGGGCGCGCACATACTCGTCGCCGCCGCTCTTGGTGCCGTAGTAGCCCAGTTCTTCCCCCTGGTACACAAAGGGTTTGCCGGGTGTGGAGAGCAGCAGCGCGGCGGCCTGTTTCTCCTTGGCCTCGTTTTTCCCTACCCACTCGGCAAAGCGGTCCTGGTCGTGGTTGGTGAGGAAGAAGGAGGTAATGGCATCCGGACGGACGGAGGTGTGTTCCGTCAAGTAAGTGTTCACGGCATCCACATAGCCGGTGGCGTTCTGGTTACCCAGCATTCCGCTTACCATACCCCCGTAATTGAACTCAAAGTTGGAAATGAGGCCCTTGTAATACTGTTTTTCAGTTTTGTGGTCTTCCCAGGCCTCTCCCACCATAAAGATATCGTCGCTGTGTCCGGCGGCCTTGTAGGCGGCGTCCACGGCCCGGTACCACTGGTCCAGGAAGCGCTGGTTGGCAGAGACAACGTTGTTGTACACCCACAGAACTGCATCCAGGCGGAAGCCGTCCACGCCAAGGCCCACCCACTTGGAGGCGGCCTCCACCGTGGCCTTGAAGGCTCCGGAGTTCTCACACTCGGTGTACTTCCCGTAATTGAGATCCGGCATGGAGGCGTCGAAGGCGGCAAAATAGTTGGAGGACACCCCGCCGAAGATAATGTTACCCACCAGGTCGTTGTTGGCGTTGGTGTACAGGGAGAAAGGCGTACCAAAACTGATGGGACCGGCGGTGGACGATGCGCCCCACTTGCTGCCGGAGCTCCAGTCCGTCTTGCTGCAAACCAGGAAACCCCAGTCAGTATTGAAGTCCAGGGTGAGCTCGTACTTCCCCTCAGCGGTCTTTTTCATCCCCTTGAAACTGTTGCAGTAGATGTACCAGTCGGAGGTGGAAGGAGGGGTGTCCACGGCTTCCGTGGTTTCTGTCACGGTGACGGTCTTAGCGCTGCTGTCCAGCACAAAGTGCAAGCGGCCCTTGTATCCGGTAGAGCCGGCCGAAAACGCATGCCAGCCACCCATATTTGAATTTTTGGCCCCGCCATAATTGTCAATTTTGCCGGCGGCTGCATCGGCTGCAGGATTGGACGACAGGACATAATAGTCCTTGTACGGGCTGTTTTCAGGGTCCGCCGCTACGCTTTGGAACCAGGCGTTTCCCTTTCCGCTGTGGTTCAGGACAAAGTCCATATAAATCTTGATGCCCTTGGCGTGTGCTGCGTCAATGAGGGACTTGAAATCCGCCTCCGAGCCGAAGAGCGGGTTTACGGCGGAATAGTCGTCCACATCGTAGCCGTGGTAGGAGCCGGTAGGATGGGCCGGAGACAGCCACAGGGCCGTTACGCCCAGCCCGTCCAGGTAGTCCAGTTTGCTCTCTATGCCCTTGAAGTCCCCCACCCCGTCGCCGTTGCTGTCGGCGAAGGAGTAAATGAGCAGCTGATAGGTGGTGCTGGCGCGCTTGATGCCGTCAAAAGCGGCCGGCGAAGGGACTATAGCCACCTTATTCGCACCCGCCTGCGTTACGCTCACGCTTTCCTTCAGACTGCCCGATGTCACGGTAATGCTGCCGCTGCGGGGAGCATCGGCGCTGTTGATGTCCACCGTCACGGAGAGGGTGCCATTTCCGCTGCCGGAGGGCGGTGAAACGTGGATCCAGCCCTCCGAGGCCGTAGCCGTCCAGGCCGATGATGCATTCACCGACACCAGCTTGGTAGCGCCGTCCTCCTCCGTGAAAGAGAGTGTGACGGGGCTCAGCGAAAGGCTCTCCTGCGGCAGGGGCTCGGGTTTCTCCCCGCAGCACGCCAGCAGCACAGCCGCCGAAAGGATCCAGACAATGCGTTTCATATTCCAGGTATTATGGCAGACGGGCGTCCGGTCAGGGGCGCCCGCCCGAAATAAACTTACTCGATAGTACCCAGGTTGCCAGCGAAGTCCAGGGTAATCTTGGCACCGGCACCCACGTTCACGCGCTCCTGGTCGTCGCCTTTGCCACGGTAAACAATCTTGCCGTCCAGGATGATGAATTCGCGGGTCCACCAGTCGGAGGTGGCGATGGAGGAGGCAGCATACATGCGGAGTTCGCCGCTGGCGGGAACGGTGAGCTGCAGCTTGCCTTCGGACTCGGTGAAGAGGGCATTTTCCATCCCTTCAGTCCAGCCGCCGAAGCAGTTGCCCATGCCGTACACCTTGGCAGGCTCCACGCACAGCTTTTTATTGGCTACATCCACGTAAATCATGTACACGCCGGTCTGGGCCACGGTGCAGTTGCCGTCGGCCACGCTGTAACCGCTGTCCTCTCCCAGGCCGGTGAAGTCACCGCCCCAGGCCTTCACGGAATTGAACTTGAAGGGAACGCCCGCAGCGATGGGACGGATGATCCAGAACTCGCCGGACTTCCCGTGCACGGGAATCATTTCCGTGCCGTTGGCTTCCCAGTCCCAGCCGCCCACGGCCTCGCCGATCATGTACATGTGATCGGGCAGCGAGGGGGCATCGCCGTCATACTGGCCTTCCAGGGTGATGGTCTCAGCGGCGGGGTCATAGACCACCACTACCTTGGCACCGCGGCCCACCTTGATGTTGGGACCGCCCTGGGTGACCTCGAAGGCCGTTGCAAGCTCTGTGAAATTGCCGCCGCGGTCCACGCTCCAGGTCTCACTCTGGCGAATCTTGATCTCGTCGTTGGCGCCAAGGGTGATCTCGTTGGAGACCAGCTTGCCGTCACGCTCGAACATGATGCGGTCCGGAGCGCCCCAGCCGTTGATGGTGCCCACAACACCCCAGTAGGCGGGGTCGGAGCCGGCTGTGGTGACCAGCAGCACTTCCTCGTCGGGGAACAGGTACACATCCACGGCACCGTCCACGCCGGGAACCAGGTTGTCGCCGCCGGCATAGGCCTTCACGGCCGTACCCAGCTTGCTGGCGCCGCCGTAGTTCACAGCCCAGTCATTGCTGTAGCGCACCTTGATCTGGTCTGCTGCGGTGACGGAGACGTTCCTGGCCACCAGGTAGCTGTGGCCGGTCTCTTCCTTCATGGGGATGTCCGGGGTGCCGCCCCAGCTGTTGATGGTACCCACCACGCCCCAGCCAACGGTGGAGACGGTGATGGTACCGGCAGCGGGATCGAAGGTGACGATGTAGTTGCCTTCCTCCACGGAGATGTTGTCACCGCCGGCTACGGCCGCGAAGGGCTCTCCAAGAGCGGCCATGGTGCCGCCGTAGTTTTCGGCCCAGTCGTGGTTGCGACGGATCTTGAAGCCGCCGGAGAGTTTGGTCACGGGGCTGGTCCAGATGCCGCCTTCCTCGGTCATGTCCACGTCACCGGACCAGCTGTTGAAGTCGCCGATCAGGGACCAGACGTCGCCGTTGGAGATGGTGATGGTGAGGGCTTCGGTGTCCAGGACAACCTTCCAGAAGCCGGCGCCAATCTTGATGTTGTCGCCACCGGCCACGGCTGCGAAGGGCTGCCCAAGGGCTTCCATGACGCCGCCGTAGTTCTCGTCCCAGCCGCCGTCCTTGCGCCACTTGAACTCAGTGTCGCCCTCGGCGGTGATGAAGGCCGTCCAGAGGTTGCCCTCCTGCGTGGCGCGGATGTCATTCTCCCAGTCGCCGTTCAGGCCGATGATATTCCAACCGGTCACAGGATCCGGGCCGGGTTCGGGCTCGTCGCCGCCGATGATGTAACTCACCTTGGCGCCGGAAGCATTGGCCACGGTAGCCGTACCGGCATCCGGGTTCACGAGCAGGTCGAACACGCCGTCGGCGCCCACCTTGATATTGGCACCGTCCTGCGTTACAGGGAACTCGGTGTCCACACCGGCGAACTCACCGCCCAGGTTCACGGCCCAGTCGGCGTCCCTGCGGAACTTGAACTCGTCGTCTGCCGTGAGGGTGACGCTGAGGGCCAGGTGCTTGGTACCGTCGGAGACCATGGCAATGTCGCCGTTCCAGCTGATATCGTAGGCCGCCAGGGAACCAATCACGCTCCAGGCGCTCTCCTGGGTGTATTCCGGATACGGGTCGAAGGCTGCGCTGATCCAGGCAGAGCCGTTTTCGCTGAAGAAGAGGTCATAGCAGCCGTCGGCGCCCACCTTGATGTTGGGACCGTCCTGGGTCAGGGAGAACTCGTTGTCCAGGCTGCCGAAGTCGCCGCCGAAGTTGACGCCCCAATCCTGGTCCTTGCGGAACTTGAATTCGTCGTCCTTGCCCAGCTGCACGTGAGCGGCCACATGGTTGCCCTTGCCGTCGGTCCACATGACAAGGTCGCCGTCCCAGCTGATGCCATAGGCGGAGAGGGAACCAATCACGGACCAGTTGCTGATTTCCGTGTACTCCTCGTAGGGGCTGCCCTGCGGCACCACTACCTCGAAGCCGGGGATGCTGATCCGGGCGGTAGCCTCCGTATAACCGTTGCGGAGGTTGTCACGGGCGCTCTCCTGCATGGAAGCGCGAAGGGCAATTTCCAGGGAAACGACGTCTCCCTCGGAGAAGCCCTGCGCCAACAGGGTGCGGCAGAGAGCCGTGGTGGACACACTGATGATATTGTCGCTCACGGAGGAGGCCAGCGACTTGTTCACGGGCTGTCCGTTGGCAGAAAGCAGTACCAGGGAGTGGTTCACCGGCATGTTCTGGTTGAAATTCTGGTTGAAGGAAGCGGCGGTGAAGTCCACGAACACACCGTCGCCGGTGAGCTCGAAGGAGTTGACTACAGGGGGCGTGGCCTTGCTGTCGTCAAACTGCACCAGCTCCTGCTTGGCGCAGGAAACGGCGGCGAGGGCGGCCGCACCTGCAAGAATGATCGATAGTATCTTTTTCATAAGGCAGTTCGTCTATAGATTAATAGCCCTCGTTCTGCTGGAGGTTGGAGTTGGCCAGACGGTCGCTGTCCGGGATGGGGAACAGGCAACGGTACTTTTCTACGTCACGGCCATCCTGGGTTTCGCCCTTCCACTGCCAGTTGTAACCGGAGTGGAATTTGCCGAAGCGGATGAGGTCGCTGCGGCGCCAGCACTCCTGATAGAGTTCGCGGCCGCGCTCGTCCAGGATTTCGTCCAGGGTGAGGCTGAACACAGGGTTCAGGCCGGCCCGCTCGCGCACCTGGTTGAAGGCGGCAAGGCCGTCGATGGTGGCGCCATGGGCCTGGCACTCGGCCGCCATCAGCAGTACATCGGCGTAACGCATCATGGGGAAGTCCGTGTCCACGAAGCCCAGCTCCTGGCCGTAACCGCCGTCGCTGGTGCGGTTGAGGAACTTCATGAAGGCGTAACCGTTGGTGAAGTCGCCGATATCGTCGATGCTGGCCTGCTGCGTTGCCGTGTAGAAGAGCTTGCGCTGGTCCTCGTTGGAGAACTTGGCATAGAACTCCGGCGTGGTGCGAAGGCCGCCCCAACCGGAAGAGATGCCCACCTGGTCCGGATCCATCTCACCGCCCGTGGAGGCGAAGATGATGTAGTTGGTGACACCGTAGCTCTGGGTGTACAGGCCGTCCTGCTGGACAGAGAAGATAATCTCGTCGGTGCAGCGGTCGTTGTCCGCCAGGAAGAGCTCCTGGTAGGCGGAATAGACGCCCTTGGAGGTGGTGTGCAGGCTGTAGCCGTCGTCCATCAGGTCCTTCAGGACGTTAGCGCATTCATTCCAGCGGGCCGTGCCGGTGTAAACCTCTGCATTGAGGTAGAGCTTGGCCAGCACAAACTTGGGAACGCCTATGGAGACGTGACCTTCGGCCACATTGGCCTTGCCGGGCAGTGCGTTGCCCGAGATGATGTCCGTGAGCTCTTTTTCCAGCCAGGTGAAGAGTTCCGCGCGGGAAATCTGCTTGGGGGTGGAACCCACCACGTCATCTTCCGTGCAGAAAGGCACGTTGCCGAAGCAGTCGATGGCATGGAAGTAGGCGATGGCGCGCAGTGTGCGGGCCTCGTCCACGTAACGGGCCGTGATGGCGGGGTCGAAGTTGACCTGATTTACCTCACGGATGAACTCGTTGGCAGAGGCCACCTGCATGAACATGCGGGAGTAGAACGCATAGACAAAGGTGTCGTCCGTTGTCCAGTTCATGTAGTGGAAGTTCTTGATGGTCTGGTCGTTCCAGCCACAGACGCTCTCGTCGGTGGTGAGTTCCTGGTGGTGATACAGACCGCGGATGTACTGGGAAGCGCCGCCGTCCAGGCCGGAGATGGAAGCTCCGCCGTTGGGACCGTAATAACCGGAAGTGGCAAAGCCCAGGTACACACCGGAGATATAGGAATCAAGGGCTGCCTGGGTGGTGAGCACCTTGTCCACGGTATTGGCGTTGGGGTCGATGGGGGTTACGTTCAGGTCACCCACGCATGCGGTCAGCGCTGCGCTGGCAGCGGCTATGGCCAAAATGTTCTTGATGGTTTTCATATTCGTAACCCGGAATTAGAAGTTTAACTTGGCACCTACTACGAAGGTTCTGGGACGCGGGTACACCGTGCCGTCCACACCGCCGTAGATTTCAGGGTCAATCCCCGTATAGCGGGTAATGGTAAAGATGTTCTGGACAGTGCCGAACAGGTTCAGGGACATGTGGCGCTCGCCTTCGCTGTAAATCTTGGGGAAGGTGTAGCCCAGGGTGAAGTTGTCCAGCTTGAGGAAGCTGCCGTCCTGGAGGTAGTAGTCGCTCAGGTACTGGGCCTGGGTGAAGAAGGACTCCTTGGCGGAGGAAACGCGGTTGGAGACAAAGCTGTTGGTCCAGAGGTCTGCCAGCATCTCGGTATCGGAGGCCACGTTGTTATAGACCCAGTTGCCCAGGGAGGCATGGCCGGAGAGGGCCGCCGTCCAGCGCTTCCAGTTAAATACGGTATTGAAGCCGAAGGTGTAGTCAGGATCGGCGTGGTGGGTCATCACTTTGTCGTCGGCGGTAATCTGGCCGTCCTTGTTCTGGTCCACGTAAACACCGTTGATGGGCTTACCGTTCATGTCATAGACCTGCTGATAGAGGTAGAACGAGCGCATGGGATAGCCCACCTGGATCAGCTGCACGTTGTTGCCGGTACCGCCGGAGATACCGCCGGCCTCGATGCCGGCTGCGTTCTCGTCGGAGGCGGTGAGCTTGGTCACGCGGTTCTGGTTGTAGGCCATGTTCACGCCGAAGGTCCAGCTGAGGTCGCGCTTTTCAATGAGGACTGCGTTCAGGTCAATCTCGAAGCCCCTGTTGGTCATGGAGCCGATGTTGGTGTTCAGGTAGTTGGTCAGGTTGGAAAGGCCGGGCACGGGGATGAAGTTCAGGATGTCCCGCGTGTCACGTTGGTACACGTCAAAGGAAGCGGTGAGGCGGTCGTTCCAGAAGCCCAGGTCAATGCCGGCGTTGTAAGTGGTGGTGGTTTCCCACTTGAGGTTGGCGCTGTAACCCAGGGCCACCACGGGAGCCGTGAAGTTGGCGTTCTTGACAAAGTAGTAGGAACCCGGGGTGTTGATGGTGAGGAACTGGGCGAAGGTGTCGTAGTAGCCGCCCACTTCCTGCTGGCCGGTCTCACCCCAGCTCAGGCGGAGCTTCATGGTGGAGATGGGGTCGAAGTCCTTCAGGAAGTGCTCGTTCTTGATGTTCCAGCCAAGGGCCACGGACGGGAAGATACCCCACTTGTTGTTCTGGAAGCGGGAGGTACCGTCCGCGCGGAGGGTGGCGGTAATCAGGTAGCGGTCTGCGAAGCTGTAATTCAGGCGGCCGAAGAAGGAGACCAGGTAAAGTTCTCCCTTGCCTTCGGTGTTGGAGAGTTCCACGCCGTCGCCGATACGATAGGTGAGGTTGTGGCTGTTGTTCCAGAAATGCTGCCAGGAATAACCGGCCATCAGGTCCACGAAATGCTTGTCGGCAAAAGTATGGCTGTAGTCGCCGTAGAATTCCAGGGTGGTGTTGCGGCGCACATAGTCATAAATTGGTATGGCTGCCCATCCCCGACTGCTGCGTGTTGTGGATGGAGGCCTCGGAGCCTTGGGCAATCTCCGTCACGCCTTTGGATTTGGCGGCGTCGATACCCAGGTTCAGGTTCAGACGAAGGTCTTCGAAGCCGTGTATGCGGTAGTCAATCTGGCTGTTGCCGATGAAACGCATGGCGTTGGCCAGGTCCGTCTTGGCTTCCAGCAGGGCCACGGGGTTCATGGTGGCCATGGTGTTGGGGTTGCCGGAGAGGTCGTACCAGGTGGTGTAGCCGTTGATACCCTTGCTGTCATAGACAGGCTTGGTGGGGTCATAGTGATTGGCTGCGCCGATAGCATCCTGGTTGGCGTACGAGTTGTGCGCATAGGTAGCCTTTCCGTTCAGGTTCACGGTGAGGTGCTTGTCAAGGAACGTGGGGGCAAGGTTCAGGCCCAGGGTAACGCGGTCCATCTCGGAGCCTTTGAGGGTACCCTTCTGCATGGTAAGGCCGCCGGATACGCGGTAGGGCATCCTGTCGCCCACTTTGCCGGAGACGCTCATGTTGGCGTCCACGGTGGGGGCGGTGCGGTAAATCTGGCGCTGCCAGTCCGTGTTTGCATTGCCCAGGGCTGCCTCAGCGGCCGAGTTGGGGCCGTAGAAGTCCTGGATGAGGGAGCGGATTCCATTGGCGTCCAGCAAGTTGTTGTACTTGGCGATGGTGTTCACCGAGGTGGTGAGGTCCACGGCGATGCGCGGAGCGGTATCGGCCGCCCTGGCGCCCTTCTTGGTGGTGATCACGATAACGCCGTTGGACGCGCGGGAACCGTAGATGGCGGTGGCCGATGCGTCCTTGAGGACGGTGAAACTCTCGATGTCTTCCGGGTTGATGGAGGACAGCGGGTCGCTCATGCCGGAAATGCCGTCATTGGAGACCGGCAGGCCGTCGATGACGTACAGGGGGTCATTGGAGGCGTTGATGGAGGAGCCGCCGCGGATACGGACGGTGGCGCCGGAGCCCGGCATACCGGAACCCGAGGTGACAACTACGCCAGCGCTCTTGCCACGGATAAGGTCCGCCGGGGAGGTGATGACGCCCTTGTTCACTTCGTCGGCTTTCACGGTGGAAACCGAGCCGGTGAGGTCGCTCTTTTTAACGGTACCGTAACCGATCACCACTACCTCGTCCAGGAAGTCGGCGTCCTCGGAGAGGGTGATGGTAGCAGGAACGGCATTGGCCGGGAAGGTCTGGGTGGCATAGCCGATGCAGGAAATCTCGATCACGGCATCGGGGCCGGAAACGGTGAGGAAGTAGTCTCCGTCCAGGCCGGTGGAAACACCGTTGGAGGTTCCCTTTTCTATCACCGAAGCCCCTACAACGGGGCCGATGGCATCTACCACCACACCCTTAACCGGGTATCCGCCCTGGGCGAATACGGTGGCGCAGGCTGCAAAGAGCACTGCGATTGCGGTTAAAATCCTTTTCATTAGAGTGTGTAGTTTGTGTTGATTATTTGATTTTGATAAGTTTCACGCTGATGGCACCCAGTACCAGGAAAATGCCGGCCACTACCAGCATGGCGGGCTGGCTGCCGCCCATCAGGGACAGGACCAGGCCACCGGTAGCGGCTGCCACAATCTGGGGCAGACAGATGGTGCCGTTGAAAAGGCCCAGGTACGAGCCCATGTAGGGGCTTCCCTCCAGTGCGTTGGTAAGGAGGGTGAAGGGCAGGGCCAGCATGGCGGCCCAGGCAAAACCGATGAGGAAGTAGCTCCCGAAAAGGAGATACTGGTTCTGGATGAAATAGACGGAGACAAAGCCGACGGCGCCTATCAGAAGGCTCACTACGTAGCTCAGTTTCAGGTTCTTGAAGCGGGGCAGCACGGCGGCCCAAACCAGCGAGCCCACGGCCTGCACGGCAAAGAGCACGCCCACCCAGTTGCCGGCGCTTTGGTAGGCCTCCGAGGCGGTGTCCTGGGTGTGCCAGACATTCTCTGCGATGGCACCGTTGGTGTAGGTCCACATATAGAGGAAGGCGGCCCAGGAGAAGAACTGCACCAGCCCCACGGTCCAGAACGTGGCCGGAGCCTTGGTGAGGAGCTTCAGCAGGCCCTCAGATGCCCGGTCGGTGCCGGGCTTGGCGTCATTACCGGCAATCCCGTGGAACTGCGCATACTCCTTGGGCGGCATTTCTTTCACGCGCAGGAAGGTGTACATCACGCACAGGATAAGGATGGCGGCACCAATGTAGAAACTCCAGATCACGCTGTCCGGCACCACGCCCTTGGGGGCCGTGTTGGCGATACCCACCCAGGTGAAGAAGATGGGAAGCAGGTAACCCAGCAGCGATCCGGCGTTGCACAGGAAGCTCTGGATGCTGTAGGCGGTGGTTTTCTGCTTCTCGTTCACCATGTCGCCCACCATCATCTTGAAGGGCTGCATGGCAATGTTGATGGACGTATCCAGGAAAATGAGCGAGAAAAGGCCGAACCACATGGCCATGTTCAGCCCCAGGAAAACCCGGGCGCTGAAATTCAGGCTGCCGGCGTTGGGCAGGAGCACCATCACCAGCACGGCGATGATGGCGCCTACCAGGAGGTAGGGCTTCCTTCGGCCTATTTTGCACCAGGTGCGGTCACTGTATTTGCCTATCAGCGGCTGCACAATCATGCCCATCAGCGGAGGCAGTATCCAGAAGAAACTGAGCTGATGAGGGTCTGCGCCCAAAGTGGCGAAAATACGGCTGATGTTGGCGCTTTGCAGGGCATAAGCTATCTGCACGCCAAAGAAGCCAAAGCTCAAATCCACCAGCTGGCGGAAAGTCAAGTCACGTTTCATGCCCAAAAGTACGTATTCGCGCGCATACCATTTATACGCGCGTGGCCCAAAGGCTACGAATGGACATTTTTTTGCGACGAACGGAATAATTGCGTATCTTCGCTTCCATGAACATTCGGCGTACACACTGGCTCATCCACGGCTTCGCGCTGCTGCATGCGCTCACCACCACTGCCTGCATGCTCACCGGCATGCCGGACGGGATGTTCCTTACCGCCCTCACCATGGTGCTCACCTGCATCATCTGCTACCGGGAAAACCTCACGGTGGAAATCACCGTCACCTCCCTCATCCTGGTCATTGCGGTGGGGTTCATCCTGGGGAATATCGGCGCGCAGGTACTGCTGGAAACGCTTCCTCCGGTGTGGCAGCATGCGCTTTCCACCTTTGTGGTGACGGAAATCCTGGGCTGGTCGCTGTATGCTTTTGCCCATCGCTTCTCCCCTTCCGCTTCCGCGGCGGCCGGCTATGAGCGGGAACAGTCCTGGTACAAGCACGCAGGCTATCTGGTGCTCTCCATTGCGCTGGTCTTCGGGGTACGGATGTACATCGACACGCATTACAGCGGCAACTTCCTCCTGGAGAACTCCGGCGCCCTGGTTCTCCTGCTGCTCACCATCCTCCTTTCACTTATCTTCATGGCCAATTACGCCATTCAGATGCAGCGGGAGGTGTCGGCCCAGCGAACCCGGCGCCACCAGGCCGAGTTCAGCTACATGACGCTCAAGAACCAGCTGGACCCGCATTTTCTCTTCAACAGCCTCAATGTGCTGGACTCGCTGGTGCAGTTGGGTACGCGGGAAGAAGCCAGCCGGTACATCCAGAAGATGGCAGCCCTGTACCGCTATCTGCTCCGCCAGGAGGGCAAGCGGCTGGTGCCCCTGGCAGAGGAAATCGAGTTTTCCAGCACCTACCGGGACCTGATGCTCATTCGTTTCCCGGAAGGGCTCGTTTTCAGCAATCTCTCTCCGGCGGCCTCTCTTTCCGGTTACGTGGTGCCCGGCACGCTGCAACTGCTGCTGGAAAACGCCATCAAACACAATGTCATCTCCAAGGAGAACCCCCTCATAGTGAACGCCCTGCTGGAAGGCGGCAGCCTCACCATCAGCAACAACCGCATCCCCAAGCTTACGCCGGTGCGCAGCACGGGGATCGGCCTGCAGTATATCCGTAACCAGTATCGGGACATTGCCGGATTGGAAATCCAGGTGATGGAAACGCCGGAGTCCTTCTCCGTCACCATCCCCGTTATCCCCGAGTCAGACTACAAGCCATGAAAGCACTCATCATCGAAGACGAACTCCGTGCCCGTGAGCACATGATCCACCTCCTCAAGGACAACTTCCCGCAGGTAGAGGTTGCAGGAGCCATGGGCTCCATTCACGAATCCGTAGCCTGGCTGGAGGGTAATCCCGCACCGGACCTCATTTTCATGGACGTGGAACTGAGCGACGGCATCAGCTTCGAGATTTTCAACAAGCTGGAAGTCCCCTGCCCTGTGGTCATGACCACCGCGTACGACCAATACGCCGTCCATGCGTTCGAGGTCAACGCCATCGACTACCTGCTCAAGCCCATAGACCTTCCTGCCCTGCAACGGGCCATTGCGCGTGTGGCTTCGCAGGAGGTTCATCGGCCCTCCAGCGAAACTTTCCGGGAAATTCTCCGGGAAGAGTACAAGGAGAAATTCCTTATCCGCATCAATGACCGCATAGTCCCCGTCCGCATCTCAGATGTGGCATACTTCTACTCGGAAGACAAAAACAGCTACCTGGTCACGCTCTCCGGCTCTTCCTACGTAATGGACGAGTCCCTGGATACCTTGGGCGGGAGTCTGGATCCCCAAGCTTTTTTCCGCATCTCCCGCAGCTGCATCATCTCGGAGAAGGCCATAGACAGCGTGTCCCGGCTCATGGGCGGGCGGCTTCGCATCACCCTCCACCGCGGCCTCCTCGCCGCCACAGACTTCACCGTCTCCCGCGCCCGCGTAGATGACTTCCTATCCTGGCTGGAACGCTAACGCCAGCTGGTGCCGACCTCTCCAATAGATGGCCGGTCAAAGCCAGCCCTGACGAGCTGACCCCGTCATGCCCGGCTGCCCTGACCCCGTCATGCCCAGCCTCGACCGGGCATCTCGCTTCGGCCAACACCTAAGCGCCTGTGCCTGAGGCGATTACAGAAATCAATCGTTGCAATTTGCAACGATTGATTTTAGGAAACGACTGTGGGTCAGGCAGTTAAGCTACAGAGCTGGTGCCGCCCAGCGTCCCCTCTTCGGCCCCCGTGCGCAAAAACACCCCCTTCATGCCCGACTGCCTGCGTCCTTCCTGACCCCGTCATGCCCAGCCTCGACCGGGCATCTCGCCTCGGACAACACCTAAGCGCCTGTGTCTGAGGAGATTACAGAAATCAATCGTTGCAATTTGCAACGATTGATTTTAGGAAATGACTGTGGGTCAGGCAGTTAAGCTATAGGGCTGGTGGCGCCCAGCGTCCCCTCTTCGGCCCCCGTGCGCAAAAACACCCCCTTTGCGAACACGGGGTGGAGATTTCAGCCGTTCCGTGCGCAAATAGCGCCGATTTTGTTCACCGACTGGCTTTTTTCTGCCTCCGGTGCGCATAAAGCACCATTTTTGAACACGGGCAGGCGCTTTTCCCCGTTCCGTGCACAAATAGCGCCATTTTTGAACACGGGCAGGCGCTTATGAGGCGTTATTTCGGGGAATTGGACTATCTTTGTGGAGAAATTGCTGCCGATCATGACTTTTAAAGCCGCCCTTCAATCCATGCGCCTGCGCACCCTGCCGCTTTCCATGGCGGGGGTGCTGCTGGGAATCCTTCTTGCCATGGCCAATTGGAAAGTGGACCTCTGGACTGCTGTCCTGATTGTCCTCACCACAGTCTGCCTGCAGATTCTGTCCAACCTGTCCAATGAACTGGGGGATGTGCTGCGGGGGACAGATACTGCGCAGCGCCAGGGCCCGCAGTACGGCCTTAACAGCGGTGCAATAAGCATCCCGGAGATGAAAACGCTGATTGGCCTGTTTGTGGGGCTGTGCATCCTCTTTGGTACGGTCATGACCTGGCGGGCTTTTGGCACGCTGTGGGACCTGACCCCCATTCTGGTGCTGCTGCTGGGCGCCGCGGCCATCATGGGGGCCATGAAGTACACGCTGGGGCACAATCCCTACGGCTACAGGGCCAAGGGAGACCTCTACGTGTTTCTGTTTTTTGGCCTTGTAGCGGTGCTGGGGGCCTATTTTGTTTGCACTGCTGGTGTAGGTCTTCACTGGAAACTGCTGCTGCCGGCTGCTGCTGCCGGTTTTTTCAGTGTGGGCGTACTCAACGTCAACAACATCCGGGACATGAAGACAGATGCCGCCAACCGCATCACCGTGGCCATCAAACTGGGCTTGCGGCGGGCGCGGATTTACCAGACGGTGCTTATCGGCCTTGGGTGGCTCAGCATGGGCGCCTACTGCCTGCTGTGCTGGCCGTCCTGGCAGCACTGGCTGTGGGTACTCACCTTGCCGCTGTTTGTGAAGCACTTGCACGGCGTATGGACCCGCCAGGACCGGGCGCTGGACCCCATGCTTCCACTGCTGGTGATTGCCACCTTCCTTTTCTGCGTACTGGCAGGTCTGGGCTTTTGCCTTTACCTGATCTGAGCCTTTGCTGCCATAGGGAACAGCTCATTTACCTCCGGCACTGTCATTCTTGTTACGCGGGCAATCTGTCCGTTTGACGCGAAGTATTTGTTTTTCAATAGGATGGCAAGCTGCTGCTTCCCCTTTTTATCCAACGCACGCGGGCTTTCCGCCTGCCACTGTTCCCGGCATAGCTTGTACACCAGCGGCAGCAAGTCCTCATCTGTGAACTGGGGGCGTTCTCCGCAGCTGATAGCTACCTCCGTCTGTGCCTCTACGTTTTTAAGAACGCTGTAAACGTATTGTCGCGCATGGTCATAGAAACGCATGACCAGCTTATAGTCCACGAAACTCCACGGCTGGGCCATGCCCTCCAGCACGTGAATGTCCTCGTTAACGCCCGGCAAAGGCCTGGAGCAGGTAAATTTCCTGCGCTCCCGGACGCTGAGGCTTGCCGCCGAAACGCCATCCTTCCTCAAGAAAGGATTGAAGTACAGGTAGCCGCTGGACCACGGGTCTGCGAAGACATTGACATTCACGTTCACCACAAAGGCATTCCTGATTACGTAAGCGAGCGTGGTCCGGAACTGTCCCGCGTTCAAGATGGCAGTTTTGCCTGCTTCCATGCCCGTCAACCATCCCCCGCGGCCGTGGGATTTGTAGTAGGCGCCAAGCAACTGCTTGAAGTCCCCGAAGAATGCGTCCAACTGTGCTTCCTGACCAGCAAATACAAAGTGGAAATGGTTGCTCATGAGGGAGTAAGCCAAAAGCCGGGCTCCGCTGCGCATGCTGGCAATGGCTAAATAATTGAGTGCCAGGGTTCGCTCCTGGTCATTCTCATAGAGGACGCGGTTTTCCAGCGGCTTGGTATAAAGGTGGAACACAGGGCCTGCTTCCCGGAAGGCCTTTTCTGCCGGTAATTCTCTGAATTCCATAGGTTTATACAGTCCGGGTGATGGCAAGAATCTCACTCCCGTAGCGGCTCAGGAGCATGGGACCCACTCCAGCAAGCGCCAAAAGCTCTTCTTCGCTCTGGGGCGCAGCATCGGCAATCCCCAGCAATACGCGCTGGTGCATGATGTAGTAGGCCGGCACGTTCCTGGAAGCGGCGGCCTTTCTTCTCCACTTAAGCAGGGCCTCTTCCAGGTCCGGATGCAGCCCCTCGTACTCGTAGCGGGCATCTTTTCTTGCGCTTTCCAGCATCCGGATGGCATGCAGGCAGTCTGCGCTACCCTTCCTGAGCGCTTCCACAAGACGCGCATATTGGCTTTCCCGCCGATCAAACCGCACCTCTTGCTGCCCCGCCTCCGGGAATTCAAAATCCGTGGTGATGGAGATGTCCCCGTCATCGGCCACGATAACACTCAATAAATCCTTCATAACACAATGCTTTATACTCCCTGCAACATGCAGGATATCTCACTGGCAAAGTAAGGAAGAATTATCCGTGTAAAAGCGTGTGCACACGGCTATTTGCACTTTCAGGCCACACAACCCCCTAGAAGGCCGATTCCACCTACCAATTCCACGCAGAAAACGCACCCATTTTCGCAAAAATCGCCTGCCGGTGAACAAAATCGGCACTATTTGCGCACCGGAGGAGGAAAATCGCCATGCCGTGAACAAAATCGGCGTTATTTGCGCACGGAACGGGTAATAACGCTTTCCCGTGCTCGCAAAGGGGGTGTTTTTGCGCACGGGGGCCGAAAAGGCGCCAACTGCCCTGTAGCTTAACTGCCTGACTCACAGTCGTTTCCTAAAATCAATCGTTGCAAATTGCAACGATTGATTTCTGTAACCGTCTCAGGCACAGGCATTTGTGTATCAGGCGAAGGGAGATGCCCGGTCGGGGCCGGGCATGATGGAGCAAAGGCCGGGCATGACGGGACCCGGGCACTACGGGAAAGCGTTAATCCAGCTTCAGGACGGCCATGAAAGCGCTTTGGGGGACTTGGACGGTGCCAATCTGGCGCATGCGCTTTTTGCCTTCTTTCTGCTTTTCCAGGAGCTTGCGTTTACGGGTGACGTCGCCGCCGTAACACTTGGCTGTCACGTCCTTACGCACCTGACGAACGGTTTCGCGGGCAATGATTTTGGCGCCGATAGCCGCCTGCACGGCAATGTCAAACTGCTGGCGCGGGATAAGGTCCTTGAGCTTAAGGCAGATTTTCCGGCCGAAGTCATAAGCGTGGTCCTCGTGGATAAGGGTAGAGAGGGCATCGGCCGGGTCTCCGTTCAGGAGGATATCCAGCTTCACCAGGCGGGCGGGACGGAAGTCCGTGACGTGATAGTCAAAGGACGCGTAGCCCTTTGAGATGGACTTGAGCTTGTCATAAAAATCGAACACCACCTCGCTTAAAGGCAGGTCGTAATTCAGCTCCACGCGGTCCGTGGTAATGTAATGCTGGCCTATCAGCGTACCCCGCTTGTCCATGCACAGTTTCATAATGGGGCCGTAAAAATCCGCCTTGGTGATAATCTGGGCACGGATATAAGGCTCCTCGATATGGTCTGTAATGGTGGCCGATGGCAATCCGGAAGGATTATGCACATCCAGCACGTCCCCCTTGGTGGTGTACACCTTGTACGACACATTGGGCACGGTGGTGATCACATCCATGTTGAACTCCCGGAACAGGCGCTCCTGCACAATCTCCAGGTGCAACAGCCCCAGGAAACCGCAGCGGAAACCAAAGCCCAGCGCCAGGGAACTCTCCGGCTCATAGGTGAAGGAGGCGTCGTTGAGCTGGAACTTCTCCAGCGTGGCGCGAAGCTCCTCAAACTTGGCGGCTTCTACGGGATACAGGCCGGCAAAGACCATCGGCTTTACCTCTTCAAAGCCCGCAATGGCCTCACTGCAAGGCGTTTCCACATGGGTGATGGTGTCACCCACCTTCACCTCCACAGCGGCCTTGATACCCGTGATGATATAGCCCACATCCCCGGCACGGACCTCTCCGGTGGGGTTCAGCTTGAGTTTCAGGCTGCCCACTTCCTCTGCCTCGTACTCGTTGCCGGTAGAGAAGAATTTCACCTTGTCTCCCTTGCGGATGCTGCCGTTCACTACCTTAAAATAAGCGATAATGCCCCGGAACTGGTTAAAGACAGAGTCAAAGATCAGGGCCTGCAGCGGCGCCTCAGGGTCCCCCTTGGGACAAGGAATCTTGTCCACGATGGCATCCAGCACCTCCTGCACCCCCTCTCCGGTACGGGCGCTCACGCGAAGCACCTCCTCCGGGTCACAGCCCAGCAGGTCACACACCTGGTCCTGCACCACCTCCGGCTGGGCGCTGTCCATGTCAATCTTGTTCAGGACGGGAATAATCTCCAGCCCGTGGTCTATGGCCTGGTACAGATTGGAAATGGTCTGGGCCTGAATTCCTTGCGAAGCATCCACCACCAGCAGGGCTCCCTCGCAGGAGGCGATAGAGCGCGACACCTCATAGGAAAAGTCCACGTGCCCGGGCGTATCAATGAGGTTGAGCCGATAAGTCTCCCCTCCCCGCCGATAATCCATCTGGATGGCGTGGCTCTTAATGGTAATGCCTTTTTCGCGTTCCAGGTCCATGTCGTCCAGCACCTGGGCGGCCATTTCCCGTTCGCTCAGGGTCTGTGTCAGTTCCAGCAGGCGGTCCGCCAGGGTGCTCTTCCCGTGGTCGATATGTGCAATGATGCAAAAGTTGCGGATACTTTTCATAACCTGCAAAGATACGCCAATTCACGCAAATTGCCAAAAGGCGAAGTCTTTCAACTTTTTCTTGCATATTCAAAAAAAGTTCGTACCTTTGCGGTGTATTACTGCACTAACACACATAACCATAATGAAAACAAAGTTTCTGTTCATCGCAGCCCTGGCCCTCGCAGTCTCCTGCAGCCCGCGCCTGCAAACCGCTAAAAACACCGTTCCCCATGAGCAGCCCGACGGCGGCAGCTACACCGAGCGCACCGTACCCGTAGTGACCAAGATTGCCCCGGACTCCCAGGTAACGCTCCGCTTCTATGACAGCATGCCCAATGTGGCCTACATCTCGGCCGCAGACTTCCAGTCCATCGTCCTTCCCGGCTCCACCATGACGGTCACCCACACCGGTGCGGGGGAATACACCCTTACCAACAGCGAGGCATCGGCCACCATCAATATCAACACCGACGTTTTCACCACGGACCAGTTCGAGGCCTTCACCAACCAGATGAGCCTCCTGCAGCCCGGCATGGCCAATGTCTATTATGACGGCATGCCTTTCGTCCGCTACAAAAGCATCACCACCTTCCCGGAAAAAGTGACCACCACGCTGGATTTTGGCGCCTATGGCATTGATATCCACGCCGATGGCCAGGGAGCCGTGTACTTCCCCTTCGCCACCCTGGCCGATATGTACACGGACCTGTACTACCACCACGCCGGATTCAACGGCGAGAAAGTGGTGGCCAACCTGTCCGTGAACGAAGTGGAGCTCACGGAGATTGACCCCGACTACAACCAGCCCATCCTGTCCCGGGCCACCCGTCCCGAAGACCTTGCCCAGTTCAACTACCGCGAACTGTGCTTTGCCATGGATCACTTCTACGGCTACCCCGGCCGCATCACCTACAACGAGCAGCTCAAGGCCAAAGGCCTGGACAAGACCCTGGAAGAAGACATCGAGTGCGGCCCTACCATCAAAAAGCTCCTCCTCTCCGACAAACTCTCCGACTACCTGATGGGCATGGCCGGCCTCTCCGGCGTCTATTTCGACGGCCATACAAACATGGAGCTTTCCAGCACCTTCAGCGAGAGCGACGTGGAAAAGTATCCCCAGCTGGTGGCCGATTACCAGAAGGCCGCCTTGGAAAACCAAAACGTCTATGGCCTGTTCATGAGCGCATTGGCGCCGATGATGTCCACCATGATGTCCAGCCGCCAGGCTGTCTCCACCCTCCGTCCACAGGCCTACGGCGAGAATGTCACCTACTTCAAGAAAGGCGACACCGCCGTCTGCGTCTTCGACTCCTTCAACACCCGTAACGAAGACAGCTGGAAAGCCTATTACGCCGGCACCGGTCCCCGTCCCACCATCGAAAACACCGCGGACGACGCCATGGTCATCTTCCTGGACGCCCTGACAAAAGCCAGCGAAGACCCCGAGGTGAAGAACCTCATCATCGACATCAGCGCCAACGGCGGCGGATCGGCAGACATTGTCATGGCCATGACCTCCCTCATCTTCGGAAAGAGCTATATCAGCCAGGACAACCCCCTCACCGGCCAGCGTTCCATCGTGGAATATGAAGTGGACCGCAATTTCAACGGCCTTTTTGACGAGGCCGACAAAGACGTCCGCTACGACCTCAACTTCGCGGTCCTCACCTCCGGCAACTCTTTCTCCTGCGGCAACATGTTCCCCTCCATGCTCAAGGACGCCGGCATCCCCGTACTGGGAGAAACCTCCGGCGGCGGCTCCTGCGCCATCCAGGCCATGTGTACGGCCGATGGCTTCTGCTTCCAGATTTCCTCCTTCCGCGCCAGGCTCAACACCCTCTCCGGTGAGAACATCGATGCCGGCATCACCCCTACCCTCCCCATCGTGACCGACGGAAAGGTGGACGTCCAGGTATCCGAAGATAAAACCGTCAGCGTGAAGGATTTCTCAAAGTTCTTCGACATTGACTATCTGAGGACACTGCTGGAGAAGTAATCACCGCCGGCGAAGGCAGGCGCCTGTTTTAGCATATTTTTTGCTATCTTTGTCCTGCCATGAAACGAATTATCCTCACTCTGGCCGCCTTGGCGGCCTTTGGTTTAAGCGCATCGGCGCAGTCCAAGAACTTCACCCTGGGCAAGTGGGTGGAGGTACAGAATGCCATCCTCAAGGAACTTAACCGTTCGTACGTAGATTCCCTGGAAGTGGGCCGTATCCAGCGCGCCGGCGTGGATGCCATGCTGGGAGCCCTGGACCCCTACACCCAATACATCCCTGAAGAAGAGCAGGAAGACTTCCAAATGATGCTCACCAGCACTTACGGCGGTGTGGGTGCCCTTATCTACAAACCGGACGTGAACGGCAACGTCCTCATCAACGAGCCCTACGAAGGCTCTCCGGCCGCCAAGGCCGGCCTTCGCTGCGGCGACGAAGTGACTGCCATTGACGGCGTATCCACCCATGGCCTCACCAGCGCAGAGAGCAGCGAGCGCATGCGGGGAAAACCCGGCACCACCGTGGTCCTCTCCGTCAAGAAACTCCGCAGCGGGGATGGCTGGAAGGCCGGGGATGTCATCGATGTCCCCGTAGTGCGGGAACGCATCATCCTCCCCTCCATGGAGTATGCCGGCATGCTCAATGAGCGGGACGGCTACATCTACCTGAGCAAGTTCACGGAGGGCGTGGGCCAGGACATCCGCGATGCCTTCGAAAAACTCAAGGCCCAGGGCATGCAGCGCCTGGTGCTGGATCTTCGCGGCAACGGCGGCGGGGTCATGAACGAGGCAGTGAACATCGTTTCGCTCTTTGTGCCCAGGGGCTCGGTGGTGGTTACCGCCAAGGGCCGCCGCAAGGCCACGGAGCAGGTGTACAAAACCACCTCGGACCCGCTGGATACGCAGATCCCCATCCTGGTGCTGGTGGACAGCGGCAGTGCATCGGCCTCGGAGATTGTTTCCGGCGCGCTGCAGGACTATGACCGTGCCACCATTGCCGGCACGCGCACTTACGGCAAGGGGCTTGTGCAGAGCATCCGCCCCCTCCCCTACGACGGGCAGCTCAAAGTGACCACCGCCAAGTATTACACTCCCTCGGGCCGATGCGTCCAGGCCATCGACTACTCCCACCGCAACGAAGACGGCAGCGTGGGCCATATTCCAGATTCGCTCACCCAAACGTTCACCACGGCCCACGGCCGCACGGTACGCGACGGCGGCGGCATCACCCCGGACCACACGGTAAAAGCCCACAGATACTCCCGCCTCACCTACTCCGTGGTGTACAGCGGCATCCTGGAGCAATACGCCCTGGAATATGTACGCAGCCATGCGTCCATCCCGGCCCTGGAGGATTTCCATTTCACGGAATACGAGGACTTTATCGCCTTTGCCAAGGACAAGACGTTTGACTACCGGTCATCGGCCCGGGCCCTTTTTGACGAGATGAAAAAGTCCCTTGCGGAAGATGGTCTCACGGAGGCGCTTTCCGGGGAACTGTCGGCCCTGGAAAAATCCCTGGAGATGGACAAGGAGACCTTCCTTCGGCTGAAAAAGGAGGAAATCATCCCCTTCATTGAGGAGGAAATTGCCGTTCGCTACTATTTCCAGCAGGCCGGCATTCAAGTGCGCCTCCGTTACGACACCCAGCTCCGCGAAGCCCTCGGGCTGCCGGATGTAAGTACCACTGCAAATCTTTAATACTATGGACAGAAGAGATTTCCTGAAAGGCTCCGCTGCGCTCACTGCTGCTGCAGCCCTCCCTTCCCTGGCCTCCTGCGCGGGGAAAAGCACGCGACGCCCCCCGGCGTACAATTATATCAGCGCCTACGGCGTCCAGACCCTGCGCATCTGGTCGGAAACCATCCGGGAGCCCGTCCACCTTTTCGCCATGGCCGACACCCACCTTTTCGAGGCCGATGAGCGCAACGCCCCCTATCACCAGTACAGCGCACGCATGGAAAGGGCCTACAACCAGGTTCCCCATTACAAAACCCTGCAGCCCACAACGCCCGCCACCGCTTTCAAGGAAAGCCTGGAGCTGGCTGCCGGAAGCGACGCAGATGCTGTCATTCACCTCGGAGACCTTCTCAGCTACCCCTCAGAGTACAGCATCGAGTACGCTGCAGGCCTTATCCAGAGCTGCGGAAAGCCTTTTTACTATGTGAGCGGCAACCACGACTGGAACTACGAAGGCCTGGACGACGAAGACAAAATGAAGGCCAGGGAGGCATGGATCCATCGCCTTAAACCCCTTTACCGGGAGGGAGTGGACCCGCTCATGTACAGCGTGGACATCAAGGGTGTCAAACTCATTTTTATCGACGACTCCGCCGATGACGTCACCCCCGCCCAGATAGACTTCTTCCGGCAGGAAGTAGCGAAGGGACTGCCCTGTCTGCTGCTGATGCATATCGGCCAGGCATTTCCCGGGCACGACACTTTTTATCTGGGGTATCCCAAGTATGAGCCCGCCTATTCCCCGGATAAAGGCCTCTCCATGCGCTCCAAGGCCGATGGCCACCATGCCACCCAGATCGAGCGTTTCTTCCGGGAGGTACTCCGCGCAGGCGAGGAAAACAATCTCCTTGCCACCATTGTAGGCCATGAGCACGACGTCCGCACCGAAGAAGTGGAAAACCACCGCCAGTTTGCCCTGCCCTACAACGCCAACGGCTCCTACACCGACATCCACCTCCTTCCCCTCCTTTAAGGCACCCCCGGCCCCTACCGGGGGCCTCGGCCCTGATACGCAAACGTCTGTACCTGAGGAGATTATAAAAATCAATCGTTGCAAATTGCAACGATTGATTTCTGGAAACGACTGTGAATCAAGTGGTTAACCCTCATGCGAATTGCCGATCAAAGCCAAGTTTGCCTTATCGCAGTGCGAAGATGAATTCTATGCGGCGGTTCTGGCGGCGGCCGTGTTCGGTCTCGTTGGAGACTTTAGGCCGTTTGGAGCCGTAGCCCTTGGCTTCCAGCCTGTCGTAGGAGATGCCGTGGCCATGCAGGTAGTCGTACACCGCCTGGGCGCGGCGCTCCGAAAGGGGCTGGTTCACCGAGTCGAAGCCCAGGATGCAGGCATGGCCCTCGATGGTGGCATGCACGTCCGGGTTCTGCTTCATGAAGTCCACCACCTCCAGAAGGATGGGATAGGCGTCCGGGCGAAGATTCGCCGAATTCAGGTCAAAAAGGACATCGGCCTGCGTACGCGCGTTGATGCTCTCCGCCACGGCCTTCAGCTCACGCATCACGTAC
>CADAJF010000018.1 GCA_902788175.1 uncultured Bacteroidia bacterium
TGCTCAATAAATAAAACTTTTAAAAATATTACATTTCCAGCCGACTTTTGATATTATTAATGCATAGATAATCGGGAAATAGCCAAATACCTTTGCATTTAGGAGCGATTATGTACAGGTCAGAGGAGCATCAGATATCATTTTTGGATTTCAATCAGAGCTGTGGGATGCAGCTTGATAAGGACAATGAGTGGGTAAAGTTGGCAGGACAGATTGACCGGCATCGCCTTGAAGAAACATATGTTAGATAACAAGGTACACTCTATTGAGAACAGGATCGTAAGCATCCATTAGCCATACATCCGTCTGATAGTACGAGGCAAAGCTAAGGCACCGGTCGGGTTCGGCGCAAAGTATGATGTCAGCATAGACGAGAAAGGCCATGCAAGACTTGAGAAGATACAGTTTGAGCCATACAATGAAGTACAGATACTCCAAGATGTCGTAGAGCGCTATAAAGACCGTACAGGCCATTATCCTGCACGCGTACTTGTAGACCAGATATACAGGAACAGAGCGAATAGAGGCAGAGAGATTCTTCAGCCTTGACAAAAGATGCAACGGAGCGGGGCTTATCATGGCCAGGCTGGCCGAAACAACCCTGTCAGACATCGCAATGTCAGTATATGTGACGAATCTGTTCTCAATACCAACAGAAAATCTTTTTTTGCTCTTTTTATTTGATGCAGGAAATTACGAGCCATCAAGCCAATTAATCATATTGGAAAGCTGAATGGACCAAGGATATACTATTTGTGGGGTCTTGTTGAGCAGACACTAATTACAGCTTGGATAGCATAGAAGGCACAAGCAAAATATTACTACGATTCGCTTCACTTTATTGTGTAGGTCGGATTGGCACAGAATTATATGAATGAAGACTGCTTCGAAAGAGGAATAAGAGAACGGGTTCAAGCTGATTTTGGCCCTAATGCCAGGATTGCTTACGTCTCAAATTCCTACATAAGAAAGTTGCAGATTATCCAAAGTCATCTTATAACATTATATGGCGATAAGACTGACTAGCAGAAGGGACTTGAACGCTATAAGAATAGTACTGAATATAAATCTGCATGCCATGTGGTCAAGTCTATAGATGATCTTCCAGAGCTTACGTTTGATGACATTCAAAACATGATATCTGAAGAGAAGGCTTATAAAGCTGCTTCTGATAAGGTTCTTCAGGATGAGGCAATCATTTCTGATATATCGGGCTCTGTTGATAATATAACTTACATTAATGCCCTTTTGGAGGCAGAAGGTTTGTTAGGCATTCTTCCAATAAAGGTTCACGGTGCACTTCAGCATTGGCTTATTGATTATGATGCGTTTACTGAGAATGAAATCAGAGACTCATTGGATAAAATGAACAAGCGTGAAACTTGCGGCTTGCTACCAATGGTGATTAAGCAGTTCTCTGATGATTTTATAGCGGGGATGTTGAACAGATACGCTGGTGCTGGAGAAGTGATGCAACAGCGACGGACCAAATGTTATTTCCGTGGTGAGAATGCTCTCGTGGCCCAGCATTTCCTGGACGATGCGAAGGTCTGCGCCGTTTTCTATCAGGTGGGTGGCAAAAGAGTGGCGGAAGGTATGGGGGGAGATTTCCTTCTGGATGCCGGCGGCCATGGCCTGGTCTTTAACCAGCTTGAAAAGCGAAACGCGGCTGAGGGGCTTCCCGAAACGGTTCAGGAAGAGGTAGTCCTCTGCGGAGCGCAGGGCGGGGACGGGACGCTCCGGAAGGTATGAGCGGATGGCATCGGCGGCAACCTCACCAAGCGGAACCAGCCGCTGCTTGTTGCCCTTCCCGATCACATCTACAAAACCTTCTTCCAGATGCACGTGGGAAATGCGCAGGGTGGCGGCCTCGCTTACCCGCAGCCCGCAGCCGTACAGCACTTCCAGGATGGCCCGGTTGCGCCTGCCAAAGGGTGCTTTTAGATCTACGGACTCCAGGATGGCCTCCACTTCCTCTACGCTCAGCACCTCCGGAAGGTATTTCCCCAGCTTGGGGGCATCTACCCGGTCACAGGGATTTTCCTTGATTTCCCCTTCTTCCACGCACCAGGAAAAGAAGCTGCGAAGAGCGCTCACTAGCCTGGCCGTGCTGCGTTTGGAAAGCCCCTGGGCAGTGACATGTCCAAGGTAAGCCTCTACATCAGCGGTGGTGATGGCCCTGGGCGAGAGGTCCGTCCAGTCCAGGAATCCCTTCACGTCGTGGCAATAGGATGTCACCGTGTGGGGAGACATCCTGCGCTCCAGCCTGAGGTAATTCCTGTAATCCCTGAGCATGCCGAATCTTACAGCGTAGCGTACTTCTTCCCGTAGTGGAGCATCTGCCCCAGGTAGTCGTCCGTATAGACGGGGATGTAGTCGGTGATGGTGCCGTCCTCGCTGCAGACGGGCTGGATATCCGGATTGATAAATCCTCCGTAAGGCTTGAGGTTCAGGGCCTTATAGCGTTCCAGGACTTCCTTGTGCAGCTCCGGGTCAATGTGTACGGCGTAGGTCTCGATCAGGGCCTTGCCCGCCTCATAGTCTCCTTCGCTCTTGATGCGCTGGATTTCTCCCAGAAGTTCCCCGAACAGGGCGCGCAGCCGCTTGAAGTCCTTCACCACGAAGTAGGTCTTTCCGCCGCGCACTTTTTTCACGATCACCTTTTCCGGGGCGCCTTTTTCCAGGCACCACTGGGCAATGAGCTTGCGGTTCTGCATGTGCGCCTCCGTATTGGGCCGACCGGGCTCTACGCGTGTAAACTGCACCATGAGGCCGTTTCTGATGTAGCTGGCATATTCCGCTTTATAGGCCTCCGGATCCGGCATGATGCCCAGTTCCACCATCTTGGGGTCTGCCGTGTAATAGAGGCCAAAAAGGTCTGCCCGGGCTTCTTCCAGGGCCGATGCATACTCTCCCAGCGCCGTACCGCTTACCCCGGGCAGCAACTGGCCGGAGCCATGGCCCAGGCACTCGTGCAGGTCCGTGTGGATTTCTCCGGTGAGGGTGCCCCATTTGCGCTCCAGCTCTATTTCCTTCTGGTCATAGGCGAATTCCGCCAGGGTGCTGGTGGGTAGCTCCTGCGCTGCCCAGTCATAGGTATGGGTGATATTGGCAATGGTGACGCTTTTGGAGCCGTGCTCCTTGCGGATCCAGTCCGCGTTGGGCAGGTTGATGCCGATGGGCGTGGACGGATAGCTGTCCCCGGCCAGGCACACAGCATTGATGACCTTGGCCGATACACCCTTGACCACCGCCTTGCGGAAGCGAGGGTCCACGGGGGAGTTGTCCTCGAACCATTGGGCGTTGGCGCTGAGGATTTCCGTGCGTTTCGAAGCCTCGAAGTCCTTGATGTTCACGTAACCCTCCCAGGCGGCCTTGCGGCCCAGCGGGTCATTGTAGTCCTCGATAAAACCGTTGATAAAATCCACCGTGCCCAGGGTATCCTTCACCCACTCGATGTTGAAAGCGTCCCAGGTGCGGAGGTCTCCGCTGTGATAGTACTCGATGAGCAGCCCCAGCGCCCGCTTCTGGATGTCGTTTTCTGCCACTTCGCGCGCCTTGGAGAGCTCTTCGCAAATCTTCTCGATGGCCGCGGAGTACAGGCCGCCCACCTTCCAGGGAAGTTCGCGCACCACGCCGTCGGCGCCTTTCACCACTTTGGTATTGAGGCCCCAGGACGGGGGTTCGGGGTCATTGGGGTTGGCCAGGCCGGCATAATAGCGCTCCACTTCCTCGCGGCTCACGTTCTCGTAGTAGTTGACGGCCGATGAGCGCACGATGTCCCCGTCGCTTTGGGTGCAGCGGCGCTGCGGCCATATCGCAGGATTGTAGATGACGTCCAGCAGTTCCCCGTCCTGCACCCCGGCAGCCTCCAGCAGGGAAGCGAAATAGGCCTGGGGACACTCCGGGAAGAACTTGTCTTCTGCGTAGTGATGGTGGATGCCGTTAGAGAAGAAAACGCGCTTGGCGTAGGTGAGAAAGTGCTGGTATTCAGCTGTTTCGCGGTCTATTCCCTCACATTTCAGGATGGCTTCCAGGGCGTGGCGCACGCGGAGGTTGTCCTTGCAGTTCTGATCCCAAAGGATGTCGCGGCCGTATTTGGCGGCTTCTGAAAGGTGGTAGGCGTACTCCTTCTGCCGGGGGGAGAGTTCCTCCCAGCCGGGAATACGGTAGCGCATGACCTTCAGGTCTGCAAAAGCATCAATGGTATAACGGAAACCGTCCTGGGCCTGCTCTCCCGAAGGCCCTTTACAGGCGGCCAGAAGAGCGGCCGCCCCTGTGAGCATCATCATTTTTACGATCTTACTGTTCATGAGCACAAAGTTATAAAAAAAACACTAACTTTGTCATTTGTAGCAAAGCCTCAAAAGGGTATGAAAAAAGAATCTATGCGATTAACGAAAATACTTGTCTTTCTCACCTTGCTTTTTGCCGCGGCGGCCTGTTTCAAGGATCCGGGCTTCGAGGCCGGTTTCACCGGTGAGAATGACGGCAGCCGCTCCATGCCGACGCGCAGCTACGTAACCCCGGAGCGCCGGGTAATGCTCATGGTGTCGGCAGGGTTCAATTCCCTTTCCAATTATCTGTCAGAAGACCTGGAGGAGTTGGAAGTAGGCTATGTCCCTGAAGGAAAGCATTTTGCAAGCGATGTGCTGCTGGTGCTTGCGCGTCTTCCAAAGACAATGGGTGATTACAAGGAAGAAACATCGCCCGTCCTTTACCGCATTTACAAGGACCGTGGAGGGGAGGTGATCAAGGATACGCTCCATGTCTGGGCCCCCACGGACCAGATTTGCCGGAAGGAAATGTTCGCAGAGGCCCTTTCCATGGTGCGGAAAGAGTTCCCGGCAGGGGGTTACGGGATGGTCTATTCCTCGCACGCAACCGGCTGGCTGCCGGACGGATACTACACCTCGCCGCAGGACTATGAGTCTGCGCATGCGCCCCGGCGGTCCATCGGCCAGGACAGGTCCCTGAGTGGAGACATAGAGATGGAGCTGAAGGACTTTGCGGAGTGCATTCCCATGCACCTGGATTACCTCCTGCTGGACGCCTGCCTCTGCGCCTGCGTAGAGGTGGCCTATGCCTTCCGGGACAAGGCGGACATCGTGGGCTTTTCCCCCACGGAAGTGCTGGCGGAAGGCTTTAACTATCTCACCATCACGGAAAAACTGCTTGGCGGCAGCTCGGATCCCATCGGCGTGTGCCAGGATTATTTTGCTTTCTACGATTCCCAGAGCGGCAGCAACCGCAGTGCCACCATTACGGCCGTGGCCCCTGCCAAGATGCAGCCCCTGGCAGAGGTCTGCAAGGAACTGTTCGAGAAATACCGCCCCGCCATTCATAGCCTGAACGGAAACAATGTGCAGGGATATTTCCGTTACAACAGGCACTATTTCTATGACCTCAAGGACATTTTGGTGCAGGCCGGCATCAATGCCCAGGAAACTGCCCGCCTGGATGCGGCCCTGAAAGAATGCATCCTTTATAAGGCAGCTACGGACTACTTCCTGAGCATCCCGCTCAAGCGCGTATGCGGTCTGTCCATGTACCTTCCTTCCATGGGAACCACTTTGCTGGACAATTTTTACAAGGCCAATGTGGACTGGAACACAGCCACCCAGTTGGTTAAATAGCACACATTATGAAAGAATTTACCAAGACTGTACTGGCCGTTATATGCGGCATCGTTGTGCTCAGGATTCTTCGCATCCTGTTTTTCTTCCTTTTCCTGGGCAGCGCCCTTGTGAGCGGAGGCGGCTCCGGCCTTCCCAAAAGCGGCGTGCTGGACCTGGACATGGGCGCTTTTACTCTGGCAGAACAAAGCCAGGAAGCTGTCCCTGACTGGATGTCCATGAGCCTGGAGATGACCGTCCCCGTGGGGGTCCACGATGCCGTCCAGGCCATTCGTACGGCCGCTACGGACCCGGCCGTGAAGTACATCCTCCTTCGCCCCGACAACCTTTCTGCCGGCATGGCAGACCTGGAGGAACTGCGCGCGGCGCTGTCGGCTTTCCGGACGGGCGGCAAGGCGGTGATTGCCTATACGGAGAATCCCGGCAACGGATCCTATTACCTGGCCAGCGCAGCCGACAAAGTGTTTATGGGCTCCCAGCACGGCGGTACGCCGCAGCTGATCGGTCTCTCCGGCCAGATGATCTTTGTCAAGGACCTGCTGGATAAACTGGGCGTGAAGGTGCAGCTTATCAGGCACGGAAAATTCAAAAGCGCCGGCGAGATGTTCATCCGGGGAAGCGCTTCGCCGGAGAACAGGGAGCAGAACCAGGTGATGATTAACTCTGCCTGGAAGGCTTATTCCGCTGCCATGGCGGGCGGGCGCGGCCTGTCGGAGGAAACCTTCAACGAGCTGGTGGACCAGCTGGCCCTCAACTTCCCGGAGGACTTCCTCCGTGCGGGGCTGGTGGACGAATTGGTGGACCACGAAACCCTCCTTCAGCGCCTTTGCACCCTGGCGCAGGTGGAAGATGCCAAAAAGCTCAAGCTCATACCTTTCGCCGACTATGTGGCAGACCGCATAGATGCCCTGCCCGGCCGCAATAATGTGGCAGTTATCTACGCCGACGGAGAGATCATCGAAGGGAAGGAGCTCCAGGAAGTAGCCTCGGACCGCTTTGTAAAGGAGATTGACCGGGTTCGCAAGGACAAGAGCGTGAAGGCCGTGGTGCTGCGCGTGAACTCTCCCGGCGGCAGCGTAAGCGCTTCGGAGAAAATCCGGGCGGCGCTGGACGTCCTCCAGAAGGAAAAACCGCTGGTGGCCTCGATGGGCAACTACGCTGCCTCCGGCGGCTACTGGATTGCCAACGGCTGCCAGAAGGTCTATGCCAACGCCACCACCGTTACCGGTTCTATCGGCGTGTTCTCCATGATTCCGGAGTTCTCGGCTGTAACCGGAAAGGTGGGGGTGGCCATAGAAACGGTAGGTTCCAACAAGCACAGCGACATGTTCTCCCTGATGCGCCCCTTCGACAGCGCAGAGCTTGCCTACATGCAGGCTTCCGTGGAAGATATCTATGAGCGTTTCGTGGGCCTGGTGGCCACCAGCCGGGACCTGGAGCCCGCACGCGTGGACGAGATAGCCCAAGGCCGCGTCTGGATGGGCGCCGATGCCCTTGAGCTGGGTCTTGTGGACGAGATAGGCACCCTGGAAGATGCCATCGCCTATGCCGCCGCCCTGGCAGACCTTCATTCCTCGGACGAGTACAAGGTAGTGGGCTACCCCCGTCCTCTCACCTTCGCGGAGCAGATGCTTGCCAGCTTCGGGAAAAGCCAGGAGGAGCCCAGCATCCTCTCCGGAACCCCTTTTGCCGGCATGGGCAGGGCCCTGCAGGAGCTCAAAAAACAGCAGCCAGGCATTGTGTACGCCCGGCTGCCCTATGCATTTGATATCCGCTAAGGATTATTTCCCGAAAAAGCGTTGATACAGACCTAAGAAGCCTGCCCCGTGGCGGGCTTCGTCTTTTGCCATTTCGTGGACGGTGTCGTGGATGGCATCGTAGCCCAGCTCCTTGGCGCGCTTGGCAATGGCCAGCTTGCCTTCACAGGCACCGGCTTCCGCCTCATAGCGCTTCTTGAGGTTGGTCTTGGTGTCCCAGACTACTTCGCCAATCAGCTCTGCGAATTTGGCGGCGTGCTCTGCCTCTTCGAAAGCATAGCGCTTGAAGGCATCGGCTATCTCGGGGTAACCTTCGCGCTCTGCCTGGCGGCTCATCGCCAGGTACATGCCCACCTCCGTGCACTCGCCGTGGAAATGCTCCTGCAGGCCGGCCCAAACCTCCGGATCACAGCCTTTGGCAACGCCGATCACGTGCTCACAGGCCCACTGGGGCTTGCCTTCCTCTTCCTTGATTTCCACAAACTTTTCTGCCTTGGCATGGCATACAGGGCATTCTGCCGGGGGATTGTCCCCTTCGTGTACGTAACCGCACACCAGGCATCTGAATTTCTTTTTCATATCAATTCGAGTTAAAAGTTATTTTTGAACGTTTACAAATGTAAGAATAATTTTGTATATTTACACTCTATGAAAAAGCCTTTTCTCTTTCAGGTGGCTTCCCACTACTATGAGGCCGGAGCAATAGAACGCTCCTGCTTCATCTTCCCTAACCGGAGGTCAATGGTGTTTTTCCGCAAGTACCTGGGAGATCTGGTGCAGGAGAAGGGCGGCGGAGTCCCTCTTTTGCTGCCCCCGCTATACACCATCCAGGACTTTTTCCGGGGGGTGGCAGGGGCGCAGGAAACAGACCGCCTGCACCTGCTGCTGGAACTGTATGCCTGCTACAAGGAACTCAGCCCCGCGGCAGAGTCCCTGGACGATTTTATCTTTTGGGGAGATGTCCTCCTGGGAGATTTTGACGATATAGACAAATACCTGGCAGATGCCCGCGCTCTCCTGCATAACGTACAGGAGCTCAAGTCTATACAGGACCATTATGAATACCTGACGGATAAGCAGCGCGATGCTGTCAACCAGTTCCTTGCCCACTTCCGGGACGGGAAAGGGGCGCTTACGGTAAACCCGGAAGGGGAGGATGTGAAAGCCCGTTTCCTGCAGCTTTGGAACCTGCTGTACCCGCTGTACATGCGCTTTCGGGAGCGTCTGGAAGAAAAGGGCATGTCCTATGAGGGCATGGTCCACCGTAGCCTGGCCGCCCGCCTGAAGGCCGGCACTTCGGTGAAGGACCTCCTGCAGCCCGTTTTCCCGGAGGTGGAGCAGTTTGTCTTTGTGGGGCTGAATGCCCTTACGGAGTGCGAGAACCTGCTCCTTTCCCGCATGCGGGATGCCGGCTTGGCGCAGTTTGTCTGGGATTTTGTGAGCAAGCAAATCCGTCACAAGGATAACAAGGCGTCCTATTTCATGAACTCCAACCTGAAGCGTTTTCCCCAGGCTTTTCCTATAGACCCTCAGGGACTGGAGGATCCCAAAATCACCGTCGTAAGCGTCCCTTCCTCCGTGGGGCAGGCCAAACTGGCGCCGTACATCCTCTCGCAAAGCGGCGCCAACCCCGTGGAAACAGCCTTCGTTCTCCCGGACGAGACCCTCCTGGAGCCCCTGCTCCATTCCATTCCGCCCTCCTATGAGCGCGTCAATGTAACTATGGGTCTTCCCATGTCCGGCAGTGCCCTTTTTTCGCTGCTGCAGGCATTGGGACAGATGCAACTGAACTTTCGGGAGCGTCCGGATGGCTGGTATCTTTACCACAGGCAGGTGGGAGAGGTGTTTGCCTCGGGGCTTTTCCGTGAGCTGCTTTCGGAGAAGGAGGCAGAGGTGGTCCGGAAGGTAAAGGCCGCTGCGCAGTACTATGTGCCGCTCAAGGAGCTGCAGGGCGGCCCTGTGCTGGAAAAACTGTTCCGGCCGGTGGTCCTGCAACCCACGGAAGCATCGGCAGCGCAGAACCATGCATTGGAGGGTTATCTGACGGAGGTGGTGTTGCTGGTGGGGGAAAAGCTCTCGGCCGGGGAGGGGATGCTCCTGGAGCTGGATTTTGCCCGCCGCTGTCATCAGCAGCTCAATATCCTTCGGGGAACAGACCTGGAGGTGCTGCCCGCCACCTGGCTGCGCCTGCTGGAACGCATCCTGGAGGGCATATCCGTGCCTTTCCGCGGTGAGCCCCTGGGAGGCCTGCAGGTAATGGGACCGCTGGAAACGCGTGCGCTGGATTTTCGCAATCTGGTGATTCTCAGCGCCAACGAGGGCGTTTTCCCGCGCAAGAGCTTCCACTCTTCGTTCATCCCGCCGGAACTTAGAAAGGGTTTCGGCCTGCCCACCTATGAGTATCAGGATGCCGTCTGGGCCTACTATTTTTACCGCATGATCCAGCGCCCGGAACATGTCTGGCTCCTCTACGACAGCCGCACGGAAGGCCTCAATACCGGCGAGGAAAGCCGGTATATCAAGCAGCTGGAGTACCACTTTGGCCTGAGCATGGAGCGCAGGGTGGCCACGGCTCCCATGCATGCCCCGCCCCTTGAAGGGGATATCCCCAAAACCCCGGAACATGTACGCGCTATCCGGGAAGGGGAATTGTCCGCCTCCGTGCTGCAGAGTTACCTGGCCTGCCCGGCCAAGTTCTTCTATCAGTTTGTGGAGGGCCTTCAAGGAGAGACAGAAGTGGCCGAATCCCTGGATGCAGGCATGCTGGGCAATGTTTTTCACCGTGTGATGTGTCAGCTCTACGATGTTCCTGAGGTTACTCCGGCCCATATCCAGGGCCTGCTCAAAGACGTTCCGGGGCTTAAAAAACGCATCCGCACTGCCGTTTTGAAAGAACTCAAAAGCATAGAAGTGAGCGGACGCAACCTGGTACTGGAGGAAGTGATCCTGGATTATGTGACGGGCACTTTGCGGCACGATGCCTCGCTCCTTGCTTCCAGTGGCTCCGGCGGCTTCAAGATGATAGGCCTGGAGCGGCGCCTGGAAATGGTCTTCGAGGGCTTCCGTATCAAGGGCTTCGTGGACCGCATGGATTCCTACCGCCCCGGAGAGCTTCGCATTGTGGACTACAAGACCGGAAAGGTGCAGGAGAAGGATATCCTCATCACCGACGACAATGCCGCCGATGTGGTGGACAAGCTCTTCGGGGAAGTCAATGAAAACCGTCCCAAAATAGCCCTGCAGCTGTATATTTACGGGCTTTTGGCCCACGCCGACAAAAACCTGGAGGGTTACAAACTGGTGAATTCCATCTACAGCACGTCCCATCTTTTTACGGGCGAACTGCCCGACATGCCGGAAAGCGGGGAATTTACCCGCCTGATGCGGGAGCGTCTTCGTGCCTTGCTGCAAGAGATGGTGGATGTTTCCGTTCCTTTCCGCCGTACGCAGGAGCTCAAAACCTGCTCCTACTGTGATTTTAAAGACATTTGTGGTAGATAAATAATGTTTGAAGCTATAGTCAATGCCCGCGACCTTGGCGGTATCCGGATAGGGGACAAGGTGGTCCGAAAAGGCCTCCTTCTTCGCACCGGGCACCTGAACGATGCCACTGAGGAAGATGTCCGCCGCCTGCAGGAAGAGTTTCACCTCAGGCGCATCTTCGACTTTCGCGGCGTGCCGGAGGCCGCCCTGCAGCCGGATGTGGAAGTGCCTGGTGCAGAGGTGATTCAGCTCCCTACGCTGGATATATCGGCAGAGCAGGCCAGCGGTGATGCCATCCCGGACGAGACCTGGCTGAATCTTCCCCAGCACATTGTAAGGCTCTCCTTTACCCGGCTTTTCCAGAAGAAGGCGCGCGCGCTCTATCCCTCCCTGGTCCTGAGTGAATTCTCCCAGCTCCAGTATGCCACCTTCCTGAACCTGATCCTGGAAACGGAGGAAGGGGCGGTGCTCTGGCACTGCTCGCAGGGAAAAGACCGTACGGGCATTGGTGCGGCGCTGCTGCTGGCTGCCCTTGGCGCAGACCGGGAAACCATTGTCCAGGACTTCGACCGTTCCAACGACACTTATCGGCCTCTGGTAGAGCGCCTTTGCGCCGATGTAGAGGCTGCGGGTGGCGGCGAAGTGGAAAAGGAGGTGGTCCGTGCATTTATGGGAGTGAGTGTCCGCAACTTCTGCCACGCGCTGGATGTGATAGAAGCCAACTGGGGCACCATGGGGGAATACCTGGAGGAACAGATGGCTATAGGCCCCGGGGAGTGCGAGCGCTTGCGGGAGCGTTATCTTGCGTAATTTTTGTACATTTGCATACTGAGTATGTCTGTCTGGACCGTCATAGGAGCTGTTTTGTGGGTGCTGCTGTACTCGGGCATCGCCATTCAGCTGCTGTGGAGCCGCAAGGACCCGGACCTTCGCGCAGTGTGGCTGCTGCTCTTTGCGCTGTTCCCGCCCATCGCCCCCGTCATCTACCTGCTGGTGGGCATCAATTACCGGAGACAGTGCGTCCGTGAACGCCTCCACGGCCGCACCGTCAGCTACTTCCAAAGGAGCGTGACGCCCCGGATGAAGGCCGCCTATTTCAGCGACGATGCCCTGGAGCACGTGCCGGAGCGATATCGGCCCCTGGCGCGGCTGCTGCTCTCCTGCGGGGAGGGAAATAAGGTGTACGAGGGCAATTCCTTCGAGGTGATTACCTCCGGCCTTCGCAAGCGGGAGCTCCTGCTGGAGGATATCCGCCGCGCAAAGCAGTATATCCACATAGAGTACTTCCGCTTTGGCAACGACAAAGCGGGCCGGGAAGTGCGGGACCTGCTCTATCAGAAGGCCGCGGAAGGAGTACAGGTCCGTTTCCTGAACAACAATCTGGTAGGGCGGCAGATTCCCCGCTCCTACTTCCGGGACATGCCCAAGCACGGGGTGGAGATGCTCCCTTATACGCATATCCGTTACGGCCTTCGCACCTTCCTGATGCGCATCAATCGGCAGAACCACCGGAAAATAGTGATTATTGACGGGAAGGTGGCCTACACCGGCGGCATGAACCTCAATGACAATTACTTCTACCGCTGGCGGGACACCCATCTAAGGATAGAGGGACCGGTCATAGCCCGCCTGCAGGTGGCGTTCATCGCCAACTGGTTCAGCTGCGGCGGCAAGCTCAGCCATCCGCTGCCTTTTTACATGGACATCCCGGAAAGCGGCGGTGATGGTCCGTTGAAGAACAAGACCCTCCAGATAGTAACCGACGCCTGCGAGAACCCCTGGCCCACCACGCAGTTGGGCTATGAATGGATCCTGCAAAACGCCCGCGATTACCTCTATATCCAGACGCCCTATTTTGTGCCGCCGCCTTCCTTCCTGCAGGCGCTCCAGGGTGCGGCGCTGCGGGGTGTGGATGTGCGCGTGATGCTGCCCCGGCGGGTGGATACCCCGCTGGTGGGCCCCGCCAACCGCTCCTATTACAAGGAGTGCATGGAGGCCGGTGTCCGGATCTATGAGCGCCACGGTGCCTTCATCCATTCCAAAACGCTTGTCTGCGACGACTCCCTCTGCATTGTGGGCGCCTCCAACCTGGATATGCGCAGTTTTGTCCTTAACAATGAGGTGAATACCTTTATCTACGATACGGAAACGGCACAGCAGTGCAAGGAAATCTTCCTCATGGACCAAAACGAGAGCACGCAGATTCACCTGGAGGAGTGGCTCCGGGAACGCCGCTGGTACGAGAGTTTCTTCTCCCGTTTCATGCGTCTTTTCTACCGGATGCTCTAGTCTGGTATCATGTACTCGGAGGTCCCCTTGAGGCCGACGGTCCCGAAGTAACTGTCCACAAGATTCCCTTTCACGTAGATGCGCCTGCCAATCAGTTCCGGGTGGGCGGGCAGGTTCAGGGCGTCGCGAACGGCCCCTTTGGGCAGTTCTACGGCAACGCAGGATGTTTTGGCGCTGACGGAGGAGCGGCTGGCAAGCGCCAGGTGCGTATTCTTCGTTACCCCGCTGGTTTTCACACTCTTCCCGGCCGATGTGAGGTCCCCGCCCACGATGTATCCGTGGATCCAGACCCCTTTTTCGCCTGCGTGAGCGGCAGCTTCGGCCACAGAAAGGGCGTTTTCCCAGTCTTTTCCGCCGCCGCTTCCGCCCCCTGCGGTGTAGTCTTCGACGGACCAGTTCTTGGTGGTGTCCACCGCTACGGAGACGCTGCTGCCGCCGCCTTCCTTCCCACCGGGGGCCGACAGGTTGACGGTGAGGATTTCCCGCTCATGCAGGCTGCGGGTGAAAAGGGTTTCGTCCCGGCCCTGGTTATAAAGAAGCAGGCTCACGTCTCCGGGCAGCGTGTAGGCGATCCGCTGCTCGTCATAGGCAAAACGGAGGGCGTTTTCTCCCTGCTTGATATAGAGCTCTCCGCTGGGGAAAGAACTGAGGAAGGTGGGGGCTGTTTTTACGCGGATTCCCGCATTGAGCAGCGTGCATTGCAGTTTTACGGTGACGCTTTTCCCGGCCGGCACCACCACCACTTGCTCGTCACCGTACTGGGGGCGGTCAAAGGCCGGGGCGGTGAAAGGAAGCGAGACAACACCCACGGTGTAGCTGCCTTCCACCACCGGAAGGGCCTCGGGAGAGTCTCCGTAGCTGCCTTCGTAGAGGATCTCGCCCGCGGCATTGCGTACGGTGAGGATAAAGTCGTTGGTGTCCGGGATTTCCGAGGGGCTTTTGGTCAGATGCCCCCCGTCCATAACCCAGCGCAGTTCCCCTTTGGGGTGAAGGTCGGAGAGGAAAGCAAAGTCATCGCAGGCGGTGATTGCCCAAAGGAGCGACAGAAGCAGTAAAAGACATTTTTTCATACGGCACATTTCTTTATCGGCCGGGCACCTTGTCCGGTCAAGGGCGAAGATAGGGCGTTTTTCTCCCGGCGGGACAGCAAAACCTGCTTTTCTTTCTACCGATTATAGTGAAACCACACGCCTTGGCCAAGTTCTTTTTTACGATTTCCTTTCTTCGCTTAAAAAGTGTATATTTGCAGATTGTACAAAAGCTGACAAACTATGTTTGAAAACCTTAGCGAAAGGCTGGAAAGGTCTTTCAAGATACTGAAAGGTGAAGGTAAAATCACCGAAATCAATGTAGCGGAAACCGTCAAGGATATCCGCAAGGCCCTGCTGGATGCAGACGTAAGCTACAAGGTGGCGCGGGATTTCTGTAACCGCGTGAAGGACAAGGCTATAGGCACCGGCGTGCTCACGGCTGTGAAGCCCCAGCAGATGATGGTCAAGATCACCCACGACGAGCTGGCCGCCTTCATGGGCTCCACCGCGCAGGACATCAACATCAAGGGGAATCCCGCCGTGGTGCTGGTTGCCGGTCTCAACGGTTCGGGTAAAACCACTTTCAGCGGCAAGCTGGCCCTGCATATCAAATCCAAACGGGGCATGAAGGTGCTGCTGTCCGCCTGCGACACCTTCCGTCCGGCCGCCATCGAGCAGCTGAAGGTCCTGGGAGAGAGCATCCAGGTGCCCGTTTATACGGAGGAAGGGGAGAAAGACCCCATCCGCATCGCCAAGGCCGCCATCGCCAAGGCCAAAGCCGAGGGCTACAGTGTGGTCATCGTGGATACCGCCGGCCGCCTGGCTGTGGACCAGCAGCTGATGGACGAGATATCGGCCCTGCACCAGGCTGTGCAGCCCACGGAGACGCTCTTTGTGGTGGATGCCATGACAGGCCAGGATGCCGTGGAAACGGCCAAGGCCTTCAACGACCGCCTGGACTTTGACGGCGTGGTGCTCACCAAAATGGACGGCGACACCCGCGGCGGTGCGGCCCTTTCCATCAAGGCCGTTGTGGGCAAGCCCATCAAGTTCGTGAGCTCCGGAGAAAAGCTGGAGGCGCTGGATGTCTTCCATCCGGAACGCATCGCAGACCGCATCCTGGGCATGGGAGACGTGGTTTCCCTGGTGGAGAAGGCGCAGGAGCAGTTCGACGAGAAGCAGGCCCGCGAGCTCAAGAAAAAACTGGCCAAGGACCAGTTCACCCTCTGGGATTTCTACCAGCAGATCCAGCAGGTGAAGAAGATGGGCAATATCAAGGACCTGGCCGGCATGATTCCCGGTGTGGGGAAGGCCATCAAGGACGTGGACATCCCGGACGATGCCTTCAAGACCACGGAGGCCATCATCCTCTCCATGACCCCCTATGAGCGCGAACATCCGGAAGCTATCAACGGTTCCCGCCGCAAGCGTATCGCCGACGGTGCCGGCACCACTCTCCCGGAGGTGAACAAGCTCCTGAAGCAGTTCGAGGGCACGCGCAAGCTGATGAAGGGTGCTGTAACTGGCTCCTTGATGCAGCAGATGAAAGGTTTTAGAAGAAGGTAATCATATGAAAACCAGATTTTTGGCAGCGGCTTTGGTCCTGCTCTCCGTTTCCTGTGCCCGCGGGCCCAAGGATGGGAATTACACCCTTACCATTCTCTCTACCAACGACGTTCACGGCGTCTGGTTTGATTCCACTTACGTGGATAGCAGGACTCGTCCGGCGCTGACGGCCGTCAAGTACTACGTGGACAGTATCCGCGTGGCGGAGGGGGCCGATAATGTCCTTCTGCTGGATGCCGGAGACTGCCTCCAGGGGGACAATGCGGCTTACTACTACAATTATGTAGATACGCTCACCCCCCATCTTTTCCCGCGGCTGATGGCCTATATGGGCTATGATGCCGTTGCCGTAGGTAACCACGACATTGAAACGGGGCATCCGGTCTATGACCGCGTGGCCGCGGAGATGAAGCGCCTGGGCGTGGACTTCCTGGCCGCCAATGCTATTCGCAACAGCGACGGCAAACCCTATTTCACGCCTTACAAAGTGGTGAAAAGGGCTGGCCTTAAGGTGGCCATCCTGGGCTATACCAATGCCAACATGAAGGCCTGGCTCACGGAAGGCCTTTGGAGCGGCATGCACTTCGATCCCATCGTGATGCACATCCAGGAAGACGTGGACCGGATCAAGGCCCAGGAAAAGCCGGATGTGATGGTGGTGGTGATGCATTCCGGAACGGGCCACGGAGACGGCAGCATGCTGGAGTCGGAGGGCCTGGATGCCTTCCGCCTTGTCAAGGGCGTGGACTGGGTGCTTGCCAGCCATGACCATCGGCCCTACACGGAGGTGACGGATTCCTGCGCCTTCCTGAATGCAGGCAGCCATGGCCGCAACCTGGCCCAGGGCAAGATGTATATCAAGGTAGAGGGAGGAAAGGTGGTTTTCAAGTCCTTTGAAACCGGGCTGATCCCCGTCCGGGCACATAATGCGGATCCTGCGATGCAGGCCCATTTCCAGAAGGATTATGAGGCTGTCAAAGCCTTTACGCTCAAGGAGGTGGGGGTACTCAATACGGAGCTATGGACCCGCGACGCCTACAAAGGAATGAGCGATTACCTCAACCTCATCCATACGCTGGGCCTTGGCTGCCAGCCTGCCCAGGTATCCTTTGCCGCGCCGCTTACCTTTAACGGCCATGTGGCCCCCGGTATCCTGCGCTACAATGACCTATTTACCATCTATCCCTATGAGAATCAGCTGTTTGTGGTCAAGATGAGCGGAGAGGAAATCCGGCGTTACCTGGAGTGCTCCTACGACAAATGGATCAATACCGTCCTCACACGCGAGGATCACGTCCTCAAGATCGTGTGCCGCGCCGATGCCCGTACCCAGCAGCCCCGCTGGTCCTTCATCAACCGTTCCTACAACTTTGACTCGGCCGCCGGTATCAACTATACGGTGGACGTGACAAAGCCTTTTGGCAAGCGCATAAGCATCTCCGGCATGGCCGACGGCAGCGCCTTTAACCCCGCCGGGGAGTACAACGTGGCCATGACATCCTACCGCGCCAGCGGAGGCGGCGGCCTCCTGAAGGAAGCCGGCGTAGATCCCGACCGCATCGAGGAGCGCATCGTGGAGCGCTACCCCGAGATCCGCAACATCCTCTACGACTACCTCATGGAGAACGGCTCCATCGACCCTGAAGTAGTGGGCAGGCCTGCTGTCATTGGCCGCTGGTCCTTTATCCCCGAGAAGCTGGCCAATCCCGCCCTGGAACGCGACATGGCCCTCCTTTTCCGCTAAAGGTCCAGGCTGGCGCCATCCAAGACAATTAGGTTTATCCTCTTATTTGACGTGTTATGCAAAATTTTGAGTACTGCACCCCTACACGGCTCATTTTTGGGCAGGGGGTTATTGCCAGGCTTCCCGAAGAGCTTGGCCGAATAGGTAAAAAGGTCCTCCTCACCTACGGCGGCGGGAGCATCAAAAAGATAGGCCTGTACCAGAAAGTCCTGGAGCTGCTGCAAGGCTTTGAAATCACGGAATTGCCCGGGATACAGCCCAATCCAAGGTATGATCCCAGTGTGCTGGACGGCGTAAGGCTTTGCAAGGAACACGGGATAGAAGTAATCCTTTCCGTTGGCGGCGGCAGCGTGCTGGACTGTTCCAAAGCCATTGCCGCAGGCGCCTGCTACGAGGGAGATCCCTGGGACCTGATCAGCTACAAGGTGAAAGCGAGCAAGGCCCTTCCTATCGTGGACATCCTTACGCTGGCGGCTACGGGCTGCGAATACGACTGTGGCGGCGTGATTTCCCGCACGGAAACCAATGACAAGATAGGCTATATTGACCCGCTGCTGTTCCCGGTGTGTTCCTTCCTGGATCCCACCTACACCTTTACCGTACCGCCCACACAGACGGCCGCCGGCATTGCAGACGCCATGAACCACAGCCTGGAGCAGTACTTCTGCGAGGATGCCACCCTGATGAACGACGGCTTCTGCGAGGCTGGTCTTAAGAGCCTGATGGTGAATGGAAAAGCCTGCCTCAAAAACCCCGAAGACTACACTGCCCGCGCGGAGATGATGTTTGTCTGCACCCTTGCCTGCAACAACATCATGAGCCTGGGCAACAGCGCCTCCGGCTGGCCGATGCACGGCATCGAGCACGCCCTCAGCGGCTACTACGACATCACCCACGGGGAGGGCCTGGCCATCATCACGCCCCGCTGGATGCAGCACATCCTGTCAGAGCGCACGCTCCCGCGCTTTGTCAAGTACGGAGTCAATGTATTCGGCATCAATCCTGCCCTTCCTGAGATGGAAATTGCCCAAAGGGCCATCGCAGCTACCCATGCGTTCTTCGAGGAGATTGGCATTCCCATGCATCTTCGGGAAGTGGGGATCGGCCCCGAGCGGATAGGGGAAATGGCGCACCATATTGCGGTGAATGAAGGCTTGGAGCACGCATACGTTCCCCTGACGGAAAAGGATATCACCCAAATCCTGCTCGCATCTATGTAACTTTTTCCAACCTTTTGGCCGGTACTTCCGTCTAATGGATGAAACCGCTCCGAATGCGGAAAAAAGTTGAACATTAAAGATTGATACAGTTATGGATGTTTTGGTACCCATTTGCGTTTGCGTCGTTCTTCCCGTCATGATTGTCTGGTTGGTTGTACGCGCCAAACAGAACGAGACCAACCGCAAGGCAGAAGTCATGCTCAAGGCCATCGAAAGCGGCGCCACCGTGGACCCTAACCTTCTTGGCAAGGAGCAGACAAAAGTAAAGACCATCAAGCAGGAGCTTCTGGAAAAGCTGACCGGCGCATGCGTGACCACGTTTATGGGCATTGCTTTCCTGTCATTGAGCTATTTGGACAAAAGTCTCTACTTCCTGCGTTTTTCCCCCATCGCAGGTGCCGTGCTGCTGGCTGTGGGCCTGGGACTTTTTATCTCTTTCTTTGTGGGCAGGAAGATGCTCTCCAAAGAGATTGAAGCGGAAGAAAAGGCCCTGAAAGAGTAGATGACGCAGGAGCGGTTCATCAGCCTTGTGCGGGCGCAGCAGGAGCCTTTGAGAAGGTTCCTGCTTGCCTTGTGCGCAGGAGATGCCGCCCTTGCAGACGATTTGGCCCAGGATGCCCTGGTGCGCGCCTATGTGGCTTCCGGCTCCTTCCTGGGCCTTTCCAAATTCAGCACCTGGCTCTTCCGCATTGCCTACAATTGCTATGTGGACCATTGTCGGAAGCGCCGCCCGGAAGCAGTCCCCGTCGAAGAGGCTGTTTCCCTCAAGGCCGATGACAGTGCAGACCGCGCTTTCCGCTATCAGCAGCTTTACCAGGCGCTGGAAAGGCTCCCGGAAAAGGAGAAGGCAGCCATCGCCCTGTTCTACTTTGAAGACATGAGTATCAAGGAGATATCGGCTATCCTGGAAATGCCGCAGGGCACGGTGAAATACCAGCTTTCCATGGGTCGCCAACACCTTAAACAGCACTTGCAGCCATGAAAGAGATAGAAGAGTTCTTAAGAGAAAACAAGCCGGTGGTGAAAGACAATCCCACCTTCCTTTTGGATGCGCAGCGCCGGATGGAGGCCGTAGAAGGCATCAAGGCAGAGGTGGACCGCCAGCATAGCCGTGGCCGCGTGGCGCTGATCATAGCCTTGGTGGCAGGTCTTGCGGCCGGCATACTGGTCACTGCCCTTACTTATCTGTATCCCATTGATGCACAGACTGTCGGGGATGGTCTGCTGCAAAGTGTAAGGCTGTTTCTGCAAAGCTACAGGCAGTACCTGGTTTACCCTGTGGCCCTGCTGGCTGTCATCCTTAGCCTACTGCTCTCCAAGTGGCGAAAGGCTGCATTCTAACGCTTCCTGAAGCTCTTCCAGGGAGTTCACAGTTCTGTTCCCGGACAGCTGGGCGGCGCTCCTGTAGCCCCAGGTAACGGCAATGGCAGCAATACCTCCGTTAGCTGCGGTTTGCATGTCGGTGGGTGAGTCGCCCACCATGACGGCCTCTTCCGGGGCCAAGCCTGCGCGGGAAAGTACATCCTGCACAATCTCCGGCGAGGGTTTCAGCGGATATCCCGGCCGGTTTCCCAGCACCGCCACAAAGTCAATGTCCGGAAAGAATTTACCTACCAGCTGCTCTGTCCCTTCCTGGAATTTGTTGGAGGCCACGGCCATCTTGATGCCGCGTGCCTGCAGCCGGGTAAGCAGTTCCGGCATCCCGGGATAGGGCCTTGTATAGTCGTCGATATGGGCGCAGTAGTAGGCCCTGAAATCGGCCAGAACGCTGTCGATGAGGGTTTCGTCGGCCTGCAGGGCAGCGGGTAGTGCCTGGGTGACCAGGTTCCGCACGCCGTGCCCCACCATCCTGGTGTACTCGTCCAGGCCATGCAGCGGCAGCGAGCGCTTTTGCAGCGCATGATTCACGGCAGCGCCCAAATCCTCGATGGTGTTGATCAGTGTCCCGTCCAGGTCCCAGAGGACCAGTTTCAGCTGTTTTTCCTTTTTCATGGTCCAAAGATACGCTTTTCCCGCCCACTTGCCAAATGGCGCGTTTTTCCTTTCGGCAGAAATGCGCTATATTTGTAAATAAAACGAAGTGATATGTTCGATGTGACTCTTATTTCAGATGTGGTGGAGGACGGCATCCGCAAGGCGTCTTTCCAAACCTGCGGTGCGGTTTGTTCCAAGCAGATAGATATCCAGTTGGAAGGCGAGCTGGTTCGCAGCGTCCAATATACAGGCGGCTGTCACGGCAATACGCAGGGCGTAGGTGCACTGGTGGCAGGCATGAGTAAGGCCGATGTCATTGCCCGTCTGGAGGGCATCGATTGTAAAGGCAGGGGTACCAGCTGCCCGGATCAGCTGGCCAGGGCTTTAAAAATGCTGTAGCTTATGAAAAAACTGTTTGTCCTTCTTCTTGCCCTCTCCGCCTTGCAGCTGCAGGCGCAGGATATGGCGCACTACAAAAAAATAGTCGGGGAGCTGAGCTCTGCCAAGTACCAGGGCCGCGGTTATGCCAAGGGCGGCGCCAACAAAGCCGGCAGGTACCTGCAGAAGGAGTTTGAAAAAGCCGGCGCAGACCACGTCATCCTCCAGCCTTTCGCCATAGACATCAACACCTTTGCCGGCAAGGCCAAGATGTGGGCCGATGGCAAGCGGCTCCGCACCGGCGTGGACTTTTCCATGCGGGAGTACTCGCCCGGGGTAAAAGGGGAGTTCAAGGTGTACCATGTGGATACCCTCCATTTTGACGGAGACAAGCTTCTGGAGGAGCTTTCCCGTCCTGAAAACGAGGGCTGCCTTGTATGCTGCGATTTCTGGTTTACGTATAAGCACCGTGGCGTATTCTCCAAGTTGCAGAAGGCGGGGGAGTGCCCCAACGCCGGTCTTCTGTACACCTGGGAAGCGCCCATCAAGTTCTTCAAGGCCTATGGGGAAAAGGTGGTGGACAAGCCCATCATCTGGGTCACGCCCCAGGCCATCGAGGGCGTGAAAAGCGTGAAGGTAAACGTTGAGAATGAGTTCCTTAAGTCTTATGAGCTCTTCAACGTCATTGCCAAAGTGGAGGGAGAGCGCCACGATTCCTGCTATGTCTTTACCGCCCACTATGACCATCTTGGCAATCTGGGCAGAAAAGTCTATTACCCCGGTGCCAACGACAATGCTTCCGGCACAGCCGCCATTGTTACGCTCGCGGCCCACTACGCCCGCAATAAGCCTCGCTATGACATGTACTTTGTGGCCTTTTCCGGCGAGGACGCCAACCTAAGGGGCTCTACCTTCTTCGCAGAGTACCCGCTGGTGCCGCTTGAGCAGATCAAATACCTCTTCAACATTGATATGATAGGGGACGACAATCCTGCCCTTTACTGCGAGGTGAGCGAAACCGGCATGCCGCAGTTCGGCCGCTTTGAGGCCATCAATGAGGAGTTGGGGCTGTTTTCTGCCCTGGACCGTGGAGAGCTGGCTGCCAACAGCGACCACTATCCTTTTGCCGTACGCGGAGTTCCGTGCATCTTCCTGGAGAACAAGGAGGGGAGCGCATTCCCGCACTACCACACCCCCGCAGATAACCTCAAAACCATCCGTTGGGATAGCTACGAGCCTCTTTTCAAGCTGGTTACAACGTTCATAGACGGAGCCCGCTAGGCTAGCTGCCTGCGGGTTCTCCTAATTTTGGACGGAAATCTACTAAAAAAATTAGGATTTTAGAAAAATAAGTGATATCTTTGCCGTTGGAAAATAGTATTCGAGAGGATATGAAACAGAAACTAACGGCAAAAGAAGAGTCCCTGATGAAGATATTCTGGGCGCATGAGCCCCTGTTTATCAGGGATTTAATCTCCTACATACCGGAGCCCAAGCCCCACTATAATACCGTGGCTACGCTGGTAAAGTTCCTGGAGGAAAAAGGCTTTGTAGAAAGGGAACCCATGGCCAATTCCTTCCGCTATAAGGTCAGAATCAGCGAGCGCCAGTACCACGGGGATACCGTGTCGGAAGTGGTGGCCCGCTACTATGACAATTCTTATCTCAGCCTGGTTTCCCAGTTTGTGGAAGAGGATAAAATGGACATCCAGCAGCTGAAAGACCTGATTGCCCAAATAGAGAATAAAGAATGAGTCCGCTGTTGTTATATATTGCGAGGGCCGGGCTCTACCTGAGCCTGCTCCACGTCTTTTACCTGCTGCTGATGCGGCGCACTACCTTTTTCCGGCTTAACCGCGTGCTTTTGCTGCTGGGCTCCTACCTGTGCCTGCTTTTGCCCTTTGTCAGGCTCAGGACCGTGTCCGTTCCGCTTGGCCAGGCCATAGAAGCTGTGGCGGTGCAGGCAGGGGTGGCAGCGCCTGCCATCGGGGCGGCGGATAGTCCTTCTGTGTCCATCTCCTGGCAGGAGATCTTCCTTGCGCTTTATCTGGCGGGGGCCCTTCTTACGTTTGTTCTCTTTGTGGTGTCGGCCATGAAAATGCAGCGTCTGATCCGCTCTGGTGTGCAGACGGAGCGGGAGGGCTGCTCTCTGGTGCTGCTGGAGAGCGAAGTGCCCTCTTTCAGCTGGGGCCGGAAGGTGGTAATGAGCCGGAAGGACTTCTTGCACAGCCCTGCCATCTTTACGCATGAACTGATGCATGTACAGCGGCACCATTCGCTGGATCTGCTCCTTTTCCTGCCGCTGCAGTGCCTCTTCTGGTGGAATCCGCTGCTGTGGGTTACCCGCGAGGAACTGCGCCTCCTGCATGAGTATGAGGCCGACGAAGGCGTTCTTCAAAAAGGCATCGATGCTACTCAATATCAATTACTTTTAGTGCTTAAAGCCGTAGGGGAGGAGCGCTTCTCCCTGGCCAGCGGTTTCCAGCACGCCAAACTTAAAAACCGTATTTCCATGATGACAAAAACTTCTTCTTCCGGCTGGATACGCCTTGGCTACCTGGCCCTGATTCCCGTGCTGGCGGCCTTCATGTTTGCCTGCAACCCTGGTAAGAACAACAAAGCCCAGGCCCCGGCGGAAGACGCCGAAGAGGCGGCCGCCGGCAAGCAGGTCATCGCGGCCGACGAAGCCTCTGAGGCCGCTGTCAATGCCGGCGAAAATGAGAAAGAGGCTATTCCCTACCAGTTAATTGAGCAAAAGCCCGGCTTCAACGGCGGAGATGCTGGTGAGTTCAGCAAATGGGTAAATGGGCAGATCAAGTATCCTGAGCAGGCCAAAATGGAAGGAATTCAGGGACGTGTGGTTCTTCAGTTCACCGTGGGCGAAGATGGCCAGGTCCGGGATGCCAAAGTGTTGAGAGGTGTCCATGATGCGCTGGACGCCGAAGCTCTCCGTGTGGTGTCGGCCTCTCCGAAGTGGGAGCCTGGCAGAAATAAGGGCAAGGCTGTTTCCGTCATTTATACCTTCCCCGTCGTCTTCAAAATCCAGTGAAACGCTTCCTTCTTCTGATCTGCGTGGTAGTCTGCGTTCCGCTGGGGGCGCAGACTACCCGCCGGGATTCGGTCCTCACGCAGGCGCGGTATCTGAAAAGTATTTACCGCACAGACGATGCCATTGAGCTACTCTCGGCCCTTGTACGGCCCGGTGCAATGGACGAGGGGGTCCTCTCCGAGCTGGCGGACTGCCACTTCCAAAGCGGCGCCTACGAAGATGCTGCCGGGACGTATTTTATGCTCTCGTCCCGCTGGCCGGACAACATCCTTTTCCGGATCCGGCTGATGCAAGCGTATTACCGGATCAACGCCTTTCCCCAGGCCATCCAGGCCGGATGCGAGGTGTTGCGACGGGATTCCATCCCGGCGGTAGTCAGCTACGTCGGCGATGCCTTCAACCAGCTGCAGCGGGCCGATTCAGCCCTTTGGTACTACCGCAGGGCTCTTGCCCTCAAACCCATGAATACAACGGTCCTGTCCAAGGCCATGGGCATCCTTATATCGGCCGAGGATTACGACGGGGCGCTAGGTGTCTGCGAACCTTTCTTGGCCGAGGACCCCGACAACACCACCATTGCCCCGCTCAAAGGCCTGGCGCTTTACCGGAAAGGCAGCTACAAGGAGGCTATTCCGCTTTTTGAGCGCCAGATAGAGCTTGGGAATGACATCTATCCCATCCACTATTACCTGGGGCACAGCTATTGGCAGACCAATGTGATTTACCGGGCAGAAAAAGAGCTGCTCACCGCCTGGCAGATTGACTCCAGCGATGTGAATCTGGCCTACTCTATCGCCTCCGTGAAAGCAGAAGCTTACCGTCCTTTTGAAAAGGATGTCAAGCCCTGGCTGGACAAGGCGTTGGAGATCCTCCAGCCGGACCCTGTGCTGATGTCCCGCATCCACCAGCAGTATGGACTGGGCTATTTCCGGAAACAGGACTCCTGGGACCAGGCCATCGAGCATTACAGGGAGGTTTACCGCTACAATCCCAAGTTGATATCGGCCCTTTCCTCCATCGGCTATTGCTACCAGCAGAAGAAAGCCTACAAGCAGGCCATTGAGTGGTATCAGAAATACCTGCAAGTGGCCACCCCCGGTTCCAAAGGCTACAACACCGTGATGGATAACCTGAACTGGCTCAAGAGCGAGCGTTTCATGGAAGAGATACAATAGGCGGCCCGTTTAGAGGGTTGGGGTAACGCGGGGCGTTGTTATACTTCCAAAAAAGCAGGCGAGAGCCTGCTTTTTTGTGGAGTATAGGGGAGTCGAACCCCTGACCTATAGATTGCGAACCTATCGCTCTGGCCAACTGAGCTAATACCCCGTAAAGGACTGCAAAAATACGCCATTTCCCGGAAAGTTGCAAGAGTTGTCCCGAATTATTATCTTTGTCTGGATTAAATAACTGGATATCATGTTAAAACGCTGGCTTTGCTTTGTTTTATCGGGCTGCCTGCCGCTGGTGGTGTCGGCCCAGTCCCATCATTTTAATCTGGATGCGGATTTCCTGACCCGTGGCGAAATACGTAAGGGCGGAACGGCCCAGGTGGACCCCGATGATCCGCAAGGGGATTTTGCCGCATTTCTGTTAGGCCGGAACCGTGTTACGGCAGACTATCAGCTGTTCACGAAAGACAAGCAGGAGAAGCCGCTTCTGGAGATCAATGTTTCCGGGCAGTTCTGCGGCACCTGGGGCATGGGCGCTCCCTTGACTTTTGAAGCATACGAGGCCTGGGCGGCGGTGAACTTCGGTGCCGGTTTCTTTGTGAAGCTGGGCCGCCAGGCGCTCTCCTACGATGACCAGCGCGTGTTCGGCTCCGATGACTGGTCCCTGACGGGCCTCTCGCACGATGTCCTGAAACTGGGCTATGAGGGTTTTGGACACAAGGTGCATGTGTTTGGCGCCTTTAACCAGAATCCGGCGAACACCAACGGCGGAACCTATTATACCGACGGCCTGCAGCCCTACAAAGCCATGGCAGCGCTGTGGTACCATTGGGACACGCCCTGGATTCCCCTGGGGATATCCCTGCTGGGTATTAATCTGACCACCCAGGCAGAAATCGTGGTGGTAGGTCAGCAGGAAGGAGTATTCAATCAGCAAATGCTGGGCGGCTATCTTCTGTTTCATCCCAAGAGATGGGAAGTGGAGGCGGCCGGCTACTATCAAATGGGAAAGGAGGAGCACGGCATGCCCATTCAGGCCTGGATGGCCACTGCCAAAGTGGGCTTTACGGCCTCCAAACAGTGGAAAATCTATGCCGGCTACGATCACTTGAGCGGTGATGAGAATTTCTCCGTCCCCCCCGGCGAGTCTATCGGCATGCAGCGCCATGACGTCATCCGCGGTTTCAGCCTTCTGTATGGGTCCCACCATAAATTTTACGGGGCCATGGATTTTTTCTATCTGAGTGATTATTACGGCGGTTTCACGCCCGGCTTGCAGAATGCCTATATCGGTGCCCAGTGGTCTCCCGTACCGCAGCTGAGCCTGGATTTGGGCTACCATTTTCTGGCAACAGAGGCTAAACTCAGAAATGCCGACAAACCCCTGGGCCATGAAGTGGAGTTCAGTGCTTCCTACGACTTGGGGCACAGCATGAGCATAAGCCTGGGTTACAGCTTCATGCGGGGTACAAAAACAATGGAGGTGCTCAAGCGCACCTCCGGAAAAAGGGAATTGCATTGGGGCTGGCTGATGTTCCGGGCTGCACCCAGATTTCTCCAGTCCAAGCGATGACTAGCTGATGAACTGGGCCTTGAGGGCTTCGATCTTGGCCGGTGCATTGCTGCCCTTGGCGCCAAAGTAGAATTTGATCTTGGGCTCTGTGCCGGACGGCCGGACGGTGACAACGTCCCCTTCCTGGTTGAAAAACTGCAGGACATTGCTCTTGGGAAGGCCGGTTTCCTGGGGCTTGTTGTAGTCGATGACCTTGGCCAGCGGGCTTCCGGCGAGAAGCTGCGGCGGGTTGGCGCGGTAGTCTGCCATGATCTGTTGGATCTCCTCTGCGCCGCTCTTTCCTTTGCGGACTATGTACACCATCTTCTCTACGTAAAGGCCGTACTCCTGGTACACTTTCTGGAGCAGCTGCCACAAGGTGAGGCCTTGCTGGGCGGCCCATGCGGCGCATTCGGCCACCATGATGCCGGCTACCTGGGCGCATTTGTCGCGCACGAACTCTCCCAGGTTGAAGCCGTAGCTTTCCTCGCCGCCGCAGATGAATTCTCCCTTGCCCTCGTTCTGTTTCACCACCTCTGCGATGTATTTGAAACCGGTGAGGACGTTGTAGCACTTGACGCCGAAACTCTCGCAGATGGCGGCAATCAGTTCCGTAGTGACGATGGTTTTGACGCAGTATTTGCTGCTGTCCAGCTTGCCCAGTTCTTTCCAGCGGTGAAGGACATACCAGGTGAGGAAACTCCAGGTTTGGTTGCCGGTGAGCTGGACCATCTTTCCTTCATTGTCCCGCACGGCAATGCCCAGGCGGTCAGCGTCCGGGTCTGTGGCGAGGACGAGGTCAGCGCCTGTCTGGTCTGCTTTGGCAAGAGCCATGGCCATGGCGGCAGGCTCCTCCGGGTTGGGCGAAACGACAGTGGGGAAATTGCCGTCCGGGATGTCCTGCTCGGGGACATGAATGATTTGGGTGAAGCCTACACGCTTGAGTGCTTCCGGCATCAGGTGAACGCCGCAGCCGTGAAGCGGGGTATAGACAATCTTGAGATCCGCGTGTTTTTTGACGGCTTCCGGGCTAAGGGTGAGGGAGGTGATGTCCCTGAGGTAGCACTCGTCCACTTCCGCTCCCATGGGCTCTATCCCGCCCGTTTTTTCACCGGGGACGGGGGTAAAGCGAACATGGGCCGGGTCTTCTATCTTGGCCACCTCCGCCACGATGTCTTTATCTACGGGGGCGGTGATTTGGCCGCCGTCGCTCCAGAAGACCTTGTAGCCGTTGTACTCCTTGGGGTTGTGGCTGGCCGTAATCATGATGCCGGCGGTGGCCTTTTTGAGGCGGATGCTGTAGCTTAGCTCCGGCGTAGGGCGCAGGTCCTCGAAAAGATACACATGGATGCCGTTGTTACTGAGCACGCTGGCCGATATCTCTGCGAAAAGCCGTGAGTTGTTGCGGCTGTCGTGGCTGATGCATACGCTGGCGGGACCGCTCACCTGGGCTTTGATGTAATTGGCCAGCCCCTGGGTGGCCATTCCCACCGTGTACTTGTTCATGCGGTTGGTGCCGACACCCATCACGCCGCGAAGGCCGCCGGTCCCGAACTCCAGGTTGCGGTAAAAAGCGTCTTCCAGTGCAACAGGGTCCGTTTCCATCAGTTCCCGGACCTGGGCTTTGGTCTCGTCGTCAAAATTGCCCGTGAGCCAAGCCTGGGCAACGTCCTTATAATTTTTCATACCAGTAAGTTTTTTGTTTCCCAAAATAATGTCTTACAAAATTAACCAATAATCCGTATTTTTGCAACATGGACTTTGCCGATTTCATTTTGGCCCACGAAGCAGACGACCTTAGCCGCCTGGCGCTGTCCCGGGAGCGTTTCGCGGGGCAGGTGGAGGACTTCGACCTGGCTCTCACCACCCTGGAAGTGCGGCGAAAACTCCGTGCCAAGGTGCCGGAGTGGGCGGCCGTTCCCTCGCTCCGCTACCCTCTGCGCCTTTCCGGAGAGCAGTGTTCTTCTTCCGTCACTGCCCGTTACAAGGCAGGCGTGGCGCTCTCTGCCATCGACCACGCAGAGGGGATGCCCTCCATTGCCGATTTAACCGGCGGCTTGGGCGTGGACGCCTGGGCTTTTGCACAGCGCTTCAGCCAGGTGCTTTACAATGAGATGTTGCCGGAGCTTGCCGCCGCTGCAGCGCATAATTTCCGGGAGCTGGGCCTAAGTAATGTCGGTGTCCAAAACCGTGAACTTCTGCCTGGCAGCCTGGCCGATATACTGGGGGACTTCCGCCCGGACATCCTTTACCTGGATCCTGCGCGGCGCTCTTCTGGCGGCCGTAAGGTTTTCCGCCTGGAAGACTGCCATCCGGATGTGCTGCCCTTGCTCACGGAGCTACTGGAAGCCAGTCCGCGGGTGCTGCTGAAACTGAGCCCTATGGCCGATATTACCCTAGTATGTAAGCAGTTAGGCTGCGTAAAAGCCGTGCACGTGGTGGCGGCGGAAGGGGAGTGCAAAGAGCTGCTGCTAGTGCTGGAAAAGGCCTATGACGGTCCCTGTACGCTTACCCTGTTTGACGCAGGGGCTACTGTGACTATCCCGCCGGAGCAGCCTGAAATCCTGGCCTTTACAGTGACGCCGGGCCTATGGCTCTTCGAGCCCGGCAAGGCCCTTCTCAAAGCAGGCGCCTTTGGCTGGCCCTGCAGTTTTGGCCTCCGGAAACTGGGGCGGCATACCCACTGTTACATGGCCGCGGAACCCCATGAGGCCCTGACGCCTTATGGCAAATGGTATCGCATCAAGGAGGTGCTGCCGCTAAGCAGCCGCTGCATCAAGGAAACAGGGAAACGCTATCCCAAAGCGGAAGTGACGGCACGCAATATCCCTATGGGATCGGACCAGCTGCGGGCCAGGCTGAAAGTGGCCTCCGGCGGCTCGGTACACCTTTTTGGCCTTCACATAGACTCTATGGACGGGAACTATTTGCTGGTCTGTGAGCTGTAATCCCGGCACCAGGGGGTGAGGGGACACTGGGCGCAGCGGGGATTGCGTGCCGTACACACATAGCGCCCATGGAGGATGAGCCAGTGGTGGGCAATGGCCCGCTGGTTTTCCGGAATGTGCCGCTCCAGGTCTTTCTCTACGGCCAAGGGCGTTGCTCCGCGCGAGAGTCCCAGCCGATGGGAAACCCGGAATACATGGGTATCTACGGCAATGACGGGCTGGTCATACACGATGGAAGCGATGACATTGGCTGTTTTCCGCCCCACGCCCGGCAGGCGCATGAGGGCGTCTATGTCCGAGGGGACCGTACCGCCAAACTCGCTCTCCAGCATCCGGGCCATCTCAATCAGGTGCCGGGCCTTGGCGTTGGGATAGGAAACGCTTTTCACAAAAGGATAGACCTCCTCAAAAGTGGCGGCCCCCAGCTCCCGGGCCGATGTAAAGCGCTCGAAAAGCGCCGGCGTAACCATGTTCACGCGCTTGTCCGTGCACTGGGCGCTGAGGATGACGGCGACAAGCAGCTGGAAAGGGTTCTGGTAATGGAGCTCACTCTCTGCTACCGGCTGATTCTGCGCGAACCAGCCGACAATGCCCTCGTAGCGTTGCCTGATTGTCATAGCACCAAGTCTATGCCCTGGTCCACTACTTCCTGGCAGTGCTCTCCCTCACAGGAGAAGACGCGGCCGGGGTATTTCTCGAAGATGGCGCGGTTGTGGGTGACCATGACGATGGCAGTACCGGCCTGGTTCAGGTCCATCAGGAGCTGGAGAATCTCGTCTGCTGTTTCGCCGTCCAGGTTGCCGGTGGGCTCGTCTGCCAGGATGGCCTTGGGCTTGTTGAGCAGGGCGCGGGCGATGGCGATGCGCTGCTGCTCACCGCCGGAGAGTTGGTGCGGCATTTTGTGGGCCTTGTTTTCCATGCCCACATCCTGCAGCACCTCCGTGATGCGGGTGTCTATCAGGGAGCGGTCTTTCCAGCCGGTGGCGCGCAGCACAAACTCCAGGTTGGCTTCTACGCTGCGGTCTGTCAGGAGCTGGAAATCCTGGAAAATCACGCCCAGGGAGCGTCTGAGGTAAGGTATTTCCCGGGCGCGGATGGTGCGGAGGTTGTATCCGCAGGCCTGTCCTTCCCCCTTGAGCAGCGGGTTTTCCGCGGTGATGGTACGGATGATGGAGGTCTTGCCGGACCCCACTTTCCCCACTATGTACACAAAGTCCCCTGGCTGGATGTCCATGTCCAGGCCGTAAAGGACTACGTTTTCTCCGTTGAGGATATCGGCGTCTTTGAAATGAATGAGCGCTTCCATGTAAATTATTCCAAGTAAACATACAAATATAATCGATTTTTTCGTATTTTTGTCAAAATATACTGATAAACAAAGAGCATGAAAAAACTCCTCGCGGCCTCGGCCGCCCTTGCCCTTGCCTGGGGCCTCCAGGCGCAGGATTGGGAACAGGTAAAAAATCTCTACCGCGCCGGTATGTATTCGGAAACCATCCGGCTGGTTCATGGCACCTCCGGCCCCCTTTCAGACGGCTACCGCGCCCTCTGCGCGCTCCAGCTCCGCACGGACAATGCACACAGCCTGGCAGGCGCTTTTATCGGCCAGTACCATGAGCATATCCTGGTGCCCCAGGTGCGCTATCTGCTGGCCATGGACCTTTTTGACCAGGAGCGCTATTCAGAGGCTCTGGCCCAGTTGAACCAACTCTCCCTGACGGACATCCAGGAATCCCAGCAGCCGGAATATACCTACAAGCTGGGCTACTGCGCCTTTGCGGAAGGGGACTGGGAGCGGGCCAAGGGGCTGCTTTCGCGCACCCGCGGGCTCCCGTACTCGGACTATTCCGCCCCGGCCTATTATACCCTGGGCTATATCAATTACGCGCAGAAGGACTTCAAGGAGGCCTCCGGCTGGTTCGAGATGGCTGGCAATGACCATCGCTTTACCTCGCTGGCCAATTACTACATCCTGGAATGCCGCTTCAACGAGAAAGACTACAACTACGTGGTCAAGTTCGGCGAAGACCTTTTCAACAAGGTCCCCGAAGACCGCCAGCCCCACATGGCCCGCATCATGAGCGAAAGCTACCTGGTGCTGGGAGACGTGGAAAAAGCCCGCAGCTACTATGAAAAGAACCTCCGCGGCAAGGGCAACCTTAACCGGAGTGACCTTTTCTACGCCGGCGAAATCAACTACCTCATAGAGAATTGGGAAGGTGCCGTAGAGAACTTCGAGCGCATGGAAAACCGCACGGATTCCCTGGGCCAGGTGGCCAACTACCAGTTGGGTCACAGCTACATACAGCTGCGCAACAAGGTGGCCGCCATGGAGGCTTTCAAGCAGGCCTCGGAGCTTCCGTACACCCCGGACATCCAGGAAGACGCCCTTTACAACTATGCCAAGCTGGCCTTCGACCTTGGCCGGGACACCGCCCCCTTCGAGGAGTACCTCCGGAAATACAGCACCCGCAAAAAGGGAGACCAGATCTACTCCTACATGGCCATGGTGGCCCTCCAGAACCACGACTATGAAGGCGCCGTGCAGGCCTATGACAATATCGACGAGCTGGATCCAGGGATGCAGTCCAACTACATGAAAGCCTACTTCCTCAGGGCGCGTGAGCTCATGGAAAACGGCTCCTGGCGCAGCGCAGTGCCGCACCTGAAGGCCGCGGCCTATTACAGCCCCCGCAGGGATGGTTTCAACCAGCTGGCCCGCTATTACCAGGCAGAGGCCCTGTACCGGGATGGCAAATACTCAGAAGCCCGTACGCTCCTGACGGACCTTTACAACTTGTCGGCCCTTCCCACCCGCCCGGAGGGCAACCTGATTTCCTACCAGCTGGCCTATACCTATTTCAAGGAAGGGGACTATGAGCGTGCGCTCAAGTGGTTCCAGAACTACCTGGAGGGAGACGCCTCCGCCATGGGCGCCGATGCCCAGACCCGCATAGGAGACTGCTACTTCTTCAGCGGAAACTATGCTACCGCAGTGGCCGCCTATGAGCGCCAGATGGCCGCTTATCCGGATCCGGACAACCTCTATCCCCGCTACCGCGCCGGTGTGGCTTCCGGCCTTATGGGAGACCACGCCCGCAAGGTGCATTTCCTGGAAGATGCCAAGCATGCCAGTTCATCGGCCCCTTATTACGACGAATCCCTGTATGAGCTGGGCCGTGCGTATATAGCCCTTCACAGCGAGGAAGACGCCATCCGCGCGTTCCGCACCCTTCGCAGCGCCACGCAGGATCCTGCCCTGGCATCCAAGGCGCTGCTGGAGCTGGGCATGATTGCCCGCAATGCCGGCCGCAGCACGGAGGCCCTGGGTTACTACAAGCAGGTAGTGGAGCAAGGGGGAGAGTACGCAGAAGACGCCCTGCTGGCCATCGAGGCCATCTACCGCACCCGGGAAGACCCTGAAGCCTATCTTGCCTATGTGAACAGCCTGGGCGGTGCTGCCAACCGCACGGAGCAGCAGAAAGAGGAAGTCTATTTCTCCAGCGCAGAGCAGGTCTATCTTTCCGGCGACTATACCAAGGCCCAGACCACGCTCCTGGCTTATCTGCAGAAATATCCGCAGCCTGCATTCGGCGCCAAGGCCCGTTTTTACCTGGCCGATTGTTACCGCCAGAGCGGCATGAAGGAACAGGCCGCAGACTCCTACCAGGAAGCCCTGGACGCCGGTCTGGACGGTGCCCTGGCGGAAAGCGCCCTCCTGCAGCAGGCCAGCCTCCACTATGAGATGGGCAGCTTCGGCAAGGCCTATGGCTCCTATCTCCAGCTGCGTGAGGCGGCCCGCCTGGATGCCAACCGCCAGACGGCCCTGCTGGGCCTGATGCGCTCCGCTTACCGCGCCCGCGAGTGGGACGATGCCCTGCAGGATGCCCAGGCCGTAATGGATGCATGCAAGGATGATGAGGACCTGCAGCGGGAGGCCCGTTATGTGAAGGCCAAATCCTTGCTGGGAAGCAGCCGCCGTGAGCAGGCCCTTCCGGAGCTGCGCATCCTTGCCCAGGTTCCTTCCACCGACGAAGGGGCAGAGGCGGCTTATCTCCTTATCCAGGATCAGTACGACCGTGGCCAGTTCGAAGGCATCCAGGATCAGGTGTACGCCTTCTCCGGCAAGGCGGCAGGCCAGAACTACTGGCTGGCCAAGGCGTTCATCGTCCTGGGAGACAGCTTTGTGGAACAGGGCAATCTGGCCCAGGCCCGCGCCACCTTCGAGAGCATCCGCTCCGGCTATACCTCTTCCGGTCCTCAGGACGATGTCCTGGACCAGGTAGATGTCAGACTCCGTAAACTGCAGAAATAATGAAGAAAGTCATCATATCGGCGGTTGCCCTGCTTATGGGGAGCGCCACTGTCTTTGCCCAGAACCTGAATCCCGTGATAGAGGTGACCAACGTTTACGCACGGGAAGCTACGGGTATCGAGAAACCTTCCCAGCTGCTGGCCATCCCGGATTCCGTGCTCCGTTTCCATCTGGACATGGACTATTCCGTGAACAGCACTCCTTATCAGGGATCTTATGAGTTCAAACCCTATCTGGTGCAGCTCAAGCCCCGCATGCGCCCTTCTACGGAGGGCAGTCTCTTTGTACGGGCCGGTGCCGGTTATGGTCTCCACCCGGAGGCTACGGTGGTCTGGACGCCTGTCAGGAAGGATCGTTTCCGCCTGAACCTTTTCGGGGACCATGCTTCCTATTTCGGCCAGTACCATAACATGGCCCTGCAGGACAGAATCTGGAACGCCGACGGCACTTACCGCTCCGGCTCCCGCATGCAAACTTCGCTGGGAACGGATGCCCTCTTTACCTGGACGGGCGGTGCCCTGGCGGCGGATGTGCAGTACCGCAATGTCGGGGGAACGGATGTGGTTAGCCAGGAAAGACTCTCCAACAACATGTTCCTTGGCCGCGCCCGCATCAAGAGCGCACCTAGCTCCAAGGTGGATTATGAGGCCGGGACGCGCATTGCGTACATCGGCTACGGAGAGTACCTGCGGGAGCTTCATACGGTCTCGGACGCCTCTGTGGGCACGCATTTCGGGATTCACCGCATGCGGCTGGGGGTGAATTTAGAGACGGTGAGCCAGCCGGAGGGCTATGCTGGAAACGTGGCCCTCTCGCCGCATTACCTGATGAATCTGGGGGATTTCCGCATGGACCTTGGCGTGAAGTTTTCCTTCCTTTACCGCTCGGATGAGAATTTCTGCCCCCGCCGCTCCGGTTTCTTCTTCCCGGACGCCCGCGTCACCTACGATGCCCTGGAAGACGTCCTGGTGCTCTATGCCATGGCCACCGGCGGGGACCAGATCATCTCCTACGATAAACTCCTGTCCCAGAATCCCTTCATGGCCGGCACCCAGTGGCGCACGGACAATATGGTTACGCGCATCAACACCGCCATCGGTGTACGCGGCAATATTCGGGAACGCTTCCACTATGACCTCAAAGGCGGCTTCCGCTGGGACGAGAACGCATGGACCTGGGGCGTAGTGGAGGACTATACCTCTCCTTTGGGCTACATCCCTTCCATGGGCTATGCCAGCCCGCTGCGCACCTTCTACGTGATGCTCAACACCGGCTGGAAAAGCGAAAAGATAGACGTGGAGGCCGATGTCTATTACGGCTATACCAAGATCCCGGACCTGCTGGGCCAGCTGCTCTTCGCGCCGGCTCCCTTCAAGGCCAAGGGACATGCTTTCTATAACTGGGGCAGCCGCATCCAGGCCGGCCTTACCGTAGAAGCCCGCTCCAAGCTGCCCGGCCCGCAGAGCGTCCCCGGTTACGTGGACCTGGGCCTGCAGGCCAGCCTCCGGATGACCCGTACGCTGGGCTTCTGGCTTAAGGGCGGCAACCTCCTGTGCCAGCACATCCAAAGGGTGCCCCTGTACGCGGAAAGGGGCCTCTATTTCACGCTAGGCGCCACCCTGAACCTTTAAGAAAGATTATTAGTCAAAAAACACGTCCCCTATCTACGATAGGGGCTTGTTTTTTATGTGGATTTTGTGTAACTTTGTCTGATTTAGAAAATAAGGAAAAACTATGATAGAGAACGAACAGGCAAGAGTCGCGGAGCAGGAATATTCCGCCAGTAGCATTCAGGTTTTGGAAGGCCTTGAGGCCGTGCGCAAACGTCCCTCCATGTACATCGGAGACGTAGGTGAGCGCGGCCTGCACCATCTGGTCTATGAAGTGGTGGACAACTGCATCGATGAAGCCATGGCCGGCTACTGCGACAGCGTAGATGTCAAAATCCTGGAAGACAATTCCATCCGCGTGCAGGACAACGGCCGCGGTATCCCCACGGGCATGCATGAAAAAGAGCACCGGAGCGCCCTGGAGGTGGTCCTCACCGTGCTGCACGCCGGCGGTAAGTTCGACAAGAACAGCTACAAGGTCTCCGGCGGTCTGCACGGCGTGGGCGTAAGCTGCGTCAACGCCCTGAGTGACCTGCTGGTGGCAGAGATTCACCGTGAGGGAAAAATCTTTGTCCAAAAGTACTCCAAGGGCAAGCCCATCACCCCCGTGGAAGTAGTAGGGGAGGCCCAGGATACCGGCACCACCATCACCTTTCACCCGGATCCCACCATCTTCACCCAAACCATCGTCTATAAGTACGAAACCCTCTCCAACCGCCTGCGGGAGCTGGCTTATCTGAACAAAGGCATCCAGATCACCCTCACGGACTGCCGGGAAAAGGTGGAGCAGTTCATCGCCACGGAAGACGGTGAGCGCAAGGCAACCGGCATCATGGCCTATCGCACGGAGACTTTCTACTCAGAGGAAGGTCTCAAGGAGTTTATCAGCTACCTGGATGCAGGGGAGGCCAAGCTTATCCCGGACGCCATCTGCGTGAACACGGACAAGGTGATTCCCATCGACATTGCGCTCCAGTACAACACGGGTTTCCGTGAGCGCATCTATTCCTATGTGAACAACATCCACACCATAGAGGGCGGTACGCACCTGCAGGGCTTCAAGATGGGCCTTTCCCGCTCCCTGAAAAATTACGCGGAAAAGAACAACCTCCTTAGCAAATTCAAAGGGGACCTTAGCCCGGAGGACTTCCGCGAAGGCCTCACTGCCATCATTTCCGTGAAAGTGGCGGAGCCTCAGTTCGAAGGCCAGACCAAAACCAAGCTGGGCAACCCGGAGGCCACATCGGCCGTATCGCAGGCCACAGCCGCTGCCATGGACCAGTACCTGGAGGAGCACCCCAAGGAGGCCAAGATCATTGTGGAGAAGATAGTGCTGGCCGCCACGGCCCGCGCCGCAGCCCGCAAGGCCCGCGAGATGGTGCAGCGCAAAACGCCCATGGGCGGTGCCGGCATGCCCGGTAAACTGGCAGACTGCTCGGATCATGACCCGGAGCGCTGCGAACTCTTCCTGGTAGAGGGAGACTCCGCAGGCGGCACCGCCAAGCAGGGCCGGGACCGCAGAACCCAGGCTATCCTGCCGCTCAGGGGTAAAATCCTCAACGTGGAAAAGGCCGCCCCGGACCGTGCCTTCGAAAGCCAGGAAGTGCGCAATATCTACACGGCGCTGGGCGTTACCGTCGCGCAGGAAGACGAGACCGGCGAAAAACACATGGACCTGAGCAAACTCCGCTACCACAAGGTCATCATCATGACGGATGCGGACGTTGACGGCTCCCACATCGCCTGCCTCATCCTCACCTTCTTCTTCCGTTACATGTTCGACCTCATCAAAAACGGTTACGTGTACCTGGCCACCCCGCCGCTCTACCTGGTGAAAAAGGGCTCCCAGGAACGCTACTGCTGGACAGACGCCCAGCGGGAGGCCGCAACCGCAGAACTGGGCCGCGGCAGCGAAAAAGGCGTTACCGTCCAGCGTTACAAGGGTCTCGGCGAAATGAGCGACGAACAGCTTTGGGAAACCACCATGGATCCCGCCCGCCGCGTGCTGCGCCAGATCACCATCGAAAACGCCGCAGAAGCGGAGCGTACCTTCTCCATGCTCATGGGAGACGATGTCCCGCCGCGCCGCGCCTTCATCGAAGAGAACGCCCACTATGCAAATATCGACGCCTAAGATACCCCGGAGTATTATTCCGCTCTCTATTGTTTTCGCAGTCCTGGTGCTCCTGATGCCCAGGACCGCGAAATTCAATTATGACTACAAGAAAGGAAGCGCCTGGCCCTATGAAACCCTTGTTTCCCAGTTCGACTTCCCTATTCTCAAGACAGAGGAGCAGATCCAGCAGGAGCGGGACCAGGCCGGTACCATCATCATCCCGTATTACCGCTACTCGGAAGAAGTTTCCTCTTCCGTGGTCAAGAACGTTCAGGGCCTGGATCTGGGCCGTTTCAACAGCCTGCGCCCCGCTGTAGTCACGCGGCTTGGGGAAATCTACTCCAAGGGGGTCATCTCGGACGCCAAGGTAAAAGTGGAAAACGGGAGCGCCCAGGTCTCGGAAAACCTTATCTACATCCAGCGCAACAAGCGGGCGGTCCAGTATCCGCGCTCGGAGGTGTACCGCCTCTCTGACGCCAAGGACCAGCTGGTGGCCCTGCTGGCCAAAAGCTACCCTTCCGTGAACCTGGATTCCCTCTTCCGCCGCTCGGGCCTGTATGGCCTGGTGGTCCCCAACCTCCTCTACGACAGGGCCATGACGGAGCTCGCCCACGCAGAATCCGAAGACTACGTTTCTCCCACGCTGGGCTATGTCAAAGCGGATGAAAAGATTGTTTCCAAAGGGGAAATCGTAACGGCGGAGGTGGCCCAGATCCTGGACAGCTACAAGGAAGAGTACAACGAAGTTTTTGGCTACAGCGGGCCACGCATCCTCCTGTATCTGGGCAATGCCTTGCTGGCCCTGGCGCTGGTAGCCATTCTCTACCTGGTTATCCATTTCACCAACCGCAAGCTGTTCAAGGACAGCCGGAAGTATTTCTACCTGCTGGTGGTATTCCTGCTGGCCGCCATCATCACCTTCCTGGTAGAGCGTTTTGCCCCTTCCTTCCTGTTCATGGTCCCGTTCCCGGTGTTTGCCCTTTACCTGCTGGCGTTTTTCCGCAAACGGGAGGTGTACCCTTATTATGTGGTCATCCTGCTGCCGCTCCTGGTCTTCTGCGGCAACGGCATGGAACTCTTTGTGATGTACCTTACCGCAGGGGTGGTCACCATCGAAACCTTCGCCAAGTTCAACCAGGGCTGGCGCCAGTTCCTCAATGCCGCTATCATCTTTGGCGTGGAGATAGCCGTTTACCTGGGCTTCCGTCTCATTGACGTGGGCAGCAACGCCACCTGGTGGCAGGACCTTGCCCTTATCTTCGTGGGCGCCATGGCTACAGTGGCCCTCCATCCGCTCATCTACCTCTTTGAGAAGATGTTCAATCTGGTATCCGTCACCCGGCTCATCGAACTGTCGGATACCAGCAACCCGCTGCTGCAGGAACTGTCGGCCAAGGCGCCAGGTACCTTTCAGCATTGCCTGCAGGTAATGAACCTGGTAGATGCCGTGGGCCGTGCAACAGGGGCCGATGTGCCCTTGCTGCGTGCCGCCGCCCTTTACCACGACCTTGGCAAGATGCGCAACCCGCTCTGCTTTATCGAAAACGAGTCCTCTACCCCCGGCGCAGCCAAGTACCATGAAGGGAAATCGGCCCTGGAAAGCGCTGCGGACATTATCCGTCATGTGGAAGACGGCCTGGCCATAGCTCAGGAAAACCGCCTGCCGGAAGTTTTGAAAGAGTTTATCAACACGCACCACGGCACCACCAGCGCGGCCTATTTCCTGAATAAATACCTCAACGAGGGTGGAGACCCTTCTGAGGTGTCGGCCTTCTATTATCACGGGCAAAAACCCACTACCAAGGAGCAGGTGATCCTGATGGTCTGCGACTCTATCGAGGCAGCTTCCCGCACGCTCAAGGAGTTTACCCCGGAGGCCTACGACCGTTTTGTGGAAAACATCGTGGCGGGCAAGGAGAAGGCCGGCCAGCTGGAAGAGGCAGACATCACCATCCATGAGCTCACCCTCATGAAAAGTACGCTCAAAACCTATTTGCAGCAGATTTACCACGGCCGTGTGGCGTATCCCAAGCGCAAAGGTTGATACTTCTGTTTATTTTTACTAAATTTGCGCCCCTTTTACGGATATAACAATAACACAATAGTTCATGAACGTAAGTAAAACCCAAGCCGATGCCCTGAACTACCAGGTAAGCATCGAGATTGCAGCAGCAGACTACGCTGAATCCCTCCGCAAGCGCCTCAACGAGTATAAGCGCAAGGCGGACGTCAAAGGTTTCCGCCGCGGAATGGCCCCGATGGGTCTTATACAGCGCATGTACGGAGACCAGGCCCTCTACGAGAGCGTGAACGGCCTGGTGTCGGATCAGCTCAACGAATTCATCCGCACGGAAGGCATCCGCGTGGTGGGAGAACCCCTCCCCAGCGAGGACCAGCCCCAGCTCTCCTGGAAAGCCGGAGAGGATTTCACCTTCAAGTTTGACATCGCCCAAACGCCGGAACTGAAGTTCCAGGTGGAAAAGACGGACAAGATCCCTTACTATGAGATCAACATCACCGCCCCGGAGAAAAAGGCCAGCCGTGAGCAGCTGCTCCAGCAGTACGGCTCCCTGGAAGAGGGCAAGAAGGCCGGCGCACAGGACTATATCGTGGCCGATATCTCCAACGACAGCCATAAAGCCGAAGGCGTGTACATTTCCATCCCCAACGTGGCGGAGGAAGCCCGCGGTGCTTTTATCGGCAAGAAGGCCGGGGACAAGTTCCAGCTGGATGTGAACGCTGCCTTCGAGAACGAAACTGACCGCGCCGCCATGCTGAAGGTGGACAAGGAGCAGCTCGCAGGCCTGGATCCGCTGTTTACCTTCACCGTCGTGAACGTCAAAACCTTCGTTCCCGCCAAGGAGAGCCAGGAAACCTACGACAAGATTTTCGGTAAGGATGTTGTCACCACGCCCGAGCAGTTCGAGGAAAAGATCACGGAGCGCATCAAGGGCTCCCATGAGCAGCAGGCCAACTACCGTTTTGGGGCAGATGTCCGCAAATTCTACATGCAGAAGGCCGGTCTGGAGCTTCCGGAAGCCTTCCTCAAGCGCTGGCTCATCTATGTCAACGAGGGCAAGTTCACCCCGGAGCAGGTGGAAAAGGAATTCCCCGCCTTCCTGGAGGACATGAAGTGGCAGATGATCCGCGGCCGCATCATGCAGCAGTTTGACCTTAAGGTTACCCGCGAGGACCTTCAGGCCGCCGCCGAATCTTACGTAGCTTACCAGTACGCCATGTACGGCATGGGCGGCGTACCGGAGAACATCATCAAGTCCTCCGCAGAGAATCTCCTGCAGGACCAGAACCAGCTCCGTCGCCTGGAAGAGCAGTGCGAGGACAACAAGGCTATCGCCCGCGTCCGCGAGGAAGTCACCGTCCAGACCAAGAAAATCTCCCAGGAGAAGTTCCAGGAACTGAAGTAGAGTCCTATGAACGAATTTGATAAATTTGCAATGAAGGGAAGGGGCATCAGTTCGATGACCCTTTCTCGTTACCAGTCTGTTTACGACGGGTACATCAATCCCACCATTACGGAGGAGCGCAAGCTCAACGTGGCCCAGATGGACGTTTTCAGCCGCCTGATGATGGACCGCATCATCTTCCTGGGCGTTCCCATCGATGACGATGTAGCCAATATCATCCAGGCCCAGCTCCTGTTCCTGGCTTCGCAGGACCCTAATGCAGACATCACCCTCTATCTGAACACCCCCGGCGGGCAGGTACACAGCGGCCTGGGTATTTACGACACCATGCAGCTGGTCCAGCCGGATGTGGCCACCGTTTGCACCGGCATGGCCGCCAGCATGGGCTCCGTACTGCTTTGCGCCGGTGAAAAGGGGAAACGTTCCGTCCTGCCGCATTCCCGCGTGCTGATCCATCAGCCGCTGGGCGGTGCCCGGGGCCAGGCCACGGAGATTCTTATCGCTGCCCGCGAAATCGAGAAAACCCGCACGGAGCTTTTCAATATCATCGCCCAGCACAGCGGACAGCCCTTCGAAAAAGTGGCCGCCGACGGTGAGCGTGACTATTGGATGACCGCAGAGGAAGCCCTCGCTTACGGCATGGTGGACGAGATTCTGCGCAAAAAAGCCCGCTGATGACCCGCAAAAGCCATAACGGAAGCCGCTGCCTTTTCTGCGGCCGGTCCCAGGCGGAGGTTCCCTTCCTCCTGCAGGGACTGGAAGGCTATATCTGCTCGGACTGTGCCCGCCTGGCCGCCCAGTATGTAGAGGAGCTGGAGGAGGGGAGTAAAGCCTCCAAGCCGGCGCCCAAGCTGGGGAAAGCGCCCAAGCCGCAGGAAATCAAGGCCCATCTGGACCAGTACGTGATTGGCCAGGACCGCGCCAAGAAAGTGCTGGCCGTAGCGGTTTACAATCACTATAAACGCCTGAGCCACAATCTGGAAAGCCATCCGGAAGATGGCGTGGAGCTGGAGAAGTCCAACATCCTGCTGGTGGGGCCTACCGGTACGGGTAAAACCTTGCTGGCCCGCACTATCGCGCGCATGCTGGACGTACCTTTCACCATTGTGGACGCCACCGTACTCACGGAGGCCGGCTACGTAGGCGAGGACGTGGAAAGCATCCTTACCCGCCTTCTCCAGGAAGCCGATTTTGACCAGGCCAAGGCAGAGCGGGGCATAGTCTTTATCGACGAGATAGACAAGATTGCCAGAAAGAGCGACAACCCTTCCATCACGCGCGACGTTTCCGGCGAAGGGGTGCAGCAGGCCATGCTCAAGCTGCTGGAAGGCAGCATCGTCAATGTTCCTCCCAAAGGCGGCCGGAAGCATCCGGAGCAGGAGTTCATCCACATCAACACGCAGAACATCCTCTTTATCTGCGGCGGTGCCTTCGAAGGTATCGAGCGGCACATCGCCCTGCGAAAGAATACGCAGATCATCGGCTTTGGCGCAGAGGAGAAGCAGCGCATCCAGAAGGACCACCTGCTGGAATACGTAGATGCCATGGACCTCAGGGCCTATGGCCTTATTCCGGAGATTGTAGGGCGCCTGCCGGTCATCACCTACCTTGACCAGCTGGACCGGGACTCCCTCAAGCGCATCCTCACAGAGCCCAAAAATGCCATTCTGCGCCAGTACGAGAAACTTTTCGAGCTGGACGGCATCCGCTTGGAAATAGATCCGGAGGTCCTGGACCTGATTGTGGATACCTCCGTGCAGAACAAACTGGGCGCACGCGGCCTCCGCTCCATCTGCGAACGCATTTTCTCAGATGCCATGTTCGAGGCCCCCTCTTCCCGCAAGAAAGTTTTCCACGTCACAATGGATTACGCCAAGGAAAGGCTGGTGAAATAGGGAAGCCCTGAAAATGCAAAAAGACGGAAGTGATTCCGCCTTTTTCTTTTGTGAGGACACGCAGATTTGAACTGCGGACCTCTTGCCTGTCAAGCAAGCGCTCTAAACCAACTGAGCTATGCCCTCAAAAGGAATGCAAATATACGCGATATAATTGAATTTCCCAAATTTATTTCACTACAATTTCGTCGATGAAAAGCCATTCGCGGCTGCGCTTGGCCTGAAAGCGTATATAACGTGCCTTGGCCTCTACGGGCGTGCCAAAGAGGATGTAGGAGATCACCGGCTCCTTCATCTCGCAGGCGGAGTGGCCGGCGAGGGTGTAGGAAATGCCGTCCAGGGAGGTCCAGACCTGCACTTCCTTGGGGAGGAAGATGCCGGGTCCCGGGACGCACATGAACGTGGCGCCCACATAGTGCAGCTCCTCTACGCAGCCAAGGTCCAGCGTTACGTCTATGTCTGACAGGAAGCCCTGCCAGCGGTCATCCTTGTAAGACCAGCCGCCTCCCAGGCCGTCTGTCAGGGTAGCCTCCTGCGCTGCAGGATATCTGCGGTGCCAGGGGGTGTTGTATGTGACTTTCTTGCCCACTGCCAGGTGCTTGTAGCCGTTTTTGTAGGCATCGCGCTCTCCGCGCTCCTTGTGCAGGTCAAAGACGTGGTAGCCGGAGGCTCCCAGCTGATCGTTCCAGCGGGTAACCCTTTCGCGGAAATCGGCCCGGGCTTCAGGGGACCAGCCGCGCTCTGCGATGGCGGCTACGCGCGGGTACATCATATATTCCGTATGCTCCGGCGTGGGAACGTGCTCCTGCCAGAGATTGGCCTGGACGCCCAGCAGCAGGTGGCTCAGCTCCTGCGGAACACCCTTGAGGGGGTCATAGCCGTAAACGTTGTCCAGGGACAGGAAACCGCCCTGGCCCAGGGGCTCATACAGCGGCGCATCCTGCGCGTTGTTGATATAGCAGTAGTCTCCGGGGGTCATGATGGCCTCGTGGCCTTCCTGCATGGCCTGGATGCCGCCTTCCGTACCCCGCCAGCTCATGACGGTGGCATTGGGGGAAAGGCCGCCTTCCAGGATTTCGTCCCAGCCCAGCAGTTTCCGGCCGTGGGCGTTGAGGTAGCGCTCAATGCGTTTAACCAGGTAGCTTTGCAGCTCCTCTACGGAGGCGAGACCTTCGGCCTGCATGCGCGCCTGACAATCCGGGCAGCCGGCCCAGTCCTTTTTGGAAGCTTCGTCCCCGCCGATATGGATAAACTCCGAGGGGAAAAGTTCCATCACCTCTTCCAGTACGCCTTCCAGGAAGTTGAAGGTGGCTTCCTTGCCCGGGCAGAACTCCTCCGACCCTTCCTTGCATCCCAGCGCAGGATAGGCCGATATCACCTCCCCGCTGTGCCCCGGCATCTCAATCTCCGGGATCACCGTCATGTGCAGGCGTTTTCCTGCGGCAAGGATTTCGCGGACATCGGCCTTGGTGAGATAACCGCCGGAGGCCTCTGACGTGCCTTCAATGGCATACTTGTAACCGCCTGATACCCAGTCCTTCCACTGCTCTCCCACACGCCAGGCCGCTTGCCTGGTGAGCAAGGGATAGCGCTCAATCTCCAGGCGCCAGCCGGCATCGTCCGTCAGGTGCAGGTGCAGCTGGTTGATCTTGACGCTGGCAAGCGCTTCCATCTGCTTGATGATGAAGTCTTTGTCCCGGTGATGGCGGGAAATGTCCAGCATGAAGCCGCGGTAGGGGAAACGCGGGTAATCATAGACGGTGCAGCAGCGGTCCACCTGGGCAAGCGTTTGCAGGGCCCTTGCGTAGCCCGTTTCCGTGTTGGCCTCTACGCGGTAGCCCTTGGGCGTTACCGTCAAAAGATAGGCCTCTTCCCGGGCCCACGCCGGAAGTTGTGCGGTCTTTTTGGCAAAGGCCGCCTTCCCCACCTTACGGGAAAGCTCCTTGGAGGTATTGGGCACCCCGGCAGCCTCCTGCACCTGAACGGGTGCAGGAATTACAGGGAAAACCTGGGCAGTGGTTACAGGGAAAACCTGGGCAGTGGCCGGCATCCCCAAAGCCAGCATCAGAGTTAAGAGAAATAGCTTCTTCATGGTTCTAATATTCTTATCCGTATGGTCTGGTGCTCAAAAGATTGCGCACGGACCGGTGTTTTTGGCCAGTTGGTGCTCAAAACTGGCGTCATTTGCGCACGGGCCAGCGTTTTTAGCCTGTCAGTGCTCAAAAGTGGCGTTATTTGCGCACGGGCCAGCATTTTTGGCCAGTTGGTGCTCAAATGTGGCGTTATTTGCGCACGGGCTGGCGTTTTTTGCCAGTTGGTGCTCAAAACTGGCGTTATTTGCGCACGGACCAACGTTTTTGGCCATTTGGTGCTCAAAACTGGCGTTATTTGCGCACGGGCCGGCGTTTTTGGCCAGTTGGTGCTCAAAAGTGACGTCATTTGCGCACGGGCCGACGTTTTTGGCCAGTCGGTGCTCAAAATTGGCGTCATTTGCGCACAGGTTGGCGTTTTTAGCCAGTTGGTGCTCAAAAATGGCGTCATTTGTGCACGGGCCGGCATTATTGGCCTGTCGGTGCTCAAAAGTGGCGTTATTTGCGCACGGGCCAGCATTTTTGGCCAGTTGGTGCTCAAAAGTGGCGTTATTTGCGCACGGGCCGGCGTTTTTGGCCAGTCGGTGCTCAAAACTGGCGTTTTTTGCGCACGGACCGGCGTTTTTGGCCAGTTGGTGCTCAAAATTGGCGTTATTTGCGCACGGACCGGCGTTTTTAGCCTGTCAGTGCTCAAAAATGGCGTTATTTGCGCACAGGTCGGCGTTATTGGCAGGGCAAGTTAGACCGGCGAAGGCAAAGATAAGGTTTTTCTTTCAAAAATTGAACTACCTTTTTCTATG